>ONJF01000087.1 GCA_900318085.1 uncultured Bacteroidales bacterium
ATCGTCAAGAAACGAGTCAGCGTTTTCGTCCATTTTCATGTGGCTATGACTCACATGGCCGAATAGCATGATACCGTCGTTCTTTCCCACTTTTACGCGCCCGTTGAAGTTCAAGTCCGTCATCAACATCGAGTTGCCGTAGAGGTTAACAAACACTTTCTCGCTCTTGTCGGGCATTGGCTCCTTGTAGTCCACATTAATTTGTCCCGTAATGGATTCATAACCGTTTCTTACAGAAGATGTTCCTTTGGAGATCTGTATGCCGTTCATCCAATTACCAGGCACATAGTTCAAGCCGAAGGTGGAGGCCAGACCGCGGAAATTAGGGATGATTTCGGTCATCATCTGGGTGTAGATGCCGCTTAAGCCAAGTAATTGGATTTGTTTGGCGCCCGTGACGGCGTCACTATAGGCCACATCGACTGAGGCATTGTTCTCGAAACTGCCTGCAAGAGTACAACAAGCGGCGCGCTTCAGGTTTTCGGAAGTGATTTCCTGCACGGCAATGGCTTTGATCGGGTTGATGAAAGTGGCTTTTTGTCGCGCCTCAATCTGCACTTCATTCAGCATGTGAATGGCTTTGAAGACATGGTCGTAATGGGCAGGTTCCATCATGTGGTGGATGGTGTCGTTCTCATAGCTGATGCAGCTGAACACGAGACAACCGATGCGTTCGTGAAGCGGTATTTTATAGTGTCCGTTGGCGTCGGTCACCACGCCTTCGTTGACGATTTTCCAATACACGTTCACGCCAGGCAATGGCGTGCGTTGGCCGTTTTCGGCTTCTTCGTACACGGTGCCTTCGATGAACCCTTGGGCGAAAGCGCCTGTGGCGAAGGCGAATAATAGTAGGGTTATTAGGGTAAGTTGTTTGGATTTCATGATGTTTGATTGTTAAATTGATTGCTTGTTTAGGGTCTTCGAATCCCCCGCCCTTCGGGCACCCCCTTAAAAGGGGGAGGCCTACCGGACGCTGGCCTACCGGACCCTCGTTTTGTGTCGCTTTGCGCATCCCCCTTTTAAGGGGGGCATGGGGGATTCGAAGACCCACCTTGCGCATTGTCATTATCAGAAAGCCAAAGGATTCAACCGCAAGGCTGAAAAATACACCAGCCTGTCCCTTGCAGAGAAGAAATGGGAGATTTTTCGTGCGGTGAAATGATGCCATGCCTGTTGTGCTTTCGACAGCAGCTCTTGAAGGTCGAGATGGACGAAGACAAAAGGCTGGAAATGGATGTCAAGTTGTTTGTCAGGCGAAAAAACGAAGTTGTCGGTGAATTGGATCTTGCTGTCGAAGTCTTCGCAGCAGCATTTGGCATCGAACTGCATGACATCGTGCGGCAAAGCGGATTCCATTTCATGCTCGTGGTGGTGATCCCAGCAATGTACGCAGTCGTCGGATGCATTGCCCAAGCTGCCCGTCATGTGGTGGTCTTCGGTGCAGTAATGGAACTTCACATCCCAACCGACCGAGACAAACAGCACGGCAAGGGCCATCAAGAGGGAACCGATTTGCAACAATCGCTTTTTCATGGCGCAAAAGTAGGGAAAAAGGTGGAATTGTGTCGTATTTTTGTGTAATTTCGCGCTTTAATGCTTCTGGCAACAGGCCATTGGCTTCTGGCAGCTTCTACCCTAGGCGTCATTGCGGGCATAGACCCGCAATCTCCTTAGTCTGAGTAGCTGCCAGTAGCCAGAGGCCAAAAGCCAGAAGCCAATCTTGAAATGAAAAAACAATGGCAGACGGATATCTTGAAAAACGCTATGAAGAGGTCTTCGGCAAAGGCGCCAAGAAGACCGTGGTAAAGCACACTTCGATCGAAACGATAATGGAGAAAAACCGCAGTTATCGCGGCTATGACCAAAGCTTTGTGGTGAAGCGCGACATGCTGGAGCGCATTGTGGCGGTGAACACCAAAATCGCCTCGGCAAAGAACCAGCAGGTGCTTCGTTTCAAGTTGGTGACCAAGAATACGGGCGCCGACCTCATCGTGCAAAACATGAAACTCGGCGGCTTGCTGCCCGAGCTGCATCTCCCCTTCCCTGGCACCGAGCCCGAGGCGTTCATCATCATCTGTAGCACCATCCCTGAAAACAAATTCGTGGACATTGACCTTGGCATCGCGGCGCAGAGCATGTTGCTGAAAGCCACCGAGATGGGCTTGAACGGCATCATGATTGGCGCTTTCAACAAGGCGAAGATCACCGAGGCCTTCGAGTTGCCTTATGATCCGCTGCTCATTTTGGCCATCGGCAAGGGCAAGGAAACCATCAAACTGCAGCACGTGGATGCAGGCGAGAAACTGGCGTATTATCGTGATGAAAATGGGGAGCAGTTTGTGCCGAAAATCAGGTGGGAACAATTGATTATCGAATAAATTTCTCACGCAGAAATCGCAGAATTATAGGAATTTTTGAGTTTCCCATAGTTCTAAAATTTCTGCGTGAGAAAAAATGCACTCAGATAGTGCATTCTGCCTTATAGGGCTGTCACACCGTCTTTCAACAAGCTCAAGAATCGTGGCAGCCGCACAAGGTTTCCCGTTATGCGGCTGCCGTGATACGACTGCCCTACATCTTGGTTCGGCTGCCGTGATACGACAGCCCTACAACCGTAGTACGACAGCCCTACAAAACCTAAAATTGTTATCTCCTTGTATAGGTGACGAATTTTATCCCCGTATCATCTGTAGCAGTATAGAAGTTGAGGACAATGGTCTTGCCGTCTTCATTGAGGATAAAACCCTCTGGAGGAAGTTCATCCATGTAAGTTCCATCGCCATTCTTCGGGGTGATGGCACCTGTCTTTTTGCCATCAAAGGCATACTCGAAATCCATTGCGACATTTTCGAACTCGACAACGGGTTTTTCGTTTTTCTTTTGCGAAACAAGCTTTTCGATTAATAAACCTTCATTCTCGCTGTTGAACTGCAAAATGGAATGCCAAGTGTAAGTCACGCCGCCTTTGGTTCCAGTACCAGTGCCTTCCCAAACGCTACCAACACGGCTTCTTCATCGCAGCCGCCACCAATGCCTCGAAGCACTTTCACTTCACCGATGCTGCCGTCTTTCTCAACAACAAAGCTGACAAACACGCGGCCTGCTATATTCTTATCTTTTGCTGCTTGGGGATATTTAATATTTTCAGAAACATACTTCATCATGGCTTCCTCACCCCCTGTATATTGAGGCATTTGTTCAACAATTTGATAGACAGTGTCTTCTTCGTATGTGGCTAAATCTAACAGTTGGTCAAAAAGATGTACGGAGAGGGTGAACGGCTCAATGGTGTAGGTAGACGTATCGCCTCTTCTTTCTGTTTCAGTGATGAAGAAATTGTTTCGCTGGGTTCCGTCAGCATCGTAAGAAGTGACCGTCAGTTTTTTGCATGGCTCTCCCGTCTCAGGTTGGAAACCATCCGAAGTCTCGAACTTGACGTATGAACCGTCATCGGAATAAATGAGTGTGTCTTTCAATTGCATGGGAGTGCCGTCATCATCAAAGATTTCGAACTGACCCATTTCAACAGTAATGGGTTTGTCGACGGCTTGGTTGCCGAGCTTTGTCGAAGCATCTTGTGCCGTCACTTTCGTGTTGGCAATCAGTAGGATAGCCAACACCGGCAATGTTGCCAAGAGCCTCCACCAGAGGCCCTTGGCCTTTTCGTTTCTTGTAATCATCTTGATTCTTTTTTTGGTAAGGATTAAACTGAAGTTATTGCTCATTCCGCTGAAGTCGACAGCCGTGCACTGCTGCAGGATCAGCATCATGTAGTTCTTTTTGTCAACGCCGGTGGCCACCACATCGCGGTCGGCTTGGTATTCGTGAAGGCTCTGCAACTCCTTCTTGTACAGATAGATGAATGGGTTGAACCATTGTAGAATCATCATTACCTCGGCGAAAAGGATGTCCCACGAATGGTGGTGACCGATGTGGCTCATCTCGTGCCGCATGATGTCGGAGTCCACATTTTCACTGGGGAAAAAGGCATAGCGGAAGAAGGAGAACGAGCCTTGCTCCTTGCCCGTGAACACCGCTATAAAACCGTCCATCTTACGCTTTGGCGAACGGATGATGAGCGCTACGAGTCTCCCCAACTTGATGAGGAACAACAGCGTCATCACGACGACACCTATTAGATAAATGCCACCAATCACTTGCCACACACTGAAACGCGATGGCGTGGCATCGGTGGTCACCGTCACTTCCGGCAAGACAGGCTGACCGTCGGGCGTGACGATGACTTCGTTCAGCATCATGCCGTTGAACATGTTCTGCTTCAAGGTCGCCATTTGAGGCACTTCAATTCCAGAGAGCAAACCGAGCAAGGGCATGGCCAAGGCCAACAGCATGCTAGTCAGCAAGAAAAAGCGGTTGAAATACAGCCGGTTGCTGTTGCGAAACAAAAAGCGATACACCAACCAAAGCACCCCAACGGTGGCTGCGATAGGCAGCAGATGACCGATGATTAATTCTTGTGCGTTCATGGCTTATTTCCTTTCTTCGGTTATGGCTTCGTCGATCACTTTTTTCAGGGCTTCCAGCTC
>ONJF01000011.1 GCA_900318085.1 uncultured Bacteroidales bacterium
AGCCGGCCTGTTGCTTGGTCAGCTCGTAGTTGGCGCGTGGGTCAAAGTTGGTGCTCATATTATCTTATTTGTTGTATTTCAAATGATGCGGCCCTTCGATGCTTCGGCTGAGCTCAGCAACCTCAGGCTCAGGGGCCTCTTTCTTCAAAAAGAATCGGCTAAAATAGAAAATATTTGGATTGGTTGAGAAAAATGCGTTAGAAAAATGTATTAAAATTGCAGAGACGCGATAAATCGCGTCTCTACAGGATTAATTGTTGTCTTCAATCGTCCGGGCAATCTTCTCGATATTTAGACTTCGGGCCGAGGCATCGATGATGTCCTTGTAGATGCCGCCTTTCTTGTAGATGCTGTCGGGGTCGCCGTCCTCTTCAACACGGCCTTGCTGTAAGGCGTAAATGTAGTCGGCGTCGATGATTTGTGAGATGCTGTGCGAGATGATGATGACGGTGCGGTCTTTCTTAATGGCGTCGATGCTGTTCTTGATCTGCTCTGTGGCGATGGCATCGAGGCTGGCGGTGGGCTCGTCCAAGAAGATGATGGGCGGGTTTTTGAGGAACATGCGCGCAATGGCCACACGCTGCTGCTGACCGCCCGAGAGGTCGGCGGCATTGTTGTTGAACTGCTTCGGCAGCTCCATCACCTGGTCGTAGAGATGCGACTTCTTGGCGGCTTCCACCACGTCTTCGTGGGTGGCGTTGGGATTGCCGTAAAGGATGTTCTCTTCGATAGTGCCGTCGAAGATGTGGTTTTTCTGCAGCACGAGGCCGATGTTCTCGCGAAGGTACTGCGTGTCGTATTCGCGCAAATCCACACCGTCAAGGAGAATCTGGCCCACTTGTGGCTCATAGAACTTGTCCAACAGGTTGACGATGGTACTCTTGCCCGCACCAGAGAGCCCGACCAAGGCGGTGATCTTGCCCGGGTCGATGGTCATGTTCACATCAAAGAGGGCCTGATTGCCATTGGGATAGGTGAAGTCGACATGCTTGATTTCAAATTTGCCGTGAATCTTCTCGGGACGGTAACTGCCCGAAGGCTCCACGTCCTCCTTCGAATCGATGATGCTGAAGAAACCCTCTGCATAAATCAAGGCGTCGTTCACATCGTCGAAGATACGCTGCAGCTGGGTGATGGGCGCGATGACGTTGCTGAACAGCATCACGTGGTACATGATCTTACCGATGGTCATGCCCGGATAGCCTATTAATACAAGGTAGGCCGTCAGGATGATGACCAACACGGTGCCCACCTGCTTCACGAAACTCTTCACGCCATTGTAATAAAACGCCACACGGCGTGTCTTCATCTGGTTTTCAGTCACTTGGTTCTGGATATCCAACTGCTTCTGGGCTTCAATCTTCTCACGGTTGAAACTCTTGATGACGTTGATGGAGTCGATGATATTCTTGATGCCTTGGCTCTTGGTCTCCAAGTGGCCGCGCATCTCACGACGCCATCCCTTGAGCCGACGGGCCTGTCGGTAGGTAATCCAGAAATAGACGGGCACGATGGCCAAGGCCACCAAGCCGACATACACATTGGCAATGAACATCAGTATCAAGGCCAAAAGGGCACTCGTGAACAAGGGCAACAAGTCGATGAAGAAGTTTTGCACCGTGCGTGATAGGCTGCTCACGCCTTGGTCGATACGGGCCTGGAGCTTGCCTGTGGCGTTGTCGCCCGTGTTGAAGAAGGCCATCTTGAAGGTGAGCACCTTCTCGATGACGCTTTGTGCGAGGTCGCGACTGACGAAGATACGCATCCGCTCGCCAAAATAGTTCTGCGCAAAGGTGATCAACGCCGAGAGGATTTCCTTGCCCAACAACACCACCGAAATCATAATCACGATATGAGCGGCGGCTTGGCCCCACTTCTCCCCTGCCGTGACCAAGCCATTCACCTGGTCGACCGTCCAGTCCAACACGATGGCGTTGACCTGGGCCATGAGGGAGCCCAAGAGGGTCAACAACAAAGTGATGAAGACCAACCACTTGTAGGGCTTCACGAATGGACTTACATTTTTAAAGAGCTGAAAGAGGTTCATCTTATCTAATTATTATTGTTTTGTTTCTGTTGCACACACATACATCAGGCAATTCCGACAGTCGAATTCGAGACGGAAGGTATGGTTCCCGTTACGGATAAACAAAGGCGTTGCCTTCTGTCCAGTTTCCTTGCTGCACATCCCGTTGGCATAGCGGATGCAATGGTGGCAGGTCATCAGATGGTCAGGGATGGCGTCGGGGTCTGTAGGGACGCACCGCGTGCGTCCGCATTGCGTGCGTCCGCATTGCGTGCGTCCGTTTTCATCGACGGACACATTCGATGTGTCCGTACAGCGAATTTCGCGGTTTTCACGATGATTTTCAATTAATGCATTAATCAGTTTTTCAACCAGTTGGCGTTTCATCTCACCGATGACGGAGGCAGGGATGAGGCGCGGCTCTGTGAATTGCAATTCCAGATTGACGGGATTGAACACCGTGTCGCCCCATTGCAGGGCCTTTTTCCGGATGTTTTCCGTGGCCTTCTCGGGGTTGTTGGCCGTGATTTTTTCAGATTGAATGCTGGTAGAGACGCGATTAATCGCGTCTCTACAAACAGCGACCATTTCATAACCAGTTCCTGTTTCCTTCAATATCAAATCAATGTCAATCTTGCGGTTACCTGCCGAGGCATCCACCTGTTTTTGCCATTCGATGTCATAATTGCGGTAGATTTTCGCACCGCGATGTGCACCATGGGGTCTGTTTGTAGAGACGGTGTGCACACCGTCTCTACCTATATTCACGACATCAGCACGAAGGCCTATCAATTCATTGTCCTGGTTCAGGAAACACAGGCCGTCGCCGTTATGTAGAGACGTGCCATGGCGCGTCTCTACCTTAATTTCCATGCGTAGCGGGTTGCACCACACGACCTCGCCGATGTATTCGCCCATCGATTTAGGCGTGAAAGGAGCATCAATGCCCTTCTGCCGCCCGTTGATGAAGAAATCGGTGAAACCCCGGTTGAACGATTTCTCCGGATTGACCTCAAATGTGGAGACGCGGCGCGCCACGTCTCTACAAGAGGATTGTATATATTCCGGGCGGCGTTCGAAAATTTCATCCAGTTTCTGACGATAGAACGCCGTCACATTCTTCACATAATCAGCGTCTTTCATCCTGCCTTCAATCTTGAAGCTGGTAATGCCTGCATCCATCAGTTCTTCCAGATGTGCGCTATTGTTAAGGTCTTTCAAGCAGAGCAAATGCCTGTTTTTGATCAGCACATTGCCATCTCCGTCAAGAAGGTCATAGGGGAGACGGCAAGGCTGGGCGCAGGCACCACGGTTGGCACTGCGGTTGCCTATATATTGGCTCATATAGCACTGCCCGCTGTGGCTGACACACAAAGCACCATGGACGAAGAATTCCAGCGGCACGGTGGTCTTCTCCCGAATCTCGCGAATCTGTTTAAGGCTCAACTCACGACCCAAAACAACTTGACTAAACCCCAATTGTTCAAGAAGTTGCACCTTCTCCACGGTCAAGTTGTCGCATTGCGTGCTGGCATGAAGCGGGATGGGGGGCAAGTCGAGTTGCAGGAGCTGCATGTCCTGCACGATCAGTGCATCGACACCGACGTTCCAGCAGTCGTAAACCAGCTGTCGGGCGCGCTCTAACTCATTCTCATATAACAAAGTGTTGAGCGTGACATAGACCTTGGCGTCAAACAAAGCGGCATGACGACAAAGGCGTTCGATGTCGGCCATGCTATTAGAGGCCTTCTCGCGTGCTCCAAAAGAGGGTCCGCCGATATAGACGGCATCGGCGCCATGATTAATGGCCGCCATACCCACCTCGGCATCCTTGGCGGGTGAAAGCAGTTCTATCTTCTTCACATTCATGCCGCAAAATTACGCTTTTTCAGTTCGATGCCGATAAATTTCGTATTTTTGCAAGTTATTTTCATCCTGAAAATGAAAAGTCGCATCCTAGTCATATTGTTCGCTTTGACGGCAGTCCTGCTTTTTGCCTCGATGCTCCAGCAGGCGACGGGGATGTTCCATTTCAAGGAACTGGACGGTGTGACCAAGGAGACACCCAAGCCACAAGCCTCCTTCGCCAGTTTCTGCGACCGCAGCCTGCAAGACTCGACCGAGGCCTACCTCAAGCAACACTACGGCTTCCGCGAGCCATTGACCCGACTCCACAACCAAACGCGATGGGCACTTTTCCGCTATTCCCAAGTGGAAGAAGACCAGCGCATCACAATTACATCCGACAACTGGATTTATGAGCCTTGGTCGGTAGAAGAATACTACCAAAGCCTTGCCTATCATCACGGTTACGACTCGGCGGCCATGGCAGCGGTTTTCGAGGCCGAAGCCCAGCGACTGCTGGAACTTCAAGAGTTTTTGAAACCTTATGGCACACATCTATTCGTGGCTCTTCTTCCCGGCAAAGAACAGATCTGTCCCGAGCACCTGCCCAAAAACGACCGCTATTTCGAGAAAAAGCAAATCACGGCCTATGACTTTTATGCCAAGCGATTAGAAGAATTGGGTGTCAACTACATCGACTTCAGCGCATGGTTTCAGCAACTGAAAGGCCACACTGACTACCCATTGTTCCCTCAAACAGGCACCCACTGGAGCAACCTCGCTGCCATTCATAGCGCCGACACCCTCATACGCTATATGGAACACCTAAGCGATTCTAATATGGTCAACATATTGATTGACAACACATTCAAGAGAACGCTTAAGCCTGATGCCGACCTCGAGAGCCTGATGAACCTCATTTGGCCTTTGCAGAAAGAGCCCAACTATTTGGCAGCAACAGCCTACGACTATGACACTACCGCTTGGCGACCACGGTTGCTTACCATCGGCGACTCGTTCTACTGGAACATCCTCAACTACACACCCGTAAGGGATGTTTTTGAAAGCGTCCCCTACTGGTATTATTTCAGCACCGCCTATTTTGATGATGAAGACCTTAAAGTGGCCCATAAAATCAGCGACTTGGACGTGCTTCAAGAAGTCATCGATGCCGATTTCGTGATGCTCGCCTACTCCACCGTGTCGCTCTACAAAATGAGCAACGGGTTCAGCGAGACATTGTTGCAAGAGATTAAACAAAAACAAAGCAAAATAAATAATAAACACGAGACTGCGGGACGGCGAGACGGCGAGACGGTTCAGGGACCTTGTCCCGAAGTCCCGCGTCCCGAAGTCCCGAAGTCAAAAAACTAACAATATGGTATTCAGCAGCAACGTATTCCTACTCTATTTCATGCCAGCATTCTTCCTGGTGTATTTCCTCATGCCAAAGAAAATCCGCAACTATGTGCTACTGTTGGCATCGCTCATCTTCTATGCTTGGGGAGCGCCCGAGTTCATCATACAATTGGTGGTTTCCACCATCTTGAACTTCTTGTTGGTCAAGTGGATGTGTGCTACCCAAAACATACGAGGACGCAAATGGCTTTGCGGCATCTCCATCGCCATACCACTCGGGCTGCTGTTCGTTTACAAATACGGCAACTTCACGATGGAGAACCTCAACGCCTTGATTAGCTTGACAGGACATGCGCCGCTGTCGTGGAAACGTATCATGCTACCCATCGGTATCTCGTTCTTCTCGTTCCAGAGTGTCACCTACACTTTGGACACCTATCGTGGCGTCAACCCACCTTTGAAGAAGTTGAGCGACTACATGCTCTACATCACCATGTTCCCGCAACTCATCGCAGGTCCCATCGTGCGCTACTGCGACGTAGCTGACCAAATCCGCCAGCGTGAATCCACCATGGCCGACCGCATGCAGGGCTTCTACCGCTTTGTCATCGGCTTGAGCAAAAAGATTCTCATCGCCGATGTTATTGGCCTCTGCGTCGACAAGATGCTAGGGCCTGCTGCACTCGATGCCTCGCAGGTAGGCGACATCATGACGCGCATTGCCACTCTAGACACAGGCACGGCATGGCTCGTGGCCTTGGCATATACCTTCCAAATCTATTTCGATTTCGCGGGTTATTCCGACATGGCTATCGGCTTGGGTCGCATCATGGGTTTCAAGTTCCCCGAGAACTTCAACAATCCTTACAACTCTCGTTCCATCACAGAGTTCTGGAGGCGTTGGCACATGACGCTTGGCGCCTTCATCATGAACTACCTCTATATCCCGCTGGGCGGCAACCGCAAGGGCAAAGGACGTATGTACCTTAACCTGTGGCTCTGCTTCCTACTGTCGGGTTTATGGCATGGCGCCTCGTGGAACTTCGTCATCTGGGGCGCTTTGCATGGCCTCTTCATCTGCCTCGACAAGCTCTTCCTCGGCAAGGTGATGAAGAAAATCGGCACGGTGCCGTCGGTCATCCTCACCTTCATCACGGTTTGCGTCATCTGGGTGTTCTTCCGCATCGAGAACCTCGGCATGGCTTGGACTTTTGTCACCCGCATGTTCGCCTTCGACTTCAGCGGTTTTGTCTTCGAGGGCAACGCCATGGTATACACCACCCTGATTATCGCCGCCCTCTTCTCGTTCCTCACCCTGACGGGATGGGGCAAGAAGTTGGAACAAAAGGTCTACTATACCGACTACAGCGGACGCCAACATATCTGGGTGTGGATTATTGCCGCCTTCGCGTTCATCTTCTGTGTGGCTGCCCTCAATGCCACGAGTTTTAGCCCGTTCATTTACTTCAGGTTCTAGACAAATGAGCAGATTTGGTTTGCATATTAAGTCATTATCCAAGGAAGAAACATTTCCCTTTACTCGTCATGGCAGACAAGGATCCGCCATCTCCTGCGCAAGAAGGATTACCTTTGCGTTCAGGAGATTGCGGATCAAGTCCGCAATGACTCCGCGGGTCAATCGCGGTTCTGAGACTGCGATGAAGCCCGCAATGACGGCTTGGTCTTCTTTTGGACAGTAAGAGCATGAGAAAAAAGCACATATATGATCTCGTACTTTTCAGCATCTTGATGGTGCTGCTCTTCCTGCCTTTGCTGCAAGCCCATGTCTTGCACATCCCCCTGAAACCCTTGAATGGCGTTACTGTGGAGACAGAACAACCCAAATTCAACCTTGTCTCCTATCGTTCAGGCGATTACGCCAAACAAGAAGAGGCCTATGTGGGCGAACATTTCGGCTTCCGCGAACCCGTCATTCGACTTTATAACCAATATCTTTGGAGCTGCTACAGGAAAACCTATGCCCACGACGTAGTGGCGGGCAAACAAGGCTGGCTCTACACGCCCGAGAGCGTCAGCGACTACTACGGCAACGAATTGCTCCGTTGGCAACCCTCACCCGAAGAGGCTCGACAGCACTTCGACCGCGAAATCAGATACATGAATCGTGTACGCACCATCCTCAAGGAATACGACGTGGAGATGCTGGCCTTCATCGCGCCCGAAAAGAGTTTTCTCTACCCCGAGTATCTTCCTGAACGCGAACACAATACGAACACCTTCAATGCCAGTGAATACTTTTTGGAAAAATTCAAGGAGACGGGATTTCCTTGCATTGACATGACGGGCTGGTTCGGGCAGATGAAAGACACGGTCAGCTATCCGCTGATACCTCAGACAGGCGCCCACTGGGTCTTTCCTGCCGTGTATGCCGCCGACTCATTGTTTCGCTTCATGGGCGACCTGAAAGGCGAGGAACTGCCCACACTTCACATCGGTACATTGCACGAGAGCGACAACCACGGTGCCGACAACGACTTGGAAAAACTGCTCAACCTAGCGCTACCCATCCGAAAACGCCAAGGCTACAGTCCCATCGCAGATGTCACGGTGGAAAGCGGTCCGAACAGCGTCAAACCCAAAGTACTCTTCATCGGCAACTCCTTTATGTGGGGCATAGTCAACCAAGTGCCGATGAAGGACGTATTTGATGAAGTGGAGTTTTGGTATTATTTCTCTACCGCCTATACTGGCGATCCGCTGATGCCAAATGGCAATGTCGTCGACCTCAACCTGTTAGAGAAAATGCTTGATTTCGACTACATCGTATGGTTCACCACGGGCAACCAATTGAACAAGGGCACCAACAACTTTGCCAATTCGGTCATCCTCACCTTTGGCATCAACGACAGTCTCCGCTGGGCATATATTCGCCGAATTGCCGACACGATAACGATTGGCGACGAGGAACACGTCTCCACAAATATTGACAGCATCCGCCTCTATAAAGCCAGCGCCATCCTCAACCTTCACCCCGAACTTATCCCCGAACTCAACTGCTATAACCTGACCACCCAAAACAGCGACATTCCCTACGCCAAGGTCATCAAGGACATCCGCAAAGACAGCACCTGGATGGCCGCCATGGAGGCACAGGCGTTTTTACGCTCCGCAACGATAGACCAGATGCTCCATGCCGAAGTGGACCGCATCAAGGCGGGCAAGCCGCTCTACAAAGACCAAATTGATGAAATCCAGTTTTCACTGCGATGCCAAGAGGAAGTCAAAGAGCGGATGATTAGGCTGTCAAACAGCGAAAAACTGATGCCCATCATCAGGGAGAAAGCCGAAAAATACCACAAAACACTTGAACAAGCCATTGAGGACGATGCCATTTGGATCACCCGTGAAAAATATGGCCTCGACCATTGCCGCCTCATCGACGACCCCGATGCACAAATCGTGCTTCCAACTACCCAAGACCCTGCACTATGAAAAAGAAAAGAAACATCATATTAGTCACTTTGTTCTGCTTGACGGCATTTATTATTTTTGCCCCTCTTTTGCAACAACACCTG
The DNA here is from genome assembly GCA_900318085.1 of uncultured Bacteroidales bacterium. Lineage (GTDB taxonomy): Bacteria > Bacteroidota > Bacteroidia > Bacteroidales > F082 > Limimorpha. The sequence continues at coordinate 8,767 of ONJF01000011.1, forward strand.
AAACTCTTCAAGTTTGGTGTGCTCACCGGCTATAACCAACCAACTCCTAAACCCAAATTCTCATACGATTCATACGTCTCAGGCAAATACCAACGGCAATCGGAGAAGTATCTCAAGGAAAACTTTGGATTCAGGGAGCCTTTAATTAGGATGTATAACCAATGGGCCTACGACTGGTTCAAGACCACCAGCAACAGGGAAATCAGCATTGGGAAAGACGGGTGGCTTTATCACACCGAAAGCGCCTTGCAATATCACGGTAATATGGTGAGTTGGTTCGACATGACAAACAGTGAGGTGCGCGAAAATCTCGTTTCAAAAGCCCGTGTCCTGGCTAAGGTTAACGCTATTCTCAAACAATATGATGTTCATTTGCTGACTTTCACCCTGCCGACAAAGTCTTTCATCTATCCCGAACATCTGCGTTGGCAGCCCATTGGAGACACCACTTTCAACGCAACTCCGTTCTTTGAGCAACAACTATGCTCGCTCGGAGTACCTCATATTAATATGGTTCCTTGGTTCAAGCAGGTGCAAGACACAACACCTTTCGACTTATACTATTCTAAAGGAAGTCACTGGGCCGCTGGTGCCCCGCTTGCGGTCGACACGATGCTGAGATACATGGAACAAATAGGTGACCAGCCGCTGGCACACATACAAGTGGGCACACCCTATTCCATTGATGAGATTCCCTCCAATGATAAGGATCTGGAACTCCTTCTAAATCTTGCATCTCCACTCAAACACGAACCCATATACGAATACCCCGTAAGCCTAGTGACTGATGAACACACCCAGTATCCCTCTGTTTGGTTCGTAGGAACTTCTTTCTATTGGTACTTGACCCGACGTGTCAATTTTGACGCTTTGTTCCGCGATCGTGACTTCTTGTTCTATTACGCGACCTTCTACACCAACAGGGAACAGAATTCATTCCCAGCGGATAATTTGGATTATCTTCACGAATTGCTATTGCACAACTATGTGGTTTTTTTCAGAGACGGACCACAACTTTACAATAATGGCTTACTCTTCCCAGGCAAAGCACTCATTAGCCTTTGCATCAGCGACGAACGGTTGAAAGAAAAAACCAATGCCATTGCCGACAGCATCTGTCATGCATGGCAAGCCAAAACACATTACGACAGTTTGATTTGCTACAATGAAGCGAACATAATGCTAGAACGGCAACCTGAACTGTTTGAGGAACTACGTGGTGAAGGCATTCCCGCCTGCCGCAACCCTAGAATCGGGCAAATTCTGGTCGAAAGAAAGATCCATGCCGACCGTAATTGGTCGTTCCTTATCAATGCGAAGGCTAATAATGACTCATTAAATGTTCGCGATCTTTTCAGGATGGAATCCTATAATGCCACAAATCACCAGCCCCTGCTTCGCGACAACACTTATTTCACTTCCTATGACTATCTGGACTTCCTTGTCGAAGAGGCCGTTTTGGATATCTATCGTAGCCAAGCTGTATCGGGTACAAAAGACGAGGTCTTCCAACAAGCCTTAGACACTATCAAAACACGAATACAACGACATGTCTACGATGACGACACACTGATGATTACGGCTTGCGCCATGGATGCCATCATCAAAGATATATCAACCGAAAGCAACCTGTCGAGTATTCGTGAAAAAGCCAAAAACTGGCATGTTTCCATTGACAAAGCATTTCGGAAAGATGCCCTATGGTGCTGTCAACATGCGAAGGACAAAAAACAATTTCTGAACGAAGAAACTCTTATCAAAGCCTTAGATGCATACAACATTGAGCATAGAATGCGACAAACTGAAGAAGCAATGGAAAGCCTCATGCAGCAACACAACAAATTGAACATGCCATTGCGCATGGTCATCAACCGAAATATTGAATGGATCCAACAGAACCGCGTACAATAAAATTTACTACTTTTACGACCTAAATCAGAACAACATATATGGTATTCAGCAGCAACGTATTCCTACTCTACTTCATGCCGGTTTTCTTCCTGGTGTATTTCATCCTGCCGAAGAAAGTCCGCAACTATTTCCTGCTGTTGGCCTCGTTGGTCTTTTATGCCTACGGCGCTCCTGAATTCATCATCCACCTCATCGTTTCCGTCATCGCCAACTTCTACTTGGTGCGATGGATGAACAAGACAGAAAAACCAGGCCTAAAGAAACTACTATGCGGCATCTCCATTGCCATCAGCATCGGTTTGCTGTTTTATTTCAAGTACGGCAACTTCACGATGAACAACATCAACTCGGTGTTAGGTTGGTTTGGAGGTCGGCCGTTGCAATGGACCAAGATCCTGCTGCCCATCGGCATCTCGTTCTTCTCGTTCCAAAGCGTGACTTACACCTTGGACACCTACCGTAAGGTGAACGAGCCGATGAAGCGGTTGAGCGACTACATGCTCTACATCGTCATGTTCCCGCAACTGATTGCAGGACCCATCGTGCGCTACTGCGACATTGCCGACCAAATCCGCAACCGCGAGTCTCTATACACCGATCGTTTGCATGGCTTCTACCGCTTCGTCATCGGCTTGGCCAAAAAGGTATTGATCGCCGATGTCATCGGCTTCCAAGTCGACCAAGTGCTAGGGCCTTCCAACTACGATGTGTTGACTTCCGCCCAACTCGCCGATATCGCCAACAAGATTGCCACCATCGACTCGACCACCGCCTGGATTGCCATCTTCGCCTTCACCTTCCAAATCTATTTCGACTTTGCGGGCTACAGTGACATGGCCATCGGTTTGGGCCGCATGATGGGTTTCAAGTTCCCTGAGAACTTCGACAATCCGTACGTCTCCACCACCATTTCAGAGTTTTGGCGTCGTTGGCACCAGACCTTCAGCGTGTTCATCAAGAACTACCTCTACTTCCCTTTGGGTGGTAGCCGAGTGAAAACCGAAGCGAGGAAATACTTCAACCTGTGGTTCTGCTTCCTCGTCAGCGGTCTGTGGCATGGTGCGGCATGGAACTTCGTGGTCTATGGTGCCTTGCAAGGCATCTTCATCTGCGCCGACAAGCTGTTTCTGAAGAAATTCAATGAACGTTTGGGGCGCATCCCGAGTGTGTTCTTCACCTTCCTCATCATCGTGTTGACACGCTGCTTCTTCCGTATTGAGCGCATCGACTTGTCGTGGCTCTTCATCAAGCGCCTCTTTGCCTTCGACTTTGCGCCATTCCATTTCAGCGACAACCCACATCTCTACGTCACCATGCTAGTGGCGGCCTTCTTCTCGTTCTTCACTCTCTCGAAGTTCGGCCTCAAGGTGCAGGACAAGGTTTACTTCACCGAGTACAACAAGTGGCAGCACATTGTGGCCTTCATCGTCAGCATCAGCGCCTTTGTCTTCTGCCTTGGCGCGTTGAATGCCAGCGGTTTTAGTCCATTCATTTACTTTAGATTCTGATGAAAAGCCGCATTTGTACCATATTATGCCTGCTCACGATGTTAGGGTTCGTCCTAATGTTTGTGCAAATGCACTGGAGGCCCTTCAACATCAAACCTTTGGACGGGTATACCACTACCACGGATAAGCCCGAGCTAACCAAGGCTTCTTTTGCATCGGGTGACTACCAAAGCGACATCGAGCAATACATCAGCGAAAACTTTGGTTTCCGCGAGTTCTTCATCAGGGTCTACAACCAATACTCCTATTCCTTTCTCCATCAAATCAACAACGACAACATCGCTGAAGGCTACGACCACGAACTTTTCACCTATATGTATTTGGACGAAATCACTGGGCAAACGCTTTGGGACTATTATCCCAGCATAGAAGAAGCCAAGGCTGACGCCAGAAAGAACGTTCGCGAAACCCAAAGGCTCATCGACACCCTAAAACAGTTTGACATCGATTTCCTTTTCGTATTCGCACCCACCAAAACTTCCGTCTATCCCGAAAAAATGCCCCAAAACTATCAAGAGCAGATATCAGATTTCTCCTTGGAGGAATACTACATTGAATTGTTCAAGGAAAACGACATCCCCCATGTCGATTTCTATAACTATTTCAAAACTATCAGTGACACCGTAACTTATCCGCTATATCCGCGCACGGGTACCCACTGGGCCCAATCGACCATCCCTATGGTCAGCGATTCCCTCTTCAGAAAACTGGAGGAATTGACGGGGCTCCATTTGCCTTCCATCGACTATCTCGACGCAAACGTCACCACCGACTATTCCGTCCAAGACGGCGAACTGGAGGCGGCTATGAACCTTTTGTTCCCTTTGAACAAACCCGCTTTGCCCAACCCCATCTGCACTTTGAAAGACACCATCGGCGCTGACCGCCCCAACCTGCTAGTCATCGGCGACAGCTATGCCAACCAACTCGTCTTTTCCTCTTTCGGGGACGCTTTCAACAACTGGGACTGGTGGGCCTACAACCGCGACATCCATTCCTCAAGGCCACGCTTCAACTGGAGACGGCTTAAGGAAGAATTCGACGCCGTGACCGTCCTGCAAGAGGCCAACATCGTCATGGCCATATTCACAGCCCCCATGTTGTATGATTACATGTTTGAATTCCCAAGGACGGCACAAGAACTGCTTGACAAAGGCTATTTCAACGAAGAGGAAGCCATGGAGACCGTCATCAAGATGATCCAAGACGACCCAAAATGGTATGAGGGTATCGTGAAACAAGCCGAAGAACGCGACATCACTATTGAAGAAAGCCTTACCATGAACGCCAGGTATTGGCTTGACTGCCAGAGACTGAAAATAAAAAGGCCAAAAAGAACGTCATGAAAAACAAAGGAAACTGGTTATATGGCATCCTCTTTGGACTTTTGATGGTCTTCCTATTCTCATTCATGATACAGGAACACTTCAAGCCCTTCAAGACCAAAGAATTGATGGGGTATTTCCTGAAGCCTGAAAAACCCAAGTTCCGTTGGGAATGGTATAAAAACGGCTATTTCCAACAAAGTATCGAGAAATACATCACCAACAACTATGGTTTCCGCGAGCCCATCATCAGGCTCTATCACCAATATTGCTGGGACTTTTTCGGGAAGGAATATGTGAGCTACATCCATTCGGGCAAAGAAAGATGGCTGTATTACGACCACAACATCAAAGACTATTACGGCACCGAGATGTACAATTGGTATCCTGACGCCGAGGATGCAAGAAAAGGTTATGAGCAGGAGGTACGACTAATGAAAAAAGTAAAAGGTATCTTGGACGAATATGACGTCACTTTGCTGACTTTCATCGCGCCCAGCAAGAGCATCATCTACCCTGAATACCTGCCGCGACGCGAGCATGACACCACCACGCTCAATGCAAGGGAATACTTCATCAAACGCTTTGCCGAAACGGATATGCCCTGCTTCGACATGAACGAACATTTCCTGCGAATGAAAGACACTTGTTCGTTCTACCTGTTCCCGCCCACAGGCGACCATTGGAACTTCTCGTGTGTCTATGCCACCGACTCGCTACTGCGTTTCATGGAACGTCAAAAAGACATCCATCTGCCCAAAATCGAATACGGCAACGAATGGCACAACACTTGTCGCATCGGCGATGACCAAAACCGCGATCTCGAAGGCGAACTCAACCTGATGCGACCTATCAAGTTTGACCCGAAATACGACTATAAGGAACGCGACTATTGGTTGACCAGCGACTCCACAACCGTCAAACCTTCAGCCTTGTTCATCGGAAACTCGTTCTTGCTGAGAACAATGGCCTATATTCCACCTAAAGAGGTGTTTTCTGACTTCCAGTTTTGGTATTACAACCGTGTCGCCTATCAGGATGTCGACAAAATCATGGATAGCGTCAACACGCTCAACCGCCTCGATTACCTCCTTGACGCCGACTACATTGTTTGGTTCTCAAGCAGCAGCCAGATGTACCGCGCCACCGAAGGCTTTGCCGAAGATGCCATCATCCAACTCTGCATCGGCGATGAGCGATTCCGTCAACGCCAGGAGCAGCTGATTGACAGCCTCTTCCACGACCAAGCCACCCACAACGCCATCGCTTGGAACTATCCCGACTCGCTCTACCACATCAAATTGGAAAGCTATACACTCAACCTGCTACGAAAGAATCCCGAGACCTATTTCCCTGAAATCGCAGGCGATGGCATCCCCTCCGCACGCAACCCAAAACTGCTGGACGATACCTATTGGACAAAGCGTGACATTCGCCGTCAAATCAAGCGTGACCCAAAATGGATGGCAAGCATCGCAAGCTTCACGGTGACCGAAGACCTAACACTACAACAAGCCATCGACCAAGAAACGGACAATGTCTTTTTCCAACGCCCACTCATGCGCGACACCGAAGTCGGAGCCAAAGAATATCGGGAAATCCTCATCCGGCAAATGGAACAAAAAATCATCAATTACAAGGAATGGTTTGATGCAGTGAAAGCCGATGCCGAAAAAAGAGGCATCACGATTGACGAAGCTGTTACCCTTCATGCTACTTATACCGTGGACCTGCAAATCCACGAAGGCAAGATAAAACTACCTGAAACAGACACGATACCCCGAGGCAACCTGTAAATCACTATTTTTGCAGAATGAAAAACCGTATTTGCTCCATATTATGCATACTTACGATGATTGGTTTTGTGCTGAGCTTCGCGCAGGAGAAATGGCATCTATTCAAGCTGAAACCCTTGGGAGGCGTCACTTTCAGCACAGAACGTCCGCATCTGACGATACAAAGTTTCGCTTCGGGAGCCTACCAGCGTGACATCGAGCAGTACAGTCGTGAGAACTTCGGTTTCCGCGAATGGCACATCCGACTCTATAATCAATTCAACTACAGCCTCTTCAACCAAATCACCAACCAATTCGTCGTAAAAGGCAAGGACAACAAAACTTTCTTCGAGGAGTCGTATGTCATTAGCTACACGGGCGAGACCTATTTGGGAAACGAAGCCATCAATAAGAACGCACGACAACTGAAACTCATCCAAGACATGCTCCACGCCAAAGGCACCAATTTGTTGCCAGTCTTCGTGTTGGGCAAGGCCTCCTATTATCCCGAACTCATCCCTGAAAATTACATCGCCAAGCGCAACGAGACCAACAACTACCAAGAATACCTGAAAGCCTTTGCCGAGCAAGGTGTTGAGATGATCGACTTCAACCGTTGGTTCTGCGAGAGGAAAGGCACTGAAGTCCATCCCATCTACTGTAACCTAAGCGCCCACTGGACCGTTTATGCCGCCTCTTTAGCCATGGATTCCTTGGTGCGCTATATGGAAGACAAGACACAACAAAAGCAAGCGCATTTCAACATAGAAGGCTACAACACCTCCTATCTGATGGAGCAGGACGATGACCTCTATCGCATGATGAACCTCATGTTCCCGATAAAGCACAACACCATCGACCAGCCACAGTTCAGCTTCACCGAGGGCAATAAGCCCAAGGTGCTAGCCATCTCTGACTCCTACTGGTGGACCGTCTATGCCTGGAACGTGGCCTTGCCGCAAAACCTCTTCTCCGATGGCGGCTTCTGGTTCTATAACAAGACCGTCTACCCCGAGCGCACACCCATCCAAAATGTGGAAGCCATTGATTACAGGCAAGAAATCGAAAACCAAGACTTCGTTCTCTTGGTCTGCACCGAAGCCACCAACCACCTTTGGCCCTACGGTTTCATCGAGCGCTACCTGAGCGGCTACGACAACGTGTTCCGCTACAAACCAACGGAGCAATACGATGCCGCCGACAGCCTTTATCTCGTTTATCGTGACGCGGAAATTGGAAAAACCATCCAGCGCATCAAGGCATCGCCAGAATGGCTGGAAAGCGTTGAAAGACAAGCCGACGAGAAAGACATCACTGTAGAGCAGTCGCTGTGGGACAACGCCGAATACACCTATCGCATGGACATTGAACCGAAAGGATTTGTAAGATAAAAAACCGCATTTGTCCCATATTATGCTTGCGCAATGGGGAATTGTTCTGACAAGTTTAGTAACAATCTGACACGGGATACCAAAACTCGGCCCTAAACCGTCATTCCGAACTTGATTCGGAATCTCCTAAGCGTGAAAGGCATACTATTCGCTCAGGAGATGGCGGATCCTTGTCCGCCATGACGGTATAGGCTTTGGGTAAATTTTATTCCACCACTATCTCGTAAACCCTCCCCTCAATATCAGTCTTGTTATAAGGAATCAGCCCCTGCTCCCAGACGATGGGCGGCCACCATTCACTATAGTGATACTCCTGCGTGACGATGGCCTTCATCTGGTTGTTCGGAATCGAGGTGTATTCGTTGTTCATGTAACCCATCACCCGCATCTTGTCGGGGCTGGGACCGAGACGCCAGATAATTTCGGTCGGCTTCCATTCGATTTCGTAGTAATAATAGGGTTCCTTGAAGGCTTTGTTGCTCATCGGAGCGCGCTCGGTGAGGGCCTTGTAGAGCCTGTACCAACGCAGCGTCTCATACTTGTGCTCCTTGTCGTAAGGAATGCTATCGATGCCCCAAGAGAAATACTTGGGAGAAGGCACGGCCAAGTCCCAGTTGGTACAGCAGTACATCACATCATCGTTCAAGGTCTCGTCCTGCACTACGCAAATGCTGTCGGCACGCTTGCCATAATAGTCCTTCGGCCAGAAACGCGAGGCCTTCACAATCTCGATATCGATTTCGGAATAATGGTAATCGGGACGACGCACAGGATTCTCCGAATCGTCGTTCTTATCCACATAACCACCTTCGGCCTCGTCGTGACGACGGTTGTTCCAGGCATGGTTGTCACTGTAAATCAACCAGAATGCATAAGTAAGGCCATTCCAAATGTTCTCGTCGTTAAGCATCACGGGGAACTTGATCTTGCCACGGAACTTGCCATAGGTGAAGCCCACGCGGGTGCGGATGCCCGTTGATTCTTTGTGTAAATTGTTCAGGTCGTCGTTGCCCGGGTTGATGAGGGAGATATAGCTGCCATCGTCGGCAAGGCGTACGGTTTGGCAAGGCGTTTCACTCACAACGGGCCAGTTCATCTGCAGCTCGGTGCTATCAAAGCGGTCACGGTTGGCTTCATATTCGGCACGGGTATAGGGATTGTCGCCCACCACGTCTTGAATCAAGGGGATGTTTCGCAAGGTGTATTGACGGCTCACCTCGCTGAAAAACTGCTCGTAAAGCGCATGGTGATATAAGCTGTCGTCAGTACCGCAATGGCAGTTGGTGCTGTCGAGATGGTACCCGATGTTATTCACTTTCGACTCATCAATAAACACACCCTTGTCGACAGCGATGACAGCACGCGTCTTCAGCTTGCGCTTCGAGCGGATGACCTTGATGTTTTTCGAGGGGTGCTTCTCAAACCAACCGTAAGGGTTCACAAACTGGCCGTTTTCGTCGGTCTGCCCAATATGCTGCACATAATCAGGGATTTCTTTCAAGCCTTCCTCCTTGCAGAGCACCAGGATGAAGCTGTATTCGCCCACACGAGGATTGCGTTTCCAACGATGGTTCACGTCACCATTGTTCCTGCTATCGCTGATGACCCAGAGGGCATCCAAGTAAAGTTGTTCGTCCACCTCTCGGCCGCTTTTCTCGGCCTTTTCCACAATGCTGTTGTACCATTCCGGCACGTTGTGAATGGAATTAATGACCTGTTGTATATGCTCGGGGCTAAAACTGTTTTCCGATAGGTCGGCGCCATAGTATTTCTTTTCATCGCGAGGGTTGCCCACGATGCGGAAGGCATCCTTCGTGCGGTGGCGCTCAATGGGCTTGAATCCGATATTCACATCCTCCCAACTGCCGTAAAAGTTCTCGCTAGCCAAAGGCAAAGTGTCGTCGAATTTATAGCTTTCGTTTTGGTAATAGATCTTGTAGTATTTGTATTTCTTCGACAAAGTGAAGAACCGAAACTCGAACAGTCCCGAGCCGTCTTTGGTCTGCTGAACGGAGGGCAAAGCGATGCCTTCCAAAACGGCATTGTCCATATCCATATCAAGGGTGACCGTCTTATTACGGCCAAAGTTCGACATTGGACGGAAATAATTGGTTTTCATTAATAAGAATCCCAAGAGCAACAGCAAGAGCCACCATAGTTTTTTTCTACTTCTTTTCATAGGGGTGATTTAAAGGACAAAAATAGGGATTTTCGCCTAAACTATTCAGAAAACAACCTAATATCTCACGATTCTTTGGGCTAGACCACCGATACGCAACACATATAAACCTAGAGGCAGTTCGGATTGTATGGCAAAATGGTTCATGCCACACTCAAGCAGCACTTTCTCGCGATACACACAACGCCCCATCAGGTCAACGACCGTCACCTCCTCTTCCTTATTTCCTCCAGAAGAGAGCAAAACATACAACTGGTCAGAGAAAGGATTCGGATAACAGGTGAAGTTGATGGGCTCCGTGTTGGAGAGGACGTTCAAGAACGCTTCGATTTGCGCCTCCATGTTCTGATTACGACTTTGCAAAAAGGCATCTATCCTGTCCACATGATCCGACCAGAGAGACTCGGAGGTCGGGAAACCAAACCTATGGCACTGGTTGGGGACCTCATCCTTGATTTCCTCACGAATGGCGGTTAAGATGGGACCTGTATAAGTGTAATTGAGCCTATGGGTCATCAGTTCCCCAAAACGGGAACGCAACCTTTCAACGAAGTCGTCGTTCTTCAATAACCGACGAAAAAACAGCGTAGACGTCGCATTGGAAGGATTGACATGGTCGCTGGTGTCGATGATATTGGCAAACACATCCCAATTGCGGAAGAAGCAACCGTCGCCATCATAAAACATCCACCGCCACTTCCTGTCATCGGTTTGCCAGCAGCGGAGATTGTTGGCCGGCCAGTCGACATTGGCGGAATACAACTCGAAGATGAGATAATCGATGAAATTATTCATGTTGATTTTCGAGCACAGGTAGTCGTAGTCCTCGGCCTGCGACAAGTCGGCGGTCTCCATCCAGTCATAAAGATTGCGCCATTCCGTATCATCGCCTTCATCCAAGGTCGTCCAATTCTTGATGATATTGCAACTATCGGGGTTGACGTCATAATGGTCCTCCAAATAACGCCCATCCGTCGCCTCTTCCATATAATAGATACCCCAATACTCACCATTCAGGAAGACGGTAACGGCACGGGTACCCAAAACATCGATATCCAGTGAGCGTGCCACGCGATGGGAGAAAGCGTCGTTCAGTCCCGTCTGCAACCAGTTGCTGCCCCTGAACGGCTTGAGGTTGAAATGCTTGATATTGCCAATCGGTGTATCGCTAAAGAACGTGTGCTTAAAGCGTTTCTTGCCATATTCCTCCCGAGCGTAGAGCTTCATGCCTTTTTGTTGGAAGCGACGTGAGGCACCGCCATGGGTACGCAACCCTGCCTGTTGATTGATGCCATGATTATCCTGCTCATAAAACTCAACATTGCAAAGGCGCTCCCAAGCCATACCCTTGCAGAAATAATTGCCCGTCCATTCAGGCATACTCGATGACTGCCAAGCGCCAGGGACAAAGATGCCCCTATGGTAATCGAACAGGTCCAACGAATCGGCGCAAAGCGACACGACAGGCAGCCCATGCGTTTCGCACCCCAATGCTTTGATGAAATAACTATTCGTCACGACCCGGCTGATGCATTGGCCTGCGTCATTGAAAACCGCCGCGCGGATGACGATGCAATGCTGTACCGAATCCACGGCGAAGAACTCATTACTTAAGCAATTGACGATAGTGAAAATATCCGATTTTGAATAGATCCGCTCATCAAGCATCAAGGGTTCGTCATATAGTGGCGACTGTGCCGTAGGGCGATTGCCGTTCACTGTATATCGGATATGGTTCTGTGGGTAATAGTTGAACAACTCAAGTGCAAAGGCATCGTCATAAAAACCGCCTCGCGCCGAAAACAGTACCGTGTCGTTTTGGGCTTGCGCGGCAACGCCCACCAACCAACACAAAACAAACGCTATTTTTTTGATGCTCATTGTATCACGATTTTTATGGCATGTCCTCCGATTCTCAAGAGATACGTACCCGCATTCAAGTTGGGATGAAAGGAAATGTCATTGTTTCCTTCAACCATAAGGCAAGGCATGATAAACACTTTCCTGCCAATCATGTCATAGATGCCAATCTCCGTCGTACCTAAACCATCGGCATTGAAACTGAGGTGTATCTCACCCGAGGTCGGATTGGGATAACACTGAAACTGTTGGACCATGGGTTCTTCTACCGACAGGAATTGGTTCAATTCATCGATGATCTTCTCGGGTCTCTCGCGCAAAAACTGGTCAATCACCGCCATGCAATAATACTCCCAAGTCGCAAAGTTGGCTGGCATGTTGAAGCGCGCGATTTGGTTGGGCACCTCCCCTTGCAAGGTCTGTTTGATATAGTCGTAATAGGGCTTGGTGTTTTCGTATGACAGTTTTGTGGCAACCAACTGATTGAAACGGCTCGCAAACCGTTCCCTGAACCGGGGGCTCTCCAACAGCCTTCTGAAGAACAACGTCGACCTACGGCTCGCAGGATAACCCTCGTTACCGTCGTAGGTGGCATTGGCAAAGACGTCGAAGTTCTGGGTCTCGAGACAGGCGTCGCCGTCATAGAAGATCCACCTCCATTTGCCGTCACCAAGTTGCCACATCCTCACGTTATAGGCTGGCCAGTCAAGGTTGGCGGAAAACAGCTCAAGCACATAATAGTCGATGAAATTATCAATGTCTATATGCGCTTCGGCATAAGCATATTGTTCCTCGTCAGAGAGGTCGGCATCCTCCATCCAAGTGCGCAAGGCATAGAAATTGTCGGAACTGCCACATTCAAGGTTGTTCCAAATGTTGATGAGGTTCACCGCCTCGATGTCGACACCAAGATGATCTTCCAAAAAGCGCTCGTCGGGTTTCTCGGCCACATAATACACGCCCCAATACTCACCGTTGAGGAACAACACAGCGGCTCTCGAGGCCTGCGATTCCATATTGAGATGTTGAGCAATACGGCTGCAGATATAGTCCTTGCTCCCCGATCCATTCCAAGAAGCACCATAGGGTTTTAAACAGAGATGCTTGAAATTGTTGATGGGCAGCGTCTCAAAAAACTTATGTTTCAGCCGCTTCTCTCCATACTCCTCGCGAGCATAGACTTTCAACCCTTTCTGTTGACGCCATCGTGACTGCTTCCCGTGGGTCCGCATACCCACTAACTGATTGACACCCTTGTTGTCGAGTTCATAAAACTCTATATTGGTCAATCGCTCCCACTCGTCCCCTCTCTGAAAGTAATTTCCTGTAAAGTATGGATTCGATGAGTCAAAATGCATACCTGGCACAAAGATGCCTGTTTCATAGTCAAACAAATCCAACGAGTCGGCGCAAAGCGAAACGGCAGGCAAGCCATGCGTATCGCAACCCAAAGCACGTATAAAATAACTATTCGTCTTCACAGCGCTGATACAGCTGTCGTTTTCGTCGAACACCGCTGCACGAATCACAATGCAACGCTGCACCGAATCGGCAAGATAAAAATCCTGTTCAGGACAGTTTATTATGGTATAGATGTCAGATCTCGAGTATTTGCTGGCATCCAAAAGCAGCGGCTCCTCATATAGAGACGACTCTGCTGTAGGCTTGTTTCCATTGGTGGTATAACGGATGTGATGCTGCGGATAGTTATTGAACAATTCCAGCGCGAAAACGTCGTCATAAAACCCACCTTGGACCGAAAAGACCACTGTGTCGTTTTGGGCCATGGCTCCGAAAACGACCGACAGGGCGAATAATATGAGACAGAGACGTTTGCGCATGTCGTTAATTAACGACGCAAAAATACAAAAAAATGTAGAGACGTAGCGCGCTACGTCTCTACAAACGTTTTCAATCGGCAATCACCAATTAGATTTTCTCTTCTTCCACGCGCAGCGGTTTGGGTTCGCCACGGCGGATGTCGAGTTCATCGATGAGATTGGTGGCACCGGCGTACTTGTCGATGATGAAGAGCACATAACGCACGTCGACATTGATGGTACGCTGCAGTTTGGGCTCGAAGTTGACGTCACCGCTCATGGCTTCCCAGTTGCCGTCGAAGGCCAGGCCAATGAGTTCGCCCTTGCCGTTCATGATGGGGCTACCAGAGTTGCCGCCAGTGATGTCGTTGGTCGACAGGAAGCAAACCACGAGTTCGCCATTGTCGTCAGCGTATGCACCGAAGTCCTTCTTCTCGATGAGTTCGATGAGGCGCTTGGGGGCGTCAAACTCGTAATCACCAGGGACATACTTTTCGAGGATACCGTTGGCGGTGCACACATAGTCGTAATGCACGGCATCGGCGGGCATGTAATCCTGCACCGAGCCATAGCTCATACGCATGGTCGAGTTGGCATCGGGATAGAGGCTCTTGCCAGGCTGGGTGGCGGCGTAGTACTCACGCAGACCCTTGACAAAGATATGGTCATTCTCGGCCACAGTCTGCATCGCTGCACGATAATCACCCATGTGGTTCATGATGACATCCATCATTGAAGTGTTCATGATGTAAGCATAGTCTTTACCGATCTTCTTGGGATTGGGTTTGGACAAGAAAGCCTTGATGCTTTCAGGAGTGGCGAAGATGGAGTTGGCATAGACATCATCAGCAAAGGCATCAATGTCGCCCTTGAACTTCTTGTCAATGATGGTGTAGATTTCAGGCAGTTCCTCGCCCTTGAAAGCGTTCTTGTAGGTCTTCAGCATCTCGGCAAAGGTCTTCTTCTCCACTTGCGGATCGGTCTCGGCAAAGAGTTCGTCCACATTCATCTGTTGGAGCAGCATGAGTGCCATCTCTTGGGCTTCCTTGTCCTTGTTCACATAGGCATCATAATAAGAAGCAAACTGGGCAGCGATGCCAGCAGCACCAACGCTGGAAACGAAGTTGGGATAATAGATGTACTTGGCCACTTCGCCAAGGCTCTTATAGGATTTTTTCAGGTTGGGCAATGCCTTGGCATATTCGGTCTTACCATTATTGTTGACCCACTTGGTGAAGTCGTTCTCCAAGGCGACTTTAGTCTCGCTGACCTTGTTCTTACGAAGCATGGTGCACTGGCCGATGAAGTTCTTCCAAGTGTTGGCCAAGCCAGCGTGGTTGTCGGCATACATCAGGTTGATGTGCTCGTCCACTTTCATGTATTCTTCCATCACTTCGAGTTCCTTACCGAAGATGTCGATGATGGTGGGATAGAACGTGTCGACATTATAGTCGATACCGTAGCTCGACATGTAACGCTCGGTGCTGCCGGGGAAGCCCCAAATCATGGTGAAGTCGTCCTTCTGCACGCCATCGAGGCTGATGGGCAGGTGGTGCTTGGGGGTCAACGGCACGTTGTCCTTGCTGTAAGCGGCGGGGTTGCCGTCCTTGTCGGCATAGACGCGGAAGATTGAGAAGTCGCCGGTATGACGAGGCCACATCCAGTTGTCGGTGTCGCCACCAAACTTACCAATTGAAGAGTTGGCCACACCCACGAGACGCACATCGGGGAACACTTGATAGACAAACATGTAGTACTCGTTGCCTTCAAAGAAGCCCTTGATGACGGGGTTGTACTTGCCGTCTTCCGAAGCAGCGGTTTCGAGTTCCTTGATCTTCTTGCGGATGGCAGCCTGTTGATCCAGATAATCCATGTCATCGGTGACCACACCGAGGATGTCCTTGGTCACGTCTTCCATGCGGATGAGGAAGCTGGCGGTCATTTCGGGAGCGGGCAGTTCCTCACCGTAGTTCTTGGCCCAGAAGCCGTCGCGAAGATAGTCATGTTGGTCGGAGCTCAACTTTTGGATGGCGCCATAGCCACAGTGGTGGTTGGTGAAGAGCAAACCGTGTTCGCTCACAATCTCACCGGTGCAGAAGAAGCCACGCGGCATGGCATCGCTGCCAAGACCCACGATAGCGTCTTTCAGACTGCTGTGGTTGATGCTGTAAAGCTCTTCAGGGGTCAGTTGCAGCCCCATCTTCTGCATGTCAACATAGTTCAGGCGCTCGACAAACATCGGGAGCCACATGCCTTCATCGGCATACACGCGACCCACCGAAACCATGATGGCCATCGCGATGATTCCTAATACTTTTTTCATTGATTTAACTTAATTTATTATGTATCTGATAATTATAAACAATCACACCCCTGAGGGCGAGTGCAAAGATAAAGAATTATTCAATACCTTTATAACTTCTTGAGATTCCCTTCGAGAATGGAGAATCGTTTTCTTTTTTCTGCGGCGGCATGCGATGTTTACCCTTTTCACACTTTATCAGCCGCCGCTTATTAACACACAGAATATATCCATTCCCGAGGGAATCTCCAAATTCAATAATATTCACTACCTTTGCAGCAAATTTAACCCCATGGAAGACAATTACCAATTAATAACCAAGACCGCCGCTGGGCTTGAAGACGTACTCGTTCGCGAAATAAAGGCTTTAGGTGCTAAAAATGTGCGCCCCATGCACCGCGCCGTCATCTGCGAAGGCAACAAGGAGTTGATGTATCGCATTAATTACGAGGTGCGCACTGCCCTCAAGGTGCTGAAGCCTTTCAAGACCTTCATCGCCAAAAACGATGATGAACTCTACAAGAAAGTGCAGGAAATCAACTGGTGCGAACTGCTACGCACCGACCAGACCTTCTGCATCGATGCAGTGACAAGTGGCCGCTTCTTCACGCACTCACAATACGCCAGCCTGCGCATGAAGGACGCCATCGTTGACCAATTCCGCGATGTGTATGGCATACGTCCGAACATCAACACTTTGAACCCCGACCTGCGCATCAGCCTGCATATCCGTGAGGACAAGGTGACGCTGCTTTTCGACAGTTCTGGCGAGTCGTTGCACCACCGCGGCTACCGCAAACAAGTCGACAAAGCCCCGATGAACGAAGTGTTGGCGGCAGGTCTCATCCAACTCACGGGGTGGAAAGCCGATTGCAACTTCCTCGACTGCATGTGCGGTTCGGGCACTTTGCCCATCGAGGCGGCCATGTATGCCATGAAGATCCCGCCGGGCTATTACCGCAAGCAATGGGGTTTCATGAAATGGGATGACTACGACGCCGAGCTTTGGCAACGTATCCGCCAAGAGGCTGATGAGAAGATCAGTGATTTCGACTACGAGATTTGGGCCTCCGACCGTTCACCGAAGGCCGTCGCCATTGCCGAAGGCAACATCAACTATGCCCATTTGCAACACGACATCCATCTGATGAAGAAGGACATGCACGACCTCACCCCACCCGAGGGCGGCGGCATTGTCATCATCAACCCACCTTACGGTGACCGTCTGGAGGAAGACGATATCGACCAACTTTATGAAGAGATAGGCCATACGCTGAAACACAACTTCCAGGGTTTCCAGTGCTGGCTCATCACCGACGACGCTGTGGCACTGCGTCATGTGGGGCTGAAGCCTACGGCCAAAATCCCTGTCTGGAACGGTCCGCTGGAGTGCCGTTTCGTGAGATTCGATATCTTTGAAGGATCCTTAAAGGATAAGAAGGCACGAGAGGCAGAGGAAAACAATTAACGTTTATTATACTGATTCATCGTCCTGTCCACCCCTTGGGTGACGAAACTCTTGATGATTTCGACAGCCTCGTCGCATTTTTGGTCGACGATAGGTTCTTCGGATGGTTTCCATTGACCCAGCACGAAATCTACCTGACGGCCGCGCGGGAAGTCATCGCCCAGACCGAAACGCAAACGACAGAACACATTGGTACCCAGTTTTTCAATGATGTCGGTCAGGCCGTTGTGGCCGCCGTCAGCACCTTGCTTGCGGAGGCGCAACGTACCCAAAGGCAGAGCGATGTCATCGTTGACAACCAAAAGATTCTCAATTGGAATCTTCTCCTGCTGCAACCAGTATTTTACCGCCTTGCCGCTGAGATTCATGTAGGTCGTCGGCTTGATGACAAGCAGAGTCTTGCCCTTGAATTTCATCTCCGAAGTTTGGGCAAGACGGTTCGTGGTGAAAGAACCTTCCAAGTCCTTCGCCAAGCGGTCGGCAATCTTAAAACCAATGTTGTGTCGCGTGTTGTCGTACTCGGCACCTATGTTTCCCAAACAGGCAATCAGGTATTTCATGTCTCCTTTGCTGGTTTCTTTATTTGGGATTGGCCTACGGCCAAGAAATCTCTCAAAAATCTTTTTTATGCACATATTTCTCTTGATATTTTCGAATTATTTTTGACAGATTTCTCGCGAAGCAATTCCATAATTTAAAAAAAGGCCGCCCGAAGACGGCCTTTCGTATGGTTGAATAAAGGTTTACTCTTCGGTCTCTTCCTCGGCAACGACAGCGCCACGGGCAGCATTGACAGCGAAGATAACAGTGTAGCCAGGAGTGACGGGCGTGACATTCTCGATGGCGAGGTCCTTCACCTTAATGGCTTCGTTGATGTTCACGTTGCTGATGTTAACCTTCACATAGTCGGGCAGATCCTTGATCAGACCACAAACTTTCACCTTCTTGATACCCATCTTGGGTTTACCACCACGCATCACACCAGCAGCCGAGCCTTCGAGGGCGATAGGCAGCACCACAGTGATGGGTTGGTCTTCCTTCACGATGAGGAAGTCGGCATGCAGCACCTTGTCGGTCACAGGGTGATACTGAATGTCTTGCAGGATGGTCTTGTAAGTCTTACCATTGACTTCGAAGTCGATGATGTAAGTCTCAGGGGTAAAGAGGATCTTCGTGAAGTTCTTCTCGGAAGTGGCGAAGTGGATTTGCTCTTCACCAGCACCGTACATGACACATGGAACCATTTCGGCTTTACGCAAAGCCTTAGTATCCTTTTTCCCTACGTTCTCGCGAAGAGAACCGCTCAATGATACAGTTTTCATTGTGTTTAAATGTTTGGTTGTTAATGAATTGATTTGTTTATTATTGTTGTAGAGACGTGGCGCGCCGCGTCTCTACAGGATTTTGCATTATTTGAACAACGAACTGATAGATTCGTAGGATTCCACACGGTGGATGACATCGGCAAACAAGGGTGCGCAGCTGACCACACGGATTTTCTTGGAGGCATTGGCGGGCAGCGGGATGGTGTCAGTGACTACCACTTCGCTGAACACCGAGTTGTCGAGACGTTCCATGGCGGGACCGCTGCACACGGCGTGGGTGGCGAAGGCGCGGACGCTCTTGGCGCCGTTGTCCATCATCACCTGACCGGCTTTCACGATGGTGCCAGCCGTGTCGATGATGTCGTCAAGGATGATGACATTCTTGTCCTTCACATCGCCGATGAGGGTCATGCTCTCCACCACGTTGGCACGAGCACGTTGTTTGTGGCACACAGCCAGGTCGCAACCCAAACGTTTGGCATAGGCCGAGGCGCGCTTGGAGGCACCCAGGTCGGGAGCGGCAATCAGCAGGTTGTCGATGTTCATCTTCTGGATATGGTCAATGAAGATGCTGGAGGCATACAAGGCATCCATCGGGATATCGAAGAAGCCTTGGATCTGGTCGGCGTGAAGGTCCATCGTGATGATACGGTCCACATGGGCAGCGGTCAGCATGTTGGCCACCAACTTAGCGCCGATGCTCACGCGGGGCTGGTCCTTACGGTCCTGACGGGCCCAACCGAAATAAGGTATCACTGCTATGACTTTGTGCGCTGAGGCACGCTTAGCAGCGTCGATCATGAGCAAAAGCTCCATCAGGTTATCGGTGGAAGGCATGGTGGACTGCACAATGAACACGTGATGACCACGGATGCTCTCCTCGAATGAAGGTTGGAACTCGCCATCGGAGAAGACGACGACCTGTGACTTACCTAGTTGAGTACCATAGGCTTCGGCAATCTTGGTGCCTAATTCCTTCGTGGCTCTACCAGCAAAAATGGAAACGAATCTTCCTGACATTTTTGAAGGATATTATGTTGATTTTACTCCGTTTTTCGGGCTGCAAAATTAGCGATTTTATCCGTGCGAACAAGACAAAAACAGAAATTTTTCTCAACTTGCTTGCGGTGAATAAAAAAAACCGTATTTTTGCAGCCGCGTTTGACGCGATGAAGCACATGCCGAAGTGGCGGAATCGGTAGACGCGTCGGTCTCAAAAACCGATGAGGTAACACTCGTGCCGGTTCGATCCCGGCCTTCGGTACTCCAAAAAAACCTCTCATAACCACTTGGTTTTGAGAGGTTTATTATTTTTCACAACTTCTTTAAACGAGACCAACAAAAGAATAAGGGCCCATGACAAATGTTGTGGATCATGGATATGGAAGGTCTGCCACAGGCCCTATGCTTCTTATTGCAAATATGCGGGTGCCTTGGCTGCCACCGCTTCGGCAATCAACGCATGACCGCGATCGTTGGGATGGATGCCATCGGCACAGAGGTAGTCGCTGTAGTTCACAGTCTCCAAAAACGGCGTCGTGATATCGATGATGGGCACACGCAGCTGGTTAGCCATCTTAAACAGTTCCACGTTGTACATCTCATGCCATTGATAGATACGCATGGTCTTGCCGCCAAGCCATCCCAAAATATTGTCCTTGTTCAATCCCAACGAGAGGAATTCGAAGAACCGATCCGGCTCAATGAGCGGCATCGACATGATGACCGGTTTGAGATTCAGCGAACGAACCTTATTAATAAGTGCCGCATATTGCTTCACGAAATTGCCGAGGGTTACTTTAGGTTGATGTGGCGCGTCAGGAGCGGCCGACACGGCCTTCCAATCGAAGTCGCAGTCGTTGCCGCCATACTCAAACACGGCAATATCACTCGATTTCACCTCTTCTTCATTCCTATTAATATATTTCATCCCCTGCGAGGTTGTGCTACCAAAACAAGCAAAATTAAAGATTTTGATGCCGAGACGCTGTTCGCAACGGCTCACAAAATTCGAATCCGAAATCTTGTAGACGGGCTTCCCATCAGGACCTTGTTGGTCCGAAACCACACCCCGCATGATGGAATCACCGAATGTGCAAATCTTGCTTTTCATCTCTTATTTCCATTGTTTGTTGTTGCAAAAATACACCAATACGACTGCCTGATGCAACAATGTCACGGAGAGTTCCAAAATGTGACAAAAAACGCCGTTTTGTGACGAAAGTGACGAAAAAAGTGACAAAAACAAGAAAAAAGTGACGAATTTTGCGGTTCGTCACTGTTCTTTGGGATAAAAAACAAGGCTTATTCGACGGTCACCGACTTGGCCAAATTGCGCGGTTGGTCGACATTGCAGCCTCGCATAACCGCGATGTGGTAGGCCAAAATCTGCAAGGGCACTGTCGCCAACAAGGGCGAATAGAGGCATTCTGTCTCTGGGATCTCGATGACGTAGTCTGCCATCTTGCGGGCCAGCACGTCTTTCTCGCTGATGACAGCGATGATCTTGCCGTTGCGTGCCTTCACCTCCTGTATGTTACTCAACACCTTCTCGTAGGTACTGTGATTGGTGGCGATGAAGACCACAGGCATATCCTTGTCGATCAAAGCGATAGGACCGTGCTTCATCTCGGCGGCGGGATAGCCTTCGGCGTGGATGTAAGAGATTTCCTTCAGTTTCAAGGCACCTTCAAGAGCCACAGGATAGTTCTGTAAACGGCCAAGATAGAGCATGTTATGCACATCCTTGTATTTTTCGGCAATGTCTTTCACATGGCCGCTATGGTCAAGCGTCCATTGGATCTTTTCGGGGATACGGTCGAGTTCCTGAATGAAGGCAAGTCGTTCCTCGTCTTTCATCGAGCCTTTCAACTCCGCGAGACGCAAGGCCAACATGGCCATCACCGTCACTTGCGAAGTGAAAGCCTTGGTGGACGCCACGCCAATTTCAGGGCCAGCATGGGTGTAGATGCCCGCATCGGTAGCCCTCGAAATGGAAGAGCCGATGACATTACAGATACCCAACACTACGGCACCTTTTTCTTTTGCCAACTGAATGGCAGCCAAGGTATCGGCGGTCTCGCCTGACTGCGACACGGCGATCACCACATCGTGAGGCGTGATGACCGGATCGCGATACCTAAACTCCGAGGCATATTCGACCTTGACGCGGATCTTGGCTAATTTCTCAATAAGATAGCTACCCACAAGGCTGGCATGCCACGAAGTACCGCAAGCCACGAAGACGATATTGTCGGCATAGAGCAATTGTTTCTCATAATCGACGATGCCGCCAAGACGCACCGTATTGGCTTCGGGATGCAAGCGTCCGCGCATGGTGTCGCGCACGATGGTAGGTTGCTCATAAATCTCCTTCATCATGAAGTGGTCGAAGCCCGCCTTTTCGATGCTGTCGAGATTCATCTTCAACTCCTGCACATAAGGCATGGCCTCCACGTCGTGTATGGTCTTGATATGCAGCTCCTCGCCCAATTTGATGCGCACCACCTGTTCATCTTCAAGATAAACCACTTTTTGGGTGCGACCCACGATAGGCGTAGCGTCGGAAGCCACAAAATACTCGCCTTCGCCGATGCCGATCACCATAGGGCTGCCTTTGCGGGCGGCGATAAGTTGATCTGGGTGTCCCTTCTCCACGATGGCGATGGCATAGGCGCCCACCACATGGTTCAAGGCGATACGGACGGCCTCAAAGAGGTCGACATGCTCGCTTTGCTGCACGTCCTCGATGAGGTTGGTGAGCACTTCCGTGTCGGTCGACGACAAGAACGTGAAGCCGCGTTTCTCCAGTTCCTTGCGCAAGCTGAGATAATTCTCAATAATGCCATTGTGAATCAAGGCAATATTGCCACTCTGGGAGCGATGGGGATGGGCGTTCACCTGGTTGGGCTCACCATGGGTGGCCCAACGGGTGTGAGCGATGCCTATGTGTCCACCGACATCCTTTGAAGCAGCGAAGGCCTCCAAATCGGAGACCTTGCCCTTGGCTTTGTATACGTTAAGTTCGTTGTTGGCATTGAGCAGTGCCACACCGGCGCTGTCGTAGCCACGATACTCGAGGCGCTTTAACCCCTCAATGAGGATGGGATAGGCCTCTTGTTGGCCCACGTAAGCAACTATTCCACACATATTTGCGTCATTTAAAAGGCGCAAAAATAGTGGATTGAAAAAAACGAAGCAAGAATTTTTTCGTTTTTATTCAAAAAGACCCTTCACATCGGGAGCCTTCTCGGCACCTTCCGAGGCCTCGAAATAGGGTTTCTTGTCGAAACCGAAGAGCTTGGCAATGAGGTTGGTGGGGAACATACGAATGAACGTATTATAGTCTTGCACCGCCTCATTGAACTGTCTGCGAGCATTCGAGATAGTATTCTCGCAACCTTCGAGTTGCGACTGGAGGTCGAGATAGTTTTGGTTGGCTTTCAGGTCGGGATACTGTTCCACCGTGACCAACAAGCGCGAAAGTGCACCCGACATCTCATCTTGAGCAGATTGGAAAGCCTTCAGGTTCTCTTCCGTGAGGTTCTCGGCGTCGAGGGTGACTTGTGTGGCTTTAGCACGGGCTTCAACGACAGCCGTCAATGTGCCAGCTTCGTACTCGGCATAGCTTTTCACCGTGGCGACGAGATTAGGGATCAGGTCGGCACGCTTTTGATAGGCAGTCTGTAAATTACCCACTGCCGAGGAAACCGCTTCTTCTTTGGAAACCATAGTGTTATAGCCGCAGGACGAGAGGCCCATGACCATAAACAAAGCCGCGATGGCGATGATGAAAAGTTTCTTCATGGTATTGATGTATTAGTAAATAATTCGCTTTGTTAATAATCGGCCACAAAGGTAAACAATTTTTTCGTATTTTTGCAAGTTATACATTTTATCAAACCATTTTTATCAAATGACTGAAGATCAACAAAAAAACGATATACACAGCATTGACGGACAACTATTAAACCGTGGTTGCGCCTTGGGGCCTACCTATAACACCGGGCAAAAAGTGCTCGTGTGCGGTCGCTGCAAATTAAGTCAGTTCGATTGGTTGAAAGACTATGAGAACCAAGAAGTTAAAGGCAATGTTTGCTTGGCCGAAGTAAGGTTCAAGAACGACCGGAAAGACTATTTCACCTATCCCGAAGACTTGGAACTGGAGGTGGGCGAGTTTGTGGCCGTGGAGACCGCCATCGGTCACGACATCGGCATCGTCACCATGTTGGGCGAAATCGTGAAACGCCAAATGAAGCGCAAGCGTTTCCGCACTCCGTTAGAGGAAATGAAGAAGATCTACCGTCGCGCAAGAGTGAACGATGTGGAGAAGTTCTTGTCGGCCATCAAATTGGAAGACAGCACTTTGGCACGCACCCGCACCATTATCGACAACCTCGGTCTCGAGATGAAACTCAATGACGTGGAGTATCAAGGCGACAAGACAAAAGCCATCTTCTACTACACCGCCGACGGGCGTGTCGACTTCCGCGAACTCATCAAGAAACTTGCCGAGGAGTTCCACATCCGCATCGAGATGCGCCAGATTGGCGTGCGTCAGGAGTCGGCCAAGCTGGGCGGCATCGGTTCATGCGGCCGCGAGTTGTGCTGCGCCTCGTGGATTAGCGACTTCCAATCGGTGACGACAGGCGTGGCCCGTGTGCAACAGCTCTCGCCCAACCCACAGAAACTGGCCGGACAATGCGGCAAACTGAAATGCTGCCTCAACTTCGAATATGAGGCTTATGTGGAGGCCTTGAAAGCCTTCTCCGACCCCAACATCGTGCTACACTTCGAAAGCGGCGATGCCATCCACCAGAAAAACGACGTATTCAAAGGCATCATGTGGTATTCCTACACCACCGACAAAGGCAACATCATGGCCATCCCTGTCGACAAGGTGAAAGAAATCATTGCCTTGAACAAAAAAGGACAGAAACCCAAGAAACTGGAAGACTACGCTGTGACACAAGAAGCCCACACCAACACCAACGAGGGCTACGGCGAGGCCGACCTTAAGAAAATGAGTGACTGATATGAAACTATTCAATATAAAAATGCGGAATGATGAATGCAGAATGCAGAATGCGGAATGCAGAATGCAGAATGAATTGAATTGGACTTTGCCCATATTCAGCATTCATAATTCAGCATTCAGCATTGTTTCTTTAATAATTGGTTTGGTATTGGCTTGTACGGCCTGCACCACCGACTCATTCAACAAGCGCACCGTGATTCCCGAGGCCGAGTGGGCACAAGAGAATCGTGTGGCCTTCGACGTAGCTATCGACGACACTTTAAGCCTCTATACGTTCGGCATCGGACTGCGGCATCTTGAAAACTACCGCTACAGCAACCTCTTTGTCTTCCTTCACACGACAATGCCTAACGGCAACCATACTCATGATACGATAGAATGTACACTCGCCACGCCCGAAGGCCGTTGGATTGGCAAAAGCAGCGGCTCGATGCGCGACCTTACCGTGCCTCTCAACGCGAACCTGAAGTTCCCGCTGACAGGCAACTATCACTTTGAGCTAGAGCAAGCCATGCGAGAGCCCAAACTGAAAGGCATCTCCGACATCGGACTATACATCGAAAAACAATGATACCATGAACAATAAAAAGACATCAGAACCAACCAAGTCACACGCGATAAGGAATCTTTGGATTATCTTCGGGTCGATATTGCTACTCATCATCCTGTTCTTCTTCTGCGTCGCAAAAGGCTTGTTTGGCACCATGCCCTCCTTTGAGGAGTTGGAAAACCCCCGCACCAACCTGGCCACCGAAATCATCTCGGCAGACGGCAAATTGCTCGGTACCTATTTCGTGGAAAACCGCTCCAACGTACGTTATGCCGAGTTGTCGCACTATATGCCTGAAGCCCTCATCAGCATCGAGGATGAGCGTTTCACCGACCACTCGGGCATCGACGAGAAGGCGCTGTTCCGCGTTGCATATGGCGTGATAACAGGCAACAAAAAAGGCGGCGGCTCCACCATCACGCAACAGTTGGCCAAGAACCTCTTCCCACGTGGCGAGAACTTGAGCAAACCCAAACTCGTGCTGCGTAAGTTCCAGGAATGGATCACCGCCACGAAACTGGAGCACAACTACTCGAAGGAAGAAATCGTGGCCATGTACCTCAACACGGTGGCTTTCGGCCATAATACCTTCGGCATCCGCTCGGCGGCAAGCACCTTCTTCGACAAGAAACCCAGCGAGATGAACCTCGAGGAATGTGCTCTCATGGCCGGTGTGGTCAACGCCCCCACCCGTTACAGCCCAATACGTAACCCAGAACGCTCTTTGGAACGCCGTAATCTAGTGCTCAAAAAGATGGTTGAAAACGGCTTTATCACACAAGCCGAATGCGACTCGGTCTCACAGATTCCCATCGACATGACGCATTTCAACATCAAAGACCACAACACGGGTCAAGCCACCTATTTCCGCGAGTTCTTGCGTGGCTACCTCACCGCTTGGGCCGACACCACCTACCGCGCCGACGGCACGCCCTATAACATCTACCGCGACGGCCTGCGCATCTACACCACCATCGATTCGCGCATGCAACGCTATGCAGAAGATGCCGTCAAGGATTTCATGGGGAAGGAACTCCAGCCCATGTTCTACCAACATTGGAAAGGGCATAAGAACGCTCCTTTCTCCCATCTCACCGCCGACCAAATCGACAACCTGATGGAGACCGCCATGAAACGCAGCGACCGCTATCGCGTGCTGAAGAACGCAGGTGTGCCTTACGACTCCATCAAGGCAGAGTTTGAACGCCCCGTGCGCATGACCGTCTTTTCGTGGGACGGCCTTATCGACACCGTCATGTCGCCCATGGACTCTATCCGCTATTACAAATGGTTTATGCAAGCCAGCCTTGTCAGCATCGAGTCGCACACAGGGCAGGTGAAAGCTTACGTGGGTGGTTTGGACTACCGTTTCTTCAAGTACGACCATGTCACGCAAGCCCGCCGTCAAGTGGGATCCACTTTCAAGCCTTTCCTTTATTCGTATGCCATGGGTGACAGTGAATTCACGCCCTGCACGAAGATTCCCAACATCCCTTACAACATCGAGCTTCCTGATGGCCGCTTCTGGTCGCCAAGCAACGGCGGTGGCGGCGGCGGCGAGATTACCTTAAAGAGCGCCTTGGCCCAATCCAACAACTGGATTTCGGCCTACTTGATGAATCATTACGGTCCCGAGGCCATTATCTCCCATGTCCGCCGGATGGGTGTGGAATCGCCCATTGACCCTGTTCCCTCCATCTGCTTGGGTTCCTGCGACCTGAAACTGATCGAGATGGTTGGTGCCATGTCCACTTTCGCCAACCAAGGCGTTTATATTAAGCCGATGTTCATCACGCGTATTGAAGACAAGAACGGCAACGTCATCCAACGTTTCAGTCCCAAAGAATCGGAAGCCATGAGCGAACTCGCTGCCTATAAGACCATCGAGCTAATGAAAGGTGTGGTGCAAAGCGGTACTGGCGTTCGCCTGCGTTCCAAGTATGGCTTCACCAACCCCATAGCAGGCAAGACGGGTACGACACAAAAGAACAGCGACGGTTACTTCATGGGCATCACCCCCGACTTGACAACGGGCGTTTGGGTGGGTGCTGAAGACCGTAGCGTGCATTTCCGCTCCACACGACTGGGCCAAGGCTCGCATACTGCATTACCTATCTGGGCCATGTACATGAAAAAAGTGTATGAGGATAAGAGCCTCAACATTAGCCAAGGCAATTTCCCGAAACCCAACACACCTGGTGTCGACCTTGACTTTAACTGCTGGCAATACAACGACGAAGAGCGCGACGAATACATCGACGAGTTCTAAAACCAATGAGTCACCGAGCCTGCAGACCTTTATAAGGCCAAAGGTTCGAAGCACCCTTTAACTACTACAACCATGACTTCAAATTTTGTCGACTATGTGAAAATCTTCTGCCGCTCGGGCAAGGGCGGTGCAGGTTCATTGCATTTCCGCAGGGAAAAATACATCCCAAAAGGAGGTCCTGACGGCGGCGACGGCGGACGCGGCGGCAATGTCATCCTGCGCGGCAACGCCCAGCTGTGGACCCTGCTTCATCTGCGTTATACCAAACATATCTTTGCCGGTGATGGCGTACCTGGAGGAAAAAACCAACTCACAGGTGCTGCTGGCGACGACTTCTACATCGACGTGCCTTTAGGCACTGTGGCCTACCGCGCCGAAGACCACACCATGTTGGGTGAGATCACAGAAGACAAGCAAGAAGTCGTGTTGCTTAAAGGCGGACGCGGCGGCAAGGGCAATGCCTTCTTCAAAACAGCCACCTTGCAGGCACCCAAGTTCGCACAACCTGGTGAACCCAACCAAGAGGAATGGATTACTTTGGAACTCAAGTTGTTGGCGGATGTCGGACTGGTCGGCTTCCCCAACGCGGGCAAGTCGACATTGCTCTCCGTAGTCTCGGCAGCCAAACCAGAGATTGCCGACTATCCCTTCACTACCCTCGTCCCCAACCTCGGCATCGTCAGCTATCGCGGACATAGAAGTTTCGTCATGGCCGACATCCCTGGCATCATCGAAGGCGCTGCGGAAGGCAAAGGACTGGGAATCCGGTTTTTGAGACACATCGAAAGAAACTCCACCTTATTGTTTATGGTGCCTGCCAACACGGAAGACGTGAAAGCGGAATATGACATCCTGCTCAACGAACTGAAGAAATACAACCCCGAGCTAATGGACAAAGACCGCATTTTGGCCATCACGAAGTGCGACCTCGTTGACGATGACACCATCAAGAACATCAAGAAACACCTGCCCAAGAAAGTGCCGCATGTCTTCATCAGTTCTGTGGCACAAAAAGGCATTGAAGAACTGAAAGACCTCATCTGGCTGACGCTGAACAAAAACGACGAGGAGGAGGACTGGTAAATGGAAGCCCTCTCCACCATCGACTCCGATCTTTTTCTATTCCTTAACGGTCTCCATGCCGACTGGATGGATGGGGTGATGGTGCTCATCACACAAATGTGGGTGTGGCTACCCCTATACCTATTATTATTATATTGGACCGTGAAGCAATACGGCAAACGCTGTTGGTGGATCTTCCTAGCAGTAGCCCTCGTTGTGCTTTGCTCCGACCAACTCTCCGCCCATGTCTGCAAGCCTCTTTTTCAACGGCTCCGGCCATGTTATAATGCCGATTTACAAGGCTTAATACACCTTCCCAAAGGCATGGCGGGCGGACAATATGGTTTCGTATCCTCCCATGCCGCCAACACCTTTGCCATAGCCGCCTTTTTAACTGCAGCATTGCGTAAAAACTACAAGTGGATGGGGATTGCGCTCTATCTGTGGGCTTTCATCTCCAGCTACAGCCGCATCTACATTGGTTATCATTACCCTGGCGACATCCTCTGCGGTGCCGTATTGGGCATACTTGTCGGGCTGACACTATGGAAAGTGTTTCAGCTTTTGGTTGTAAAAAAGATCTGGAAATCAGAACAATGAACCCGATGTGGTAGTTGGCTTGCCGTCATCGAATACCACCTTGATGGTCGACTGCAGTTCAATACCGCAAAGCGAAGCCAGCTTGGCCTTGTTCAAGGCAAGTTCAAGATAGCCGTGAGTGCCGAAGATAGCCACCAAGTCGACCACATCGACATCGAGATAACTGTCGGAAATCTCGTCAACCGTATAGAGGTCGCCCTTGACCATAATGGTGAAGTCACGGCCACGGCGCTCCTGCTCGAAGAGTTCCTTGGAAATGTTGGTAATCAAGTTGTCATAGGAATCGATGTGCATCACGACGCCCTCGATGGTGTTATCGCGTGCCACGGCACAGAAAGTACCGCCTGGATTCAGCTTTAGACGCGGCTCGCCGATGCTCGACAACGGCTCACCTTTGGCAATCATCACGGCGACTTTTGCGAAACGGTCGCGCGTGGCAAAAGTGAAGAAATCGGAGTCCTGTATCACATCGATGCACACTGCCTCTTCATACTTCCCATCAAGAATGTGACTAAAAATGCCATTGTCGGTCGAGATGAAAAACTGTCCCTCGGCCTTTACCACCACATGGGGGCATTCCGCCGACTCGATGGTATCGACAGCAATGATGTG
Source organism: uncultured Bacteroidales bacterium (assembly GCA_900318085.1). Classification (GTDB taxonomy): domain Bacteria; phylum Bacteroidota; class Bacteroidia; order Bacteroidales; family F082; genus Limimorpha. The sequence continues at coordinate 38,761 of ONJF01000011.1, forward strand.
AATCGTCCCAGGAGGGAAACAACGATAGCAATTCTTGAGCGTAAAACCCGCCTGCGAGACATTGAACGGCTCAATTTCGTGGGTCACGTCAACAATAGTAGCATTCGGCAACTGCGACAAAATGGTGCCTTTCACCGCAGCGGCATAATAATCCTTTGTACCCCAATCGCTTGTTAATGTGATAATTGCCATTGTTAACCCAAATTGTGATATACTCCCAATAAACAGAAATGCAAAGGTATATTATTTATATCAATTCTGCCATAGGTTTTTCGATTTTTTCCATATTTTTTCTTGTTAGGCCAATTATCTTCATTTTCCTTATCAAAAATAGATTATCTTTGCGCCACAATCAAACACTATGGCAGAGCAGATCCTACAGATAGAAAATGTTGACCCTAAAGAACTTCACGGACCCAACGACAAGTACTTAGAGTTGGTGAAGAGCATGTTCCCCAAGTTGAAAATCATTGCTCGCGGCGACTTCGTGAAAGTGATTGGCGATGACGAAGAGATAGAGTATTTCACCAACCGCTACGAGACCTTGATGGTGCAACTGGAGCGTTTCGGCAAGCTCACCGCACAGACCGTGGAAGATGTGATGATGGCCAGCACAGATAGTGAGTTGCAACAAAAGATGTCGGAGAGCGATGTGCTCGTATTTGGACGCAGCGGTGTGCCCGTCAAGGCCATCACCGCCAACCAAAAACGCATGGTGACGGCATCGGAGCAGAAGGACTTGGTTTTCGCCATCGGTCCTGCTGGTACGGGAAAGACCTACACCGCCGTGGCTTTGGCCGTCCGTGCCCTGAAAGCCAAACAGGTCAGAAGGATCATTTTGACCCGTCCTGCCGTCGAAGCCGACGAACATCTTGGTTTTCTCCCTGGCGACCTCAAGGACAAGCTCGACCCCTATCTACAGCCGCTTTATGACGCCTTGCGTGACATGATACCTGGCACCAAACTTGAGGGTTATCTCGAAGACCACACTATTGAAATTGCGCCGCTGGCCTTCATGCGCGGCCGCACCTTGGACCATGCCTTTGTCATCCTCGATGAGGCGCAGAACGCCACGCGCAGCCAGCTGAAGATGTTCCTCACCCGCATGGGACGCTCGGCAAAGTTCATCGTCACCGGCGACATCACCCAAATCGACCTGCCGCCCAAGACGCCCTCGGGATTGCCCCAGGCCATGGAGGTGCTAAAAGATGTGAAAGGCATTGAATTCATCTATCTGGATGACAAGGATGTGGTGAGACATAAATTGGTCACCGACATAATTAATGCCTATAAACGGCATAATGTAGAGACGCAAGATTTTGCCTCTCTTCCGACCGAACAACAATTAAACGATTCAACAATCAACAATCAACAATAATAATGAACGCATTAACCAGAACAGATTACCAATTCCCTGGCCAGACCAAGGTGTATCACGGCAAGGTCCGCGATTGTTATTTCATCAACGACGAATATATGGTGATGGTCGCCACCGACCGCATCTCGGCTTTCGACGTCATCCTGCCCAAGGGCATCCCCTATAAGGGACAGGTGCTCAACCAGATTGCCGCCATGTTCCTCGACGCCACCGCCGACATCGTCCCCAACTGGAAGCTCGCCACCCCCGACCCGATGGTCACCGTGGGTCGCCTCTGCAAGCCCTTCCCCATCGAGATGATTATCCGTGGCTACCTCACTGGCAGCTCATGGCGCACCTACAAGAGCGGTCAACACACCATCTGCGGCGTGCAGATCCCTGACGGCATGATGGAGCACCAGCGTTTCGCTGAGCCTATCATCACCCCGACCACCAAGGCCGAGGAAGGCCATGACGAGGACATCTCACGCGAGGAAATCATCAGCCGTGGACTCATCAGCGAGAGCGACTATGTGCAGATTGAGGACATCACCCGCAAGCTCTTCCAGCGCGGTACCGAAATCGCCGCCAAGCAAGGTCTGATTCTCGTCGATACCAAATACGAGTTCGGCAAGATTGGCGACCAAATCGTGCTGATGGACGAAATCCACACTCCAGACTCGTCGCGCTACTTCATCGCCGACCAATACGAAGAACGCTTCGCCAAGAGCGAGCCGCAGGTGCAACTCTCGAAAGAATTCGTCCGCGAGTGGCTGATGGCCAACGGCTTCCAGGGCAAGGAAGGCCAGCAAGTTCCGGAGATGACGCCCGAATATGTCAACAGTGTTTCGGAGCGCTACATTGAACTTTACGAGAAGGTCACAGGACACAGGTTTGAGAAGGCGCCGGATTCGGAAGACCTTTTGAAACGCATTGAAGGCAATGTGATGAACTACCTAAAACTGAGATGAAAAACTCGTTTCTCATCATCCTCGCCTTCTCTTTCTTGGGCGGTTTCTTTGCTTCATGCACAACCAACCGTGGCTTTGTGTCAACAGTAAAGCGAGCCGAGATTCAACAAGTGCAGCAATTCGAGCCGTTGACACTTGTCGGTATTATCGAAAAGGGCGACAAAATAGCTTATAGTGACTCGCTTACAGAAATCGCCCAAGGACTGTTTGAGACCGCCCTTTCAAACGACAAGACGATTCCTGTGACTGAAAAGATTGTCATTGAAGACAGTATCGTCAACGATAAGGTTCAATATGAAATCTACTTGATGATGAGATACATAAATGGCAGAGTCCACGTCCAAGACATCCCCATACCGCCCACCATCGATTCCATTCTTGAAGCACGAAACGAACGCTTTGGCTTGTTGGCCTATAGCCAGGGGTTTGTCAGAACGGACGACAACTATGACAAAGAATTCGGCAAGGGAGCAGCAATTGCCCTTCTGACTTTGGGTACATATTATAAGATGCCTAACAAGTACGTAACCCATGGTGGGATTGTCATTGTGGACAGCCAAAACAACAATGTAGCCTTTGTGGCCGCTGAAAGTTTCAATTACCATCCAATGAAAGCCGACACCTATCAAAAAATGATGATAGGGCTTGTCCGTCTTTTCAGAAAACGGTACTACTAAGTACTCACGAAAGGCCTACCTCTATCCAGCCTCCTTCCTTAAAGTTGACTACGCTGCGGTAGCCTGCTTTCTTCAAGGCTTCCTCGGCAGCGGCAAACTCCAAAGTGATTTCGCTGAAGTGGTGGGCGTCGGCGGAGATAATGGCGGGAACGCCCATTTTGCAAGCCTCTTCCATCAGCCAAGGCGAGGGATAGAAGCCGTTGTAGCGTTTCTTGTAGATGCCGCGTGTGTTGATTTCCATCACGAGGCCTTTCTGTCGGATAAGGTCGAGGGTTTCGAGGGCGAGTTTGCGATACCATGGCTCGTCTTCATGGAAATAACGGTCGCGGTTGTGCATCTTGATTTTGTCGAAGTGGGCGATGATATCAAACTGCTCGTTTTCGATCATTTCGTTCGATTGTTCGAAAAAGCGGCGCACGGCACGACGGATGTCGCCATCGAAGAATTTCTGCAAGCCTTCGTCATAGACCTCCCACTTGGGGCCGTCAATGAACCAGATTTGTTCAGCTATCGAAAACGGCGTTTCGACAGGCTCAACGACCTTAGTTTTTGCAGGTCCCTGAGCCTGTCGAAGGGCCGGATTAATAACAAGATGCACTCCACCAATAAGATAATCAAGGTGATATTTTTCTTTGGTCTCGGCAAAAGGCTCGGAAATACCTGTAAGGTAGTCGGTCTCCAAAGCGCAATAGATGTCGATTTTGTCTTTGAATTCCGCTTTCAGCTGGTCAATTTCAGCCACATAACACGGCATGTCGGCCGATTTCACCGAGAATGTATTATCGAAAGGTAGCGGACTATGTTCCGAAAAACCTATCGTGGTCAAGCCCTGACGGATAGCCTCTTCCACGATTTCATGGGGCTGGGATTTGCCGTCGCTGTAAACACTATGTGTGTGTAAATTAAAATTTTGCATATCAATAATTGTCTCTTAACCAAAGATCAAAAAACTTGTCGTAAACGGAGTAAACACCATTTTCTTCCGTAATCAGTTCTTTGTCCAGCAATCCGTTACAAGCTGATTGCACCGTGCTTGTTGAATACAACTTATGTCTTTTCACAAAGTTGACTGAAGTAATCTTTGTAGCTTTTCCATCACGATTGATGGCAAGCAACAACTCTTTCTGTTTTTCCGGTAATTGGAACATTTTCTCCGCATAGGTGAAATCGTTGGATTCGATGATACTCCGAATGGCTTCCTCCATTTCATCAAGACCATATTCCTTTGTCGAAGTCGAAAGCGAATACATAGCATTTAGCGTTTTCTGCATATACCAAGTAATACCTTCGAATCGGTTATACAATTCATCTATTACACAAGGATCTAACTTCTTATCTGCTTCAGCAAACAAATCACAAGCAAACTTGCGGTATTTATTCTGGTCGATAGGTCCCAAATGCATTACCGAGGCACTTTGATAGAAGGGATGGGCAGCACTGGTAAAGAAATCGCCCATCAGATGACGCTGACTCCCAGCGAAGATGAACTTGGTATTATGGCAGTTCTGAATGTGTGTCCTCAACAAGGCTTCCACATTCTTTTCAGGATACTTCGCAATTTGCTGAAACTCATCAATGGCAACGATATTTGGCTTTTCCGAGTGTTCCAAATAATGGAAGATTTCCTCCAAGGTAACGAACGGCTCACGAATGTCACCTAGTTGAAGGTTCAGCTTCGGAATGCCTGACAAATCTGTCGTCATGACAAACGACAACGACCTAACGGCTGCACTGAAACGCTGCAACCAAATGGTTCCTTTCGGTGCCAAAGCATTCACAATGGAACGGCTCAACATATAAACCATTTCACGCAAGGTGCCTGTTGCATAAAAGTCGATGAAAAACAGGTTATAGTCCTTTTCCAAGTTGAAGGTGTCGAAACAATGTTGTATCAGTCCCGACTTGCCGATTTTACGGGTCGCGACCAATGCCACATCATTGCCATTTTCCAGTTCCCGAAGCAGTTGTTGGCTCTCTTTCTCCCTGTCACAGAAGTACTTGGAAGAAATATAGCCTTTCGTTACAAATGGATTCATAGTTTTATGCAGAAATAATTATGCAAAAGTAATAATTTTTTCTACATAAAAACTATTTTATTGAACAATTTGTTCTACTTCTTACGGATTGGTAATGACTTTATAAACCTTGTCGCCGCGCCTAACCAGCGACTTCACGGGTATGGAGCAATATTCGCCCTTGACCGTCTGCTGGACATTGCCCAAATCCACGCGGATTTCGGTGAGCGTGTCCTCGTAAACGCCTGTCGTCGGACCGATGATCATAATTTGTTCGCCGAGTTTGAGGTCATTGCTGTCCATGCGGATTTCAGCCACGCCCAATTTGCTGTAGTAGTTGGTAATGAGCCCGATATACTCCTTGCTTTGGGTGGCGTGCGAGCCATATTGTTTCGACCACTCGAAGGTGCGACGGCCCAAATAATAGCCGTCCCAGAAACCACGATTATAAACGCTCTTCAACCGTTCCATCCAAGCATCGATTTTCTCTTGCGTGAAGGTACCTTCTTGAATGGCTTTCACTGCCTCGCTATAGACCGACACCGTCAGTTTGGTATACTCCGGCGAGCGACCACGCCCTTCGATTTTCAGCACTTCAACGCCGGCATCCAACACCCTGTCCAAGAAAGGCAAAGTGCAAAGATCCTTGGGCGACATGATATATTCATTGTCGAGCATCAATTCATAACCTTCTTCACGTTCGCGCACGTCATAGCCACGGCGGCAGAGCTGCATGCATGCACCACGATTGGAGGACGAGTTGTAAATGTCCTGGCTCAAATTGCACTTACCCGAGATGGCCATACAAAGCGCGCCATGGCAGAACACCTCGATGCGCACCAAGTCGCCATGAGGGCCACGGATTTGTTGGCGTTTAATCTCTTCGGTGATATGGCGCACTTGGTCGATGTTGAGTTCGCGGGCGGTCACCATCACATCAGCGAACTGGGAGTAATAGCGCACCGCTTCCAGGTTGGTAATATTGCATTGCGTCGACATGTGCACTTCGACACCGATTTGCCGGGCATATTGGATCACGCTTTGGTCGGAGGCGATGATGGCCGAAATGCCGTTAGCCTTAATGGCATCGAGCAGTTGGTGCATCTCCTCCATCTCCTCGTCATAGATGATGGTATTGACTGTAACATAGCTCTTTACGCCATTTTCATTACAAGTCTCGGCCAACTGACGCAAGTCGTCGAGGGTAAAGTTCTTCGCCGAGCGCGAGCGCATATTGAGTTTGCCAATGCCGAAATAGACGCTACCGGCACCAGCTTGTATGGCGGCTGCGAGGGCTTCGTAGGAGCCCACAGGGGCCATGATCTCGATGTTTTGTTTCATCATTTTTCCATTAGGGCGGCTCTTCGACAGGCTCAGGGACCGCAGTACTACAAAAAAGCCAGCCTGAAACTCAAGCTGGCTTTGACAAAGTCGGGATGACAAGATTCGAACTTGCGGCCTCTTCGTCCCGAACGAAGCGCGCTACCGGGCTGCGCTACATCCCGAACCGTTTTGCGCTGCAAAATTACACAATATTTTGATATGGTGTGCAATTAATTGGTCAGATTTTTCTTTTCCGTCAAAAACTGATAATGCCCAAATGCTCCAAAAGAATCTTCAATCCGATGAGAATCAATATGATACCACCAATAATACCAGCCGACTTCTCGTATTTCGAACCAAAAACATTGCCTATCTTGACACCCAAGACAGAGAAAACAAAAGTGGTAAGACCAATAATGAGCACTGATGACCAAAGCCTCACTTGAATACAAGCAAACGAAACACCCACCGCCAAGGCATCAATGCTGGTGGCGATGGCCAAAAGCAGCATGGTCTTGAAATCGAGGGCATCGTTTTCTTTGCCTTCTTCTTCCTTACCCCAAATGGCTTCCCGAATCATGTTGGCACCAATGAGAAACAATAGTCCAAAGGCAATCCAGTGGTCGTAAGCTTCAATCATTTCCTGAAACTGCGCGCCTAAGAAATAGCCAATCGTGGGCATCAAGGCTTGGAATCCTCCAAACCAAAGACCGCAGACCAAAGCCATACGCCATGAAAACCGCTTGGTGGTCAGGCCTTTGCAGATGGAGACCGAAAAGGCATCCATGGAGAGGCCAATGGCAATCAGTAGCAGTTCTAGGAAGGTCATTTGCTTAAGGATTATGGCGCAAAAATAGCACTATTTTTCGCTAATGTTGATAAAAAACCTATTTTTGCAGGATGAGCAAAACCTCAAGCCTTTAGCCTCATGGCGGAGGGACATCCGCCATCTCCTATGCGGGAGGGTGTCCCTATCGCTTAGGAGATTGCGGGGCACCTCATTCCGCAAATACTGAACCGCAATGAGGCTGATAGGTGAGGTTAACTATAAGAAGTATATCAACATCATCAATATGAAAAAGACCTTATTCCTTATGCTCGCCCTACTGTTGGCAGTGGGCGGCATGGCTCAAGAAAAGAAAGCCAAGAAAGAAAAGACCTATAATGAAAAAGGCGAAATCATCAAGAAAGGCTGGAACTTCGGTCCGCTGCCCGTGGTAGGCTATGATGCCGACCTGGGCTTCCAGTACGGTGTGACTTGCGACATCTTCAACTTCGGCGACGGCTCACGCTATCCCCGCTACAACTACAAGTTCAATGTGGAGGCCTCGCGCTATACCAAAGGCTCAGGCGTGTTCCGCTTCTACAGCGACATGCCTTATGTCGTGAAAGACACGAAACTCTTCTTCGACGTGACCTATTTCTACGCCAAGAAATACGAGTTCTTCGGCTTCAACGGCTTCGAGGCCAGCACCTTCGACCCATATGCAGGCATTGAAGGAGTCAAGAGCGGCTACCACTTCATCAACCGCAACCAGTTCCGTTTTGTGGGTAGCATGCAAAGGCCTTTCTTTGGCGTGCCTAATCTATATTGGACGGCAGGCTTGGCATACTACAACACCAAAGTCGACCGCATCAACCTGGAAGGTTATGAAGACCAAGTAACCTTGTATGAAGAATACACCGCGAACAACATCATCAAGGAAGATGAGGCCCATGGCGGCAACACCACGCAAATCCGTCTCGGCATGTTGTACGACAGCCGCGACCACAATAGCGACCCGACCAAAGGCATCTACGCCGAAGCCACATTAGTGGGAGCTCCCGACTTCATCGACCGCAAGGGCTACAGCAACCTGTCATACACCTTCTTGTGGAGACAATACATCCCTGTTTATAAAGACAAACTAACCTTCGCCTATCGTCTCGGCGCCCAAAACCGCATCGCCGGTAAGACACCATGGTACATGATCAACAACTTGAACACTATGTTCTTCCAAAAAATGTACACTGAAGGTTTGGGCGGTGCCGTGACCATGCGCGGCGTGAATCGTAACGGTGTCATCGGCGAAGGCTTTGCCTTTGCCAATTTGGAAATGCGCTGGCGCATCGTAGGTTTCCAGTTCATCAACCAAAACTGGTTAGTGGCCTTGAATCCCTTCTTCGATGCAGGCATTGTGACACAACCTTTCAGAGAGGAAGAAATGAAGGTGGCAGGCGGTTCTGGCATACCCAACTACGAACCTGCTTTTGAATGCTATGCTGGCAAAGAAGGCCTTCACATGAGCGCAGGCTGTGGCCTCAAACTCATCATGAACCGCAACCTTGGACAAGCGCGATGGCGAGAAACTGAAGACTTTCGTCGGGTTTAATTACATTTTCTGATTTTTCGGAAACAAATCTTACATTAATAGGCTACAAAACAATCGGTCGGCAAGGGATTTCCTCGTCGACCGATTCTTATTTGTAAGAGATTTGTGGTAGATTTGTTTCCCTTATTTTGCCTTCCCTTGGTTGGCGACAGCAGCCATCAGCGCGGCCACCTTCTCGGGATCTCCCAAGAAGAAGTCCTTTTGGAGCTTCATGTTGTCGTCAAACTCGAAGACATACGGGATACCTGTCGGGATGTTGAAGGCGATGATTTCGTCGTTGCTCATGCCTTTCAGCACCTTAACCACACCACGTAAACTGTTGCCGTGGGCCACCACCAACACTTGGTTGTGGGTCTCAAAGGCCTTCATGATGTTGTTCTCATAGTAAGGCATCACACGCTCGATAGTGTCGCAAAGGGCCTCGGTGAGCGGGATTTGATCGTCGGTGAGCTCGGCATAGCGCGGGTCCATGCGGGGACTCTTGGGGTCGTTCATCTCCAACGCAGGCGGACGCACATCGAAGGCACGACGCCACAGGCGCACCTGCTCGTCGCCGTATTTCTCAGCGGTCATCTTCTTGTCGAGGCCTTGCAGTTGACCATACGACTTCTCATTAAGTCTCCATGACTTATACACCGGCAGCCAATCCATGTCCATGGCTTCGAGAGCCAGGTTCAAGGTTTTGATGGCGCGCTTCAGGTAAGAGGTGAAGCAGATTTCAGGCTTGTAGCCGTTTTCTTTCAGCGTTTTGCCCGCTTCTATGGCTTCTTGTACACCTTTTTCCGAGAGGTCGACGTTGGTCCACCCCGTAAAGAGGTTCAATTTGTTCCATTCACTTTCTCCGTGACGGATAAGAATTAATTTCTTCATTGTTTAATTGTTTATTGTTGAATTAATTACGTTGAATCTTCGATTTGTTTAATCGCTGTTTTCTTTTCTGGGTCGGTGCCGTTTCGGTTGTTCTTCTTGGACTTCCGTTTCTTCAGCTTCTTCCGTTGACGTTTCGGTTTGGATTTCTGTGGGTGCGACTTCGACCTGAGGCATCTCGGCTTCAACACGTCGAAAGATGTCGTCCTTATCCCTAGGTCGGGCCTCGTCGTGCCATTTGAAACCAGGTAAGTAACGGCTGCTTTCATTCAAGTCTTTCTCGGGATACATCGTCTCATCGATGTTCTTGAACGACTTGATGATGGAAACGCTTTGGTTCTCCATCTCAATCACCATAGTCTCCGAATTCGCCACATCAATGCCTATGGTTCCACCATCGTCATCACGAATCCAATAGATAGTCTCGGCTTTGTCGCCATCCACATTGACTTGGTGTATGTTCCCATCTCTGAATTTCGACAGGATGTCTTGCCCTTTGATTTGGTTGAAGCCTTCGATGGAGTCCTGCGAAATGATGAAGGCATTGCCTTTCTGTAGCACCCAGTCGACATTGTGGTCTTTGAGCTTGATGTCGATATCAACGCCCGTCAACTGGCTGTCCTCGGCCCAAAGGATGGGCGCCACGCGCATCTGTATCGTGGAGTCAGCCTTCAGATAGGTCAAGGTGTCGCATTTGCCCTGCATATCCGACTTGAAAAAACGCACATTCCGGCGAGCGATGAGTTTCTCTGCCTCCTCTTTTTGCTTATCAAAGTACATGAACAACGTGTCGCCGTGGATGTAGAGCGAGTCCCCTCCATCGTAACTGATGGCGTAAGCGCTATCGGTGGCAAACGACAATCCTTTGTTCTCCCACATCTCCACGTAGTCGCCACGCATAATGACTTTGTACGAGGTGTCAATCATGTCTACGCGGTCATAGGCTTGGGCCAGACCTCGAGTACGGTCGTAGAAGATGGAATCAGACCACATCTGTTGTGTCTCATTATGCATATAAGGCCTCTGGTAGAGGTGCACATGGTCCTCATTCACCAAATAATAGCCATGCGTGCCTTCAAGCACGTTTTCCTTGTTAATAATGGTTGTCGGACCCTGAAACCACATCTTCTCGATGCTTGTATTATAAAACAAGGTATCGGTATACATCTGGTATTTCGGACTATACACCTCCACATTCTCAAAAAACGAAAACTCTTTCAATCGGTCGCGATAATAGCCGTAATGGCTTTTCAGGGTCTTGTCACCGCGCACCGTGGTGGCGCTGTCAGGATAACTGGCCAAATGCAAGTTGCGGTCATAAGTGAGGTATTCGGTGTACAGTGTGGTCGAGTCATCGATGAGTTTCACATGGTCGAAGAACTCCGCAAAACGGGTGTTGCCATCATAGTCAAGCAGGTCGCTGAAAATCTCCACGCTATCGTTGACGATGATATGTACATTCTGATAAGCGTTGAAGCTATTGGTCTTCTGGTAGAAATAGGCGCTATCACAAAAGAAATACGCCGAGTCGTGGCGCATCTTCACATGGCCGATGAGTCGCTGCACATCACCCATGCTTTTCGAGTAGACGGCCTTGTCATAATGCTCAATGTGGATGCGGGTCTTCTTGCGCTGCACGGTGTCCTGCTCCTGTGCCACAATGCTTTGCGACAACAGCAGAAAAAGAGATAGTATGAGCAGGACTTTGGCTTTCATCGTGATGAAATAACGCGCAAATGTACGATTATTGTCCGAATTGGGCAAAAAAGATGTGGAGACGGTGTGCACTCCGTCTCCACAAAACAATGAATTCAAGATGATTACAAATTACATTGTCGGTTTCGTGGTAGAGACGTGGCGCGCCGCGTCTCTACAAAGGTTTTTTACATGGTCTTCGCCCACGTGTCCTTCAAGGCCACGGTGCGGTTGAAGACCAGATGACCTGGTGTGCTGTCCTTGTCGACGGTGAAATAGCCGATGCGCTGGAATTGGAAGTGGTCGAGCGGCTTGGCGTCGGCCAGGTATTCCTCCACATAACACACGGGGCGCACCTCCAACGAGTTGGGGTTCATCATCTCCTTCATGGCCTCAAGCGGGGTCTTACCTTCGTTTTGCAGACGGGCCAGCTCGTCGCGCGGGTTCTCCACCTTCCAGAGACGGTCATACATACGCACCTCGGCTTCGAGACAACGCTCGCAACTCACCCAGTGAATAGTGCCTTTCACCTTGCGGTTGGCGCCAGGCATGCCGCTCTTGGTATCGGGGTCGTACTCGGCATAGACCTCCACAACCTCACCATTTTCGTCCTTCTTGCAGCCTGTGCATTTCACGATGTAAGCATTCTTGAGGCGCACCTCGTTGCCAGGTGTCATGCGGAAGTATTTCTTCGGCGCGTCTTCCATGAAGTCTTCCTTCTCGATCCACAGCTCACGGCTGAAAGCGATCTTGTGGCTGCCAGCCGTCTCGTCTTCAGGATTGTTGATGGCTTCCATCTCCTCCACCTGTATTTCAGGATAGTTGGTGATGATGAGCTTCACCGGATTGACCACAGCGGCCACACGGTTGGCGGTAGCGTTGAGGTCCTCGCGAATGGCACTCTCCATCAGAGCAAAGTCGTTCAAGGCGTCGTAGGTGGTATAGCCGATCTTGTCGATGAACTTGTGGATACCGCTCGGCGTGTAGCCACGACGACGGAAGCCACAGATCGTGGGCATGCGCGGGTCATCCCAGCCGCTCACCAGACCCTCGTTGACGAGGACGAGCAGGTTACGCTTACTCAATAGGATATAGTTGAGGTTCAGCTTGTTGAACTCGGTCTGACGCGGGCGGTTGTCATCCATGTTGTCGCCCTCGCCACGGATCTCCTTCAACCAGTCGACAAAGAGGTCGTAGAGCGGACGGTGCACCACAAACTCGAGCGTGCACAAGGAGTGGGTGACGCCCTCGAAGTAGTCACTTTGTCCATGGGCGAAGTCATACATCGGGTAGGCGTGCCACTTGGTGCCCGTGCGGTGGTGCGGCGTGTCGACCACGCGGTAGATGATCGGGTCGCGGAAGTGCATGTTGGGGTTGGCCATGTCGATCTTGGCACGAAGCACCATCTTGCCCTCGCCGATCTCGCCGTTGTTCATCTTGTTGAACAGGTCGAGCGACTCCTCGATGGGTCGATTGCGATAGGGGCTCTCGATGCCAGGCTGCGTAGGTGTGCCCTTTTGGGCGGCAATCTCTTCCGAGCTCTGCTCGTCGATGTAAGCCTTGCCGCGTTTGATCAGCTCTATGGCAAAATCCCAGAGTTGCTGGAAGTAATCGGAGGCGTAGTATTCGTTGCCCCACTGGTAGCCAAGCCATTGAATGTCCTCCTTGATGGCGTCGACATACTCCATGTTCTCCTTGGTAGGGTTGGTGTCGTCGAAGCGCAGGTTGCACACGCCGCCATGTTGGGCAGCGATGCCGAAGTCGAGGCAGATGGCCTTGGCGTGGCCGATGTGGAGGTAACCGTTAGGCTCTGGGGGAAAGCGTGTCTGCACGCGTCCGCCGTTCTTGCCGTTAGCGAGGTCTTCTTCCACTTTCGCTTCAATGAAATTGAGCGACTTCTTTTCCGTTACTTTTTCTTCTTCCGGGTTTGTCATAGATTGTTGAATTAACTTCTTTGAATCTTCGATTTGTTGATTGTTGATTGTTTAATTGTAGACTTTAGTAAGCTTTATATTTGTCGCCAGTCTTCTCGATGAGGATGCGATAGTACTCGTCGCTATACTTGGGGTGCTCGCTCTTGATGGGCGTGTATTTGCTGCCGGGTTTAGTGGGTTGAGCGGTGTTGAGGTTGCCGTCCATATATTTCATGAACAGTTCTTGATAGAAACGCTTCCACATGGCCGTCAAATCATTGGCAGCGTCGTAGGAGAACTTGGTAAGCTCCCTGACTTGGGCTTCCCTGCCCTTGATGGTATTGACGCGCTTGTCCAAGGCGGGGATGACAGATTCAACCCATTTCGTCTCCAAGCTGCGCTGCATCTTTCTGATTTCGGGATGGATGTAGTCATACTTGGTGTAGGCCCAGTTGCTCATCTGGTTGAAGGTCCAGAAGGCGGAAGTCTCCGACCACTCGCTCATCGAGCCATTGCCTTCGCGGAAGCACTCGGGGATCTCGGTCATACAAGTGTACATCGGGCAGTAGACGGTGTTGTCGGTGTCGTCGACGCCGAACCAAATGATGCCACCGATGGGCCATTCCCAATAGCCACGGCTCTGGGCCACGAAGCTAAAGCCCGTCTGCTGGGTGGCGGTGGTACGCTCGTGCACATAGGTCACACCGTCGACTTCCCAGTCCATGGGACGCCAGCGGTAGGGGCAGTGGAACGGACCAGCGCCCACATCTTGCGACATGTCGAGGTCGGTGCCTTCGAGGTGGTCGCGCATGAAGTCCATCATGTCGAGGACGCTCACCTTCTTGTTGGGCTTCACCCAAAGCGGCATGCGGTTGGTCGGGAAGTTGTCGGGGGTCTGGCACATGCCAGGAGTGTATGGCTGAACGCGCTTGATGTCGCGACCCGTGGCATAGCCCCAATAGTCCTTCATGTTGTCGGTCACCTTGTTGAACATGGCCCACACGCGGAGGTCGCAGAAACGGGCACCGTCGAAGGTAACGGGGTTGTATACATCGGAGAACGAGAACTTATCGTCAGGACCGTTATACAGCTTGGCTTGCTTGGCGAAGCTGATGACATCGTCGGCATAGACGCAGTCAATGTTCGGGTCTTTCAGGAGCTTGTCGATGTTCTTGAAGGTGATGCTAGTCTTGCACTTGCGTGAGGCCAGGGGGAAAGTGGTGATACGAGCCTGGTTTGCGTGACCGCTCACATAACCGTCGGGGATGCGGCGGGCCACCCACACGGCACCTTTGTTGGCCTTGCCTTTGCCGATCATCTCGAGAATCCAACACTCTTCGGTGTCGCTGATGCTGAATGACTCGCCCTCACTCACGTAACCATAGTTGGCCACCAACTCGCCCATGCATTTGATGGCTTCGCGAGCGTTCTTGGCACGCTGCAAAGTGATGTAAATCAGGCTACCATAGTCGATAATGCCGGGGCCTTCCCAGAGGCTTTCGATGCCACCGTAAGTAGTTTCGCCAATAGCCAGTTGATATTCATTCATGTTACCGACCACATTGTAGGTGTGGGCCACCTGCGGGATTTGGCCGCGATACATGCCACCGTCCCAATCATAGACGTCAAGCATGGCACCGGCCGGCCAGTCAGTGGCAGGATAATGGTAAAGTTCGCCATACAGCACATGGCTGTCGGCGGCATAGCTAATCATGCAGGAGCCGTCGGTCGAAGCGCCTTTGGTGATTAAAAAGTTAGTGCAGGCGTTGGCTTTCCCAAAGGAAAAAACGAGGGCCAAGGCCAGGATTGCGGTGAATACTTTTTTCATATTGGTAGATTTTATTGTTTGTTGCACAAAAAAAACGCCACAAAGATAGGAAAATAATCGCACTCCAAAAGAAATAATACAACATTATTGATTTACAATAATATATCCGACAACAAACGACAACAAACGACTGCTGTCGACTACAAATGTTTAATCAACGGATAGGTTTGGACGGATGGTTTTTCTTTGCACAACGAAATCATTAAACATTATCTTATGGAAACACCTGAATATGTCGAAGGTATCCCGACAGAGAAGAAAAGAGTAAAAGAACGATTTGACCTCATCAAATCTTACTACGAAAAGCTTTGGAAAGACCTGCAACGAGAAACTGGCAGCAACTTTATCCATAACAAGTTTCTCGATGCCATTGTTTACATTGTGAAAACGAAAGTGATAAGAAAACGGCCCGAGAGGCTTTACACAACTGGAAATCAACATACGCAGTCAAGCACTTGAAACAAGTGGTTGAAAATGCAAGTCCGCTGGAAGGAATGCCCTTGTTTTCGTCGATAAAAGATGGAGCACAAAAGAAAAACGGTTACAAGAATCTGATTCTCCTATACTACAAGTTTGAGGACGAACAGAAACCTTACCTCAACTTCATGGTAAAACTAACCATCGGTGTAACAGCATCAAGCAAACACATACAATATAGTGTAAACAAGGTGGAAGTGAACACGGCAAAAAAAAACCGACCAAGTTACACAGTACCTCACTTTCGTTTGGACCGTCCATGGTCGGATTGGTTTTTCACCGCACTCTACATTACCTCTCGCCTAAACAATTAGAATGTATACGGTTTAGAACAAATACCAAAAAGCAGTTAACCCGACTTATTTGTTTGCAGATCTGCTCTCGGCTTTTTTTCTGGCTGCAAAATTACAACAAAAACTAATACCCCACCACAAAAATGAAAAATAATCACTACTTTAGCCAAATGAACACAATCCAAAACATGGCGCAGCAAACCTTTACTAACCAGAAACTTGAGTTCGTTGAAGAGTTGGTACTCTACACCGACGCCCATATCTTCCTCACAGGAAGAGCTGGCACAGGAAAGACCACTTTTTTGAAGAACCTGCCACTGAAGACCTACAAACGCATGGTCGTGGTGGCTCCCACTGGCGTGGCTGCCATCAACGCTGGTGGACAGACCATCCACTCGTTCTTCCAGCTGCCTTTTGGACCGCAACTGCCTGAAAACGCATTGGGCAAAGGCTACAATGCAAAAACACTGGCTGCACAATACCAAAAACTCAACAAGAAGAAAATCAACCTGATGCGCAGCCTCGACCTGCTCATCATCGATGAGATCAGTATGGTGCGTGCCGATGTCTTGGATGCCATTGATGCCGTGTTACGCCGTGTGCGGCGTTCGCAGAAACCCTTCGGCGGTCTGCAACTGCTGATGATTGGCGATGTACACCAGCTTGCACCCGTGGCCAAGCCCGAAGAATGGGAAGTGCTGTCACCCTATTACGAAACGCCTTACTTCTTCGGTAGCCAGGTGCTGAAAAAGGCACCTTACGTCTGCGTGGAGCTGGAACATATCTACCGCCAACACGATGACGACTTCATTTCCCTGTTGAACAAGGTGCGCAACAACCAAATGGATGCCGATTGCGTAAGGGTGCTCAACAGCCGCTTCAAACCATGCTTCGTGCCCAAAGACGAGGAAGGGTACATCACTCTGACCACCCACAACTACCAAGCCGACCAAATCAACGAGTCGAAACTGGCTGCCATAAAGGAAAAGACGCTGACTTTCAAGGCAGAGGTCCATGGCACCTTCCCCGAAAACACCTATCCTACCAAGGAAGAGCTCGAACTGAAGATTGGAGCGCAGGTGATGTTTGTCAAAAACGACCCAACCCCTGAAAAGGCTTTCTTTAACGGCAAAATCGGACGGTTGGTAGGCTACGATGAAAAGGAAGGCACTGTCACCGTGTTGAGTGATGGCGAGCGTATCACTGTGCCGAAGCTGAAATGGCAGAACATGGAATATACCATCAATGCTGATAACCAGGATATCGAAGAAAAGGAAATCGGCAGCTTTACCCAAATCCCTTTGCGTCTGGCTTGGGCGGTCACCATCCACAAGAGCCAAGGTCTTACTTTTGACAAAGTCATCGTCGATGCGGGACAAGCCTTTGCGCACGGACAGGTCTATGTCGCCCTCAGCCGTTGCACCTCGTTGGAAGGCCTCGTGCTGAAAACGCGCATCAGCTCCAACGCCTTGGTCAACGATTTCTCCGTCAACCAATTTGTTGAAATGCTTCCCGAGAAGGAACCCACCCAAGAAAAAGTCGACCAGCTGCGCCATGACTACGAGCTGGAGACCATTCTCGAACTCATCGACTTCGATGGCATCTACAAAGACTTTGGCAGGCTGACGAAGGTGATTTACGACAATGACACCCTCTTTGAGCACTCTTTGATCCAAGATCTCTCGCAGCGACGCAACAAGATTCACGAGGAACTTTGTTCTATCGGATTCAAGTTCGAAAGTCAGATTCGGAAACTACATGACCAAGCACCTTCGTGCGAACAAAACCCAGCCTTGCAGGAGCGATTAATAAAAGGTGTAACCTATTTCGACGAGCATTTGAAAGCCATTGCCAAAGGATTGTTCGACTTACCTTTCAAGACTGACAACCAAGCCATCAATGACCAACTCACAGAGGCATTGAAGTTGCTCAAAGAAGACGTTTATCTAAAAGGTTGTTGTTTGGAGGCATGCAAAGACGGATTCACGGTCAGGGAATACCAAAAGACCAAGTCAGTGAAAGCCATCGAGGCAGAGAAAAGCGGGAAGAAGAAAGTGGAAATCAAGGATGATGTCATGGACAAGAGTCCGCTATACGCCCAACTGCGTGCATGGCGCTCGCGCAAAGCCGATGAACTCGAAGCAGAACTCTATACCATCATCCCCAACAAACCGCTGAAACTCATTGCCCAAGAGAAACCAGTCACTTTACAGAACTTGAAACAAATTGAGGGCATGGGGCCGAAGCGTGTGAAAGCATACGGTGCCGAAATTCTCGACATCGTCCTGCGCTTCATAGGCGAAAACCCCGAAACTGCCGACATTGGTGAGATGCCGGAAGAACCCGAAAAAAAAGAGAAGAAACAAAAAGGCGAGACCTATCTCGTCACCAAATCGATGTTCGACAATGGCATGTCGGTCGAGGCTATCGCCAAAGAAAGAGGTTTTGTCACCAGCACAATTTACAGCCATTTGGCGCATTTGGTGGAGCAAGGCCTGATTGATGCATCTCAATTTATTGACAAAGAAAAATATAACGAAATCTTGGACTATTTCGAATCAACCTTCGATCCCAATCTCACAGCAGCCAAGGATGTACTCGGTGAAGAATACCAATATGGAGAAATCAGAGCCGTCCTCGCCGAGCTCCAACGCGAGCACTTCTTTGACAACCCACCACAAGAGGAGGACTAATCCAAAGCGTGTCGAAGACACGCTATCCTATTTACCCCACATGCAGTGTGGGGCTGCACACACCACACGGATACACCAGCGTGTCGAAGACACGCCATCCCACTACCCCACATGCAGTGTGGGGAGACACAGACCATCCACCCCACACTGTGTGGGGCCCACAAAACACATCACCATGAGCTACACAACATCATACTACCACATCGTCATCCGCACCTACCGCAGCGAACCCACCATCAACGAGGAACACGAGCGGGAGCTGTACGCCTACATCTATGGCATTGCAAAGAATCTGAAATGCCAAACCTACCGCATAGGCGGCATTGCCGACCATATACACATGTTCGTATCATTGCCGTCATACCTGTCGCTGGCCTCGTTCGTGCAGCGAGTGAAGACAGACAGCAGCAAGTGGCTGAAAGCAAGTCCACATTTCCCAGACTTTCGTGGCTGGGGACGAGAGTATGCCGGTTTTAGTTATAGCTTGCGCGACAAAGACATGATCGTAGGCTACATCAAGAAACAGAAGGAGCATCATCGTAAGAAGACTTTTGCCGAGGAGCATCGAGCTTTCCTGACGGAGAATGGGGTCAGTATCGACGAGCGATACTTCCTACGAGATGACTAGTAGCGTGTCTTCGACACGCGGTGTAGAGAGACGAACAATGTGGAGAGCAGGGCGGTGTAGGACGCACGCCCCCACACTGCGAGTATGAGGATAATAGGATAGCGTGTCTCTGACACGCAGCGCGTGCTTAAGCATGACCTATTATCCCCAACAAAAGACATAGCTCTCCACTGCGCACCCCGTCCCCTCCCGTGTCGAAGACACGACATCCTACTTACCCCACACCAAACGCAGTGCGGTGTGGGGGCACAACAACCACAAAAAAACTTGTAATAAAAAGCAACAACACCCTGATTATCAGCATCAATTTATTGTAAAAGTTTGTAATCGCCCCTTCGCGTGTAAAAAAGCTCAATTTTAGTTATATTT
Organism: uncultured Bacteroidales bacterium; assembly: GCA_900318085.1. GTDB lineage: Bacteria > Bacteroidota > Bacteroidia > Bacteroidales > F082 > Limimorpha. The sequence continues at coordinate 58,239 of ONJF01000011.1, forward strand.
TTGCGTTTGAAAAACGAACGTAATATGAACTGCATTTCGGTCATGATAAATAAACGCTTTTTGCTCTTACTTGGAGTGGTCCTGCTCCTCCCCGCTTGCAATACCAAAAGCAAGTCGGAAAGGATGCAAGCCGTGGTCGACGAGGTACGCACCAAATACAAGGCCTACGAGGACATCAGCCAGGATGACCAAATCTTTGAGGCTTACGACTTCTTCGTGAAGCAAAAGGATTATGGCAACGCTGCGCCTGCCGCCCTCTATAGCGGTTGCGTGCGCCAAGCCAAAAAGGAATACGAGTCGGCGATGAACTGCTACAAGGAAGCTGACAAGTACGGCAGGATGATCGGCGACTCGGTCAGTGCGGCCTTCGCTCAATATTATATAGGTGACCTGCTCAACAACAGTGGCAACGAAGCCGAAGCCATCACCAACTACAAAGCCGCGGCCGAGTTGTGGGGCGACAGTCTTTCGCGCAAAGCGAAATGCCTCAATGCCGTGGCCATGATGAACATCGTCATCGACGAGTATGACAGCGCCTTTGTCTATCTCGACCAAGCCTTGCATTTGGCCCAAACCGCCCAAGACAAGGTGACAGAAGCCTCGGTTTGGAACAACTATTCCGTTGCCTATCAGCTTCTTGATAAATACGATGAAGCCAAAGAATGCTTGCGGAAAGCCTTACCTCTAACCGACCAAAAACGCCGTCCCATCGCCTTGCTCAACCTCGCCAAGGTGCATTTGGCCTTGGAGGAGCGCGACTCACTAAATTATTATAAAGCACAGATGCTCAGCGCAATAGAGGAAACAGACATCAAACCAGAGACACAAGCTGCCGTATATGGATTTTTGATTAAGGACGCTCTTGCAGTAGATGACTATGAAAGTGCCTACCAGTTTGAAAAACAGCACGAACAGGTGGCTTTGGACATCCTTGGCGACAAAACCCAAAGCTCCGTCCTCGAAATCCAGAAGAAATACGACTTTGAGGCACAGGCCAACCAACACAACCGCCAAATGCTTTCACGACAAAGGCTAATCATCATACTAACCATAGTCCTGATTGCGGCCTTGATTTTAGTCACCATATTGATTCTCAACGCTTTGAAAAAGAAGCGCATCGAGGCCGAAATCAACGCGAACTTGCTGGAACTGAAAAAACGCAACGCGCAACAACAGCAAGAGCAGACTGCAATGCAAGCACAATACGATGAACTACAAAAACAGAGCGCGCAGCAAAGCGAACTACAAGCAGAATTCGGCGACAAGCTGAAAGATGAATACCTGCAAAAATGCAACATCATCCGCTGCTTCGAAGTGTTGTCGCGCGACAGGAGCAACCCAATTGCTTTCAAGGACTTGGAGAAGTCGCTTTTTGACGGCGAAGACCATTGGGCGGGTTTCGAAGCCGCTTTCGAAGGGGTACATCCGGGGTTCATTGCTTCTGTCAGGGAACATTATCCCGACTTGACCGAAACAGAGTTCCGCTATTGCTTGCTGTCGAACTTCAAATTGTCTCGCCAAGAATATGCCGATGTGCTCGGTTGCAGCGTCTATAATGTGGATAAAGTTCGCGCAAGCCTCAACAATAAAATGAAGGAATAATCATAAAACCATGAAATACAGAAATTTGACTTTTATCATTCTCACCGCTATCATTTTAATGGTGGTTTCGTGCAAGAAGTTCAATCCTTTTGAAAACTCCAAGCCCACAATGGAATATGTCTCGGGCAACGAAAAAGACAAAATCGACCTGAAGGGCTCTATGATCAAACCCGACATGCGGTATGTCAACATCTACGCGGAATTGGTGGGAAAGACAGTTTACGTCTATTTCAACGAGACCGTAGAGGACTGCCTGCTGACCCTTTCCGCCGAAAACGGAGACGTTTTGTATGCCAGGAACGTGAAGAAACAGTATCCGGCCACCATCCGCATCTACATGGAAAACGAACCCACAGGCGAATATCGACTCTACGTCACCAACGAGACGGAGGAAGCCTCGGCATGGTTCCATTTCGAGAATGCAGAATCGCCTAACCGCGCACCCGTCCCTATCAAAGTCCTATTTGAAGAGTAATAAATCATTAAAATTCAATAGTATATGAAAAAACACATCATGATTGCCTTGGCTTTGGCTCTTTGTCTGCCAGCCTTGGCGCAAGAGGAAGAAAAAGAACGTCACGTCAGCGATGAAATCAGCATCGGCTACGGATTCCATCCAGTGAGCGGCGATTACTTCGGCATGGATGCCATGCGTTTCAACTACTGGATCGACAAAGTAGGAGCAATTTATGGTTCTTACACTCACTTCTTCAACAAGGTGGTCGGCGTAGGCGGCACCTATTGCTTCGACCCGAGAATCATCGACTACACCTACAACGGCTTAGTCACCAATAACCCCTTGATCTGCACACTCAATGAGTCGTCCCATTCCGTGATGGGTCATGTGAAACTCAATTGCATCAACAAGAAGCATTTTGTCCTATACACCAAGTTTGACGCGGGCATCTGCTTTTGGGGCTACAAACTCAAAGAATTCCAGCCAGAGTATTTTGCTGTTGAACTCCCCGACCAGCATTGCTGCTTCGCATGGCAAGCCGCTGTTGGCATCGAGGTTGGCAACGAACGCGTTGCAGGATTCCTGCAATGTGGAGTTGGCATGGAAGGCAACTATAGTTTAGGAATCAGATACAAATTCAATAAATAACACACTATGAAAAAGATAATAATAATTGGCATGACGCTCTTCATGATGAGCGCCTGCGTGAAACACCCCGACATTTACATGCTGATGTCCGACGAGGACGCAGCGGCCATCCCTTACGAGCAAGGGCAAACCGTAAAATTCCTTGACCAAAACGGCGACACAGTGACGTATCAAGTCGAGCGCGACGAAACCTATCCCTATAACTACGAACAATACATCAACGCCATCCATGGCGGAGACGTCATGCACCCAGCCCATCATTCGGTGGAGTGCTACGCCCGTACGGTGAACCTCCGTGACCAATCGTACGCAAACCAACTGAGCTTCACCGTGAAGCCAGGAAAGGAGTTCTCATTCAGCTTCCTCTCCAGCGAAGGCGAACTCAACTTGGACATGTACCTGCCATCCAACGATACCTGTACCATCAATGGCATCAACTACGAACAGGTTCACCACGAGATCCTTTACAGCCAACACACGGGCGAGTTGCTTTACGACTGGTATTACAATGAGGAGTTTGGCTTGCTCTATTTCCAAAAAGGCGATTTCTCATTGACAAGGATACCATAACCGCAATAAGCATGAAATCCAAACACTTATCATTAATTACTATCTTGTTTGTCACCTTGATTACGGCTTCTTGCAGTAAGCCATACAATCCGAACAGCCTCATTGACGACAAAAACAAAATCGACATCAAAGGCTCGCTTTCCAATGGCGACATGCGCTATCCGAACATCGAGGCAGGTTATTGGGGAAAGACCGTTTATGTGTACTTCCACGATTATATGGGTGAATGCGTCGTCAGCATCAGCAACAGACAAGACCATGTCATTTTTTGCGACACCGTAACCTCGGGATACGACACAGGAACGCGATTCTATATGGGCGACCAACCCTTGAGTCGCTACCACCTCGTCATCAGCAACGGCACGGATGAAGCTGAAGGATGGTTCAATAATTTCCGCATTGTAGCAGTTAGACCGCATTAAATTCAAAATTCAAGATTTAAAGATTTAAATATTTATGAAAACCAAATTTATCATCCTCGGTTTGCTCGTCGCCTTTGCGGTGCCTGCCTTCGCACAGCGCGACACCATTCGAAGCAACAAGAACGAGTTCAGCTTCGGCTACGGCGTGAAACCTTCAAGCAGTTTCCGTTATAACCCAGGCCAACACTATTATCCCTTGGAGGAACATATTGGTGCCATTTATGCTACCTACACACGCCGCCTCACCAAGGTCATCGGCATCGGAGCCACCTATTGCCTCGACCCACGCGTCTACACCTATTATGAAAAACCCAACACCAAAGAAGGCCTTATTTGCCGCCTTGGCGAAACGAGCCACACACTCATGTTTCACCTCAAAATCAACTGGCTCAACACTCCAACAAATTCATAGATAGGATCGACTACGCCTACCAGTTTGTTCCCATCGGCGTTGAGATCGGCACAAAGCAATATGCCGGCTTCATCCAGTGCGGCATCGGCATGGAAGGCATCATCAGCATCGGTTTCCGTTACGGACTAAAAGATAAGGAGTAAACGCCATGAAAAAACACTTGATATTTTGCATCGCCCTCGTGGCCGTGATGGCCTCTTGCGTGAAAGAGCCTCAAATCTACCGCCGCCTCTCCGATGAAGAATCGGCAATTGTCCCTTATCAGATGGGGCAAACCATCCGAATGCTCAACCAAGACAGCGACACACTCTGCTTCACCGTTGTACACGACACCAGTTATGTAGCCTATAACTACGACGACTCCCGTTACAACCCCTTCGAAAAAATGTCCGTTGAGCCTCGTCCCTATTTCTACGCTCGTGAAGTGGTGCTTCAAAGTCCGCCCGAAGACAGTTGCCTGCTGCGTTGCATCGTGGCACCCGAGAAGGTAGTCACCGTCACTTACGAAGAGCTCCGCCTTTTCCAGGACCGAGATTTCTATTATTGGCATACCCTTCTAGGCCGCACCCTTCCCTTGAACGACCTGGCCACCACCACCCTCACGATTGGGGAAACCACCTACGAGGATGTGCATGTCGACCAAGGATCTTATATGGCAGACACCACCATGGTTCCCTATGCTTGGTACTACAGCGAACAACAAGGACTGATTGCGGCGAAACATGGCGACTACTCGCTGACACTGATACCATAATATTTTCTTAACCTTAGTGATGGCGCTTTTCGCCGTCGGCGCTTTTGCGCAGAATGATGAAGTAACCGAAGTGCGCATCCCCAGCGGATACCAAGGCTTCTTTGAAATGGGCAACACCTTGTTGCACTTCGACAAGAACATTTCCACGACCATTCAACTCTCGACCACCCACGGCGGTTATTTCAACGAGCACCTCTTTGCAGGTATGGGAATCGCCTATGAATGGAATCGAGATTATGAATTTGTGCCCATCTACGCCAACCTCCGCTATGTGTTCATGAGCCACTCCGTCGTCAGCCCCATCGTGAGTCTACGCTTAGGCTCTTATCTTGGCGAGGACATCGGTGCTTATGGCGACCTTGCCGTAGGCGTTCGCTTTGCATCGAAGCGTGACTTCGCCGTCAGCGTCTTAGTAGCCGGTACATATTATGACAAAATCACACGCAACTACTACGAAGAGTGGGTGGACAGCCAAGGCGTTTGGCACCACGAGAATGTGGAAAGACAGATCAACCCCTCAGGCATCGCTGTAAGAGTGGGCATCGAGTGGTAATCTGGGGGGCGTGCACCGTTACAGCCCTACATAGCGCATTTGAATTGAAAAAACACTACCTTTGCACCATCAAATCAATCCTAAAACGCTATGAAAAAAACCTTTTTACTTCTTTGCTTGGCCCTTATGGCCTTCTTTGTCAACGCACAAGACCTGAAAACCCTCACATGGGGTGGGCAGCAACGACAATATCTCGAATATGTGCCTTCGACCTATTCTGCCGAGACGCCCGCTCCCGTGCTCTTCATGTTGCATGGCTTGGGCGACGACGCCACCAACTTTTTCAATGCCACCAATGTCAGGGCCACGGCCGAACAACGCGGCTGGATCGTGGTGTGTCCGCAAGCCTTGGACTTCAACCTGCAGACCCCTCTAGGCGGCTATGACTTCGGCACCAGCTGGAACGCCGGTATCACGGTCACAGTGCAACTGGAGCTATATGGCATGCCATTCAATTTCGATGTCACCGTCAACCCCGATGCCGACGACAGCGGCTTCCTCATGGCCACTTTAGAGACTCTCGGTGAGGAATACACCATCGAGCCCGACAGCGTGTTCTTCGCCGGCTTCTCGCTCGGTGCCTGTATGAGCCATCGTATGGCCATCGAGCACGGCGAGCGCATCAACGCCATCGCAGCGGTAAGCGGCGTGGTGGGCAACGACATGCAAAACCTCATTCCCGCCGCCCATGTCGACATACTTGAAATCTTCGGCACCAGCGACGAGATGATTTCCTACGACAACGCCGAAATCTCGCTCCAAAGCTATGGCACCCACAGCATCGGCCTCCCCGCCGAAGCCACTGTGGAATACTGGCGCAACTTCAACCAATGCTCCGAGACGGCCATCTTTGAGGAATATCCCGACCTCGTCAACGACGGCTTGACCTTCGAGATGTACAGCTATCTCGACGGGACCAACGACAGCCGCGTCGGCTTCATCAAGGTGAACAACGGCTTACACCGCTGGTACCTTGGGGGCAACAACGATATCGATTATACCGAAGAAATCGCCAAGTTCTTCACCGGCACTATCGATGTGACCGACATCGCCGAACAAAACGAGAGTTCCTTAAACCTCTACCCCAACCCCGCAACCAATTACATCTTCGTGGAGACTCAAAATGCAGTCCGTATCTTCGACCTCTGCGGCAAACTCGTGTTACAAGGCTCGGGCAGAATTGATGTCTCATCCCTACCTGAAGGCATGTATTTCGTAAAGTCTGAAAAAGGTTTCACCAAACTGGTTATCAATAGATAATCCAAAATAAAATCAACAGAAAAATGAAAAAAGCACTCTTCATCCTTGCCGCAGCAGCCCTTTTCTTGACGGGTTGCAATGGCTTCACAAAAACGAATTCGGAAGACGACACTACAAAAAACAACAATAACACCGTCGTCTCTGGTCTAGCCCAATACGAGCAGAAGGTCATCGACATCAAACAGATACCAGAAACCGCTGTGCTTCAAGACAGTAACTCCCAGTATGCCCTCTATGTGAATTTGGAGCAAGAGCCCAGTGAAGACGACTTCGAGGGAACCTACTCCGTTTGGTTGGCCGACACTCAAGCTGGCACCGCGATCAAAGTCCTCACCACCGACCCTAGTATTTCCGCACCCTGGGAGCAAATGGACAAAGCAGACTCTGATGCCGTAGATGTGCCCATGAACCTCATCGGCACAGCTTCCGCAGCCCGCCTTCTTGCCTCCGACGGGAGCAAGATTATCGTCGAAGGCTGCCCCGATGCCCGCAACATCTGGTCCTACATCATCGACCTTAAAACCAAGACAGCCAAGCAACTACCATCGACAGAAGGCGTACAACTCATCGACTACGAAAAACAAGAAATCATCGCATCTTTGTACGACTACTACCCTGAAGGCGGACGCTACTCCTATAGCAATGCCTATTCGTTTGACGGCAAATACCTCCGCCAAGACAGCGAACCAGAGGTAGAGTGATGGTCTATATCACAAAGAAAAAAGTCGGGAGAGCAATGCTTTCCCGATTTTTTATAGCCCTAAAGGGGCGGCCCTAACACACCCCGATATGGAATGTAGGGCTCGTAATAATAACGCATATTAGTCCTTTGCGAACAGATCCATATACTCTTTCTCCTCAGGAGGCATAGGCAAATCCTCTTCGGAAACGACAGTAAAGACATAAACAAGCTCCTTCTCGTTCTTGGTCTCCCTGATATATTGCCGTTTCAACTTTGGGTTTGTTCCCGATAACCCCAGTGTTTCCTCCATCTTCCGCTTAAGCGTTTTCTCTGGGGTGTCGCCAAACGCCACATGCCACCAATAAAGCCTTGTGGTCTCTCCTTTGCCATTGATAACATGCAGGTGCGCGATAGGATGCAGCATCTTGTTGCCATTATGCAACTCCACATACATGGCCCGTCCCACGATGTTGCCCCGCTCGTTGACGATGGGCAGAAATTCGGTAGCATTCACTTCGGGCACAAACTGGAGAGGACCTTCTGCTTTAGAGGGCGACGCAATGGCCACATGTTCCTCTATCGACTGTGCCTGTGTCCTCAGCTCGGGCTGCTCTTCGATGATTCTTCGGGGGCGTCTCTCAATTGTTTTCGAGGTCTTGACGGGCCTGTCATTAATAATCCGAGTAAGTTCCATCGGCTCAAACGACACCTCCTCGACAGTTATCTTTTCCGAGCTTCTCAATTCAATGATGTCGCCCGCCTTCTTCCCCATCAACAACTTGGCAATAGGTGAGATGAACGAGATGAGGCCTTTGTTCACATCGGCTTCATCTACTCCGACAATCCGTACTACGCGACCTTTGTAGCGCACCCATGCCCCAAAGCTCACCGTATCCTTTTTTGACTTGGAAAGGTCGACCTCCACGGCGCTGTTGATACGGTCAACGAGCAGTTTAATCGAAGCATCGATGAAGTTGACCATGATGTAGTTGTCACCCGCCTTGACGCGCTCTACCTCAAGGTCCTTCAACTCCTCTTTGAGTGCCTCAAGCCCTTCTTTCGTGACATAGTTGGGCACGCCTTCGGGCAGGTATGCCCGCATCGGCACCCTCGGAATCTCTTCCTGATCGCCTTCTTTGATAAAGCCTCTGCTCATAATGGGACTTAGGACTAGGGGACTTAGGACTTAGGACCGGGGGACTGTCTTCCGTCCTCCGTCCTTTGTCCTCCGTCTCATTTAATCACCAACTCATCAATAATGTTCTGGCACTTACCCACCTTCTCGATGCACCAAAGCAGGTAGCGGGCATCCATGCAGATGGTGCGCTGCACCTTGTTCTCGAAGCTCAGGTCGCCGCTCATGGCTTCCCAGTTGCCGTCGAAGGCCAAGCCGATAAGGTTGCCCTCGCCGTCGATAACGGGACTGCCCGAGTTGCCACCCGTGATGTCGTTGGTGGTGATGAAGTTGACGACCAACTCACCGTTTTCGTTGGCATAGCGGCCATAGTCCTTCTTCGCCACGAGGTCGCGTACATCCTGCGGAATGTCGAACTCCCAGTTGCCGGGCACATACTTGGCCATCACACCGTCCATGGTGGTGTAGTAGTTGTAGTTGACGGCATCGGCGGCCTTGTAAGGTTCCACAGTGCCGTAGGTCAGGCGCATGGTGAAGTTGGCATCGGGATAGAAGTTGCGGTCGCTCTGCATCTCCATCAGACCCTTCATGTAGAGGCGCTCGCCTTGGTTGCCCAGGTTCTGGGCTTCCTCATAACGGGCATAAAGTTCTTGATACGACTCAATGATATTCATCGCAAGGGCATAAATTGGATCTTTGTCAAGGGCTTTGGGCTTCTCTATCCACTTCTCCAGACGAGCTTTGTCAGTGAAGATGGACTTCTCGAAGGCTTTGGCCACATATTCAGTGAAGTCACCACCATTCTCCATACCGATGCGGAGGATCTCGCTCGGCATGAGGTTGACTTGGTTGTTCTTGTAGAACAACGCCAACAAGGCGGCGGTCACATCTTGGTCGAGGGGCATGCTATAGTCCTTGAAGAAGGTCTCCACGGCAGGCTGCATCTTCTCGGCAGCGGCCTTGATGTCGGCTTTGTCGGCCTTGTCCTCAAACATCTGGTTGATACGCATAAACCTACGGCTGAAGGCGATGGCCTCGCCGCCGTTCCAGCCCGCCTCGCGATGGTAGACAAACGACTTCTCGATCTCGTCGAGGATGTTCCACTTTTTGACAACACCTTTGAAGATGTCACCATATTCGGCCTTGCGGCTGGCATCGGCGCCGACCCATCTGGCGAAGTCTTCCTCTTGAGCTTGGCGACGTTCATACACATGGTTGCGCTTAAGCTGCTTCACCTGACCGATGTAGTATTTCCAATAGTTCGACACGCTGGCCTGCTTGGAGGCATATTTGATGAACACCTCTTGGTCGGCGTCCATGTGCTTGCGGTAGTTCTCCAGCTTGGTGGTGCGGCAGTCGATGATGGCAGGGCCTTCTTCTTCGATGACATTCTTCACGGTGTAGGAAGTCGAGTAACGGTCAGTGGAACCAGGATAACCAAGAATCATGGCATAGTCGCCGGGCTTCACGCCACCTAAATTAATAGGCAGAAACCATTTGCTCTTCATCGGGATGTTGTCGGCACTATATTCGGCAGGGCTACCATCGGGGGCGGTGTAGACGCGGAAGATGTTGAAGTCGCCCTTGTGGCGCGGCCAGGTCCAGTTGTCGGTGTCGGCGCCAAACTTGCCGATACCCCAAGGCGGGCAGCACACGAGGCGCACATCCTTGTACTCATCGTACTCGAAGAGGATGTATTGGTTGCCGCTATAGAAAGGCACAATCTCGACGCGTACGTTGCGGTCGCCCTTGCGTTCCTTAGTAATGGAACGGCTGTTCTTGGCGACGATTTCATCACGCTCCGCCTCGCTGGTCTGTGCCGTGACGCCTTTCAGCACTTCCTCGGTCACGTCTTCCACCTTATTTAAAAATAACACAGACAAACCGGCGTTGGGCAGCTCTTCACTCTTGCTCTTGGCCCAGAAGCCGTCGGTGAGGTAGTCGTGCTCGA
>ONJF01000026.1 GCA_900318085.1 uncultured Bacteroidales bacterium
AATAGAAAGCAGTACTATCTTTTTGGTCAACAATGTCATATTGTATTCCCAAACGATATAACAAAACAGGTATTCCATATTTAGATGTCGACTCTCGTCTGCAATAAAACAATGCTTGTTTATAACAAGCAATGGCAGGTTCCGCCAACAACTGTTCCTCAAACATATCCCCAAGACGGTTATAGATATAGGTCATAAACTGAGCCTTTTTCCCTACCAGTTCCTTCTCTTCAAAACCACCCTCCATCAACTCCAATGCCTTTAGATATTCCGCACAGGCTTGCACCACATTTCCCTGTTCATAATATCCAACGCCATTGATATAATGCGCCCTCGCATCCAAAAACACATTCTGTTTTTGTACAACCATTTCACGTTTGTTCTCATCGTGTTGGTTCACAATCAGCGAATCAAAAAAATCCACCGCTTGTAGCAAATCCTCTCTGTTGGTCTGCTCACAGTCATTTTTATATAGCAGCTCAGAAATCAGCAATAGTGCCCGTCAAAGGTATCAAGTTTTTCCGCCTCAGGACTAACAACGAACTCCTGCAGCAGCACAAAAGCACTATCGGACCGCCGCCACATCAGTGAGTCAATCCCAGCCAACGCCGCATGGGCATTATTGTCCTTCCCTTTGCTTGGTTGCACTTCCCTTCCTCCACAATAGGGGAAAAGCAGTAGCACCAACAATATACCTATGACATTCAAGCACTTGTTCATGTTACTCACTTACGTGACACTTTCCAATGAAACCACCCCAGAACTGAAGTCCAGGGTGGCTTCGTTTTCAATCGTTATTCATTCCACCAAACTCTCGTTTGCCTCGTGTCGCCATGCGACATCCTGGCCAATTCCTTGGTGTAGTTCTCATAATTGTATTCGATTTCCTTCTGGGGATATTCCATACGGAACGAGGTCAGCTTGGCGTGGTTGGTGGTGGTCGGCGTCGCCATAGTGCGGCGCGCCAAAGCCCAGGCTTCCCAAGGCTGACGGAAGAGGTTGAGCCAACGCTGCTGGTAGATCATCTTCAGGTAGAACTCCTGGCTACCGTCGTATTCGGGATTCATCCACACAGCATAATTCATCACGTTGGCCGCCATGTTGTTGCAATACGACCAAATATCCAGATTGCCGATATAGTTGGTGTAAGGCGTATAGAAATAGGTCCAACGGCTGGTGTTCTGTGGAATATGGGTCCAGAAGAGGAACGACTGGTAGACACCCGAACGGATGGATTCGTCGGCATTCAACTGAGGCGTGATGCCACCAATATTCCTCACCTCTATCTCGGCCTTCATAAACAGCACATCGGCGTAGGTGACCAGAATTTGCGGCACATATTTCTCGTCGCGCGTCAGGTAGTAGTTGAAAGGTGAAAAGAGGCATGACGGGCCTTTGAAGGTATAACTACCGTCACGGCTCTGGGCATATGGTGAACCGCCTTCGGTAGGTGTCTCAAGGGTGCGGATCTGCGGGTAAGGCCGCCAGGCACCATCGGGGAAGCTGTCGTTCTTATGGCTCGTGTCGAAGAAGAGGTAGGTGCGGTAGTCGAAGATGCCGCTACCATCCATGTCGTCGGTCGAGGAGAGACAACTCCAGATGGTCTCACCCATACGAAGGTGCTTGTGTTCGCGGAATGACCAGTTGTTGTCCCAACTGGTACCCAAAACACTGGGCCACAGGCAAATGCCTCCTCCTGTAACTCCACCTCCCGATGTACTCATTTTGGAGTAGATGTAGTTGTAGGCCTCCACCAACAAAGGCGTGGCATAATCGGGATCCTTGTCGTACATGCGCAAGCCGTGACGCAGGATGAGCGAGTTGGCAAACTCGGCCCAAAGCGTGTAGTCGTTGTTGAGCAGCACATCGTATGGCAGTTTGTAATACTCGTTGCCGTTGGTAGTGGTGACGGAGTCGGCATGCAAGAGGTCGCGTGACCATACCAACTCTTCCAACAGCGTCTTGTAGATGCTCTCTTGGGTGTCCCATTCGGGTTTCATCGTGGCCTGCGACGAGGGGTTCTCCCAGATACGGCCCGCCTGCGAATAAGGCATATCGCCGAAGACATCGGACAATTTAAAAGTCTGGTAAGCCTTCAGGATGTTAAGTTGGGCACGTGCCTTGTCACAAATGGCATCGTCGGCCTGTTCTTCACAGTAAGCGTCGAAACGTTTTTCCAACTCACGGATGTTGGACAGCATGAGGTAATAGTTCGTCCAAAGCTCCGAGGTCCCTATCTGCGAGTTACCCCATGACTCCGACGTCAAAGCGCCGAGCTCCGTCTCGGGGTACCAAATCTCGTTTTGCAGATAGAACTGCTCGTTCATGCTCTGCTGCAACGAACCCACTACGCCATTAAACAACGCCTCCATGGTCGTTCCCGTCGGCGAGAACGGGTCTTTGTTCATCTCTTCGAAGTCTTTGGTGCAGGCCGAAACCAATAAAGCGATTGTGCTGATTATGATAATAGTTTTCTTCATAAAATAGTATTTTGATGGTTATTATTTTGTCTATTTCGTTATCACCAATTTCCCAGTTTGTACAAGCTCGCCGCAGCGCACCGTATACAAATACACTCCATTCGCCAAGCCGCGCAGGTCGAGAACCTTTTGCCCTTGACTGCCTTCTAACTCGGCAGCAACCATGACGACACCCAATGCGTTTGTCAGGACGAGCGAGCCCTTCGTCATTTTGGCAGGCAACGCATAGTCGACCACCGTCCATGTCGTTGCAGGATTGGGACCGATGCTTACCGTGAATCCCATCGCCTGATTGACGGTTGGTGCAACAATGATAGAACTTTCTCTGCCGCCTTCCAACAGGTCGGGGATGCCGGGGTCGAGGCAGGTCTCCATGATGGTATCCAGCACCTGTCCCCTCAGGTTCTTTGCCAAGCCTCGCGACACTCCTATCCCGTTTTCGGCAATGCTGTCGACCATGGCCGTCTCGGTTTCCGTCATCTCATAGACAGTGCGGCCCGAACTGTTCAGCGATTGATAAAGTTGGATCAGTTGCATGTAGCCCGAATGGTCGGCCAGCCTCTCGCCTTCAAGCCCATAGAGTTCGGGCAGCATGTTGGCCAAGGTGAAGGCGCTTGTCGAGTCGCCTTCTTGCAGATACGAGGATATGGCCATGCGGTCGGCAGCGATGTCGTTCATGTTGCCGAGCCAAGTGCGCAGCTCTTCAGGGTTGGCGACGCTGTCGTTGAGGTTGCTTCTGACGATATCGCCTGCGGCGAGGCAGTAGTCGTGTTGGAGTTGGTTCATCTGGGACTCGAGTGCCGTGCGCGCCGTCGCTCCCGCCGCCACTTGACGCAGCATGTCAATCATATAGTTTGGCAAAGGATTGTCCTTGTGTTCCAAATAATCAATGAGGGAGTCTTTTTTCAGTTCGTCGGGGTTGGCGGCAAGGATTTCAAACAAGACTGGGTCCGAAAAGACATCGCTTCGGTCGGATGCAGCGGTTAGGACATCGGCTGATACATAAGGCGAGAGGCCAAGCAACCGGGCTCTCAACTGCCACATGTCGGCTGGGGTTGCGGCATTGATGTCGGCTAATTGGGTTGCCGTGCTGCCTCCGTCGATGCGGCTCTCATACAACTGCTTAAGGTTCAAATAGGCGGCATAGGCCGCAAGATAGTCCGACTCCAAGGCTGCTTTCTCGGAAGGCGACTTTGCCACAGGACCGTTTCCGTAGTGGGGGAAGCAGTTGTTTACGGCCGTCGTGGCAACCGGGGTCACACGATAAAGCAGGGAACTATTGGGCGTTTCACCCGATGCGTTGGAGTTGTAGAAATAGTTGATGGGGCTTATGCCATCGTTATAGATTTGGAAAACGCTGTTTTCGAACGTGTTGCCTGCCGGGCAGGTGGATGAGCCTTGTAGCGGCTGGATGTCGCCCGCTCCCCCTTTCTGCAACACCATAAGGTCGCGCTGATTGCCGCTGAACGTGTTGCAGGTGTAGGTAAGGCCTTGGGCACTTCCTGCCCACTGTTCACTGGAGTCCACAACGTTTATGCCGAATGCCAGATTGGCTCGCGACAAGTTCGTGAAACTGTTGCGGTACACATCATTAAAACCGTGCGAGTCGTAGACGGCGATTCCTACAGAAGTAGCCGGTGACTTTGTCGGCGACTGGAAGCTGTTCTCCTCGATGCTGAAAATGGCCACGTTTCGTAGATAAACGCCATAGTTATAGTCGCAATACGCTCCGCTGCCTATATTGAAATCGTTGAAGCAAATGACAGGGCAATCGGTGCTATTGGCCTTGACTCCGTAGTCGTTGGCGGTAAACACGGAACCCCACACTGTGAAGGAACGAGGGTGGTTGCCGTTGCTGGCCGCACTGATCCCAGCGCACAATCCCGTAAAAGTCGAGCGGTCAAGATAGGCATCGGGGCAAGGCTGTGACGGCGAGGTGGCGCAATACGTGTTGACGTTGAATCCTGCATCGTAGGCGGAGATTCCTATGCAATAGGGATGCACTCCGTTTGCGCTTCTGTTCGCCGAAAAGTCGCAACCGAGGAAGCCTATCCCGTTGACATCGGCCAGTGTAACGTGCTTTTTGAATGTTTCCGTCCCAAGATAGTCCCCGTTGACAACGAAACTGCAGTTGACGAAACTGCCGTTATAGTTCGTTTCCTTATTGTTGTAGGGGCTATGGTTGGTGTAGCACACCGCGCGAACGGCCATGGCGTTGTTGCGGAAGGTGGCGTCGGTGGCATGGATGATGCCGCCCGTGGTGCTATAATGCTCTGGCCGCCACAACTCCACGGCGCATTTGGCGTTCTCGATGACGGCACCGTTCTTCAGCTCAAGATACCCTTGCCCATAGCAGCCATTGATTTCGAATTGGTGGGCGTCCTTGTTGCCCCATACTTCGATGCCTTGCCAAAAATTGTTGTCATTGTTGGTCATTAACCCACCATCCAATATAAGCCTTGTACCGACCGGGACAATGGTTTTCGCGTTTTTGTTGCTTTTGATGTTGCCAGTAACTGTTACTGTGGCATTGTTATCAAGGATGAAGCCTTCAGAAACGGCATTGCCCGAGACGGTGGTGGTGGGGATACGGAGGTCGAACTCTTTCGAGACCGTATAATGGTTTTCGCAGCCGTAGCTGAAAGTGAAAGTGATGGTTGCCTTAGGAGCAAGGTACTCAAAAGGCGTTTTATAACTCAAATTGGCTGTGTAGCCTGTGCCTGATGAGACTTGGAACATGTCGGCAGGCTCCACAGACCATGAGCAGGAAGTTATATTCAAATAATCGGGATAAAAGATAAAAGAACCAGAACCGTTAAATACGAATGGACCAGAAATATTGTTGGGAGTGTTGATGATACGGCGGTAATATGTGTAATGAGCCTGTCCTGTTTCATATGCAGTAATAAATATCACACTATCTTTATGATGTTTGGTTAATGGTAATTTCCCCCATTTTGAAATTAGAGTATCTTGATTGACTACAATGCCTGAATGAGGTGAATCAAAATCACCACTATTGTAGCGCATGACTGCAATATCTCCAGGTTGTGGTGTAGTGACAATCTCAAAAGCGTTATAACACAAATCTGCACACCAAGAGATATTACATGTATCCGTTCCTTGGACTATACCAAATGTATATCCATGACAATTATATGTGGCTGTTGCATCACCAAGAATAATATGACCAGGATGACATTCTTCAATCATCCAATTAAAATTAGCTATTTCAGAGGAAGACAATTCATCGTTAGTGCCATCAGTAACCCACATAGTATCTTGATGCAAATCGTGTGTTCCTGGATTGTAGACCACACCGTTTAATGAAGCGAAATTAACTGGAATGCCAAATCCTATTTGAGCTTTTAAACTGTATGCTGATAAAACCATAAATAATACCATCAAATACTTTTTCATTTCAATTGAATTTAATAGTTTGAGCATTTCTCGTATTTATACATAATAATGGCAGTTTTTTCTCCCTGCTCGTCAATACGATATGAGCAAGTAACATAACCGTCTTCGTCAACCTCATAATACATGTCAGAGGCATAATTATACCAATTCTTCCAAAGTGGCTCCGTCAAATACCAAAAATTATAAGTGTTGCCATCTGGGAGAAGATATGGAAAAGTGTAATACGGATGGATATATTGAAAGAAGTTATCGAAACTTCGCAGCCGCTCTCCTGAAGTAATCGAGTATACTTCACGGACATTATCTCCGTCCCATACAAAACGAGCCCCCGCATTGTGCTTTTCATCAACCACACTCACAAGCTTACCAGACGAATCATAGCTGTATTTCTCTGTTAGCTTATATACCGAATTAATATAGTAATCAATGTGCGATATTCTTTCTGCTTCATCAAAATGGCATGTGTATTCAGAAAACAGCACCAATGCAGAAGAATTGGCTGGTATTGACAAAACCACTCGCATGCTGTCACGCCCATAATATTCAAAGTCATAATCAACTTGGTATAACGCGCTGGAATCTGTGGTAATATGCCTTATTCGAGTGAAATCGTCATTCCACTCGATTTCCCGTATGGGACGCTCTGGAATTTCGGCATAATACTCTTTTACCAAGTATTTCTTCACCAAAGTGTCCGTAGTCTCGCTGTTGGGTTCAGTCCCTAGTTCAGGTTTGCGACAGGCGGTTAAGGCCAAAGCGAAGATACAAGTAAATAATAGGCATTTTTTCATGGCTTTATAGATTTAGGGATTTTTTGCTTTAGAATAGATGTATTCCAAATCACTGGCATTGGTCGGTTTGCCGCTTTGCAAAAACGCTTGCAGCGTCGTGCCTTGGTAGTCGGAAAAAGCATTGGTGCGCTGTAGGGAACGACCAATAGCCAATGCAATCACCATACGGTTGGTGCTTCCATATACGCTATATTGCGTCTTTTGCTCTTTCTTCTCATAGAGCATGGCAACAATTTGCGCTGCCTGCGCATCAGAAGCCCAAAGTGCCACATCGGTGAACATGAACTCCATGATATGATAGTCAAAGGCATAATGGCCTTGCTCGCGGTCTATTTCTATCTGATTAACGAATGCAACATCCCTTGAACTATAAAGATTCATCAATTGTTGCACAAAATCCGTCCGTTGGTACAACTCGCTATAGCCGTTGAACTGCTCCTTTACCCTACTGAAACTATAGATTTGGTCGTCAAGGGCAAAAATATCGATGTTAAACGGATAATACAAGCAGGTCTCCAGAAGCCTTGCCGTAGAGATGCTCTGCAAAGTGTCGGCGGGCAATTGCAGCGAAGCCACCCGCTGTGTGTGGCTGATGCTTTTCCATTCGTCCGTACCCGGAACAATGGGGTATGAATAACCATGGTAGGCTATGACGCCGCTTTTGTACGGTTGGAAGGTCTGCGCACCTGCCCTGCCTGCCACAGCCAATAGCAGAAGGAAGAGCACGACTTTAACCTTATTATTATTTCTTTTTATTCTGTTCATATTGCAACTGTTAGTGTTTCCTATTTTTCGCATTGCAAATGCTGATATTCATGCCTTTCGGATTACAAATCCGAAAGAACGGGGAACGGGAGTTTAGTGACGAATTACAAATTGACTTTTAATGTAACCATGAATGACCTTGTGCCGGGATAGGAGGCATACTCGAGGCCTTGGGCGTTGCCCGAGCCTTGGGTGCCTTCGGGGTTGATGTTGTCCGGCAGGTTCTTGTAGATGTAGAACAGGTCGCGACCCACGAGGGAGATGGAGGCCTGCTTGAAGAGGTTCTGCTTGTCGAGCCACTTGCGCGGGAAGTCGTAGGTCAACGAGAGCTCACGCATCTTGATCCAAGTGTTGTTCACGATGCCTGGGGTACTGAGGATGTTGCCCCAGCCGCCGAAGTTAGGCATGTACTTGTAGAGATAATGCACCACATGGTCGTTCTCGACGGCTTCGCCTGTCTCGGTGTTGATGCAGTAGCCAGGCAAGATGACGCCATAATTGCCAAGCAACTCTCCGTTTTCATAGTAAGGCAAGCCGTTGCCCTCACGCTCATAGAGCGTCGCTGGGCTTTGACCCGTCTGCATACCCACCACATAGGAGGCGCAATAGATCTGACCACCCAGCTTGGCGTCGATCAAGGCGTAGAGCGACCAGTTCTTGTAGGACGCCCTCAAGTTGATACCGCCCGTCACCAAAGGAGCGCAGTTGCCAATCGGCACGCGGTTGTCGGTTTTCAGATAGGTGGTACCCGTCTCGTTCAACAGCGGCAAGGGTTTGCCGTTTTCATCGTAGAACGGACCAACGACGGTGCCGTCAGGCATGGTGTACTCGTAGACATAGTCCCATCCGTAGATGGTACCATACTCTTCCCCTTCTTCCACGGCGATGGCAGGACCATTGGAACCCCAAATCTCGGAAAGCAGGTACATGTTGGCACCCGACAGGTCGACAATCTTGTTCTTGTTGCGGGCGAGATTCAAGCCCACTTGAACGCCGTAGTCTTTGCCTTGGGCGATGTCATAGGTCAGGATGGCCTCGATACCTTTGTTGGTCACCACACCCGTGTTGATGGTCACTTCATTGGCGCCAGAAGAGGGAGCCAAGGGCGAGTGAAGAATCTGGTCCCAAGAATAGATGTTGTAATAGGTGAAGTCCATGTTGAACCTGGCACCCAGTCCGAGGTCGAAGCCCAATTCATAGGAGCGTTGTCTTTGGGGTTTCAGCTCCAAGGGCGGCACAACGGTAGGCAAGGTGGCCGACAGTTGGTGACCGAAGGAGCCCGTGCTGTAGGTGTAAGTCAGCTGGTAAGGCTCGGTGTCACTGGCGGTTTGTGCCCACGAACCACGCAATTTCAGGTAGTTGACCGGACCCCAGTTCCAATTCTTGAAGGCTGAAGTCGGCACAAAACTCAAAGTGGCCGAGGGGTAGAAATAGGAGTTGTTGGTGATGGGCAGGGTCGACGACCAGTCGTTACGCCCGGTGATATCCAAGAACAGCCAGTCGCTATAGCTCATGTTGAAGAAGGCGTAAATCGAGTTGACTTGCTTCTCCCACATCGACTCGCCAAATTTGCGCTCGGTGGCGTTGGAGTAGTTGTTGATGGTATAGAGGTTGGCATAGGCCCATTTGCCAGAAGTGCCGTTGATACCGTCACTGTAGCCGTAATATTGTTCGCCACCAGCTGAAAGGCGCACATTAAAATTCGAACCGAAGATTTTGTCTTTATAGGCCGTAATGAGGAAATCCATGTCACGAGTCACTGAATTTGACTTGCTCTTCGAGTAGTAGCCGCCCGCCATGCCGTCGATGGTGGTAGGCTTGTTCTTAGTCGTATAGTTGTCAGCCGTCCAGTCCAAGGCCACCTTTGCGGAGGCGGTCAGCCAGGGCGTGATGTCGTACAACAAGCGGACGGAACCATACATCTTATCACGATCGAGCGTGGTATTGTTGTTGTAGAAAGTCCAGAAGGTGCTGTTGTAGATATACATGTAAGGATAGCCGTCAAACTGGTTCATCGTGCCGTCGGGATTCTCGTAGGAGGTCACTTCGAGGCCTTTCCAGCTACGCGGCCAGCTGTAGAGCAAGCCTTTGTTGAAGTTGCTGTTCGACTCACCGATTTCAGGAGAGTTGAGACGGTAATAGTCCAAATAGTTGAATGACACATCCACTTTGATTTTCTCCGACACATTGATCAAGGTACCCACATTGACTGTGGTCTGCCTCAAGTTACAGTTGTCGATGATGGCATTGGTACGCGAATCGGTGAACGAGACGCGGACGCTACCGAAGTCGCCGGCATTCTGGAAGGCGACATTATGGTTCATCGTGTGGCCGTTCTTGAAGAGCATCTTCAGGTTGTCGGGCTGTGGGTCGTATTTCCTCACCACGCCGTCCCACCAGAGGACGCTCTCGCCGTTCATCTCGGGACCCCAGCTCTGGGCGCCGCCATAGTAGCCGAAGGTGGTATTGGTGGGTTCACCCGCCGGACCGTTGTCGACGCTATAGATGCCCGGATACTCATAGACTTGATTACCATTCTCGTCGGTCATGCCGTCGATGGGTTTCAGGGTCGGCGTATGGAAGGTGATGGGGCCACCAGCGCCATATTTGTTCTGCACGCTGCGGTAGAGATAAGGCGTAGTGATCTTGAAACCCGCCGAGTAGCTGATGCCGAGGCCGCGTTGTTTCGAGCCTTTCTTGGTGGTGATGAGCACCACGCCATTGCCGCCACGCGAGCCGTAAAGGGCTGCCGCCGTGGGGCCTTTCAGGATGTCGAGGCTCTCGATGTCCTCCTGGTTGATGTTGTTCAAGGCTGTACCCCAGTCGCGACCGCCGCTCCAGTCGGTGACACCGCCTTCGTTCGACATCGGCACGCCATCGACGACGATGAGGGGTTGGTTGTCGCCAAAAATGCTGTTGTTACCACGGATGGTGATACGCGACGAGCTACCGTCGACGCCGTTGGGGTTGATGATCTGCACACCTGCCGAGCGACCGCTCAAGGCACTGATGATACTTCCCGAGCCCGACTTGGCGATGAGATCTCCTCCGATTTCCTCGGTGGCATAACCCAATTCGCGTTTCTGACGCTTGATGCCGAGTGCGGTGACCACTACATCGTCAAGTGTCTGTGAGTCGAGTTCAAGGGTGACATCGATTTTGGTCTTGCCCTTGATGGCGACCTCTTTGGTCTTGTAACCGACGAAGCTGAACACCAAAGTGCCGTTGTTGTCGGCAGCCAGTTTGTAGTTGCCGTCCATGTCGGTCACGGTACCGGCTGAAGTACCCTTCACCTGAATGGTGACGCCTGGGAGACCGTAACCATCATCGCTCGAGACGACTTTACCCGTCACCGTCAAGCTTTGCGCAAGAACGGCAAACGGCGAAAACGTCAGAACGAGAAAAAGAAAAAGTAGAGTCTTTCTGTTCATACACTATACGATTAATACTTTACGATTAATACTTTGGGTACAAAATTAGAAATTATTCTCGTCGGTCGACAAGCTTTTTGTTGTTTTTCTTGACACATCCAACCATAACTCCTATTTTTGCACCCAATAAAGACAAAAAAAGTACAACCATGGCAGAATATCACGACAATCCTGAAGAACAATATTATTCAGAAAGAACTGAAAAAGAAACCGATAAGAAATGCCCTAACTGTGGTGCCACGGTCTTCTTCGACCCTGCAACGGGCGGCATGCATTGCGACTATTGCGGCTACACTTGCGAGTTGCCCAGCGCCGATGCCGAAAACGAAATCTGCGAAATGGACTTCGAGTCGGCCCTCCACACCGAAAGCTTCGACTGGGGCGAGCAGAAGAAAGAGGTGCAATGCAAACAATGCGGTGCCGTGACGGTCTATGATGCCTTGGAAACCGCAGCCGTATGTCCTTTCTGCGGCTCCACCAGCGTGATGCCCGCAGCCAATGAAAACACCATCGCTCCCGGAGCCGTGTGTCCGTTCTCCGTCACCAAGGAACAAGCTGGCGAACGATTCACCCGTTGGCTCAAAGGCAAGTTGTTCGCTCCGCGCAAAGCCAAGAAAAACGCCAGCCCCGAAGCCTTCCAAGGCGTATATCTCCCCTACTGGACCTATGACGCACAGACTACTTCCAACTTCACCGGACGTGCCGGCTACGACCGTACGGTGAAAGACCGGGATGGCAACAGCAAGACGGTGACCGACTGGCGCCATGTCAGCGGTGTATATCAAGAGTTCTTCGACGATGTGACCGTCATGGCCTCCAAGCGCCAGACCGATTCGGGCGTGAGGGCTTGCGAGCCTTTCGACTTCTCGAAGCTGGTGCCCTATTCGCCACAAGTGGTGGCAGGATTTATCGCCGAACGCTATTCCGTCGGACTGCAGGAAGGCTGGGAGTCGGCACAAAGAACCATACAGTCGAGTTTGCGCTCCGACATCCAATCCTATATCCGCAGACACTGGAACGCCGACCGCTCCGACTCGGTGCATTTCTCGACGCTCTATAGCAACATCACCTACAAATACCTCCTGGTCCCCACTTGGATCTCCTCGTTCAAATACAAGGACAAGATCTACCAGTTTGCCGTAAACGGACAGACGGGCAAGGTGGGTGGCAAGGCACCGGTCTCGGCATGGAGAGTCATCCTCTTCATCCTGGCCATTGTCGGTCTTATCGCAGGTTTGGCTTATCTGCTTTAAACAAAAGGGAAATTATTCCAAAAGGTTCTCAAGGTCTTTCATGGCCTTGCGGGCCGACATGCCCTGATGCAAGACCTGATAGGCCTTCTCGGCGATGGGCAACTGACGGCGTTGCTCTTCCGGCAGGAAGGGCAGCATCGCCGATGAATAGTAGCCCTCGGCCACCATCGTCATCTCGTTGAGGGCGGTCTTCACCGTGTTGCCACGCCCGATGAGCACGCCCAGCTGGCGGTTGCGGCTGTGGCTCGAATAGCACGACACGAGCAAGTCGCCGAAGAAATTAGACGGGTTGAATTTGGTGAGATCGGTGACGCTTTGGGGCGACAGCAGGAAATACATCTCCTTGATGCAGTTGGCAACCAACACGGCAATGAAATTGTCGCCATAGCCCAAGCCCATCGCCATGCCCACCATCACGGAATAGATGTTCTTCAGCACCGAGGCATGCTCCAGATAACGCATGTCCCTCAAGCAGTTCACCTTGACAAATGGTGCCTTCAGCTTCTCGCCTACGACACGGGCATTGCCGATGTTGGAGCAGGCAAAGGTCATGTAAGTGAGTCTTCCGTGGCCCACCTCCTCGGCATGAGTCGGACCGCTGATGCAGCACAACTGTTCTTCGGCAAGACCATAATGCTGTTGCAGATAATCGGTAACGAACAGATTCTCGTCAGGGATGATGCCTTTGATGGCCGACACCACCATCTTGTCCTTCAACGGGACCTTCAAGCCAGAGAGATAGCACTTCAGATAAGGCGCAGGCGTCACCAAGAAGATGATATCGGCGTGTTCGACAGTCTCGTTCACATCGTCGGTGAGATGGATGCGGCTCATATCAAACTCGACATCGGTGAGATAGCGACAGTTATGGCTTTCAGTACGCAACGACTCAAGCACTTCTTGGCTGCGGACAAACCAACACACCGATGACTCGTTCATGATAAGCACCTTGGTGATGGCCGTAGCCCAACTGCCATGACCGATGACGGCGCAACGCGAGGTCTTTTGAATCAGGGTTCCCATGGCTCAAAGATAGGGTTATTGTTTTATTGAAGCGCATGTAGAGGCTTCAAGAATTCATTGTCTAGTTTTTCAAAAATCTGTCGCTCTTGCTGCCCGATGGTCTGCAAAAGTTCAGCCATCTCCTTAAGGGTGATATTGTCACTCTTCATATAACGGCGGCAATCCAACGAGAACTGGCGCCACGAATCAGCGTCGGCGCTCATCAGTTGGGCGCAATCGGCCAGCACCTCGTTGCCAAACAATGCTGCGGCCTCGTTGAGGAAGTCGGCATACATATAGCGGTGGCCCGCACCACCTGTGCCCGTGGTCTCAATCAGTCGATAAATCCACAGCAGGATGAAGCCAATCAGCTTCTCCGAAAACCACACCTTCCACATCTTGAGGCTACCAGCGAAATAGTTGAGCCCCGTCCAACCATAAAACGGCACCGGCACCCGGAGCATCCTGCGGCACGATTCTTCAAGACCCTGTATCACTGCGGGTTTGAGGTCAAGATGCTCTCCAAAATCTTTGGGCAGCGGGTCGATATAAAACATCTTACCGCGTGGTGCGGCCAAACCCGAAGTGAAACGACTCTTGCGCATGACATCCTCGTCAAGATAGACATAGTCATCGGTGGTGAGTCGGGTATCAGAGTCGGCGATAGTGTAGGTAGAGCCTTCTTTACCGACGACGGTGAGCACATGGCCGTTGAAGTTTGACTCGTTGACGACAGGCGAAAAATAATGAAGCCTCGCAACATTGACCACCAAACCGACGGGGATCTGCTGGTCGACCAACTCGTCCAAGGCACGCATCGACTGGTTGACGCGGTGACCATATTCCACGCCGTGGAAACCGATGTTCAACCGCTCACAGAAGTTCTTGGCGATCAGACCTGGACGGATGCGAAACATGGGCAACTTCACGCCGCGCATCCTCAAGAAAGGCGAATACACGAAGTTGAATCCCGAACCTATGCCGAAGGCCATGGTCTCGCTGATGCCGTCGAAGCCATTGTACTTCAACATATTCAACAGCGTGCCTGTTTCACAGTGTTTCTTTCGTTGGTTCGGATAATTCTCTATGACCATCGCGCCACTCGGATTTCAAATCATAATGCTTGCAAAAATACGACTTTTTCTTCTTATCCTTCCAAACGGTGGTATTTTCCAACGAAACACCTCCTTTTCTAAACTTTCAAGAAGTTTTTGTATCTTTGCCACCTCATTGTCGAAAAGAACAGCGCCAAAATGAAAGAAACCACTTCTGGATTGTACGAAACCTACAGGGAGGCTGCGGAAAGGTTTTCCGATAAAGTGGCTTTGAGTTATTTCAGAAAGGAGACGACTTTCAAGCAATTGCTGGAACAAATCGATACCACAGCCTTGGCCTTCAGACGACATGGCGTAGGGCGTGGCGACATCATCTGCCTGGCGTTGCCTTCCATGCCCGAGTCGTTGATGTGTTTCCTTGCGCTGAACAAAATCGGCGCCATCCCCTGTATGATCGATGTCAGGTACACCCCTGAAGAGTTTTGCAAGATTATTGACAGAACCCACTCCAAGATGCTGTTCGTCATGGGCCTTTATGCGGCCAACCTGGCCACCGCCGATGCCCAACTCAATGTCGAGAAAGTCGTGGTGTGCTCGGGTGCCGATTCCATCCCGGGTATTTCATTTTGGTTTGGCGTTGGCGAATGGTTCAACGGACGGAGGAAGGTGTTTCGCAAACACAAGAAATTCTGCCATTGGAAAGACTTTATCAAAGCAGCACAAGGCAAAGACGAGGCCGAGCCTTATCATTGGTTGCCCGATGAAATGGCTGCCTTGTTCCAAACCAGCGGCACGACCGGCACGGTGAAAAGCGTGATGCTCTCCACCGAGAACATCATGCACTCCTTGTTTCCCGACCCGCCCATTCTCAACGACCTCTCAAGCGACGACACGGCACTCTGCATCCTGCCCTTCTTCGCTTTCTTTGGAACGAATACTTTGTTGCTCCCCTTGTTCCATGGCGTGCGTGTCGTCATCATCCCCCTCGCTCCCCGCGAGGAGTTCCTGAAGATCCTGACCCAATACAGACCCCAGCATGTCTTCTCGGTGCCTGCATATTGGGATTTCGTCAACGAAGGAAAAGAGGTCCAAGAAGACTTCTCCTACCTGAAATCCATCAATGTGGCAGGCGACATCTTGAACACCGCCTTTGAGAGACGCATCAACGAGTGTCTGCATCAAGGCGGGTGCCGCTACGACATCACAAAGGCCTACGGCATGACCGAGACGGCAGGCGTCATCTCGTTCACACCACAAGGCAATGTGAAACAATACGTACAAGGCTTCTCTGGTAAACCTGTGACATGCTATGAAGTCAAGACCTTCGACGACGAGATTTGCGTTCGCTCGGAATTGAAGTTCCTCGGCTATTACCAAAACGAGGAGGCCACTAAAAACCTCATCCAGACCCATGCCGACGGCAACCCATGGCTCCATACGGGCGATATGGGCTATTTGGACGAGGAAGGCAACCTCTTTGTGATAGGCCGCAAGAAGCGCATGATAGTCCGCCACGACGGCTCCAAGGTCTTTCCCGTGGAGATTGAGGACTGCCTGATGCAGCATCCCTTGGTGACGGCTTGTGCTGTGGTGCCTATGCAGGACCCCGAACATTCAGAGAGCCACCTGCCCAAGGCCTTTGTGGTGCTGAAGGATTCCGACAACCAGACCACCATAAAAGAACTGATGGCCTACTGTGAGGCGAACTTACCAGTTCACCTCGTTCCAGCGGCCATCGAATTCATTGATACCTTGCCGATGAATGGCAACGGGAAGGTCGATTACCAAAAGTTGATCAGAAATTGACGCTAAAGGTCATGCCCACACCCAGATTGGCTTGATCAGGCATGGCGTTGCAACGCATGACGGATGGCGAGAGGTTGAACGAAACCGACTTGCTGTTGTTGTATTCGTTGGCCACCCAGTTCATACGACCCTTGCCGATGCTCGAGAAAACAATCCACAACGGAAGGCTGACATCGGCAGCAATGGCTGGGATATAGCCCAAATAGACCAAATCCGTATTATCGGTGGCAGCACCGGTTACCATCATCGCTGCGGCGGCAACAGCCGTTCCGATAAAGACACCCATGAAGACATTTCCCGCTGTGATTTGCTTTTGCGCACCGAGATAAGTCTCATAGTTTTGCAATCCGACAAGTTGCTTGACTTCCGAATCCAAAAGTTGGCGACCGTCGAGGGTTAGATGTCTGCCATCACGTTCCATGTGACCGCCCGCGAGGGTCGAGAGCGTCAGTTGGTTGGACACATTGATGGTTTCCGTTTCATTGTAGTTGCATTGTGCAAACATGGAGATACCTGCAAAAACAAGCATCATCGATAAGAATAGTTTTTTCATAATGATAGAATTATTTGGTTAACAGTTTGTTTTCACATCTACAGGATTGGCATAAATCCCCAAGAAAATCTCCTCCAATTCCTCGCGGTTCATCTCGGGATATTCGTTCATCCAATCCATATATTTGACGAACGTGTCTTTTTGTTCTTTAGTATAATGTTCGGCATAGGTATCGCTGCCGCTCCGCAGGTCGTGGGCGATGTAGTTGTTCGGGTGGAGATAGAAATGCGGATTGATGCGGCTGTCCATCAGCTCGGCCACACGTTTGTAGAACTCGCCCGAGGGGCAGTCGTTCAAGGCGATAAGGTCGTCTTCCGTAACTTGAGGACATACATGGAAATGTACATGGCCCTTGGGCTGCATGATGCCCGTCAAGATACTGTTGAGGTCTTCGCCCGGTTTCTTCTCATAATGACCGTTTTTCTTGGTCAGATACAACTCCAAGGTCTTCAGTTTGTCGCATGACTCCCATTCGTACGAAACCGCTACGGGCACGATGTTGAGCTCTGCCAACGAGACCACCCTATCGTCGCGGCGGCTCATGCCGAACATCTTGATGATGGCGGGGTCGGTGGCATCGATGCCGTTTTTGGTGCGGCCGTTGCGCTGGGCAATCCACACCGACTCATGCACCTCGGTAATGACATGACGCATATATTCCGACATGTGCATCATACTGTTGTAGAACTCTTTAGGCGAACCACCGCGTTCGGTACGGAACATCTTGTTCACCTTGCCAAAGTCGATGACAAAGGGATGCGACATCAGGTTGCTGCCGAAGGTAATCTGGCAGGTGTTTTGTCCTACTTTGGCCAGGATATATTGCAAGAACATGGCATCGAGCACAATGTCGCGGTGGTTGGAGACAAAAAGATAAGGCTTCTTCTCGTCAATGTTCTCCAAACCCGCCCAATCGAATTGCGTCGTGGTCTTTTCAAGCAAGGTCTCGATCACTTCCTTCAACAGGCCGTATTGGAACTCCGCTATGGTCTTGATACTGCGGATTCTCTCTCGCAAGGCCTCGGCGGGAACCCCAAGGTATTGCGCAATGGCAGGGACCACATCACTGTCGGCCATGCGTTGTGTCGCAGCGGGAATCTCGTCCGCGTTAAAAGGTCTGATATCGTCGAAATCGGTTGTCATCTGTTTCTCAAGTCAATGAATTTGATGGGTTTACGGCTCTTGGCTGGATAGTTGATCTGCCGAATCTCATCCACCGAATGGATTTCGATGGCAGGAGCCACGCGGATGCGTGAACGGAAACTGTCTTTCAAGGTCTTGACCACATCGAAGTCGGGTTCATATTTCAACCCGATTTTTACCACCACATCATCGGTGCCCGCCTCGCTTTGGCGCACTTCGATGACATAATTCTCGACAAAGTCGGAGTTATCCAGGACATCATTAATCGCAGGAGGATACAGCGTGGTACCTTTCAGCTTGATCATGTTGTTTTTGCGGCCGACGAGCGGGGTGAGACGATAAGAATTACGCCCGCACTTGCATTGGTCGACAATCTTGGCAGCGATGTCGCCCGTGCGGAAACGCAGCAGCGGCATGGCCTCCACGCCGAGGGTGGTGACTACGATCTCACCGGGCTTGCCGTCAGGAACGGGCAGGCCGTCTTCACCGATGATCTCGACGATGATGAGTTCGGGGTGCACATGGCCTCCGAGGCCGTATTCACACTCCGAGAAGGTGGCACCCATCTCCGTCGAAGAATAGGTGGCAAAGAGCTGCACATCCCATTTCTCCTTGATCTTGCGCCCCAACAGGTTGAGGTTGAAGTCCTGGTCGCGCATGCCCTCGCCGATACCGATGATACGGCGGATGCTGCTATTTTTATAGTCGATGTTATGTTCCTCTGCGTATTGTATCAGCTTCAGGATAAACGAAGGCACGCACATGATGGTGTCGGGCTTGATGCGGCGTATGGTGTCCCACTGCAGTTCGGGGATGCCATTACCTACACGGATGACACCTGCGCCCAGTTCGCGAAGACCCAAGAAATAAGCCAATCCGGCCATAAAACGCTTGTCGAGGGTAGTCATCAGTTGCACCACATTGCCGGGATGCACCCCTGCGCATTCAAACGACTTCTTCTCGTTGAAGGCCAATCGTTGCAAGTCCTTCTCTGTGCAGCCGAAGGTGACGGGGTCACCCAGCGTGCCCGAGGTGGTGATGTAATCGATGATCTTGTCCTTGGGACAACACAGAAACTCCTCGTTGAAGAGCTGGAGGTCTTTCTTCTCGGTGAACGGTATCTTCACCAAGTCCTCGATGTGCTTGATCTTCTCAATGCGTATACCATAACTCTTGAACATCCGCTGATAGTAGGGCGAATGGGCTTGCAGGTAAGCCAAAGCCTCGTGTAACAGGTTTTCTTGATAGGCCTTGATTTGGTCAACGGATTGGTATTCTATGTCGTTGGTTATCATGGTTTATGTTTTAAAATCCAATTTCTTTCAGCCATTTGACGAACTCGTCCTTCCAGGCATGACACTCGGCACTCCCCTTGTAATTGCTCATTCCAAAGCCATGGCCGCCTGTTGCGTACTGAATATAACGGTGGTTGACACCGGCAGCCGTCAAGGCTTCGTCCAAGAGTACGGAGTTGCGGTAGTCGACCACTGGGTCGTCGACGCAATTGACGAGGAAAATGGGGGGGCAATCCTTGGGAACATGCCGCTCGAGCGAGAGCGAGTCTTGCAACTTGACATCGTTGACATGGGTATCTCCCAGCAGCCCACGGCGCGAGCGCTTGTGGACGCAGTCCTCTGCCATGGTGACAACGGGGTAGAGTGAAGCCACGAATGCGGGCTGAAGGCTGGTCTCTGTCACCACTCCTACCTGCTTGAGATAGTCATGGTCTTTGAAGAAAGCCGCCGACAAAACCAGATGACCGCCAGCCGAGAAGCCCAACATACCCACTTTTTCGGGGTTAATATGATAGTCTTCGGCATGCTCGCGCACCCATTGCAAGGCCCGTTGTGCATCGGTCTGCATATCAGGATACTGATAGCCACGGAAGAGAAAACGGTAACGCCAAGCGAAAGCAGGAACGCCCGCCGTGCGATAATGCAACACGAAAGTGGTGATGCCTTGGTCGCGAAGCCACATGGCCACCGAATCGCCTTCCACTTTCTTGTCAAGCCAATAGTAACTACCGCCTGGACAAACGATGATGGCCTTTCCGTCGGGATTCTCGTCAGCAATAAAAGGAATCAATGCTACTTTGCGAGCGCCTTTCACATGGACATCTTTCCATATCGGGATTTTTTCTTGTGCCATCGATGTTCCTATGTAGAAAACAATTAGTAAACTGGTTAACAGTGTCTTAATTCTCATTACGATTCAATATTTTCATCACCTCTTCCTTCGAAAGCTGCCGATATTTGTGTTGCATGTCGGCAAAGAAATCCACCTGGAAATATTCTTCGTCATAGAACGACAGCTTCGAGTTGGTGTTGGGGGTACATTCCAAATAGACGATGTCCTCCAATTTCAGGTGCTTTGCTTCACAAATCTGGTCGGCCAACTTGCGACCGGCATAGGTCACAGAAGTGCCTGGGTTATCTTGATACAATTCAGTGACGATGACATAGGTCTTGCCTTCCACTTCCCTGATCTTTAGACCGCAAGTCGATTCCATGTCCCATTCGCCCTTGAAGGGGAAAATCTCGTCGTAATATTCTGGAGATACTTTCATGAATTCAAAAAACTAATAATTGATAATTGACAATTGACAATTGATAATTGATAATTGATAATTCGAAGAACCTCATTCCTCATTCAGCATTCCTCATTCAGCATTCCTCATTCTTCATTCCTCATTCTTCATTCCTCATTCTTCATTCCTCACGATTAGCTTTTGGCTTTCGGTTCTTACATTGACATTGCGTTTGCTGCGGTCGACATCGCGACCAAACGACTTGTTGGCCAAGCGGCGGTCGCGGGGGCGATAGGTGCCGTCTTCCATCTCGCGCAAGGCGACATTGCAGAACAGGCGGAACATCTTCGACTCCTGTGTCTCGCTGGCATAGAAACTCTTCCAAGCATAGTCATAGAGTTCCTGCAACTTCTCGGGCGACATGTGTTTGGGCTGATACACCACCTGACCGGCGTTGTAGTGGTCCCAGTCGAAGTCGAAGATGCGGCCCTGGCGCAACAGGTCATCGTGACCCTTGGTGTGCGGGAAAGGAGCAAAAATGGTGAACTCGGCCAAGTCAAGGTCAATCTCACCCAAAAAGTCGATGAGGCGCTTGATGTCGTCCTCCGTCTGGTTGTCGAGCCCGAAAAGGATGGTGCCTTCCACCCCGATGCCATAGTCATGATAGCGCTTCACACGCTCCTTGATATAGTCGGAGGTGTCGTAAACGGCTTGATACACATACCAGGCGCCCGCCTTGGCGGCCAAGTCGAGCACTTCGGGGTCGTCCTCAATGGTGTGGCTGATCCATTTCTTCTTCAGCGGGGCGATGGCACGGAAGAGGTCCATCTCCCACTGCTTGTCTTGCGCCAACGAGTTGTCGACGATGAACAGGCGGTTGTTCTCGATGCCGGCCATATCCTCCACCACCTTGTCGACGGGACGCGGACGGAACTTACGTCCTCCCAGATACGACACGGCGCAAGGATAGCAACTAAAGCGGCAGCCACGGCTGGCATTGAAGAGGTCGACCATCTGCACGCCTTTGTGGTTGTATAGGTCGCGTTTGTAAAGGTCGCGGCGGCAGGGTCCCACACTCTCGATGGGTGGTTGGTTACCCATAAAGTTGTAGATCTTCTTCAAACAACCATTCTTCCAGTCGAGGATGACTTGCTCGGAACGGCCTTCCGATTCCCCCAAGAAAACGCTGTCGACATGATTGACCATTTCTTCGGCGTGCAACATGGTAGAAATGCCACCGGCGAGGACGGTCTTGCCCCGTTTGTGGTATTCCTCGGCAATAGCCCAACCTCGCTTCACCTGGGTGGTGAGCATCATGGAAAGGGCTACCAGGTCACATTCTTCATCAAAATCAATAGGTTCCACATTCTCGTCGGTAAACGAAATGTCGACATATTCAGGCAAAGTGGCAGCAAAAGCTACGGGACCGTGAGGCGGCAGGTTAAAGGTCGTTTGACCCGGTAGTTTGTTCCACTTCGGATAAATGAGTTTCAGCTTTATTGTATCCATTTCACATTGTTGAAATTGCAAAAATACAAAATTTTATATAGTCGGTTTTATCTTTTATTGATTTTGCGTACAACAGTATTGGTACCCACAAGGGCCTCTACGGTTTGTATGGCCGTCAGTGCCACGCCACACATGCCGTGAATGTTGACGTTTTGTCCTGTCAGATAAAGGTTTCTGACTTTCGTGAAGACCGACAGTTGCGAGAGCATAATGTTGTGGCTGTCTCTCAAAAAACCATAATTTGAGCCTTCCTTATTGCCGTAATAGTCGCGGATGGTCAAGGGCGATGAGGCCATGACAAACTCGGTCTTTTCGCGGATGTCGGGATAGATTTTTTCCATGAAGTCGAGCACCTGTTCGGTCATCTGCAATTTCCATTGCTCGTATGACGCTCCCCTGTGGCCCACTTGGGTAGCTTCCCATGGCTTGACCCACTCATAGTCCATCTCGCCGATGATGACCATGGTCTCGGCATAGCTACCTTGTCCTTCAACGGCAGGGGTGTAATACATCACGCTGTTGGGCCATTCGCTTTGGCTGATGTCGTACTTGGTGCCATAGTCGGAGAGGCAGTAATTCGTGTGGTTGACATAAGGGAAGGCGCCCTCCTTGAACTTGACATAGACTTTGAAACACGAACGGGTCTCGGGTATCGACTGGATCCGGCTCTTGAACGAGGTGGGGAATGCCTTGTCGTCCACCAGACGCAAGAGCACGTCGGGGTGCACATCGGAGATATAGCTGTCGGCATGATAGGCGTTGCCTTGTTTGGTGATGACTCGACATACCTCGCGTCCCTCCACCTCGATGCGCACCACTTCTTCGTTGGCAAGCACCTGACCTCCTGCCGTTTCTATCACCTCTTTCAGCAACTCTGCCATCTGCTGGCTGCTGCCCACAAACTGGTAGGTACCACCGATATGTAGCACGCCCAAAAGCGCACTCATAAAGGCCGGTGTGGTACCAGGCTTGCCGCCCATCAACGGGTTGAGGTAGGAGAGCACGCCTTTGAGTTTTGGGTCGGTGATATAACGGTCCATCAGTTCATCGTAAGGCAGGATGGCATCCTCGGAAACCGACATGAAGACTTGCGGCTTTTGTTCGCGCAGATAGAAGAGGTCTTCTTCTTCGGAGAGCGCAAACAACTTGTCGACATAAGCCTTGATGTTTGCTTTCTCGGAGGGAAAGACCTCACCCAGATAGTTGATGAAATGTTCTTTCCCCTTGGGCAGGCTATAGGAGGCTCCATCCTCAAGCACTTTCACCACATCGTAGCCCTCCTCATCCATGGCACGGAGTGAGAGGCGATCCATAATGCCGAGATAGGAGAAAAGCTTGCGTAGTTGGCCTTCCTCGCCAAATCCGCCAAAGACATGCATCCCCGTCGGGAAGCTAACGCCCTTGCGTTTGAAGGTCTGCAGACCCCCGCCAATGATGGCATTCTTTTCGAGCACCGTCACCTTGTAGCCTTCCTTGGCGAGCAAGGCACCCGATACCAAGCCACCCAAACCACCGCCGATGACGACAACGCTTTTTCGATTCGCTTCTAACATCTGTTGCCGTACTTTTTCTTCGCCCAACAGGTGCTGACACACGTTCATCGTGCCCACCAACACGCCCAACATGCCATGCGAGTTGATGTTTTGTCCGACCAAAAGCAGGTTGGAGACTTTGGTCTTGTACGACACCCTGTCGGCGATGTTGTTCACGTTTTTCTCAAGACCATAGATAGACCCTTCAGGCGTGGATGTATAGTCACGATAGGTCAAGGGGGAGGCGGCATAATAGGCCTCGATGGCGTCGCGAAGCCCTGGAAAGTCTTTCTCGACGCTATCCAACAAGCGTTCGGCCATGTGGGCTTTGAAGCGTTCGTAATCGTCACCCCGATGTCCAATGGAGGTGTCGCTCCAATTTCGTACAGCGTCCATCGACATATAGGCCAACACCACGCCGCCTCGGGCATATTTCGGGTTAGGCTCGTGGCAATGGTGCATATAAAGATAACCTTGGGGCCACTTATCGCCTATGTCCCCGTTCATTTGCCACGGAGAGTCGGTGCTGAAGCCATAGAAGTTGGAGTTGAGATACGGCATGGCTCCTTCCTTGAAACGAAGGAACAACGAAAACACGGCCGTGGTATCGGCGATACCCTTGATGCGTGACTTATAGGCCTGGGTGAACACCCCATCATCAACCATGCCGATCATCTGTTTTGGGTTGACATCGGAGATGACCACATCGGCCGTGAACTTCTCGCCATTCGCAGTCAGTACACCCGAGGCTTTCTTACCTTCCACCAAGATTTTTGTCACCTTGCGTCGGGTGAATATCTTACCTCCGTGTTGTTCAAAAACCTCGGTCAGGGCTTTGACGATAGCATCGCTGCCGCCTACGATGCGGAAAGCGCTGCTGTTGTAGAAATCGAAGATAAAGGCATGTGTCGCAAAAGGCGTTTTCGCCTTTTGGGCGGCATAGAGCGAAAGGTTGCCCACCAGCACCTCGCACAGCAAGGGGTCGGTGATGGTTTGGTCGATTACATCGCTCAAGCTCTGATACAACAACTTGTCGTCGATAAAACGGTCCTCGTCGACAACATGCTGCAAGTCGCGGAAAGGCGACAAAGAAGCCACTTGTTCTATGAGGTCACAATAGCGCTCAAGGTTTTCTCTCTGGTCCGGAAAACGCTGTGCAAACTTCTCGATGAAAGCATCGCGACCATTGGGAAAGGCAAAACGCTCGCCTTGCAGCGACACCACATCATACGCCTTGGGGTCCAAGCGGTTCAACACGACCTTATCCTTGATGCCAAGATAGTTGAAATAATGGGAAAGCACTTGACCGTCGTCAAGGCTACCGATAAAGTGCATCCCTGTCTCAAACTTGACGCCATCGCGCGTGAAACACTGCAGACAGCCGCCCACCTGCGATGCCTGCTCCAGAATGGTGACATCATAGCCGTTTTTGGAGAGTATGACACCCGTCGACAGACCTCCTAAACCGCTCCCGATGATGATGCATTTCTTCATTTCATGAAATCTTGGTTATCCATAGTAAAATCACATTCTGGCAGTACCTCTCCCTCGCTAACGAAGTGTAAGTTGTCGGGGATGTAGCTGGTATGGGAAGCGATGAGATGCTTGTCGTTGTCGGCTTCCACGGCAAACACCTGGGTGTCGCGATGCACCAAAGCCACCGTCCACGCCAAGGCGCCGTAGCCGCTGTTGCGAATCAAGATGCTGCCATGGTCCAGGGCATCGATTTCGGCGGCTCTTGCCTTGATTTTCTTTATGTCGCGGCGACAAGCGCGTTCCACTTCGTGACCTTTGTAGACATATTTGTAGCGCACAAACGGCAACACATATTCGGTGTTCTCGCGTTGGCATCGAATCTCGTCGAAATGCTGGATGTAATACTTGTGGAATTGCGACGTCAAGGGGCGCGACTCCATCGCCTGCACCTCATCGGCCTTCATCCTCTGCCCTATCTCCACAAACAACTGGCCTTCGCGCAGCACGATGTCATTCTTGGGCATCACATGACTCGCTCCGTGGATGAAAACGGGCAGGATGTCGATACCAAGGGCTTGTGCCAACGAAAAGGCTCCCTTGTGGAAACGCAGGATCTCGCCCGTCACCGAACGCGTGCCTTCGGGGAAGACGACGATAGAATAGCCGCGCTCGACGAGTCTCTTCAGGCGCTCCACATTCTTGTCGTAGCCGTCGGAGACAGGATAGTATTCGGCATAGCGAATCACCAATCCGTAGATGGGGTTTTTCCACACCCAGTCGGTGGTGAGCAACACCACTTTGGGGTGCAACATGATGGTGCAGAGCAGGTCGAGGTGCGACTGGTGGTTGGCGATGATGACGGCTGGCTGCTCAAAGGTCTCGCCATACTGGTTGTCCAAATGGGCCTTCACGCCAGGAAGCAACTTCAAAGCAACGCGCATAAAGGTTGCAATAATACGATGGAAACGATAGCGCTTTGTCTCGGTGTTGGGACCCAACAGCATATAAACCAAAGTGAACGGCGTGAAGATAAAGAGAACGAAGACAACGAAGACCAAAAGCGTTAAAATGGTATATATCAGTCGCTTCAATGTCAATGGCACCTCGCGCAACTGGCCTTTTTTCTTGGTCAGCCAGCCGAAGATAATGGGCGGCAGATAGCAGGCCATGAAGATCACCGTGGCCATACCGATGATGGCCACCTCGGCTAGCGACCGCATGGCGGGATGTTTGGCGAAGATGAGCGCGCCGATGCCGATGAACATGAGGATGCCCGAGAGGATGACGCTGTTGCGGTAGTTCTTCAGCATCCGCTTGCCATAGGCGTATTCGTAGAGCAGTCCCTCGGTGATGAAGATGGTATAGTCGTCGCCCTGGCCGAAGATGAAGGTGGCCAAGATGATGTTGACAATATTAAATTTGATGCCGCCCAGGTGCATGATGCCCAAGATCCAGGCCCAGCCCACCGTCAAAGGCAGGAAGGCCAGCAGCGACAGCTCCAAACGCCCAAACGAGAGGCAGAGGAAGAAGAACACCACGATGCTGCACACATAAAGGATGTAATCAAAGTCACTGGATAGCGCACTCACCAAGTTGTTGCCCACATCGCTGATGCTGAAAGCAAAGCCGTTAATACAGGTCCCTGAGCCCTGAGCCTGTCGAAGGGTCGAAGGGCCGTCTTTAGAAGTCATTATCTGCCTAACCTGATCTTTCATAGTCTCCGACGCCTCCATCGGCACCCGCACAAAGTTCACCACCCGAGCCAAAGAATCATGCTGCAACATATAGTTACCACATAAAGCCGTCAAAGGCTCCATCTCGCTTTCGCTCAGAGGCTGATAATCTTTGTCAATGCCATCAGTGAAACGCTCAAAGGCGTTTTCGGTGAAACCGGCTTTGACTGCCTCGGCCTTGACTTGCTCGGCCAAACCGGCATGGCGTTGCCAGAACTCCTTCCACATGTCAAGGGACTTCTCTTGGGCCTCTACCGAAGGTAGCAAGCCGTCCATGCCCGAGACGCTGTATTCGATGCTATCGGGAACCGACTGCCGCAAGCCTGCCATTATCCTCTCGTTTTGCCTGATGGCTTCCTGGATGTCGGCGGCTTCAGAGACGACATAGATCAAGTCGGTCTCGCCTTCCCGCTGCAGCGATTCGCTCAATAGGGCCAAGTCTTCCTTTTGTTGGCTTGTCATGTAGTTGATATTGTGCAAGTCAGCATCGAAAGCCGTGTCCTGGCTGAAATAGGTGAGTATCAATGTGAGGATAACCAAGGGCCAAAAAGCGTACAACTTGATTTTGCGCCAGGTCTCCGAAGGTGCTTTGCCGTCGTCGACGAAGAGTTTCTTGGTCTTCTTGGGCACCACGGCAAACAGGGGGAGGAAGACCATCACGAAGAGGATGGTGCCCACCAGCGTCAAGGCGCCGAAGAGTCCGAGGTCGCGCATGGCCTCGGCCTTCACGAAAACGAGACAGGCAAAGGCCGCCACCGTGGTGAGGTTGCCGATGACCAAAGGCTGGATGACATCCTTCAAGGCCTCGCGTTTGTTGGGTTCCTGCTTGATGTGGTCGAGATAATGCAAGGGATAGTTGACCGCGATGCCGATGATGACCGAGCCGATGCCCACCACGATGAGCGAGATGCTCGTCTTGAACAAGGCGATGACCGCCAAGGCGAAGATCCAGCCAAAGAGGATGGCTATGCCCAACCACAGCAGGTTGCGCTTGCGCGCCATGGTAAACATCAGGATGCCGAAAATCAGCACAAGGGCGATGGCAAGCGAGAGAAAACTGTCTCTCTTGATTTGCCGGGCGTTGGTGACGGCGATGGTGGGTGCGCCGACAGCCGAGACGCGCACCCCAGGATGCTCACTCTCGGTCAGCCCTACCACTTGATCGATCAGATTCACTATCTTGGCGTTGCCTTGGGTGTCGCTGCCCGAGAATGGCGACGAGAAGAAGGCAAAGCCTTTGTCGCCGCTTTCGTTAAAGAGGTATTCGTCCTCCAAGCGGTAGTTCTGCGTGGGATTGAGCGCATTAAGCCGTTGCAAAGCGGGCGAATAGAGGTTGAGCGGGTCGGCCTTGATGCCATCGACGACGAAACTGGCCGTAGGCATGGACAGCATCCGCTTGATGTTAGCCATGCTAGTGGACACATGGTCGGGGTCGGCCAGCAACGAGTCCATGCGTCGGTAGTCGGCTTCGGTGAGAAACAGGGCTTGATTCTCACGGATGAAGTCCATGGCGTCAAACACTTCGCTGCCATCGACGCGACATTGCAAGTCGCTGACGATTTGTGCCGTGTCGCATTCCTTCCAATGGCTCTCGAAGGCATCCATGGCTTCCATGATGGCATCGATGGCTTCATCATTGGCCAATAGGGTGGTGTCGGCAGAGAAGATGACGGTGATTTGTCCCTGGTCGCTCATGTCGTTGTAGACCGAAGTGTAGCGTTCCTTCTCGGGGTCGGTGGGCAGGAAGTCGGCGATGTTCTCCTTATAATCCAGACGCAGTGCCGAAAACACACAGAGGGCCGTGACAACCAGCAATAGGGCTATCGAGACGGCTTTGTGTTTCGACAGGTAGTCGTATATGGAAAGGAAGAACTTGTTCATGCGCGTTTCCTCCCAAACAATTTGTGGATCAATCGCGAAGGCCAGCCATAGACGATGGCCACGAGGCAGAGGATGGTATTGAGCACGCTGATGCGGAAGAAGTCCCAAAACGGACGGAAATGGGTGACGCGGTCTTCGGGATAGAACACATTGACTTTGATGGGCACGAGGTCGGTGCCGCGCCAGGCAGAGAAGACCAAGAGCGACAGCTCGGCTTCGTAGCGTGCGCTGAAGATGCGGGGCAGACGACACAGGGGATAGAGGCGATAGCCCGTCTGTGTGTCGGGCAAGTTGATGCCTGTTTGTATCTTAAACCAAAAGTTCGAGAATTTGTTGGCGAAGGTGTTCTTGCCAGGCATATTGTCCTGTTTCAGGTTGCGGCTGCCCACAATCAAGGCGCTAGGGTGTTGCTCCAAGGCCTCGACAAACAGCGGGATGTCTTCTGGGAAATGCTGTCCGTCGCTGTCGATGGTGATGGCATAGTCAAAGCCCATGGCTTTGGCTTTCTTGAAGCCTTGCTTCAAGGCATAGCCTTTGCCTCGGTTGCGGCCATAGTCGACCACGGTGATGCGCTCGCCAAACGATGCCAAAATCTCGGCAGAGTTGTCGGTGCAGCCGTCGTTGACCACGATGACGTCGGCGCAATAGGTCAGCACCCTTTCCACCACATCGCGCAGTGTGCCGCCGTTGTTGTAGGTGGGCATGATGGTGCAGACTTTCCGTTGCTGCATCAGGTTCCGTGTCGCTATGGCATCAGATGGGTTCATAGCTAAAGGTTAGCGACATTTTGGTGTAGACGGAAGCTTCGCCGGCAATGACCACCTGGGCTTTGCATTCGGTCTCGTTCTCAACAAGATTCGAAAAAGTGAAGTGTACCTCTTTGCCCTCGGAAGGAACCAACACATTGAGGTATTTGATGTTCTTCGACGCTTTCAGGAAAAGCGGACGATTCAGTTTTCGTTGCAGCAGCTCGCAGGCGGTTTGCAGCAAGCAAGCTCCCGGCGTGATGGGATTGCCTGGGAAATGGGCTTGATAGATCAAATGCCTGGGGTTGCAGCACAAAAGGGCAGCGAAACCGTTTTCGGCTTCATCTATGGATTCAATATGGAAGAGGTTATCCAAAAAGTTCATACACTCGTGTCTTTAGAAATCAACACTGAACGTCAAACCCAGTGTCGTATGGCTTTGG
>ONJF01000029.1 GCA_900318085.1 uncultured Bacteroidales bacterium
ATCAATATACAACAATTCCAGCTCCACGCTGGGGTCGTTGACGGTGATAGGCAAGTCATTGGCAATGTTGTTGCAAAAAGTAGCCACCGCACTGTTGTAATTGGGACGGCACCACTTGCCAAAAAGATTAGGGAAGCGATAGACCAACACCTTAGCGCTCGTCTCATCCTGATACTTTAAGAACAACTCCTCTCCTGCCTTTTTGCTTCGGCCGTATTCGGAGTTGCCGAAACGGCCTGTCAAAGAAGCCTGTTGGGAACTGCTTAGCATAACGGGGCAACGGTTGCTATGCTTCTTCAAGGTATCAAGCAACAAACTGGCGAAGCCAAAGTTGCCCTCCATGAACTCACTCTGCTCCTTCGGGCGATTGACACCAGCCAAGTTAAAAACAAAGTCACAGTCCTGACAATAAGCGTCCAACTCCTCAGGCTGGCTGTCGATGTCGTATTCATACACAACATCCACTTTGAGATCGCCATAGCAGCGAGCCTTTCCGTCTTTGATGTTTTTGAGTTCAGCGCAAAGGTTCTTGCCCACGAACCCTTTCGCACCAGTTACTAAGATTTTCATATCACTCAGAGCGGATTTCTTTTGACTTGGCACGCGGCTCCAAACCGAGATCTTCTCTGATGAAGCGCAACTTGAGCAGCAGCTCCTTCATGCCTTCCACGTCGAGACGACCTGTGTTGTGCGAGTGGTAGTCTTCGGTACGCGAGATGGCGTCGTCACCTTCGGTGAAGTATTTATCGTAGTTCAGGTCGCGGCTGTCGCAGGGGATACGAAAATAGTTGCCCATGTCGATGGAACGCAGCATCTCCTCGCGGGTGACGAGGGTCTCATAGAGCTTCTCGCCATGACGGGTGCCGATGACCTTCACCTCGGTGTCGAGGTATTTCTTGTCGATGCGACCATAGACCTCCTTCAGGGCTTGAGCCAGTACCGACAGCGTAGCGGCTGGGGCTTTTTGCACGAAGAGGTCGCCATTCTCGCCATGCTCGAAGGCGTAGATAACGAGATCTACAGCATCGTCGAGCGTCATCATGAAGCGCGTCATATTGGGGTCGGTGATGGTGATGGGCTTGCCTTCCTGCATCTGCTCCACCCACAGCGGGATGACGGAGCCACGGCTGGCCATGACGTTGCCATAGCGTGTGCAGCAGATGGTGGTCTTGGCGTTGGGGCCGAGGGCGCGCCCTTGGGCGATGGCCACCTTCTCCATCATGGCCTTGGAGATTCCCATGGCGTTGATGGGATAGGCCGCCTTGTCGGTGGAGAGTACAACCACGTTTTTCACGCCATGTTCGATGGCGGAAAGCAACACATTGTTGGTACCTTCCACATTGGTGCGCACGGCCTCCATGGGGAAGAACTCGCAGGAGGGCACCTGCTTCAATGCGGCGGCGCTGAAGACATAGTCGACGCCATTCATGGCAAAATCGACGGCTTCCTTCTGGCGCACGTTGCCGATGTAGAACTTCACCTTAGCCGCCTCGTTGGGGTGGTTGGCTTGCAGGTGGTGACGCATATCGTCCTGTTTCTTCTCGTCGCGCGAGAGGATACGGATCTCCTTGATATCGCTGGTCAAGAAGCGGCGCAGCACAGCGTTGCCGAAGCTACCAGTACCTCCGGTGATGAGGAGGACTTTATCTTTGAATACTGACATTTTTTATAATTGAGAATTTATAATTAACTACGTTGAATCTTCGATTTGACAATTGAGAGTTTAGAGTTTAGAGTTGAGGGTTTAGAGTCTGTTGAAAGTTGAGAGTAGTAAGTTGAGTATCGAGGGTGCGAGCCCGATTAGGGCAACGCGGAATTATTTATTTATTTAAGATTTACGTAAGATTTGCTTCCCTTTCCTTCCCTTCCTCTCCTTCCTCCCTTTCACGGCTCCGCCCCGTCAGTCACAATTTGTGGTGACAAGGGGCTGGTTTTCTTTGTTTTACAGACACACTAAAACACAGATATGATTGGTTTTTGGTGGTCCGCTTTGGAATTTGAGGACAAAGATAGAACTTTTTAATTGATAATTGATAATTAACTACGTTGAAATGATAATTCGGCGTTAGCCAATCTTCGATTTGAGAGTTAATAATTGAAAATTTGTTGAGAGATGGGGGTGAGTTTAAAGTTTAAAGTTGAGAGTTTAGAGTTGAGAGTTTAGAGTCAGTTATGAGTTGAGAGTTTAAAGTTGAGAGTTTAGAGTCAGTTGGAAGTTTAGAGTTAAGAGTTGAGAGTAATGCAGCCGGTAGGAAGCGCGGCGTATGCGCGCTATATCTGTGATATCTGTGGTATCTGTGTGACAAGGGAGTTGAGAGTTGAGTGTAACTCACTCCTTTGTCTGGTTGATTACCGTATTCGCGTTACTGATGAACTGCTTCACATCGGGTAATGTGAAGTTAGGCTGTGGGGCGTCTTGATGTATGTGGACGTTAACGGTTATGCCCTCAGACTGCTCGCCCTGTCCCATGGTCACCTGCTTCGCCTCCTCGTCACTCGACCCGCTGTCTTTCACCCTTTGGATATCTGTTGTTTTCTCCTTTTCGCCCTCACCCCAACGCTCTATCTCATAATCGTAGTCGTTGTGACAATAGATATCACTGAGAAAGATGAAGTCGCCGTATCTTATGGCCCCCTCCAAGGATTTAAAAAAACTCCTTCGTTGGTTGTATTCTTCTTTGGTGCAGGCTTTCTCGATACGTTTCAACAAAGCTAACTGGTCTTCACGAGTGGAATAAAGCATGAGATACCACTTGATGGTACCAGACGAAAAATGGTCGGTGATGTTACGCCAGGGATTGAAGTCGACAGCCGAACTTTCGACCGGCAACGACAGCCGCGACTTGATTTTTTCCACGACGGTCATCGAACTGTGGTATTGAAGGTCAATACGCTCCGGTATCTCTTGGATAGGACAGGGCATCGGAGAAAAATCATAAGGGGCATACAGGTTCTCCGCCTCCATATAGCTCATCATGTCATGCGCCATGGCCGAAAACTCACAGGCCTCGACCATCGGCGTCATCCCCTCAACGAAACATGCTTCGGGCAAACGCAACTGCCTCTTTCGTTGGAGAATGGCCCAAACAACGCAAAACACCAACCGCGCCGCAATATGGGAACCCAGCCAGGCCTCCTCTTCCTTCAGATAGCGCAACGAAAGGTTGTCACCCGGACGGCCGTCGCTCTGTATCCGTACACACTCATAGTAGATCTCGTTGAACAAGACCAACATGGGCTTGTCGATCGCATATTCCTGGCTCTTGGCCAGCAGCTGCTTGTAGATATAACGGTTCAAGGGACTCTGAAGATAGTCCGACAAATCCGTATAACCGCAATACAGTAGTTTCCTATGTAATTCAGACGAGTTCATTCTCGTTTGCAACGCTTCTCGCAGGGCTCTCCCTCGCCTTTCTCTCGCCTTTCGCATAGTATTGGCATACTCAAAGGGTATGGTTGAGTATGCGAAGGGTATGCCATCTCCGAAGAAAGGGTATGGCTAGGGTATGGTTGGGGTATGGTTAAGAGTTGAGAGTTTAGAGTTGAGAGTTGAGAGTTGAGAGTCAGTGGTAAGTTTAGAGTTGAAAGTTGTGGGGGGGGGTGAGTTGCGAGTGGTTTGGGGGGATTGTATTATGATTCGGTCATGTAGTTCTTCTTCTGTAACAGGTCGTCGATGGCTTTGCGGATGCTCGGGTCGGGCA
Source organism: uncultured Bacteroidales bacterium (assembly GCA_900318085.1). Lineage (GTDB taxonomy): Bacteria > Bacteroidota > Bacteroidia > Bacteroidales > F082 > Limimorpha. Next base: position 3,702 of record ONJF01000029.1, read on the forward strand.
TGTATCCCAGTTCAGGGCGGGTGGTGGTCTCCGCGCCATCGTTCAAGGCGGCCGCTATCTTCGTCGCGTTGTATTTCTCGAAGATGCCCATGCCGTCGAACGCTTTCTGTCCCAGATAGCAGAGGATATGCATCACTTCCTTGCGGTTGAACACCGTTCCCACCTGCCTGCCCGGATCATAGATCATCACATCCACCTCCGGAAGGTCCAGGATGTCAGACCAAAGTACAAGGTAGTTCTTCTTCCACGGATACATCACAAAGCCATGGGTCCTGTACACATAGTCGAGGATGTCCTTGCGAAGGGCTGCCTTGTCAACGGAGGTGTCAGCCGCTTGGTAGGGCGCCTGCTTGCCATAGAAATTATTGACTATCTGGTCCACTTTATCATAGTAGTTGTCGACCTTACCGATGTCGATCTTCTGAAAAGTGTTACCAGTACCCGGATTACCTTCAATCTTTATCTCCATTACATTCTTTTTTTTGACATAACTATTTGATTTATGGGGTGTGGGTTGAGTGTGGGATGTTGTGGATCCAACAATTTGCCTTACAGCTTTTTTGGCACCCTACTTTTGCATCGTCATTCGGTCACAAACAGGTGACCCACGAAATGACCAGCGTTCTTTGACATCTTGGTATTTTAGACGAATCGGTGCGATCCTACCCTTCCTTGGGGACTTACAACTTTATTTCAACAATCAATTATTACTTCACTTAAAAACATTACAACTATGGTTAAAATCAAACAAAACGGCATTGGCCGCAAAAGTTCCGGTACCCTCGATGGTATCACCTACGTAACCCGTAAAGGCGTCACCTACGCCCGTTCTACTCCTTCCATGCCAAGAAGCGCCTTCAAGACCCCTGCGGCACTGAAGCGCCAGGCTGTCTTCAAACTGATTCAGATGCACCTGAAGTATCATCTCAGAACCATCCGCCAGACCTTCACGCCGAAGGGAACCGGCACGCCCTCCAACCGCTACTACTCAGTCAACCATAAGGCGCTGGCCTTGGCGCTCGAGGCTTTGGCCGAACAGTATGTGGCTGGCGAGAATGTCACCCTCACCGAAGTAGAGTCCGCCATCAGCGCCTACGCCACCGAACATCCCGACGCCATCTGTATCGCCTCACTGAGCGGATATAAGGAGGTCTATCTGATTGGTGCCTGGCCCGACACCATCACCCTCTATGCCAACGGTGGCGACAGCACCGTGATCATCGTTGTGGCTGAGAACGGCACCTCTACCACGATCAGCCACGAAGCCAACGCGAACGGCAAACCCTCCGTGACGCTGAAGTGATGGGCGACGCGTAGAGGCAGTGGAGCGTGCCGTGTGGCAAGTCAACTTCGTGGAGGTTTTCCACTTCAACGGTCAGAAAACGGACTTTGCACACTCCTCTTTTCCACTGTCTCTATGCCGTCACGACGAAAAGGCATCCGCCTTTCCCCGTATAATGAACAATTACTTACCTAAAAACTCCAAAACAATGAAAATCAAACTTTCAAAAGAGCAAGTCGACGAAATCCTTGCCAATCCCGAAAAAGCCCAAGAAATCGGCATCAAGACCAACGACCCCTGGTGGGTGATCGTACTCAAAGTGTTGGCCTACCTCATCGGCCTACTGTTGGCCGGAGTGGCCACCACGAGCTGCGCAGTTGCGGCAGCAATTTATCTCATTTAACCTTCAAACGCTCACGACAATGAGAAACATTTCCTTCATCATCATCCACTGCTCGGCAGTGCGTCCGTGGCAGCGTAGCAACGTCGAGGACATCGACCGCTGGCATCGCGCCCATGGGTGGAAGAACGGCTGCGGCTACCATTTCGTGGTGCTTCGCGACGGCACCATCGAGACGGGCCGACCGCTGGAGATGATCGGTGCCCACTGCAAGGACCGTAACCGTCATTCCATCGGTATCTGCTACGAGGGCGGCTTGGATGCCGAAGGGCGTCCTGCCGACACCCGTACCGAAGCCCAGAAACGGGCCATGCGCGAGTTGCTCGAACGCCTGCATATCCAGTTCCCCAAGGCTTTTATCATGGGTCACAACGTCTTCAACCCCATGAAGGCCTGTCCCTGCTTCGACGCGGCTGCAGAATATCACGACCTGCAGCCCTGACCTACCCACCTAACGGGGGAGAGCGTCACTTCTTGTTCCATCCTTTTCTCCAAGCCCATTCCTGTTGTTTTCGGGGTGGGCTTTTTTAGTTTAGAGTTGAAAGTTTAGAGTTGAGAGTCAGTTATTAGTTGAGAGTTTAAAGTTTAGAGTTGAGAGTCAGTGAGGAGTTGAGAGTATTAACGAATAATTATACGGACAATTAACGGCAATTATATGTTTCTTTTTATCTTTCCCTTCAACATTAATTATCGTGTAATTCGACGTTAATATGACATTAATTTATCTTCCCTGCTGGGCTAGCGAGCCCGATTAGGGGTTATAGTAACTCTTATACCACTCCGCGAACTTCCTCAAACCTTCTCTCAGTGTAATCTTCGGCACAAACCCAAAGTCTCTTTCTAAAGCGGTAGAATCCGCATACGTGGTCGGCACATCGCCTGGCTGCATGGGCACCAGCTGCTTGTGGGCCTCGAAGTCATAGTCCTCGGGCAACACGCCTGCACGAACAAGCTCCTCTTGGAGGGTCTGCACAAAGTCGAGCAGGTTTTCGGGCTGGCCACCACCGATGTTGTAGACCTTGTAAGGCGGGATGGGTAGGCCGTCATCACCCGTTTTGCGTTCAGGAGCCTTGGCCATCACGCGGACAATGCCCTCCACGATGTCGTCCACGTAGGTGAAGTCGCGGCGGCAGTTGCCGTAGTTGTAGATCTGGATGGTCTCGCCTTTCACCAGTTTGTTCGTGAAGCCGAAATAAGCCATGTCGGGTCTCCCAGCAGGACCGTATACGGTGAAGAAACGCAAACCTGTGGTGGGGATGTCGTAGAGCTTGCTGTAGCAATGCGCGAAGAGCTCGTTGCTCTTCTTGGTGGCGGCATAGAGGCTCACGGGGTTGTCCACACGGTCGTCAACGCTGAAGGGGACCTTCTTGTTGCCGCCGTAGACGCTGCTGCTACTGGCATAGACGAGGTGTTGAACACCTCTATAGTTTAGAGTTGAGAGTTTAGAGTTGAGAGTCTGTTCAGAGTTATTAAGTTGAGAGTTGTTAGTATCACTGTGTGCGGCTACAAGATCTTTGGCATGGCGGCAGGCCTCTAAGATGTTGTAGAAGCCTAGAATGTTGCTTTCGATGTAGGCGTCAGGGTTCTCGATACTATAGCGCACGCCCGCTTGGGCAGCGAGGTTGACTACGATGTCGAATTTGTTATCGGAGAAGAGTCGGTTCACCAGTTCCTTGTCGGCAATACTACCTTTCACGAACATGTAATGGAGATTGCGGGTCGAGCCCGCAATGACGGCTTCGTAAAGGGTATCAAGTTCTTTCAAACGGTATTCCTTGAGGGAGACGTCGTAGTAGTTGTTGAGGTTGTCGAGACCGATGATGGTGCCTTCGGCCATCTCAGTGAAGAGACGTTTGACGAGGTTGGCTCCTATAAATCCGGCAGACCCTGTTACTAGAATGTTCATATTATTCTTTTTCAACGTTAATTACCGTGTAATTCGACGTTAATTGGACATTAATTCATTTACCTACTTGAAGTCGACAATTAACGAATCAATTATACGGAAGATTAACGGTAATTATATGTTTCTTTTTTCCCTTTTCAACGTTAATTACCGTGTAATTCGACGTTAATTTGGCGTTAATCTCTTTTCTTCCCTTTCTTCAACGTTAATTACCGTGTAATTCGACGTTAATTTGGCGTTAATCTCTTTTCTTCCCTTTCTTCAACGTTAATTACCGTGTAATTTACCGTTAATTCGACGTTAATTTTCTTCTTCATCAAGCAGATATTCATAATCCACTTCTGAGAGAGGTTCCATGTTACGGTCTACAATGTAACATTCGTTGGTGTACTCGTCGAATGCCCATCGCTCGCCTATCAGGCTTTCTTCTCCAAAATTGATCAATAGTCCTAGGGGCTTACGAGTCAATCGTAAATAATTGCACAATTGAGCACGATGAGCAGATGACACATGGGTGACCGATTTCAACTCCACGATGATATCGCCAGCCACAATGTCCATCTTGTATTTCTTGTCAAGGAGGTGTTTCTTGTAATACACCAACACTTCCCGTTCCCGTTCGTTGTCAATACCTCGATCAAGCAGTTCAAGATGTAATGCCTCTTGATAAACAGCTTCTAAGAGACCCCAACCCAGCTCGGAATGAACCGCCATGGATGCACCAATAATCTTATATACCTGATTAGCATATTTTGATAGGTCAACCATACTAAAATTAACGAACAATTATACGGACAATTAACGGCAATTATATGTTCCTTTTCCCTCTTTTTCAACGTTAATTACCATGTAATTTGACGTTAATTGGACATTAATTCATTTTCATGTTTGACGAGGTACGAACACCGACAATTAACGAACAATTATACGGACAATTATACGGACAATTAACGGTAATTATATGTTTTAATCCCTTTTAAAAATATCTCTAGTATAAACCTTTTCCTTAACGTCATCAAGGCAGCTGTCGTAGCGGTTGGCAATGATGGCCTGACTCATGGCCTTGAACTTTGCAAGGTCATTCACTACCAAACTTCCGAAGAAGGTCGTACCATCCTCAAGCGTCGGCTCATAGATGATCACCTTGGCTCCCTTGGCCTTCACGCGTTTCATCACGCCTTGGATGCTGCTCTGGCGGAAGTTGTCGGAATTGGACTTCATGGTCAAGCGGAACACACCGATAGTCAAGTCAGCTTCCTTACTTTGGTCATACAGTGAGGACTCGGTGTAGTAGCCCGCCATTCGCAACACCTGGTCGGCAATGAAGTCCTTACGAGTGCGGTTGCTCTCCACGATGGCACGGATCAAGTCCTCCGGCACGTCCTCGTAATTGGCTAGCAGTTGCTTGGTATCCTTGGGTAGGCAGTAGCCGCCATAGCCGAAGCTCGGGTTATTATAATGGCTGCCGATGCGCGGGTCGAGGCAGATGCCATCGATAATGGCCTGCGTGTCGAGGCCTTTTATCTCGGCATAGGTGTCCAACTCGTTGAAGTAGCTCACGCGAAGGGCCAGGTATGTGTTGGCGAAAAGCTTCACCGCCTCGGCCTCCTTCATCCCAATGAAGAGCATCGGCACATCCTGCTTGATGGCACCCTCTTTCAGCAAGGCGGCAAACTGATGCGCCTTCTCCGTGAGCCAATCGAGGTCGGTGAGCGCTTTGATGGCCTCGTTCTCCTCCTCAAAGGCCTCGCTCATCATCTTCGGGATGCCCACGATGATGCGGCTGGGATAGAGGTTGTCGTAGAGGGCCTTGCTCTCACGAAGGAACTCGGGCGAGAACAGCAGGTTGAACCTCTTCACGCCTTTCTTCTGGTATCTCACATAGAGGCTGCGGGTGTAGCCCACGGGGATGGTGCTCTTGATGACCATCACGGCGTCGGGGTTCACCTTCAGCACGGCGTCGATGACGGCCTCCACCGCAGATGTGTCGAAGAAGTTCTTCTGCGTGTCGTAGTTGGTAGGTGCGGCGATGACGACGAACTCGGCGTCCTTGTAGCCGGCCTCCTGGTCGAGGGTCGCCCTGAGGTTCAAAGGCTTGGTGGCCAGGTATTTCTCGATATAGTCATCTTGGATGGGCGACTTCTTGTGGTTCACCATGTCGACGCGCTCGGGGACGACGTCCACCGCGGTGACTTCATTATGTTGTGCCAGCAACGTGGCGATGCTCATGCCGACGTAGCCGGTGCCAGCGACGGAGATTTTCATAATTGAGATTTGCTAGTTTTTGATTTTTTCGGGTTTTTCGATGTTCTTTCCATTCTATGCTTTTTCTTTTTCAACACCGAAAGAACCAAAAGGACACGAAAAGATGTTTATTGGACGCAAGCACAGATTCCCGCTCTCCCATAGGCCAACGTTGGGATGACATGCCTGCTGTTGGAGCGAGCCCGATAAGGGCAACGCGGTGAGAATTGATAGTTTAGAGTTGAGGGTTTAAGGTTTAGAGTCAGTGGGGAGTTGAGAGTAGTAAGTTGAGAGTCGAAGTGAAGCGAGCCCGATGAGGGCAACGCGGATTTTTTTATTTTAGATTTAGCTTCGCTGAAATCGAAGATTCGATGAAATCAATGCAGAGCATTTGCGGCAGATTTGCTTCCCTTTCCTTCCTCCCCTTCACGGCTCCGCCCCGTCAGTCACATTCCGTGGTGACAAGGGGCTGGCGTTCATTGGCTTACGTAAAATCTGAAACGCAAGCATTGTGCCTAGTGTGGAATTTGAGGACAAAGGTAGGGATTTTTAATTGAGAATTGATAATTGATAGTTGATAATTTGTTTAGAGTTGAAAGTCGGTAGTTGAGATTTGAACCATATTTGAGAGGCCGGCGGACGTGCCTATAACTTTTGTATTTCACATTTAAGGGCTTTCAAGGCTGGGCGGAAAGGGGTTATGCTTCTGGAGCGGTTGCGGTTGCGCGAAAAGAACGGGAGGCTGTTGTATGTTTATTCAATTAACTTCACAGATTCGTTGTCAGCCCGAAGACCATCATAACTAAATCCGAGAAAAAACTTGACATTATGGTTCAAGCTACTTCGCGTAATACCATTAATTGACGGCTTGAAAAACACTTCCAAACCGCAATCAAGAAGTATAACTGCATTGCCTGCGTGCTGGTATTCTTTGACATAACCAGTCACTTCATATAAGTCATTGGCTTCCGGCTGATTCTTCCGCTCGTAGTTGCTTACTATGCCTTGCGGCGCAGTTCCATACCATTCCTTAATACCAATACGGTTGTTACCCCCCAACTTTTGGCATTCCTGAAGGTATTTCTTGGCAAGAATGACAGCCTCAGAACCGCCCTCTATGGCCTTGATAACGTTGAACACAAAACTGTAGAAGGTCAAATCGATGGATGGATTTGCAGTGTTCCACTGCGCCAAACGGGTGAGTATTTCATCAGTGGATAAAACAGTCGAATACCGGGCGGCCTTGAACCATGTAATGAAATTGAATACACTGCTGCCGTCGGTTTTCATATTCTCATTCATCAGGGTCAATATGCGTTCATTTGCCTTGACGGATGTCTTATACTCCTCGTCTTTCTTCATATAGATTTGGGCAAGTTGACGACGGATAAGTGCAGGATGACTTGACTTGTTAAGTTGGTTGTTCAACTTCTCAAGCAAGAAACTATAGTCTTCGTATTGTTGCCAAAGATTGGTTTCGCATGTGATGAAATGCTCTGTTTCTTCTCCTTCTTCGTACATGCGGCGTGCGTCTTCCAACAAGGAGTGAGCTTTGTCGAGCCAGATGATATAGGGCTCCTTGGCCTCTGAGATTACATGACGCTTAGTTTCGCCATTCGCCTGAACATAGAAATCAAATGTGCGGAGCAGCAACTGGATATTGGGTATATAACCGTACTCGTCATCATGGTGTGCCTTCTGTTGTATCTCACGCGATTTCTGGAATTCGTCCTCGGCTTGCGACAGGAGGGTTTCTGTGATATAGGATAGTTCCTCTGGATCAGGTCTTATTTTGGCTTTTAGGTTGCGCTTGACATTGTCCATTCTTTCGCCCATAATATAGAATAGGCACATTCCCTTCATGTGATGGAGTAGCGGATCGTTCGGCGATAAGCGAATGGCACGGTCAGCATACTCCAAGGCTTTCTGCCGGTCTTTCTCTTCAAGCGCATAGTAACGGGCCAGGTGGGAACAGAAATGAGGATTCTCGGGAAATTGGTTATGCAAGGTGGCGAAGATATTGATACGATCCTCTTTCTGAATATCTTCTACCAGTTTTGTAAAATGCTCTCTTTCGCGTTCCTTGGAAGAACCGATAAACATGGGCTGGATAATGTCATCCTCTAAGATATCGGCAGCACTGGAACGGGCTGACTCTTCAATGAAATCTTTACAATACAAACCCAAATTCTCATACCATCCTATATCTTCGGGCTTATTGGCTTTGCGAAGCAATTTTTTCAAAAGTGTTTTGGAAAAGAAAGGATATTTGGGACGCAGATAGCGGACGTTGCCTACGGTCTCTATCTGTATAAGGGATGTGAGAACGCCATCCGCCTCATCAAAATAATTCTCAAGTCTGAAAATCTGTCTTTCATCCACTCCAAACACTGTTTTAAAAAGCGACTCTGGCAAAGCCTTGTCAGCATAGACATCGCTCAAGGCAAGATAGATAAGGAACTTTCGCTGCAACTCCTTGTCTTCGACCGCCTTGGCAAATTTTTCGAAATATCCGTCGGCGGCAACAAAATCCTTCTCATAACTCAACATGCCAAAATAAAATGGCGTGCGCTGGTAGGATTGCGAATTACCGGTAAGGATATTTTGAATCTCTGCAAGTTTGGCCGTCTTCTCTGTCCCTGTATAGCGCGATTCTATGACTGGTTTGAATCTGTCGGATAACAATACGGTATCGGGGCCCCAATCAGTGACATTGATATTGCCGTTGGCACTGGTAGAACCTCGCATGATACCCACAAAAACATACGGACGGCTCTGGTTGGTGGAGCGGAACAGATAATCGAAATCGTCGACAGAGATTACCGAAGGTATCTCCATAAAAACCACAATGGTCTTCTTGGTGCGCTCGTGAAGCCAATCTAACTTTTGGGTGACTGCTGTATAGCGGTATTGTTTCAGATATAGTACAGGATAGCTTTCTCGGAATTCGTATGCCAGCTGGCGTGCCACAGTCGTGCCACCGTAGCCTGGCTCGTGCATGATGTAAACCTTGTTGCGTCCGTTTTTTATTACAGTTTCCAAGGGCTTTTCGTACATCTTCTGAAAACGTTCGCGCTTGGCGGCAAATCCACGTTTGGCTCCTTGCCAAGTAAGTACAGTTTCACCTCGTAAAAAGGTTTCACTCTCTTCATCGCTACCGTCGCCAATACCTGTATAGAGCACTTCAAAGCATTCTTGTAGGTCTTGAAGTTCGGTTTCTGTTAGTATTCCTTTGCCTTCGCCATGAATATAAGGTACGGAATAGATATGGGGTTCGTCCTGTTCTCCAACAGTCAGGTATTCGCTGATGCATTGGTTTATTTCTTCAATCGAAGCCTTGACATGCTCGTAGATGTAAGGCTTGCGTTTTGCCAATGGCAATAACACGTCGTTGGGATCGTTGGCAAGGACGAACTTGACATTTGAAAAATACCGAGCAATGAGCAGCTGTATGCTTTCTATGAAATCTTCGTCTTGCAATAACGAGATGACAATGGTCTTTTGGGTGACCACACTTTGCGAAACCGCCTCCAAGAAACGCTCCAACTTGCTATAATAAACGCGGTTCCATTCGTCAAAAGAGGTACAAGTTCGCTCGCCCTTGAAACCATTTGCATAGTAATAGAGAGGTTTACGCATGGTTGAAGTGATGTCATCGTCTGTCACTACATCGCCGGTTTTGTATATGTGCGGTACATCAGTGCCGCCATGATATGCACCTGCCGACAGACCTTTTTCAGACGACAACTGATGGAAATCAACAATGACATCCCATGGTGCTTTGGCGAAATGGCTGTAGCAACGTTGATCCAATCCGTCAACTTTGTCGTTCAGAAGGATGAAGGTTCTGTTATCGCGCTGGAAATGGTCGCCGGCTACATAGAACTGCTGTATTTGATCGTACTGTGGTTCCATAAAATAGTCTATATCCCGTAATAAGGCATTCTTATCAAGATATTCCGTGATAAACAGTTTGCACTGCTTAATATATTTTTCAACAACTAAAGGTTCTACCACACCACCTTGATGCTTGGAATTGTTTGTCAGTTGGTACTTGTTAGAACGTATATAATCAAAGTCAACTGTTGGGGATACACTACTATCCACGGTGAGACTATAAAGACTCTGAGGAACTCTGTGTCCATCAAGATAGAATTTTTTAATCACATCAGGAGTAGAAGCACCCTCAAATCCAATAAAACCAGAGGGGTCGCGCTGCTGGGCATTCAACTTCAATGAATGCTCTACCACCTGCGAGAGACCTTCACCAGCATTGCGCAGATGTTGCTCCTGAACATTGGTTAGATGCTCATGCAGGGCCATTTTGTAGGCTGCGTAATCTGATACGCTATCGTTATACCTTTTGACTATTTCTGCTAATGTGTACATATCTTTCTTTATTTTTTCTTTCCTACAGTTACCACATCGCCCTCGGGAATGGTAAGCCCGTCGGAGTAAACCATATTCTCTTTGCCCTTGGAGGGGTTGCCGGCTGAGTAGCCGAGGTGGTACTTGGTTTGGCGGTGGCCTTTATATAGCTCTTTGACGAAAGGCACAGCATCGTAGCTGATGAGCCAGTGGCCTTTGTTTTATGGCTTTGCACCAAGTATTTTATCAACAATACTTTTTTTCTTTTCAGAAGGCTGTATTTTCTCGGCAAGTGCGGCGACTTTTTGCTTGGTGGCCTCATCAACCGTTTCGCTGTTCTTTATCACGACCAAATCACTCACAACAGATTGCAGTAGACTAATGTCTTTTGTGACAAGGTTGTCAAGTACCTTCACCACGCTATCCAAATCTTGCTCAGCATTCATCTTGGCTTTCATCAGACGAACCACCTCTTTTACCTGCGCGGCATTGCCTTGCTTGAGTACCAGTATCAGGAAGTCATCATTGTCCTTATAGGCTTCGGCATTCTCTTTCTTGAAAGTTGACACAGCATGCTTGGCTACGGAAGTGGGTAGCTGATTAACGGCTTCGCTATCCATCGACGCCACAAAGTCGGCAATATAGCTCTTGATTTGTTTGTCGGCAAACAACCTTTTAAGTAAAGCTTCCACCCCACCGATGGAGGCATTATTGACAAGCGATTGTACTTTACTCTTTACCACATCGTCACCCAGCATCATACTTCCGTCTTCCCTACGGGTGAGAAGCACTTCTATAAGCGTCAATTCATCGTTATCGTCATAGTTATCAACCTTGACGAGAACCGATGCAAGTTGCGCTATCGAAACACCTTTAGAATGCATCTCCAACGCGCCTTTAACAACATCCTCCCTGCACAACGTATAGAGATTATCAACCGATGTGCTCACATCCACCTTGCCACCTGAGATACGCATGATTTCATAGCAGAACGACAGCAAATCCCCAGCCTCTTCTTCATTAATTTCGTTAAAGATCGAAGTCGGTGAATCATAACCAGGATTATTCCTGAAGTTAGGATGGGGCATTCCCCTTGTATCAGTGATATGGCTGTATAGCGGCTCCAACTCGCCAGAAAGAGAATCCGTTGGCAGCGCATCGAATATTGGTTGAATATCTTTGATCAGATTCAAGAACTGCCCTTTGCTCTTTCCCCTGGGGTTGCCAAACAACTCGATAAACTTTGAGAACAATGCGGAATAGGTATCACCTGAAAGCGAAGGGGTGTTTTTGATACACCAAACTATATCTTCTATTCTTGTCTCGTCGTCGGTTGCAGGCAGGTTCTCGATTTGCTTGGCCATAAACGAGTCACCAAAGAGGATTTGTTTTTGCGTTTCGGTGAACGGTATATCCTGTTCAATAGGATTATCAACATAATGGTTTTCAACCACAGCGGCAATATCGTTGCAATCTTTTTCGGTGGTGAAATGCGTGAGATAACCATTCAAAATACCTTCAAAACCGGCATCCTCATCTGCTTTTTCCGCAGAAAGATAGTTAATGATAGCATCACGAAGTTGGTTGACACCCATTTGGCTCATCTCACTACCCAAAGAGCAGAGTGCATCCTGGCAATCGATGGCGGGTATGGCCGCTGGATAGAATTGCGAAAGAGCGGCATCAATCTCCACAAATCTTGAACTATCAAACACTCCTCCTTCAAACAATTGGCTAATCAATTCTATCCATTGTGTAGTTTGTGTGATAGCTTCATACTTAACATCCGATTTAAGTGTTTCAAGCACAAAATCTATAAGATTGGATTTCAGTTGCTCATTGGCTTTGGCAAAACTTTGCACTTTTGAGGCGTCGAACGTACGAACCGCCTTCTGAACATCCTGCGGTAGGTCGCTGAATATAGAGGACGTATTGGTAAAGATACGTTGCAAGGCTTCAAGCGGTGTTTGCTTGAACACTACATCTGCCACTCTCATAAAGGCCAACAACGAATTATTTGTTTGACCGTTTTTATCTTTTGCCTGTTCTTCGCTGAATTTTCTGATAACGTTCAGGTCTTTTGTTGTTTCCTTATAAAAATCAGGATACTCTTCTTGAAGAATCAAAGCAGCACTAATAGCCGTTTCATATTTGGCAACAAACTCTTCTTCATAAAGTGCCAAATCGCCACTCAAATTATTAAGAAGCTGTATGATACGACGTGGGTTGTCGGCAAATTCCTTTGCCACGATAGCAAGGGTGTCGTTGGAATAGCCTAAATTGTTCTCGCGGTTGATTTCATGAGCGAAATGCTGCAGCTCAGTTTCCTGATGGGGCTTGATGCGCAATGTGACGTTGAAGAACTTTCTCAAAAACTCCTCTTTTTCCTTGTTGATTTCCTCGACATTTTGCTTGTTCCATTTACGGAAAAGATGTTTCTTCAAAGCTTCGTCATCCACGGGCACCACAAACACTAGATTATACTCGGCATTGCTGAGAAAGGTCTTGATATCGGTCAACAGCTGGTAAGCCATTTCGCTAGGACAACGGTCGATATTGTCAATAACAATAATCAATTTCTCAAGCCCAACTACGGATATTTCACCTACTTCAACATAGTCCTTGATAGCACTCCATCTCCTCTGAAACCAGTTCTTACGTTTCAAGCATTTACTCATCATCTCCTTGAAACAGTCCTCAAACTGCTCGGGTGCAAACAAAGCAGGTTTGCTGTAGGATAGTTTTAGGTCGTAGAAACAGCCGTTTAGCAACGCCACGAGAAATGTACCCAAAGTGCCGATGGCAGGAACAGCTACTTTCCATTCAATGGTCACACGTGGAATCAGGAAGAGGATTGCACTTATGATTATCAGCACACCAGTGGCAATCGCCAAGCCTTTGGCGCTTAACTTGGTTTTTGGCTCAGCTTCGGCGATTTCCGACTGATAAAAACGCTGCATCTCACTGGATTGCTGCATTTTCAGCTCCTGCTGAATCTTCAAAAGGAACATCCTGCGGAATGAGTCATTGGCATATTTCCAAGCATCGTAAGTGATGAATTTAACATCGCTGTGATTCTTCTCTATCTTATCCTGAGCAGTGCGTATGACAGAAGACTTGCCCGTTCCCCAGCCGCCAAACACACCGATAGTGAAAACTTTGTCTTTAGGTGTGTTTTCGATCAACTTGACAAGATTCTCAGCATATACTCCTGTTTTCAACAGGTCGTTCGTTGAATCTAGTACTCTTTCTCTATCTTGAATAAAAGCCTTCATGTGTCAGTTTTTGAAGTAAGGTAACGTATCTTCTTTTCAAAGAATCAGCGGACGGTTCCTTGATCTGTCAATAGCAATCTGATTCTTTATCATATTTGCGACAATCCCTCCAAATCACCTTTCATTCGTTCCAGGCTAAAAGCCTCCGATTCTATCACTTCTCCCAATGTGGTGTTAACCACCGCTTTTATGGTCAAAGAAGGGTCTTCTGAAAGTAACCGTAAAAACACCGCCGCAATCTTTGAATCAACTCTATATGAAGCCGTGAATTGCTGACCATATTCAAGCTTTATAGGATAGTTGTTGGAATCCATAACAGTTAACATGCTGAACGCATCTGCATTCCCTTCAAAGGGTCTTGACATTTTGAAAAAGGGTTCAAGAAAATATCGATGTTCCTTTGATGTGTTGGTAACAGTGACCCTAATTTGTAATCCTCTTTTACCAGAATACTTATAATTAAATGTCTCAAACACATGGTAAAAGCTAAAATAAACCGTGGCCAAAGTGCCTTTTCTTTCACTACTTTCCAATGTTGTCGATCTAAGAACATCGGGAAGAGGTTTCTCGTTTTGAAGTGCCTCTGCAATCTCCTTGATAACAGTATCGTATTGACAATCATCCGTCAAGTCAAAGCCATTCCTGCCTTGAAGAATCGGCGGGAACGACATATCGAAAGTTCCTGCCCGTAAAACAGGGTAGTATTTTGTCGTATCAATATCGTTCATCATCTCTGCACTGATAATCGACTCCTCAAATGCCACCCCTTTGCCTGTTTCGGCTTTTTGCTTGTATTGAGGCGTACCGATAACCAGAACTTTGTCCGCCTTCGACAAGCCAAGCTCCATAAAACGAGTGAAAGAATAACCCTTGGGCATGTACTGGTCAAGGAGAATTTCAAAAACACCCAAAGCCGTCAAATCGTCGGCAAGTTTCCTCACCCACGCTTTGTGCTCTTCACTATCGTGCGAGTATGAAATAAAAACCACCATGGTCATGCTTATCAATTATCTTTTACTTTTTTCAATTGTTTGGATGTCTGCTTCTAGTCTCTCCACTGTACCAGGAGCAGGTTTGCCCACAAGTTTCTCTATGGGAGTTCTATCATCAACTTGAATGTTGAATATGGAATTGTTGAGAGACACAAATATACGCGAGGATAAATCTGTCCACAACGATTCCTCAATCTCACCCTTCTTTAAGAAATCATGTTGGATTAATCTGATTTGTTGTTGTAGCTTATGACCGCTATTTGAGTAATTTGGCATGTCTTTAATGTGTGCGAACACAATCACATACAAGTCGTTTCTACTTTTTAGCGTGTTACAGATTTTTTTCCACCACAATTTGTCGGTTTCTCCAAACGAGAGTCCGTAACAGCAAATCAACTGAGCATCATAAATGAGATCATCACATCGGTCAGTATGCGATACACCGTAGATATGGTTGCATTCTGATTTCACTAAAGCCTCTTTTGCATAAGTAAGTTCACGAAGCTTCTCGTTGTGGATTTGTGAGACATCGTTCACCCCAAATATCATGCGATTGTCATGATAGCCATGCACGTGGATAGGCTCGTGGATTTCGAATCCCGAAGCCTGTACTGGGGTTTCCCCCAGAAGGTGTTCAAGCGTTCTAGTATAATTGAAAGTAATGATGTCAACAACATGTGGAGTTCTGGTGCCTTGAGTTCTTCTGTGATTCAATATTGCCTTTTTCTCGTAATCACGCAAATTGCGTTCAGGTGCCAAAATGTCATCTATGAATGCCTTTTGCGCATTCTCTGCAAAGAAAGCACGCTTGTCTTCTTGGCCGATATATACTGACAGTTTTTCCCGTATGTCATCATTGATGATATCCAGTTCCTCTTCTAGCGTATGAACCCCCTTGCCCATTTTACCAAGATGGGACATGTGCTTTCCAAAACGCAATTCCAAATCTGACCATAGTTCAATATTGTCATTAATATCCTCTTTCAAGCGTTTGATATAGCGTTTGGCGACATCGTCTAACTCCGCTGGTATAGGCTGTTTAAGATAATATTTCAAAAAGTCGGGATATGAAGTTTTTAACCCAACATGCAAATCAAAACCGTTACCAATTAAATACAGTATTCTCATCTTTCCGGAGTATAGTTCAATGTGCTTGTTTTAATGATTTCAAATTCGTTCCCTTAAATAACTCTGATACTCATCATGCAACTCAGCATAATCCTCCTCGATAAACATCGAGGCTTCCAATTCCACCCGTGACAAGGGTTCTTTATTATTGATGCTCTCAATCGACATTGTGTCATTCCCGTAGGCATACGCAATGAGAACAGGAAGGCGCAATCTGCCTTCCACTGGTGTTATGATATCGTCTTCCTCGTCAAAGAACCACTTGTCGTCCTCGGAATCATAAAAAGCGGTATCAAAATTGCGATGTCTAACCTCAATCTTTGTCACGACATTGGCAAACGTCTTATAAAACAGACAACCGTCTTTCCTGCCATTCCATACCATTTGCCTTTCCCATTCGATGGAAACGTCTCCTATCTCATAGTACTCCACCTCATCGGCAACCCCATAGTATAACGTAAAATCGTCGTATGCATCACGAACCCAATCCACCAAGACCTTCTCAATAGTGTATTTTGAGGCCGCAAAAATTGTCTTTAGTTTTTCCGGAGAGACAACCTCCTCATACTTGCCTTCCAACGATGCCACAAAGTCAGAGAGCTCCTTGTATTCAAGAAACGGACTACTATAAGATTTTAGATCGGGATCATGCGATAAGACGATACAAGTTTCCGCGTTGTCGGCACACCAGTCTTCCAACATCTGCAAGGCAATGGCATCAGGAAACTCGCTTTTCTTCTTGCTTGAGAAAGGGGCGGTCGAAGAATGGTATTTATCCATCACCTTTCGAATGTCAAAACCTTCAGATAAAGTAAGGCGTAACACTCCCTTTCCCGACAAATGGGCGTCAAGTTTCTCTTTTACCTTGGCTTCTATCGTTTCTTCATCTATTTCAGCCAACGCCTCAATGTGAGCCATACATTCGTCAACGGCATACATGAAAGACCTTCTAAGTTCTTTAACATGGTTGCGACCATGGGATTTCACAACATCCTCATGCAGGTGCCGTTGTATCTCGAAATCTGTCACATTGGGCAGTAGAATACGTATCTTACCATCACGGGCAGCATCGAAAAGCGTCGTGATGCTTCTCCCTTTTACGTATCCTTCCGCAACAAAAACAGAAGTGTCTATGAAAACGTTGATCATGTTAAAGTATACGCTTTAGAACGTAATATTCTCACGGCTCCGCCCCGTCAGGCGATTGATGTAGAGATGTTTGATGGAAGATGTTAGATGTTAGAAGTTTTTTGTCTGATGGTGGAGGTTGGGATTTTCTTCTATCTGTAGCCCCAAACCTCTTCCCTCACCACCTCTTACATCTGACATCGTTTTTCAACGGCTCCGACCCGTCAGTCACATTCTGTGCTAACAAGGGGCTGGTTTTCTTGGTTTTAAGGGCTTATCTAAACACTAGCTATTTTGGTTGTCCGCTTTGGATTTGAGGACAAAGGTAGTATAATAGTTCTAATCTTTCAATCCTCTAATCAACTCATCAAACTCCTTGAAATATGCTTTAAGTTTTATCGTGTCCAACTCGGGAAGTAAGTGACCGAAATCCCTAACCTTGTGATACTCTTTTCCGCTATCCTTATACAGCAAGGCCAACATATCGCTCGGTTTTGGGATTTCCATCACATTGCGTTGGGGCAGTTTAACAACATTTATCTTGTTCTTTTGTAAAATTTCTGGTTGAGACAACACCCACGCTTCTGATTCTTGTATCATCAAGAAAGTATTGTCAATCGTACAATCCTTTTTCCTGTTCGGTTTTTCTTCGTTAAAAAACGAGCAAACAGACTCCTTGTCCGATACTGGACTGTCTGAATCGACCAAAAGAAATCTTTGTTCGCCAGGCGTAAGAGGAGTAGAATGAAATTTGTCGATAGTCTGATTCTTTCCGTCACCCATAATTACTCTAGGCATATTACCTGGAAGTTCTTTTTCAAGCAATTTGGCAAAGGCCTTTCTCAAGTCACCATTGTCCATCTCATGCGAACCTTCAATATAGATTACTTTTTTCATAAATTATATCTAATTTGTTTTAATAGCGATTCCCACCAAGATCACCATTGCGCCATAATGACCCAGCCGCATATTGGGAAGCCCAATTCACAAATTCTTTATCCTTAAAAGACTTGACAGAAGTTTTGTTGTTTTCATCTTTCTCAAAAACAATAATATTCTCAACCGACACTTGGTTCAGAATATGATCACTATGGGTGGAAATAACGTATTGCGTTTCACCAGTTGTTTGCAGAATGGCTTGCATCAGCTCGCCAACCATATCGGGATGAAGACCCACTTCCGGCTCGTCGATGCAAACCAATTTGCCTCTTTTGTGATTGAAAATGATGGACAATAGACATAAATACCGCAATGTGCCATCGGAAATATGGGTGACATGTACTGATTTGTTTAGGCCCCTCTCGTCTAGGAGCAACTCTATACTTGTCCCCAAAAAATTGAAATCGAATCCATTGAAGAGAGGATTCACTGCATTAAGGGCGTCAACAATACCCGTGTAACTATTTTTATCGTTGATTTTTATTGAATTAAGCACCAACGGCAGATTGGATCCATCAGGAAGCAATCGGCTTGAAGGACCTGGAGGTATAGGCTTGCGCATATCACTTTTTGCCGTAGTATCAAAATAATTATATAGAGCGATGTCTTTTATGGCTTCTCTCAATGTGTAAATCTGATAATAACGGTCTTTGTCAACTAACTGGCATAATATCGATTCAGCAGCATTATCCAATTCATACCTTACCGTTTCTTGATTATTCGACAAACCTTCCCTAACAAAACCCTTTCCTTGATCCATTTGCATATAACGATAATTTGTCCGGCCTTCACTCTTCGTATGAAAACTTTCACAAATATAATAATTTTGAGACGAAGCGACCTTGTGAAAACGAATCCTATAGAAAACCGGCTCTTGAAAATGATATCCATATTGTCCCAATATGAATGGGTCAAATTCATATTCCAACTCAATTTTGGGATCTTGACGGTTGTCGCCCAAATAATGGACAGCATCAAAACCACCCCATTTATTGATAATTAAATCTGACATGTCGCCATCGCTAATAACGGCTTTAAGAACATGTATCGCCTTGATGAGATTAGATTTACCCACACCATTAATGCCAATAAGCACATTTAACCCATCGAGGCCTATAGTTTGTGCGCCAAAACTAAAAAAATTCTTTAATCGAATTGACTTTATCATTTAACTTGTTGTTTTATTGATGGGACAAAAATACAAAACTTCGAAAACAATTAAAATGCCACATACCTAATCTCACCATATCTTACATCTGACCCGTTTTCTCACAGCTCCGCCCCGTCAGTCACATTCCGTGGTGACAAGGGGCTGGTTTTCATAGTTTTACAGACACACTGAAACACAAGTAGGATTGGTTTTTGGTGGTCTGTTTTGGATTTCGCGTACAAAGATAGAGTTTTTTAATTGATAATTGATAATTTAGAGGTGAAAATTAGTTTAGAGTTTAGAGTTTAGAGTCAGTGGTTAGTTGAGAGTTTAAAGTTTAGAGTTGAGAGTCGACAACAGCCATGTCATCCCTACGTAGTGCTTTATTCCTTGCCGTCATTCCGGACTTGATCCGGAATCTCCTATTCAACCGGACCACCCTTTTCCTTCCATCCCTTCAAAGCAGCGCGACAAAGGCGCGCTATATCTGTGCTATCTGTGGAATCTGTGTGACTTTGTTTCCATGTGACTGTAGGATGATGGATTGGGGAGGAAAAAAAGAAATTTATTTCTTTAAAGTTGACGCGATTTGAAAAAAGTTGTATTTTTGCCAACTGAAAACAATAATAAAAAATTTGACACCTATGCAATAAACCAACCTATAAAATCATCACCAACCAATGGAAAAAAACTATGGGAAAAATGAAAGATGCAACAACAACAGTATTTGGACAACGCCTGGTCAACGCCCGTAAGATGCGCTGCCTCTCGCAACGCGACCTCTGCGAGAAGCTCAACGGACTGGTGTCGGCCAACGCCATCGCCAAATACGAAACGGGCAAGATGATGCCGACGAGCGAGGTACAGGCGGCCCTCGCCATCGCACTCGAGGTGGACGTCGACTACTTCCACCACCCCATCACCATCAGCATCCCCGAACAAGCCTGGAAGTTCCGCAAACGCAGCTCCCTCGGCAACAAACAAATCGCCGCCATCCAACAGTCAGCCACCGACCAGATGGAACGCATCAACGACATCGAAGCCGTGTGCAACATCAAACCCCACTTCCCACTCGACTACAGCGACACCATCGTCGCCACCTTCATCCAAGCCGAAGCCATGGCTCAACGCCTGCGCCACGACCTCGGCCTCGCCAACGCCCCCTTCTTCGCTCCCATCGAACGCCTCGAGTCGCTCGGCGTCCGCATCGTCGAAGTGGAAGCCGACGACAAGTTCGACGGCACCAGCGCCATGGCCGACAACACCCCCCTGCTCGTCCTCAACGCCACCTACCTACCCGAACGCAAACGCTTCACCCTCTTCCACGAGCTGGCCCACCTGCTCCTCCACTTCGCCGAGGGCGCCGACGAAGAACGCCTCTGCCACGCCTTCGCCAGCGAGATGCTCCTCCCCACCCCCGTGCTCCTCGCACGACTGGGCGCAAAACGCCGTGGCATCACGCTCGAAGAACTCCAAGGGCTGCAACGCGACTATGGCATCTCCATCGAAGCCATCATGTACAAAGCCCATCAACACGAAATCATCAGCGACGCCTATTACAAACGCTTTAATGTGGAAATCCACAAAAAAACCAACAAAAATCTCCTCAACCAAGTACGCGAAAGCCTATGGCAGCCCGAGACGACCACCTACCTGCGTCAACTCGTACTGCAAGCCTTCAGCAACCAACTCATCACCTCCGCCAAGGCAGCCTCGCTGCT
The DNA here is from genome assembly GCA_900318085.1 of uncultured Bacteroidales bacterium. Classification (GTDB taxonomy): domain Bacteria; phylum Bacteroidota; class Bacteroidia; order Bacteroidales; family F082; genus Limimorpha. The sequence continues at coordinate 24,235 of ONJF01000029.1, forward strand.
CAGCGTCGAGGTGGAATCTATTAACCAACTTGTATTCGTATAACAAAATGAAACTCTATTGTTCTATAGAAATGCTTTCAGTTTTGCTGGACACCGACCTGCCCAAAGTGGTCAGAGAGACCGGCACCACCCTTCACTACCCCGACCTCTACAAAGGTCGCCTGCTCAGCCACAACACCCAACAACGACTCCGCGACAGCCGGCTGAAAGACTGTCTCTTCGAGATACCCTGCTCCGAGAAAGCCATGCTGCGCTACCACCAGGAACTGCTGGCCTGCGAACAACACCTCTGCCTCACCATCGAGGACTACGTGGCCGTGGCCTACGCCAAAGAGGAAGACGGCGTGCTGCTGGCCGAGAAGGGATGGCTGAGCCGCTTCGCCCTCAGCCGCGGCGTGGAGGTCATGAGCCTCGAGGAACTCGAGGACTTCTGCCAGCGACGAAGGCGACAAGACCGAAGGCGAAAGGAGAGCCTGAGGAAGCGCCTCGCGCCGACCGACAACGAAAAGCAAGAAATAGAACACAAGCATTCCATAGACGATGACACTTCATTTTGACATAACACCATTGCTAATCTCCGAAAGGGCAACACCATGCCCCGTCGCATCACGCACGCGGAGACAAAACGCCAGCGCGGCCTTTTGGCGCTCGCCGAAAGGTCAACCTGGGTCCGGCTTGGGCTTTTGGCCGCGGAAAACGGCCGAAAAAACGCCTGCCCGGCCTTTTGGCAATGGAAAACTGGCGGAAAAACGCCGGGGCGACCCATTTTCCGGCGACGGAAGGCCAACCCGCCGTCCGCTCGGGCATTTTGCGCCGAGCATTCATCATAGAACATCCTGTAGGAAGGTCATAAAACTAAGCATTATGAAAACAACTAGTTTTTCCAACCTACTTCAAGGGCTGAGGGTCGCCGAGATGGCGGGCCTCGCCCATACGGTGAACAGCCTCTATGAGAGCTGTGCCGCAATACTCACTGCAGATGTCTATCTGCGCAACGTGATGGCAGACCTCAAAGACCTGTCGGATCGTATCCTCGAAGCTCTTCGTAACAACCGTCTCATCTCTTCGCTCGAGAAGTTCGACGCGCACCGCCTGCGTTGCGTCAGCGCGTTGGTCAACCTCAAGAAGGGCTACGACAAGTTGTCCGACGAGCCTACGCAGTCCCATTGGACTGAATTACGTCCTGTATTCGAGAACTATCTCACGGCGATACAGGAGGGTAACTACCAGAGCAAGACCGCTCTCATCCAAGCGTTGCTTCTCCGCCTGTCGCAGAGCGACCTGGCCGCCCACCTCGAGGCGCTGGGCACCATGCAGACGGCGGTGGACCGCCTTCGTGAAGCCGAGACGGAATTCGAGACCATGCAGGTGGAGTACCAACACCAGCTGCTGGAGGACAAGACCGAGTCGGCCACCGACCTGAAAGAAGAGATCATGGAGCTCATCAATCAGAAGTTGGTGGTGCATCTCGAGGCCAAATGCAACGAGGATGCCGCCACTTACACGGCGTTTGCCCAGCTCGTCGACGCCCAAGTCAGGGCCGAGAACGCCAAGCTGCGCCGTCGCAAGGGCAGAAAAGAAACGTCATCTGAAATTCCTGCGACAGAATAAGCCAGATGACGCTACTTTAGTACGTTAATTGATTGCAAGCACCGGACCTTGGTTATCAGTATTCACCGACCTGACTACAGGATGTCACCAGGGGTTCGGTGCCTTGCTTTTATGCAAACGCGACTTCAAAAGTATACAAAAGGGATGAGATTGGGGGATAAAAAATTGGGAAATTTTGCATTAAGTGATGTAATGTGGTTATTATCAACGGATTGTGGGAATGGCTATTTTAGTTGAGAGTTTAGAGTTGAGAGTTGAGAGTCAGTGGAGGGTTGAGAGTTGAAAGTTTAGAGTTTAGAGTGGAGAGTATTGCAGCTGGTAGGAAGCGCGGCGAAGGCGCGCTATTATCTGTGATATCTGTGGTTTCTGTGTGACCGGGGAGTTGAAAGTTGAGAGTTGAGAGTCGATGAAGGGTGGAGAGTTGAAAAAGTATTTCTCTTTTCGTTCCTTTCGGGTATTTCGATGTTCTTATAATAGATCTTCTTCCCGTAGCGCCTCCCAAGCACCGTCCTTGGTCTCCAAGATGACGCTGCCGCTCTCGAGGCACTCCAAGGAATGCCATTGTCCCATGGGGACGCTGAGGCCGCAGATGTCGCCGCTGGCTTCCACGAGGATGGTGTCGGTCAAGCGGCCTTCATCATCGTAATAGAGCCACTTCACCTTGCCACGGAGCACCACGACGGTCTCGGAAGTGTGGCGATGACGGTGGATGGGCATCACCGTGCCGGGCTCGAGGGCGTTCAGCATGCGCTGGCTTTGGTCCGCAGAGGTGTTGCGCAGGTCGAAATTCATCCTTAGCCTGGGCGAAGCCTTCGCCTGAGCGGTCAGTTCGTCTAATACAGCGGTGGAAATCAACATCTATTTTTTTCTTTTTTTCTTTACATCGGAATAACCATAATAATCGGAAGGGGTCTTGTTTCTGTGCTTTCTGGTTTTTCTGATGTTCTTGTGACAGCAACATCCTGGTTTTTTTACATCGGAATAACCAGAATAATCGGAAATGGGCAGGGCTTTTTTCCGCTTCTTCTGGTTTTTCTGATGTTTATATATCACTTCCGCCACACCATCTTGTTCACAATGCCCGTGTAGCTCTGGATGATCTTCACCACCTTGGTGCTCACGTTCTCATCCACATAGTCGGGCACTGGGATGCCATGGTCACCCTTTTGATTCATGTCTACAGCACACTCCACGGCTTGCAAGAGGTTCTTTTCGTCGATGCCGGCAATGAAGAAACAACCCTTGTCCAAAGCCTCAGGACGTTCGGTGCTCGTGCGGATGCATACCGCCGGGAAAGGATGTCCCACACTGGTGAAGAAACTGCTCTCCTCGGGCAAGGTGCCGCTGTCGCTCACCACCGCGAAGGCATTCATCTGCAAGCAGTTGTAGTCGTGAAAGCCCAACGGCTCGTGTTGAATGACACGTGGGTCCAATTTGAAGCCACTGGCTTCGAGACGCTTGCGACTACGCGGATGGCAACTGTAGAGGATGGGCATATCGTATTTCACAGCCATGGCGTTGATGGCATTGAATAAGGAGAGGAAATTCTTCTCGGTGTCGATATTCTCTTCTCTGTGTGCCGATAGCAAGATGTACTTACCTTTCTCCAAGCCCAATCTCTGATGGATATCTGACGCCTCTATTTCAGCCAAGTTGATGTGCAAAACTTCAGCCATCGGCGAACCCGTCACGTATGTGCGTTCCTTTGGAAGGCCGCAGTCAGCCAGATAACGGCGTGCGTGTTCCGAATAAGCCATGTTTACGTCGCTGATGATATCCACGATGCGGCGGTTGGTCTCCTCGGGCAGGCATTCGTCCTTGCAGCGATTGCCGGCTTCCATGTGGAAGATGGGGATATGGAGGCGCTTGGCGCCGATGACGCTCAAGCAGCTGTTGGTGTCGCCTAAGACCAAGACGGCATCAGGCTTGATCTCCACCATGAGTTGGTAGCTCTTGGCGATGATGTTGCCCATGGTCTCGCCCAGGTCGTTGCCGACGGCGTTCATGTAGACCTCGGGGTCGGCGAGCTTCAGATCCTTAAAGAAGACACCGTTGAGGTTGTAGTCATAGTTTTGGCCAGTGTGCGCCAGAATTGTGTCGAAGTATTGACGGCACTTATTGATTACTGCTGCCAATCGGATAATCTCCGGGCGCGTGCCGACGATAATCAACAACTTAAGCTTGCCATTATTCTTGAATGTTGTCATAGTTTATTCTTGTTTTACGACGGGATCAAAAAATGTATCCGGTTTGTTGGGATTGAAAACCTCATTGCAATACATCACCGTGACCAAATCTTCGGTATCAGAAAGGTTAATGATGTTGTGGGTATAGCCTGGTAGCATGTGAACGACTTCAATCTTGTCACCACTCACCTCAAATTCAATAACCTCATCCGTTCCTTCTTTTCGTTCCTGGATTAGACCATGGCCTTTCACCACGATGAAAAGCTCCCATTTACTATGATGCCAATGCTGCCCTTTGGTG
>ONJF01000053.1 GCA_900318085.1 uncultured Bacteroidales bacterium
CCGAAGGGGATTTTACCGTTCGACTTGCATGTATTAGGCCTGCCGCTAGCGTTCATCCTGAGCCAGGATCAAACTCTTCGTTGTACTATTGTCTTGCTTTTGTTTTTCTCTGAATCTCGGGTTCCGCCTTTGATGTTCTCTTGTGCTTACCTTTTCTTGAAAGGTTCCTTTCCCTGACGCCGCTCTCGCGGCGCCGGTCTTGTGCTGGCCTCAGACTGTCAAAGAACTGCGCAAACGCTCACTAGCCAAACCCCTCTTCCTTTGTTTGCGGGCTGCAAAGGTACGACCTTTTCTGAAACTGGCAATGATATTTTTGAATATTTTTCAAAAAATATTGCAAGTTGTTGAAATCAAGATTGATAATATTAGATGATTCAAAGAATAATACAGGCTATTATTCCTTTTCGGGGTCTTCTACAAGCCTGAAAACGGTGTTTTGGCTCGTCTGTATGATGCTGATAGTGCCCACAAGGATGAAATCGGCCAAAATAGCTTCAGCTCTCCGCTTGTTGATATGCGCCATTTTTTGGAATTCGAGCAGCGTGATTTCCTTGTTTTCCGCTAAATAGTGGAGTAGGAGCGTTTCCGCCTCGGTGAAGGCGATTTTGGCGGGTCGGGCGAATTTGTCGGCCTTCCACACCTTAATTAATACGCTGTCGGCGACGAGGTTCTCGTCCTTAACCCTGACGAATATCTTGTAATTGCCTTGATTGTCGGGGGCTTTGTGCTTGTGATGCTTGTCTTTGGGGATGATAACCTCAAGGACAGTCTTCCCGTTGATTTCCCATTCTTTGGTCGTGTATTCCACTCTGGGCTGGCAATACATCTCCGCCGCAGCCTCAATCATGTGGATCTCCTCGTCGGAGCGCACCCCGGCGATAGCCCCGTTGTCTTTCACGCCCACGAGGAGCCTGCCACCATCGGTGTTGGCGAAGGCGGCTAGGGAGCGGGCGATGCGGCGACTGTCCGAAATCTCGAATTTGAAATCAAGCATCTGGTGCTCGCCCTCCTGAATCAACTTCTGAATATGGAGATCTTTGGTCTTCATCGAGGGTGCAAAGATAGTCTTTTTTCCCGACCTCTCACTAGCATAATATTAATAAGGTGTAAAAACGTCCACTATTATTTGGTTGCAAATATGAAAGAAGTTTGTAGGGTTGGTGAATGGGACGAAAGAGGGAAGAGGGCTTTTTCGGGCGTTTTAAGCGTGTTTCTTTTTGAGATGAAAGAGAGGTCGGGCAGGGGCTCAAAAACGCCAAATTCGTAGTGTTTCAGAGTGGTTGTTTTCGGAAAAAGAACTGTTTACAAATGTATTGAATTATCATATCAACATATTGTAAAACAATAATATACATTTATGTAAATACAAATATAATACATTTGTACATAGTTAACTAGTGTAATTGTATGTGATATTATTGAAATTGTTGATTTAAATAAATTATTATCAGTAGATTATACAATAATAATTAAAGCAAAATTCTAAAAAATGTCCGTTTTTATGCTCATTTAGGTGTTGTTTTTATAATTTATGTAAACAATTGATATTTAGTTTAATAAAATTGTATAATTAAAGTATATTTGTAATATTTTGTAATATGCAAAATAATTTACAAAAATAAATTCATTTGTATTGTGATTTGTAACGAATAAATGTTTACTTTTGTCAACTGAAAGAGACCTTAAAATCAATTTTTTTTGGAGGATACTAGCATGGAAAACGGAGAAATGAAAGACAGGATTGCACACATCATCCGGGCAAAGAATTTGACTGCTGGAGAATTTGCGGCCAGGTTGGGCATTCAACCTTCGAATGTTTCGCACTTACTTTCGGGGCGCAATAACCCAAGTTTGGATTTCGTGAAAAAGCTCAAGGAAACCTTCCCAGAGTATAATCTCGACTGGATTATTATGGGTGTCGGACCGATGACGGTGTCGGAGCCTTTTATGTACTCTGCTCCCCCTACAACCCTTTTCGAGACGGATCCCGTTGAGGACGCCCCTGCCGAAATGCCTTCTTCAGCTGAATCGGTTGAAGTGGAATCGCGACAAGAGCCAAATGCATCAAAACCTCTGACGACTCCCGAAGGCATTATTTTGGTGTTTGATGATGGCACATACAAGTTTTTGTCGCCACGATAATGGTTTCTTATAATTAATAAGGTGTGGAATCGGAAAAAGTTGTACCTTTGCACACTTTTATGGAAGCTATGCAAGAAGACAACTTTTTTGAACACTTTGATGCTGTAATACAGTCACCTAAACGCATGGTTTTGGCTTGTCACGTCAATCCTGATGGCGATGCCATCGGGTCGGTATTGGCTATGGCAGAGTTCCTTAAGAACCATGGGCATGACGTTAAGATGGTGGTTGCCAATGATTTCCCCGGATTTTTGCATTGGATGCCCGGTTCTGAAGATTTTCTGGTGTTTGAGAAGGATGCTGAAGCTTGTAAGACTGCCATCGCTGAAGCCGAATGCATTATAATGTTGGATTTCAATAATTTGTCGAGAAGCGGCATCTTGCATAATGAGATAGGGAAGACGCGGTGCCCGCGTATTCTGGTCGACCATCATCGTGACGCTGACTTGAGTCAGTTCTATTGCGCGATGACAAATGTAGCTGTTTCGAGCGCTTCAGAGATTGTTGCCGAAATCATTTTGCATTACGGGAAGGAACAACTGACGGAAGACATTTGCACCAATTTGCTGGTGGGCATCATGACCGACACGGGGTCGTTTGCCCATTCTATCTTCCATCCACGTACTTTCGAAATCGTCAGCTTTCTTGTGGAGAAATCCATGCCCTATACGCTTGTGCATCAGTTGGTTTACGACACCATGTCGGAGAATCGCCTGCGTTTGCTCGGTTTTTCCATCAACAATAGGATGGAGATTATCGAAGATTGTGCGACTGCCATCATCGCGTTGAACAAGAGTGACTTGGAACGTTTTAATTACCAGACTGGCGATACGGAAGGGGTAGTCAATTTCCCGCTTTCGATGGACAAAATCAAGATGTCGGTGCTGGTGACTGAACGCCAGGACCAAATCAGATTCTCGTTCCGCTCAAAGGGCGATTTCTCGGTTCATGAGCTTGCCCAAAAACATTTCAAGGGAGGTGGACATACCAACGCTGCTGGCGGCACCTTGACTTGTTCCTTTGACGAAGCGGTGGCGATACTGAAATCCGTGATCCCAGAATACAAGGATTTATTGATTGAAAAGTGATGAAGCGGTTGATTAAATATATGATTTTCTGCATGTTGCTTGCTATGTTCGCATGCGAGGAACAGCCTCAAAAACAGTTGCCTAATGTTACGAAAGACGAGATGAAAAGCAGTATGGAGAAGGCCAACCGTTATCTGATGAATGAGGAGGAAGAAGACATTGCCAACTACATTCAGCGGCATGGATTGGAGATGACCGCGACAGGAACGGGGCTACGCTATCAGATCATAAAACCTGGAAGTGGTGCTTTGTTAGCGAAAGGGCAGAAGGTGACTTTGGAATACGAACTTCATTCTATCGCAGGAGATTTGCTTTATTCATCTGAAAAAGACGGACTTAAGTCTTTTGTTATAGGCGATGGGACTGTGGAATCGGGGCTTGACGAGGTCATGACTTATTTGCATTATGGCGACGTGGCCAAAGTGATCATTCCTTTCCATTTGGCCTATGGGCTTCACGGTGACGATGACCGCATCCCAGAATATGCGACTTTGGTTTATACGATTAAAATAATTGAAAATCAATAAAATATGAGAAGAAATTATTTCTTGTTTTCGATGATTTGCTTGTCGGCGATGTGTCTGCTGACGGCATGTACCCAGAGATTTCCGGGTTACAAGAAAACTGCCGATGGCTTGTACTACAAGTTCCATAACAAGAATCTGTCGGCCCCACAGCCTAAATTAACGGATTTCATGAAGGTGGACATGACCTGCTATCTTAACGATTCGTTGTATTATGACTGGCAAGGTACGCAAAAAGATGTGTTCACCCAGTTGCAAAAGGCCATTTTCCCTGGTGATTTGCAGGAGGCCTATGCCATGATGCACTTGGGTGATTCGGCTTCGTTCTATGTCAAGGCTGACTCGGTTGCCATAAAGTACTATGAACAGGATCCCAATGCCATTGGCCTGAAAGCCGACGACTATTTCCGTTATGAGGTGAAGCTTGTTGAATTGCAAAGTGAAGCTGAGTTTAAGTCCAATCTCGAGAAGATGGTTGAATCGATGAAAAATGCTTCGAGGAAGGCTTTGGCCGATTATGTGGCTGATAACAATATTAATGTAAAACCCGAATCTTCAGGTATTTACATCATTCCTATCGAACAAGGCAAAGGCCGCTGCCCTGTGAAAGGCGAACAGGTGGAGGTAGACTTTGCCGCCTATCTGCTCGATGGACAGTCGGTGGGTAGCACCTGGGACAGCCCCGATAAACTCTCGTTTGTTTTGGGCGAAGGCGTCACAATTCAAGGTTGGGAGGAAGTAGTGCCCAAGATGCATCTTGGCGATCGCGTCAAGGCTATTATCCCGTTCGATATGGCTTATGGTGAGCATTCGGTAGGTTCTATTCCCTCTTATGCCAACTTGGTTTACGATATTAAATTGCTGAAAATCACCACGGCGGAAGAGCTTAAGAAACAGGCTGAAGCTGCCGATAAAGCCATGCAGGCGGAATCTGCGAAGGCGTTGCTCGACTACGTAAAGACGAATGGCATTACGGATCATACGGCTTCTGGACTGTATTATTCCAAGTCGGTGGTTACAGAGGGCGCCCAACCTCAAGCGGGACAGACCGCTCGCATCAAGTTTGTGGCCAAATTCATCGATGGCTCGCCATTGGGTGATTCGGAACAGTTGGGTGGCTTTTACGATGCTGTTATAGGCCAAGGAAAGCTGTTGCCAGGACTGGAGGAAGGCCTTGGCATGATGCATGTGGGCGAGCAAGCCCGCTTCGTGTTGCCTTATCCTTTGGCTTATGGCAACATCGCCTATGGTAATATCCCGGCTTATTCTAATATTGTCTTCGACGTTGAACTATTGGAGATTATGAATGAAACTAAATAATTAACAATCAATAAATAATAGTAAAAAATGAAAAGAAGTTTCTTTTTTATGGCTGCTACGGCCATGCTGATGGCAGGCGCTATGAGTGCTTGTACCGAGAATAACCCTTATCCGGGCTATCAAAACCAAAACGGAATGTACTACCAATTCTTCACCCAAAATGAAGGCGCAACGCCTCAAGACGGTGATGTGGTTGATGTCAACGTTTGCTGTATGATTAACGACACTACCACGTTGATCCCCAATATGAAGAACCTGATGAAGGTGACGCCCTCCCAGTTCGCTGGCGACATCAACGAATGCCTTCGTATGATGCATAAGGGTGACTCTGCCTCCTTTATCGTTAACATCGACTCGACGTTCAGATACTTGTACGGCCAAGCATCGCTTCCTGCCGAGTTCAAGTCGACCGACGTGATGCGCTTTGAGATCAAGGTGAACGATTTCTTCCCCGAGAAGGTGTATGCCCAGAACTTTGCCAACGACGTCAAGAGCCGCAACGACCAACGTGCTGCCCAACTGCAAAACGACTATCCTGAAGAGACCGCCAAGGCCGCCAAGGATTTGGCCAATTATCTGGCAAAGAATAAGATCGTGGCTGAGCCTACCGCTTCTGGTCTTTACTATGTGGTGACCGAACCCGGCAATGGCGAAAAGCCTGAAGTGGGCAAACCTGTCACGATGCATTATACGGGCAAGTTGCTCAACGGCACTGTCTTCGATTCGTCGGTCGAACGCGACCAGCCGTTCCAATTTGTTCTTGGCGTGGGCCAAGTCATCCCCGGTTGGGACGAAGGCGTGCAACTCATGTCGAAAGGTGAGAAGGGCATACTTTATATCCCTTATTATCTGGCCTATGGCGAAAGAGAAGCGGGTACAATTCCTGCCTACTCCAACCTGATGTTTGAAGTCGAACTGATTGATTTCGAAACTTTTGAATAAGATGAGGCGCACTTTTGGCTTTATTGCTGCCATTGCTGTTGTCATGATGCTCGCCTCATGTGGCGAGGAGAGCCCTTATCCAGGCTTCAAGAAGATGGACAATGGCGCCTATATGAAGTTTTACAACAAGGGTGGTTCCGATGTGACGCCCCGCTTGGGTGATGAGGTGACCATCGAGATGGCCCAGTATTTCAACGATTCGCTGTTGTTTACCACAGCTGATGACAAGCCTATGAGTCTGGTGCTGACCGAGCCCGACTTTAAGGGCGATGTGGTCGATGGCTTGCTCATGATGCACGTGGGCGATTCAGCGCGTCTTTTGGTGCCCGCCGATTCGGTGCTTACCATCTTGTTACAGATGGAGGAAGTGCCAGAGGAATATGTCGGCAAGTCCATTTTCTACGACCTGAAACTGATCAGTGTGAAGCCGTCCGAGGAGTTGGAAGCCGAACACATGGCATTGCTCGACAGCCTGAAAAGGGAAGAGGAAGCATATTTGATGCCATTGCGCGATGATGCCAACAACAAGCTGACCGAGTCAGGACTGGTCATTATGGAATTGGCTGGTAAAGGCAAAACGGCTCAAATGGGTGACTATGTCAATTTCGACTTCACGGTTTGCACCGCACAAGGCGATACCATCATGAATTCGTTTGGCGTTGAGCCTGTTGAGATGCAATATGGTGAAGAGTTCATCGGCGAGGGTGTCACCGAGGCCATTGGCATGGTTCCCGAAGGGGGTACGATGCGCTTTGTGGTGCCTTCGTCCTTGGCATTCGATAGTGTTGGCTATGAGGAGTTCATCCTTCCTTACACGCCTTTGGTCATGAGGCTGAAGATGAACAAGGTGATGGATAAGGAAACCTATGAGAAGCACAAGGCTGCTGAAGAGGCCAAACAGGCGGCTGAAAAAGAACGTCTGAAGAATAAGGAGAGTCAAGCTATAGCCAACTATATCAAGTCGAACAACATAACAGTGCAGCCTACCGATTCTGGCCTTTATATCCTCAATCGCGAAGAGGGTGAAGGCAACGTTGCCCAATGGGGCGACGAGGTGGCAGTGCACTATGTGCTGCGCAACTTGAAAGGCGAGCCGATAGAGTCGAGCTATGATTATGGTCGTCCTATGGTGTTCACTGTCGGTGGAGGTGAGATGATCCATGCCATCGACGAAGCCCTGATGACGATGGCACCTGGAGCCAAGGTGACCTTGCTTACGCCATCGGAACTGGCCTTCGGCGAGTTCAACTTGGGTGAGTCATTACCACCTTATTCACCATTGATTATCGATTTGGAATTGGTGGAAATCAAGTGAGATTCAAACCAGGCTTATTGTAATCTATCGCAAATAAAGAGAATGCCGTCAGATTAACTGGCGGCATTCCTTTTTTATGCGAACATAGTCTTTATTCCTTGATTTCTTCAAACTCTTCCTTGTCGGCATAGTACACGTCGATGGCGGTAATCAATGCGGCAAGGCTCCACACGGGGATGGCCAGTTTGTCGGTGTCGAGGAAGTTGTTGAGGAAGCCGTGCACGAAATAACTGATGAAGGCAAGGGTGGCACCCAAGACCAGCACTTTGGCTTTCTTGTTTTTGCAACGGCTGTAGGTCTTGAGGCCGCAATAGACCGTCACGACGACGAGCACAACGACCAACAGAGAACCAACGATGCCCTGCTCGGCCAAGGGACCGAAATACTCGGAGTGGGCGTTACCGCCGTCGCCAGCATTGGTGCTGATGATGGTCTTTTCCTTCGACATCTGGTAGGGGGCATACACGAACTGGTAGGTGCCAGGTCCCCAACCGAATATGGGGCGCTCGTTGAACAGGCGGAAGGCCGACTGCCAACGGTTGATACGCTCGAGGTTGGAGGCATCGGTCGAGATGTTGGTGATGGACTGTATATTCTCCACCAGGTCGCCCGAGGCGTCTTGGTTGTTCTTCTCCAATGCGTCGATGATTTGGTTTTGGAAGGCGAAGAACAGACCGACCAAGAGGATAATGGCAGCGGCAACCCAACGGAACTTGATGTGCAGCAATACGCATATCAGTACGCCCAATGCGGCAATCATGCTGATCCATGCAGCACGGCAGTTGGAGAGCGTCAGTGCAAGGCTCAACAAGACCACGACACCAATGATGATCAGACGGCGGCTCTTCTTGATGCCGGGCAAGAAGACATAGGTGAGGGCGAGGATGAGGTAGATGGCCAAAGCCGCGCCATAGGCCGTGTGGTCATTGTAGAAGGGGGTCATCACCCAGTGGGCCGAGTCGCCATCGAAGCCGAACTGTGCGTGATGGATGATGGTGTAGACGCATACAATGCACAAGGCGCTGATATAGAGCCAAATGAACCAGTGGATGTTCTTTGGGTTCTTGAACAATACAGTGCATAGGAAAAACGCTGGAACCACGAACCACAGCCTCGAAAGGATGAACTTCAGCGACACCACGGGCATCTCGCTCGTGATGGTGGTGACGGCCATCCAAGCAAACATGCAATAGATGACGATGGCGATGGGGTGGTGAGTGACGCGTCGGTCGAGATGTCCATCGTAGAGCATTTTGGCCACAAACAAAACCAAGATGCCCATCAACAGCGGTTCGGCGGGTAGCGAGATGGCCAAGCCCGCTTCGAGTGCTTTAAGGTTGACCGACAATGGCACGGCGAAAGCCGTGAGTAGAAGTACTTTGTCAAGCGAGAAGATGTAGAGCAGTAAAACGCCAAGCACGACGGGCAGGGCGAAGAAGAGATAGGTGTTCTTCTTCACCACCAGAAACAGCCCTACAGCGATGAAAAGAGCTGCTATGACATAGAGCCAGGCTATTTTCGCTTTTTTCTCCACGGCTTATTTGTTTTCGGCGACGAAACGCTTGCGGTTTTCGATAATGAAGACGACAACAATGGAGAGCAGGAGGGCACCGAGTGCGCTCAAGGCTACCACCACCCAACGCACGGGGAAGGCCTTCTTGTCGGCTGGGAAAGGCTCTGTGATAATGTTGGAGTAGGTGAGGTTGGAGTTGTAGAAGCGCAGGTTCTGCTCGTAGTCACGTTTAATGAGCGAATAGGTGTTGGCTTCGGCGATGATCTTGGTCTCCAAGTCGACGGCATCGGCACCGTATTGCTCCAGGTTTTGCTTTAGTTCGTTGGCCTTGGTAGAGCCGTTGATGAAACCGCGTGTCACTTCGCGAAGCTGGCCCGAATAGTTGAGTACGCCGTAGTTGGTGGCGAGGTCGGTGAGGTTTTGCTTCAGCGAGTCGATATCCTGTTGCTTCAGTTTCAGTTGCATGTCGTACATGGCCACCACTTCGCCCACCTTCTGCTTGTGCAGGTCGTGCACCTTCTGGTCGTAGAAGTTGAGGATGTCCTTGGCGATGTTGCAGGCTACGAAGGGGTCTTTGTCCATCACGGTGACGGAGACAGCCTCATAAGGGGTCTTGCCAATCTTGATCTTGCTTCGGTACTCGTTAATCATATAGGTACGGCCAAACTTGTAGTTTTTGTCAATCTTGTAGTCGGTCCACAGGTCGTATTTCTCGATAATCGAGTCCATGATAGAGGTCGAGTTGATGATTTCTAGCATCTGCTCGGTCTCGCTTTCATCGGAGTAGGGGCTGATGTTGGCGGGATAGGCAACGGCCACCGACTTGTAAAGGGGAGTGATGAACATGGAGCTTGAGAAAATGGCACCGCAGATGGCCGCCACTGCAGTGATGATGATGATGTGCCACTTCCATTTTAGGATGACTTGCACCAAAGAAAGATTGTTGAAATTGTTATCCATTGTTGTTTGTGTTGTTTTCGGAGTGTTGTTGTTGGGGGTAAAAAACGAGGTTAGTTTATCGGTCATGTTTCTCTTGCGAGGTTGTCGTGACCGAGTTTTTCTCGGTCTCTCGACGAAAAAAGCCCCTCGATCTGTCATAGAAGACGATGCAGAAGATGAGGAGCAGGAAGGTGCTCAATAGGGTGATGACCACGATGAGCCAACGCACAGGATAGCTTTTGCGCTCGGCTTTGAAGGCCGAAGTGACGACGAACTTGTGCGGTATGAACTCGGTGGCGTCGACTTTGGCTTCCTCATATTTCGACTTGACCAAAGAGAGCTGCAGACGGTCGTTGTCCAAACGCTCGTTGATAGCGTAGGAGGCGCCGCCGTATTCTGCCAGAATGTCCAATTGCTCTTGTATGTTCTTGACGCCTTGTGTGTTGCCTTTTCCTAGTTCGACGGCCAGTTGTTGGCTGAGCATTTCCACCTGCGACTCGTAGTCGAACACGCCAAGTTTGCGCAAGGTGTTCAGCGAGTCTTCCAGCATGTTCATTTCAGCAACGAGTGCGTTGTATTCTTGGTCGACGATGCGGAAAGCCTCGATGGCCACTTCCTTCTGCATCTGGTTCATGGTGCTGTCGAAAATCTCGGCAATCTCGTTGGCGATGCGGGACGAAAGCTCGGCATCGGAGTCCAGCACTGTGATTTTCACGGCGTTGTATTCCGTACGGCGGAACTTGATGCGTGCGTCATAGAGTTTGTTGAGCTTGGTGATGGGGTATTTGCTGTCCTTGATGTTGTAGTGTTCCATCAAGTTGAAGCGGCTGATCACTTTGTCACGCACGCGGTTCGAGTTCAATACTTGCAGCATCTGCTCTGTCTGCTCGTCCTCACCAAAGTTCATGATGTCTTTCTCCGACTGGTAGGTCGTGCTGATCAAAACTTTGGAAATGGAGTTGCTGGAAGTGGGGTAGATGATGGTCGTGGATTTATAGAGCGGGGTGATGAAAAAAGGCGCGCTAAATAGGATAGCGCAGAGGGCCGCCACCGCCAAAATGATGAGGATGGGTTTCCTATATTCCACCAAAAGTCTGCATAAGTATTTGGAACTGTAATTGTTACGTTGTTGCTCTTCCATAATTATGTGTGAAATAAGTGGTCAAAGATAGGGAATTCCCTTGAAATGACAATGAAAATTGTCAATTTAGGGTGTTTTTCTTAAATAACCGGCCCTTCGACAGGCTCAGGGACCTTGTGTGGTTATGACTTCTTGGGAAGGACGAGGCCGACAATTTGCTTGAGGCTGAGCAAACGAGTGAAGAAGATGGCGCCACAGTTGACGAGGAAAGCGATGCCGAAGCCAATCAACCAGTTGACATTCAGTTGCTTGACTAGGAAGGTGACAACGGCAATGGTGACCATGAATAGGATGATGTGGAACCAATAGCGGCCGCCCATCTCGAATTTGAGGATGCGTTTGGCGATGATGTATTGCAATAAGGCTGTGACGGCCTGCACGCTGAGGCTTGTACAGGCGGCGCCCACGGCATGGTAGCGCGGGATGACGATGAGGTTCAGCAAGATATTGATCACCACACCTGCAGCAGCCACCAGATTGAGTTGTTTCAGACTGCCGTTGGCGGTGAGCAATGTACCAAATACATAAGTTGTTGAAAGACAGAAGAAACTACCCATTAGAAGCGGGAAGACATTGGCATATTGTCCGATGCGCAGGAGATAGGCGGCTTCGGTTTCGGCCTCTTCCGGGTTGTACATCAGCTGCATGATTTCTTGGCGGTAGAAGACGCACATGATCATGACGATGCCCGCCATGGCCAAGATGACATTGAACGAAGTCTTGACCAGATTGTTGAGCTCCAACTTGTTCTTCAGCGTGGCGGCAAACATGGGCAAAAGCATGATAGCGAAGAGGTTGGAGATGTTGTTTCCAGCATCGAAAAGGCGGTAGGCACGGCTGTAGATACCGGCTTGCACGCCCTTGTCGTCCAACAGGCGCTCAAGCAGCACTGGCTCGATGCGGCTGTAGACGCTCATCAGCAGGACGAGCACGGCAAAAGGTATGCTCTGTCGAAGTATCTCTTTGAAAAACTTGAAGTTAAGCTTGAAGCTGAGGTGTTCCGTATGTCGCAAGACGATGACCAAAGCCAATATGAGGGTGACAATATATGCCACCGTCTGGGCTTGCAGGTACCAGATGACATTGAACTTCTCCGTGGGGAACCATCCGCTCCACAAGATGAGGCACATCAGGACGATGGC
>ONJF01000003.1 GCA_900318085.1 uncultured Bacteroidales bacterium
GTTGGTCGTAACAGTCCAAGGATAGGTGGGATCCACCTGCCAATCGAACTTGCTGAAGTCGCCAGTCTCGAAGTCTTCGATGATTTCTTCACCAGGCAGGCCGCAGCCCCAGTACACCTTCACATAAGGTGATTCGGGATCCAGGCTGTCAGGATAGTACTCAGCGATAACCGTGCAGACGGGATCGAAGTTCTCATCCATGATGTAGTCGATCGGGCTGGTGGTCTGGTTGTAGGTGATCACGATAGGTTCACCCTGGACAGGCACATAGGCGGTCTGGTAGCCTTCCTTGGCGGCTTGGCCGTCGTAACCAGGACCAGCGTACACAGCGCCGCTGTAGTAACCTTGGGCGTCGGTCGTGAAGTTGTAGGTGTGGTTCACACCAAACTCATCCGGGCCGACCATGGTGACGGTGGCACCAGCAATGCCGGTGGTGCCGTCCTGCTCGTAGACATGGCCGTTCACGTTGCCGTAGCCAGAGACCTTCACGGTGACTTCGTTCGACGGGGCGCTCTCGCCTTCGTCGTACACGGCGGTGACATAGTAGGTGTAGCCTTCCATGTTGTAGGCCAAAGGACCATCGGTGTAGGTGCTCAGGTTGATCTGGTTAACCGTAGTCTCGCCAACCTTCACACCGTCGCGGTAGATGAAGTAGTAACGATAGGTGCGGTCGACAACAGGAGTCCAGTTGAGGACAATCTGCTCGTCGTTGAACACAGTCTCGTCAACCACAGTCAGGTTCTGCGGGATATTGAGATGGGTGGTGAAGCCCCAGATCGGGCTGCTCACGCCCTCTGGGCAAGCGTCGTTGTTGAACTCGACGTGCCAGAAGTAGTTGGTGTTGTTCCACAGGTTGCGGACGGTGTAGCTATTGGCCATTTCGTTGCTGAAGCTGCCATCCTCAGGATACATGATCGTCTGCGGGTGATTGGGATCCGGGTAGTAGGTGCTACCGAAGACCAGTCTCCAACCAGTGGCATATTCAGGAACCATCCAACGCAGGGTCACGCTAGCGGGTTCGAGGTCGTCGGCATCGTCGGCGGGCTCGGGGTTGAAGGCAAAGCCTTCGGCCTCGATGGCCGGGCAAGGCATCTCATCGATGTTGATGTAAACGAAGAAGTTCTCCTCATTTTCACCACCATCAACTCTACCCTCTTCCACCTCTGCGGCAGAGGCAACCAAATAGTAGGTGCCAGCCGTCAGGCCAAGGTTGCTGATGACGGGACCAGCACTCACGCCTTCCATAGCGGGGCCTGGCGTAGGTGTAGGCGTAGGCGTTTCGCCACCACCGCTGGTAGCACCAGTGATATTGATGTTGTCAATGGCGGTGCAATAGCCGTAGCCGTCGTAGCTCTCGAAGGCAATGTAGTAGGTGCCATTCAAGCTGCTCAGGTCGACAGTGGCCGTCGTCCAGCCGTCACTGGATGCATACATGAACGAAGTGTAAGTCCAAGGACCAGTGGGGCTAGTGCCGTATACAACCGAGAGGTCGTTAATATCGCCTGACCAATCAGGAGTGGAATAGGCAAAGCTCACAGAAGCAGCACTGCCGTCAAACTCCATAGCGGGAGAGACTAAATAGTCTGACTCGTAGTTGCCGTTACCATCTATGTAGAGCGAATAGTTGCCAGCATAAGCAGGAGCATGTCCCCAGAAGTCTTCGGTATCAACATACCAGCTTTCGCTAGAGCCATAGTACGTCCAACCCTCGGGCGGGAAGTTACCATCCTCGAAGTCAACGAGGTCACGGTTGCGGTCGCGGTTGCCGCCCTTAAACAGGATGTTGCCGCGAGCCGTGTTGCTGGTATACATGCTGTAGCTCGTGGTTTGGGCATTGTAAGGAGCGTTGTCGGTATAGGCATAGCTCATGGCGTTGAAGCCAGGGTTGGAGCATTGCCACTGGATCGAGCTGCTCCAGCTGCCGTTGTTCATCTGAACCATCACGATCACGTTGCTCGTGCCGTCCCAAGCAAAGCTGCCTTGGTTGAGTACAAACTCGTTCTCGCCAACCACTTCTTGGTGGTTGCCTTGGTAGACGAGGGTCATGCCAGAGCCGAGGGGCGACATGGTGGAAACCTCATTGTCGCTCACATTGGCCATCCAAATGCTGACGTTCTGGATGTTGTAGCCGTAGGTGCTGTTGCTGAACCAGCTCACGCTCGTCATAGGAGCGGTGGTGGCGCCAGCCTCAGCGAGTTCAGCAGCCGTGTAGATGGCCGTGCTCAAGCTGTAGTTGTAGAGGTAGTACATCGGGTTGTAGCCCGTGGTGCTGGTACTGGCGGGATCGCCAATCAGAGCCTCAAACGGGCTAGCGGCTGCGCCACTGCCAGAGGCACTCAAACCAGTGTAGTTGTTGGTAGCCATGGGGCCGCCTTCGCCGTAGAAGTCCTCGGTGTAGAGGGCCACCTTGCCGTTCTCGAGAGCATTCTCTTGACCATCACCTACATAGGCGCTGATGATCACATCGTTCTCAACCGTGAACTTGTAGACGCCGTCCTCGCCTTCCGGAATCTCGGGGAAAGGCAGGGTGTAGTCGTTGTGAAGCACGGTAGGCGTAATCTCGGCAGGAGCGCCCGCATAGGTGAAGCCCGGGTCAACGGTGCCAAGGTCATAAGCCAATTCAACCACATCCGGGATTTCGGGTTGATAGAGCTCAACCACGACAGGCCAGATGTGAGCGGCGCGGTCGCCTTCGGTGATGGCAACGAACTGACGCTCGATGAGGCCAGCAGCGGTGGCGTTGGTGGCCATCGTCAGGTCGACATCGGCATTGAGAACCACCTGGAAGGGAAGCTCTTCGCCTTCAACGCTGAATATACCATCACTGGGCGTGAAGTCCAGAACGGTGATCGTGTAGGTCGGGCCCTCACTGTACATGGTGAACTGGAAGGGTTCCATCCAAGCGCCGACCGGACGGACACCCAGGTTCAGGCTGTCGACGATTTCGTTACCGTCGGCATTCACGTACTTCACGTGCAGCTTGTCCACGTAGATTTCAGCATTGATCACGACATCTTCGCCAGCCATAGCGAGGCTATAGGGGTTGCTGTTACCCGTGAGCGTGCCAGAGCTGGCGGTGAAACCGTCCAGCATTTGGCTGCCCGTGTAGTTGAGGTCGAGGCTCAAGGTCTGGTTACCGTTCGTCACATAGACAGAACCGTCGCAGCTCAGACCCATGGTTTCGACGACGACACCCGTAGTGTTATTGTGGGCGCCGGCGAAATTCACCGTGACATCCTCACCACCGCTCACCGAATAAATATGTGAACCTTGGACGGTGCCGAAGGACTCGGTGTAGTAGCAGTTGGTGATGGTGATGTCGGTAGTGTTAGGGTTGGTAGAACCATAGGCCGCGAATCCACGGACAAAGGTGGCGGAAGGAGTAAGGTAATCAGCTTGTGCCGCACCAACACCCATGGTGATTTCTTTAGGAGCGAAGATGCAATTCTCGCATCTCGTCAAAGCATGACCGACAGCGGCCCATGAAGAATAGTTGCCTTGTGTCCAGCCCACAAAACCACCGCATCTGATGGTGGAAGGACCTAAAAGTCTGCCGGTGAAGACACTGTTCATAATGGTCAAATTACCATAGCTATCGCTGTCCACTTCGCCGACAAAACCACCGTGTATACCACGATCGCCACTGTATGTGGAGTTAATGGTCACATCGCTGACGCAGTTGGAGATGAGACAGTTAGCATCGACATAAGCAACAAAGCCAGCAGCTTGCATATATGCCGTGGCGATGTCTCCCGTAACTTTCAGATTACGGATTTCAACATTCCTCGTTCTAACGAACGGGGCGCATTTGTCACCCGTAGCCGTGTAGTTCACGGTAATGGTCTTGTTGTTTCCATCAAAAATGCCAGAGAATGGATTTGAGGCGTTACCCGCCCACGTCGTGACAGCAATGTCGGATGTGAGCTTGAAGTACACTCCGCTGTAGGTGTTACCGTTTGCCACATCAGCGGCAAAGGTATTCCAGTCATCGGCATTCTGAATGAGATAAGGACTCGATGATGTGCCGCTTCCGTTAAAAGCGAAAATCGACATTGGCACGAGAGCCAACACAAGCATCATCGCAAAAGAAAGTACTTTCTTTTTCATAATGAATGAATTTGGTTAATAAATAAGTGAATTAAAGATTATAATCATCAAAAAGGAATTGTTGTCAACATTAATAAGACTCGCACGCGCGCATATACCCTTAGTCAAAACAGTACCCTGACGATACATTTATTTTGGACTCGAAGGATAATGGAATGGTCGTTTTACAGAAAAAGACCGTGATCGG
Organism: uncultured Bacteroidales bacterium; assembly: GCA_900318085.1. Taxonomy (GTDB): domain Bacteria; phylum Bacteroidota; class Bacteroidia; order Bacteroidales; family F082; genus Limimorpha. Next base: position 4,295 of record ONJF01000003.1, read on the forward strand.
GCAACCACGGTCCATAAAACGAACCTATTAATTCATTTTGATGAAGAGTAATCATAACTCCTCATAGCAGTCTTTCAAGAAATTATGGTTGAGCACTTCGGAAATCTTCATCAATTGCGCCAAATCGATACTCTTACGCTTGAACATCTTGTAGACATTCGATTTCTCACAATAGATTCCCTTGGCAAACCAGTTGACAGTACGTCCTTGATAGTTGAGCTCTTGCTGGATCAAGCTGCCAATGTGCACGTCTTTCATTACAAATTGCATAACTGTTGGCTTTTAAAATCGAGCAAAATTAAATGGACGACAAAAAACACAGAAAAAACGCAAAAAAAAGTCAATCAAACAATATCAAATTAACAAATAATTAAAAAATTGATTAACAATTATTTAACCTTTTTATCAATAGCAATCAAAGTCCAGTCAGGAATTTTGATTAAAAATAGCAAATAATAAAACAAATTACTGGTTACCAATCTTTTAAGAAACCATGAAGGACAATTTGTAGACTCGACTTATTATTGAAGATTTCGTGCAATTTGAGCGACCGGGTCCACACCGCCTGATAGGTCTTACCCGTCAAAGCGGCCGCCTGAACCTCCGTAATGCCCAGGATGTAAAGACAACAATATTGCACATCGGAACGCTTGAGACGCGGGAACATCTCGATGATACGAACAGAGAACTTGGGGAACACGGCATCCACCGCGTTGACAAGCATAGTCAGCTGGTTGTCCGACAACTTCAGTTCAGGATAGTCGTTGAATGCCTTCACATTGGCTTCTTTCACTTTAAGGATGCGCTTGCAGACGGGCACTTCGTACAGCGCTTCCAGCTTCTTGTCGAAAGGCAAGGTCTGGAAGTCGGGATTGGTGACCACTTTCTCCAATTTCGATTCCAACTCCTTAATCATTTCCTCTTTCTGCTGGGAGTCGCTCTTAACCTCTTCTATCTCGCCTTCCAAGGCTGCCCTGATTTGTTCACGAGCCTCAATCTCACGCTTGTGGCGGCGCTTACGCATCTCCAGAAGGAAAATCACAATGCCCAGACAAACCATGAGATTCGCCACAATACACAAGGTGAAAAACAAGAGGTCCTTTCGGCGCATGTCAATACTATCCGACTTGTAGGACTCAAACAACATGACCATCTTGGTACGGTCTCCGCTTCGGGCAAACTGCTTCTGGTAAGCCTCTGCCAAGAGGTCACCATATCGAGCGGCCTTTTCAGAATCTCCCAAAATGTTGGAAATCTGCACGATGGCACAATACGACTTAAGGGTTTGACGCGGAAGCAAAGGATAGCTACGCTCATAGTAGAACAAGGCAGAGTCAAATTCACGGTTTTGAGCGTAAAAATATCCGAGCGAAAACCTCACTTGACGCTTCAGCCGCTCGTCCTCCGACTGCACCAAGGCGTGACGCAACAAGGCCAAGGCAGCATCTTTCTCATCTACATTATACAAATCTAAGGCACGGTGAATGACGCTACTGAAATTCTGGTAGACGTTATCGGTCTTCAACAAGGCATGGATGCTGTCCGATTTCTGGTAATACACAAGCGAGTTCACTCGGTCGCCTTGAGCCAATATCACATCACCCATCAGTTCAAAATTCGAGGCCACACCTTTCGTGAAACCTTCACGCGTAAAACTCTTACTCGACCGATCCAAACACTCCAACGCGGCATCCCACCCGTCATAATTATACAGGAACCAAGCCAAACGGTCATATATCAAAGCAGAAAAATGCTCATAATCATGATTATCCGTATCAGTAAAGAAAACCGTCCTCTCCCCTTTCAAGCCTTCAACAATCCACAGTGCATTGAGATAGTCGGTAAAAGCCTGGATGGGCTTCTGAAACTTAATATCCTCGACAACCGCCTTGAAATAATAGGCCCTCGCCTTCTGGAAACTCAATCGTGGCTCACGCCGGGAATACTCGCGGTTCGGCATCAAAGAGTCATAGAAACGAAAAGCCTCCATGGCTCCATCATCATGCTCGGAAAGCCTAAAGTTCTTATACCGAATCTCAACATCCAAGATCTGGTATTCCGACAACAGGTACTTCGATTGCCTACGCAATGCCTCCTGATCCAATGTGTCGGCAATAGACTGGAAAATGGCAAAAGCACTGTCGGGCGCAAAATCCTTCAAGGCATACACCTCGCCGAATACAGGCCAACGCTCAATCAAAGTTTGATAATCCGTGTGTTTCTTGCATCCAGCGGCCATCAATCCAATCAAAAATAATAAAAGTAAGGCTCTCTTCATATCACAAAATCAAAATGTTAGCGGCAAAGATAGAAAAAGAACCATTTGCGGAAATAAAATCAAAAGAAAAACGCTCGATAGTGGAATAATATTCCAAAATCAAGCGTTTTTTGGATGCAAAATGATGGATTGGCTACTTGCCAAGCAGTTCCTTGATGCCACCCAGCGAGCCGAGCAGGTTGGAGGCCTCATAGGGCAGATAGACGGTCTTGTTCTGCTGACCGCCAGCCACTTCTTTCAAAGTCTCGATATATTTCACGGCAAGCAGGTAGTTCACCGGGTCGGCACCACGGTCGGCGACGGCCTCGGCCACATTGCGGATAGCCGCGGCTTCGGCTTCGGCCTGCAGCACCTTGGCGCGTGCCTCACCTTCTGCCTTCAGGATATTGGCCTGCTTCTCAGCCTCGGCAGCGTTGATCTCGGCCTGTTTCTCACCTTCCGAGTTCAAGATCTGGGCTTGCTTCTCACCTTCAGCTTTCAGAATCTCGGCACGACGGTTACGTTCAGCCTGCATCTGCAGTTCCATGGTGCGACGGATACTCTCGGGTGGCGTGATATCCTGCAATTCAACACGATTCACCTTCACACCCCATTTGTTGGTGGCATCGTCAAGCACATTGCGGAGCTTCGAGTTGATGGTATCACGCGAGGTCAGCGTCTCGTCGAGCTCCATCTCACCCACCACATTACGCAAGGTGGTCTGCGTCAGCTTCTCGATAGCCACGGGAAGGTTCTGGATTTCATAAGCGGCCTTCATCGGGTCCACAATCTGGAAATAGAGCAAGGCGTTGATTTCGGTCATCACATTGTCTTTGGTGATCACGCTTTGCTTGTCGAAGTCATACACCTGCTCACGCATGTCGATGCGGTTGGCGCGATACAGCCTGCCATTCTGTTGGCGCGCGATGACTTCCTTGGCCTGCTCGATGATGGGCAAAATGATGTTGATGCCCGCGTTCAAAGTACGGTTGTACTTACCTAAACGTTCCACAATCATGGTCTCCGACTGCGAAACAATCTTGATGCCCCTGAGGATGTAAATCACGACGAGGACACCCAATACGATTAGAACGATGTTTAATACACTCATAATGATAGTAGTTTATAAGGAATTTCAATAACAAACTGTGTATATCTTGTCGAAGTACCGGTTCTTTTAAGATTGGCCCTTCGACGGGCTCAGGGGCCTTAGCCCCTTGACTTAGCGACACGACATTACCCGTTGCATTTTCTCACCGTCACGATGATGCTGTCGAGCTTGACAATTTCAACATTGGTGCCTTTCTCAATGACGGCACCGTCTTCCGACACTGCTTTCCAGTCGTCGCCATCGATGGCCACACGGCCAGTATGCTGCTCGCCATCAATACGTTCCGAGACCACACCCTTGCGCCCAATGATAGCTTCGGCGTTGGTTTTCACGTCTTTCGACTTCTTGTCCAGGAAGCGTAACACGACAGGCCTCAAGAAGATGAAAGCCAACAAGGAGACAACTACGAACACGATGACTTGCCAGGTCAGGCTACCGCCCAAACCCGACACCAAAGCCGAGAAGGCGGCTCCGATGGCAAAGCAGATGACGCCAAAACCGGCAGTCATAATCTCGAGAATCACCAATACGATGGCGGCAATAAGCCAATAATAGTATTCCATAATGAATATGTTTTGATTATGCAAAGATACTAGTTTTTCATCAAACAAAAAAGGTTGCAACCTTGCAACCTTTTCCTTTTTTGATTTTAAATCCACTTGACCAGCGGGAAGTCCTGACGATGCGGCAACATCTTGTTGGTGGGATACACACGGAAGGTGAAATCGTACACTCCAGCATGCTTGATCGGCACCTTGATGTAATACTTCACCCAACCGTCGCCCGAGTCGACAAGCTTCATCTTCTCCACGGCCGTGATGTCGACCTCCATGTCGTTGTTCTTTTTACCGAAGAGCAACTCAATGGCGATGTCGCCTGGATCGAGGTCGGGCGTGAGCAGCGTAATCTCCGCGATGAACTGTTCGCCGAAGGTCAAAGGACGCACATTGGTGTCGGGCAAGATGAGTGACTTCACCTCCACCTTGTCCCAGTTGTTGCGTACCCGCGTCTTCCAAGCGTTGATCTCGAAGGCCTTCTGATAACGGTTGGCACGCATCCAGTGGGTCCTTTCGATCAACTTGTTGTAGTACCTCTCGAAGTAGTCGTCCATCATACGCTTCATGGTGAAGCAGGGCGAAATCTCGTTGAGGCATTTCTTCATGGCCGCCACCCAACCCGTGGGCACTTCATGCACATTGCGGGCATAGTAGAGCGGAACAATCTCATTTTCAATAGGTGCGCTTCTCCTGGATGGCCCAGCCGGCGTCGGGGCGATAGCCCTCGGCCCACCAGCCGTCCAAGACGGAGAAGTTGAGCACGCCATTCATCACTGCCTTCTCGCCACTGGTGCCAGAGGCTTCGAGGGGACGCGTCGGCGTATTGAGCCACACATCCACGCCACTGGTCAGACGGCCTCCGAGTTCCATATCGTAGTTGCTGATGAACAGTATCTTACCAATAAACTCGGGGCGACGCGAGATGTCAATGATCATTTTGATGAGGTCTTGACCCGCCTTGTCGTTGGGGTGGGCCTTACCGGCAAAGAGGAAGATGACGGGGCGCTTTGGGTCGTTGACGAGCTGCGACAGACGCTCCAAGTTGCCAAAGAGCAAATGGGCACGCTTGTAGGTGGCAAAACGACGGGCAAAGCCGACAATCAACGCATTCTCATTCAGGTTGTTGACCGTCTGCATGATCAGCTTCGGGCTCTCCTGACGCTGACGCATGTCTTCCTTGATCTTCTCTCCCAGATAGGCAATCAGTTCGTGTTTCAGCTGCTTGCGGATGTCCCAAATCTTCTCATCGGGCACTTCGTTGATCCGCTCCCACATCTTCACATCCGACTGGGTGTCGATGTAATCGGGACCGAAGGTATCTTTATAGAGGCGCTGCCAGAGTCGGTTGCTCCAAGTGGGCAGATGCACGCCGTTGGTAACGAATCCGATGTGGTTCTCCTCGGCGAAATAACCCGGCCACAACGACTGGAACATCTCCCTCGACACGCGTCCGTGGATCTTGCTCACGCCGTTCACCTCTTGGCTGAGGTTGGTGGCCAACACGCTCATCGAGAACTTTTCGTTCGGGTTGTTGGGGTTGAAACGGCCCAAGCCCATGAAGCGCTCCCAGCTGATGTTCATGCGGTTGGCATAGTGCGGCATATAGGTACGGATAAGGTGTTCCTCGAAGGCATCGTGACCCGCGGGCACAGGCGTGTGCGTAGTAAACAAGGTGGAGGCTCTTACCAATTCCAGCGCGACATCGAAGTCGAGGTTGTGCTTATTGATGTAGACACGCAGACGCTCCAGACCGCTGAAGGCGGCATGTCCCTCGTTGCAGTGGAAGATGGTAGGCTTCACGCCCATGGCTTCGAGCAAGCGGATGCCACCCACGCCGAGGAACATCTCCTGCTTGATGCGCATCTCGCTGTCGCCGCCATAGAGTCGGCTCGTGATGCCACGGTCCTCGGGCGAGTTCTCCTCGATGTCGGTATCCAAGAGATAGAGTCCTACCCTACCCACGTTGACGCGCCATGCCTTGGCGTAGACCGAGCGACCCGGGAAGGCGATGCTCACCTTCACCCATTCGCCCTTGTCGTTGAGCACGGGCTGCAGGGGCAGTTGCGAGAACTTCTGCGGGATGTATTCGGCACGCTGCTCGCCGGAGACGGTGATCTCCTGTGCGAAGTAGCCGTAACGATACAGCAGACCGATGCCCACCATGTTGGCGTTCGAGTCGGAGGCCTGCTTCATATAGTCGCCTGCCAGGATGCCGAGACCGCCCGAATAAATCTTAAGGCTCTTCATCAAGCCGTATTCCATGCTGAAATAGGCGATGAGGTCCTTTTGCTTCGTCGGCTGCGCCATGTAAGCCTTGAACTGGTCGTACACCTTATTTAATTGTTCGACAAAAACCTCGTTATTCTCCAAGTCCTTGATCTGCTCCACCGACAGGCCTTCCATCATGGCGACGGGGTTTTGTTCCGTAGCCTTCCACGCCACCGGGTCGATGCTCTCAAACAGCTCGATGGCATCCACATTCCAGCACCACCAGATGTTACGCGAGAGCTCTTCGAGCTTCTTCATCTCGGGCGAATAGATGGGTTTCACCAGCACCTTCTTCCAACTCGGCGTGTCGTTCTTCTGGTAGACCACCTCATGCATCATATCGGCATAGGGCACCGGCTCCATCATGTAATGGCGTCCGCCTGCCTTCTCCAAAGCCACATCCCATGCCTTCTGATAGTTGACGATCAAGTCTTTCCATAGCAGTTTGTCGGCCACTTGCAAAGCGGCTTCCGACACTTTTGCCATACCTTTGTCGGTCATGTTCAAGAAACGGCGCAAAGCCGAGACAATCTCTTCGATCACCTTGTCATTGTCGCCCACCTGACGCGACACCACGGTCACGGCCTCATTGTCCTTGCATTCCTGTTGGACGAACTTGCCGAAGCCAGAGACATCGGAAGTCAGGGTCGGGATGCCCAAGGCCACGCTCTCCAAGGGCGTATAGCCCCAAGGCTCGTAATAGGACGGGAACACTGAGAAATCGAAGGCGGCCAAGAACTCGGAGTAGGTCATGTCGAAGATGCCGTCGCTGCCATTAAGGTAAGCCGGGACAAACATCACCTTCACCTTATCGTTGGCATCGTTCTGCAAACCCGAGTTACGCAGGGTGTTTAGGATGGCATCGTTCTCATATTCAAAGACATGGTGCGTGGCAGGAAAATCGGTGTGACCCATGATGGCATTCGTACCATCTAGGCGGTGTTGCAAATCCTTGGACGGGCCAGCAATATTACTCGGGACTGCAATGACGCCCAACACTGTGCGAGGCAAATTCTTATCCTCATTCAAACGGCGCAAAGCTTCAATAAAGAGGTCGATACCCTTATTCTTAAACTCATAACGACCGCTGTTAATCACCATCAGGCAATTGGGGTCGAGGGTCTCGCCGCACAAAGTCCCGGCGATTTTCAGGATCTGGGCTCGAGTGGCTTTGCGTTTCTCTTCAAAGGCGGCTTCATCTTGCCTAAAGGTATGGTCGATGCCATTCTTCGTCACCACATCGGGCTTGCGATAGAGGAACTGCTCGCACTCCTGTGCCGTGATGTCGCTCACCGTCGTGAAGGAGTCGGCATTCTTGGCCGCCTTCTGCTCCATCGACTGCTGCGAGACCACATTGAACTGCATGGCCATCACCGAAGGCAGATAAGTCTTCAGGTTGTCGTACAGCGGCAAGCCGTTGCCCGAGATGGCACGGCCGAGGTAGGTGGCGTGCGTGGTGAACACCGTGGCAATTTGTGGACAATGCTCCTTCAAGTACAGCACACCCGAACCCGTCATCCACTCGTGGAACTGCGCCACGATGTGGCTGGTCTGCTGCAGATAGAAGTTGCAGAAGCTCTCGATCACCTGGCCGGCGGCATAGCCAAACAACACGGGTTCGATATAATCCCACTGGCCACGAATGCTGTCCAGTTCGTACTGTTCCCAAAGATGCCCAAGGATCTCGTTCTTGGACTGGTAAAGTGGCGTATAGTCCACCAAGATGGCGATGGGACTACTCTCTATCTTCCATCGGCCGATGCGGCATTTCAAGCCTTGAACTAATGCCCTTTCGCGCCACTCGGGAAAGAGGTCGTTATCTTCGACAAAATACAGCGTCTCGTGCGCTTCCTTGACCACATCAGGTCCTACCGTGATATAGTGGTCGTCCAGCAGTTGACGCATCACATTCGACTTCGTGGAGAGCACCGTATAGATGCCGCCCACCATGTTACACACTTCCCAAGAGGTTTCAAAAAGGTATTCGGGGTTTTTCATTCTCTTTTATTAAAATTAAAAATTAAAAAATAAATAGAGATTCCCTTCGGGAATGGAGTGTTTGTTTCGTTGTCCAGCGGCGACAAAAACAGTTTCTGTCTTGTAGCAGTTGCCATCGCCGCAGGATAACCCTTACTCCTACTCCATTCCCCGCAGGGGAATCTATTTTACTCTACTTTTGCCACTTTCTTCGTCTTCGACAACTTCGTCACCCTATCGGTGAAGTCGGTCAACACATTCATGTAGTTGACATACGCGTCGTACGGCGAGGCATAATGGTTGAAGTACTTATGCACCACACCGTCGGAGAGCCACTTCGTGCACATGTAGTAGAAATGGTCGGAGGTTTGGAGCATGGTCCAATCCTGCTGCAGTTCCTCGTCCTTGATGCGATGCACCTTGGCGTTGAGTTCGTACAGCGTACGGAAGGCATCGTCCTGCAAGGGGTTGCCAAGCCAAGCCGTGAGGTCGCGCTCCTCGTCGCTCCACGACAGCACATTGGGCACATTGACGGCGCTCACTGGCTGCAGCTTCTTGGCTAGTTCCTGCGGCGTGGCAAACTTGAACTTGCTGCCTTTCAAGATGGCACCTGGCAAAGCCTCCATAAAGTTGAAGATGCCCGTCTCGGCGCTCTGATGCTCGCCAAAGGTCTCGTAGTCCATGAAGATGTTGACCACTTCTTCCTCCTCTGGCAAGGCATTCAGCCAGTTGACGAAGTCCTCAGCGCGGAAACCGTCCTGCACGAAGCGGAAGGCGATCTCGTCGCTGAACTTGAAGTTGCGCAGCAACACTTTCAGTTTCGGGTTGATGGCGTTGGCGTACATGTAGTTGGGACTCTTCCAACCCAAAATGTGCTTGGCACCCTCGGTGAGCATGAGGTTGTAGCCCATGTCGGCCACCGCTGCACCGATTTCGTCGCTATAGATTAATTCGGTGTTGCGGAAAGTCTTCGGCGTGACGCCAAACACCTCTTTCATCTTGTGCTTGTGGGCCGTCACCTGACGCTTGAACTCGTCGGGATTCGAAAGCGAGGCCAAAGAGTGGGCGTAGGTCTCGGAAAGCACCTCTACCTTACCCGTGGCGACCAACTTCTGGAAACTCTCCAGCACCTCTGGTGCGAATTGCTCCATCTGCTCGATGACCACGCCCGAGAACGAGAACGCGAATTTGACCTTGTCGCCAAACTTCTCGATTTGGCGCATCAGGAGTTCGTTCATGGGCAGGTAGCACTTCTCGGCCACGCGCCGCATGATCATGCGGTTGCTGTAGTCGTCATAGTAATAGTGTTTCTTACCGATTTCGAAGAAACGATACGTGCGAAGCCTGTAAGGCTGATGCACTTGGAAATAGAAACAGATTGATTTGCTCATATTACGTTGATTTATACTTATTTTCAATATCTACCATAAAATAGTGCTTCAATGGAATAGCCTACCGAAATCATGTGCATCATCCCGACTCCTTTTGTTCCATTATAAGGTGAAATCCCAAACATATAATTGATATTCAACAATTCATATCCATTAGGACCCGACCTAAACTTAAAATCAAAACTGCATCCCCCACAATAAGTCAACAAGTTGAAATCCAAGTCTGAATAATCAGTTTGGTTAGCAACAGATGGATACCTAAAAAGTAAGCCAGCCACACCAAGATACGGTTTCATCCTAAATTTGTCTTTTTGAATCAAATAATACCCAAATGAACCTTTGGGCATAAAAACAGTCACTCCACTACCTTTCTCAAGAACACCGTTATCACCTGTTATGTCACATTTTGTCCAAGTTGGCATAAAATTAATCCCAGCAGTCAAAGCGACCCTATTGAACGCCCCTGTAAGTTCAAAGCCACACGAACCGAAACCTTTATACGAATCAGCCAAATCACTGGCGAACCAACCTCCACCTAAAGAAGCCACATAACCAATTGACCAGACATTTCTATGACGGAAACTTGGAGCATCCGTAGACCTGTTTGGTAGCGATTCCACCATAAGCTTTTGTTCGATAAACCATTTATATTTTGAATCTGGATTCACCGCCAAATGTGCAACTGCACGGTCATGCATCTTGGAGGTCATTACTCTTCCTGCTCCATTTTCAAGCCAATCAAGAGTCATACGCAACACATTCATCGTTTCAATGTCAATCGTAGAAGACTTTAATCGATTGTTCAAGTCTGACTTGTTCTCTTTCAATGCCTTATTCAGCACATCCTCCAATCCATCTTGATTCCACCGAACACTTCTCAAATAATAGTTGTCTTTATTGACTGTAGCAATATCATTGCCTAAGGCCTCAAATTCATTAGTCAAAAACATAATTGACCACAACTCTGAACGCGAAAAAGGATTGGCATTTTCTTCTTTCAAAGTCAACGCATAATCCTTCGCTTCCTTGACTTTAGCGAAATCACCATCTACAACCTTATCCTTGATGTAATCACGTGCTTTCTCCATCAACTCCCTATTCGACTGATAATTGGCTATTTCATCCTCAATCTGCGCGAAGGCGGAGAAGGCGGTTGCAAACAGGAGAACTATGATTAGGACGCATCGTTTCATAATAGGTATTCTTTTTTTCATTTTAAGTTGTCGCAAATTTTGCGACAACTATTTTGATTCCATTTTGGCATCTTAAACCACCGACTCATAAACCGCCTTGATCTTCTTCGCGGCCAGTTCCCACTTGAGGCTGTCCACCTCGTCCTTGCCTTCGTCCTTGAAGCAATCGGCCAAAGGCTTATAGTGGCAGAGGCCATAGATGGCATCGGCCAGACCGTTGATGTCCCAGAAGTCGACCTTCAAAGCGTGCTTCACGACCTCGGAGACACCCGACTGCTTGCTGATGACCACCGGCACGTTCAAGCGCATGGCCTCCAACGGCACGATGCCGAACGGCTCGGAGATGGAAGGCATGACGAACACGTCCGTCATGGCGAACATCTGGTCAACGGCCTCGCCCTTCAGGAAGCCCGTGAAGTGGAAGTGACTGCCCATACCAAGTTGCGCCACACGGCGGATCATCTTCTCCAGCATGTCGCCCGTGCCCGCCATCACGAAATGGATGCTCGGGTCGACCTGGTGGATCTTATAGGCAGCCTCGATGAAATATTCAGGACCTTTCTGGTAGGTGATTCTTCCAAGGAAGGTCACTACCTTGGCATCCAAGCCGCTGCGTTCGTATTCCGACTTGGGCTTATCGTTAGGCTCCACGGCGTTGTGCACCGTAACGACTTTAGCAGGGTCGATGCCATATTTGTTGATGACGATATTTCTAGTCAGGTTGCTCACCGTGATCACGCGGTCGGCGGCCTCCATGCCTCTGCGCTCGATGGCGTACACATCCGTGTTGATGTTCTCGCCCGAACGGTCGAACTCGGTGGCATGCATGTGCACCACCAGCGGTTTGCCCGTGGTCTCCTTCGCCGCGATGCCTGCCGAATAGGTCAGCCAGTCGTGGGCGTGGATGACGTCGAAATCGTATTTCGTGGCCAACGACGAGCCTATCAAGGCATAGCGTGCCACCTCCTCCATGAGGTTCATGCCGTATTTGCCCGAGAACTGGTAGTTTCGCGCAAACACCGAACCCGTACGGTTGAAATGCTCCACCACATGGCGGTCGCTTTCCAGCACATTGGCGAAGTTCTCCGGCCCGACATACGGGATGATGTTGGAGCCAATCTCCATGTACTGCACACGCTCCCAATAGCTGCGGTCTTTCTCGTGGTCAATGTCGATGGTAACCTCACTGGCATTGAGCAGACGCACATTGGTCTCGTCCTCGTCGCCATAGGCACGCGGCACTACGAAGAGTACATCCACGTCGTTCTTGGCCAGGCCCTTGGTCATGCCGAAGCATGCCGTTCCGAGGCCACCGGTAATATGGGGTGGAAACTCCCACCCAAACATCAGGACTCTCATTTTGAGCCTCCTTTCTTATTTAGTTCATCAATCAGGTAATGCAGGTAGAGCAAGGCACCCACGCTCGTCGACTGCGAGATGCAACCTCTTGCCTCGAAGGGCGGGTTGCCGTCGTAAATCTCCGACACCGTGCCGATGCCGTTGTCCTTGATGGCCTCTTCGAAGCCGTTGTACAAGTCTTCCAAATAAGGCAACGAGGTCTTCCCGAACAGCTTCACTGAAAGGTCTGCGTAGAAGGCAATCAACCATGGGAAGGCCGTGCCGTTGTGGTAGGCGCGTTCGCGTTCGCTGTGGTTGCCGATGCTGATGCCCTTGTAGTTCTCGTCGTTGGGCGACAGCGAACGGATGCCGCGCGTCGTCAGCAACTCGGAGTGGGCGATGTCGAAGGCGCGTTTCTGCATCTCGTCGCTCATCGGGCTATAGGGCAAGGCGGCGGCCAGCATCATGTTGGGACGTACCTGCTCGTTTCTCTCGTTGCTGTTCACAAAGTCGTAGAAGCCCTTGGTCGCTTTATTATAGAAGGTGTCGGCAAACGAGGCCTTCACCTTGTCGGCCAACTCCTGCCATTTCTTGAGCAATGTGCTCTTCGGCTCGGTGGCTTTCAACAACTCTACGCCATAGCAGAGGGCGTTATACCACAAGGCATTCACTTCAATCGCCAAGCCCGTACGCGGTGTCCAAGGCTTGCCTTGGGCGAAGACGTTCATCCAGGTGAGGGCCAAGTCGCGGTTGCCGGCATAGAGCAATCCATTATCCAAGGTATGCACGTTGAAGTCCGTGCCCGCAATGAAGCTCTCCAAGATGGTCGTCATCGGCTTCTTGTATTTCTTCCAGATGTCCTTCTTGTCCTTGCCGAGCATCTTCTCGTAGAGCTGCAGCACATAGAAGAACCACAGCGGCGAGTCGACCGCGGTGAAATAAAGGCTCTTCTGATAGTAACGGTGCGGGAAGAACGGGCCTTGCATCCTCGAAACCAGGTAATCTAAAGCCGCAGTAAAGGTCTTCTCATCGCCTTGCGCTAGGGTGATGCCAGGCAAAGCGAGGAAGGTGTCGCGGCTGCACGAACCGAACCACGGGAATCCGGCCCAAAGTTTCGTGCCGTTCGCATCACGGATGATGAATTGGTCGGCGGCCTTCAGGAGGCAATCCTCGTAACTCGTCTGAGGCAACAGCCTCTTCACCTCAGCCTCGCACTGCCGCTTGATGGCAGCAGGGCTTTCTTCCTTGAGGCTCACCGAGAGAATCACCGTGTCGCCTTGTTTCATCTGCAGTTCGAAGAATCCAGGGACAAACTGGTCCTCGACGGCATCGTATCCGCGTTCCTGCTCGCGGATGTAGAACATGTTGTAATACCAATGCGGCACATGGGTGTATTGCGCCGCGCGCGAGAACTGCAAGTAGAGCCGCGAATAGTCCTTGTAGAGCTGCCACGAAGCACCGTTCTTCACGAGGTCCACCTTTCGGCTGGCCTCGTGGTTCTCATGCGTCAGCATGTGAACGTTACGGAAGGCCAGGAAAGGCAACACGCGAAGGGTGATGGGCACCACGGATTCGCGCAAGGTGTAACGTACAAAGAGTCTTGCCTCCGTGGCGGAGAAGATCAGCTCTTTGTCGAGCACCACATTGCCAATGCGGTAAGTCAGCTTCGGCATGGGGTCGGCGGTGAAGTCGCGAAGGTATTTATGGCCACGAGGAGCGAAGATGCCGTCGGGGTACATGTGTACGCCAAGATGAAACTCCTCCTTATTCTCAATAATGGTCTCGTCGAGGCTCGACAGCAGCACGTGGTTGTTGTTGTCCAGCTGTGGCTGCGGAACCACTAAGAGGCCGTGGTATTTTCTAGTGTTGCAGCCAATCACCGTGGTGGCGAGGAAGGCGCCTAAAGCGTTGGAACGCAACACTTCACGGTTGAGCGTAAACTCCAGATTGACCAGTTTCTTTTTATCCCAGGAAATGTAACTCATGTTAGTTTTTTATTCAAAATAATCTACAAAAATAATGTTTTTCTAATATGCAAGCAAAAAAGACAACATTTTTTATCTTTGCAAGCGAAAAACAACATCAAATATTCAAAACATGAATAAAAAACTCATCAACATGATCGCATTAAGCGTTATCGTCTTGGCCTCGTGCACTTCGAAGCCCGAACAAAAGCCAGAGGCCGAAAAACCGAATCCTTTCCTCAGCGAATACACGACACCTTTCCAAGTGCCGCCGTTCGACCAAATCAAGAACGAACAATACCTGCCCGCTTTCGAGGCGGGTATCGCCGAGCAACAAGCTGAAATTGACGCCATCGTCAACAATGCAGAGACACCTACTTTCGAGAATACCATCCTGCCCTACGACAAGTCAGGACAAACTTTGAACCGCGTCAGCAACGTTTTCTTCAACCTCAACGAATGCCTCACCAACGACGAGATGGTGGCCATCGCCGAGCAGGTGTTGCCCATGCTCTCGAAGCACAGCGACGCCATCATGATGAACCCGAAGCTCTTCGAGCGCATCGATTATGTGTTTCAGCACCGCAATGAGATGGGCCTCGACGACCAGCAAATCCGTGTGGTGGAGAAGTACCATCAGGACTTCATGCGCCACGGTGCCGGCTTGAATGCCGAGCAACAAGCCGAGTTGAGCCAAATCAACGAGCAACTCTCCACCTTGAGCCTGCAATTCGGCAACAACCTGTTGAAGGAGAACGCCGGCTACAAACTCGTCATCGAGAACGAAGCCGACCTCGCAGGTCTGCCTCAGACCAGCATCGACGCTGCCGCTGAGCAAGCCAAGGCCGACGGCATGGAAGGCAAGTGGGTGTTCACCTTGAGCAAGCCCAGCCTCATCCCCTTCCTGCAGTTTGCCGACAAACGCGACCTGCGCGAGCAGATGTACAAAGCCTATTACAACCGTGGCGACAACAACAACGAGTATGACAACAAGAAACTCGTCAACGAGATGTGCAAGCTGCGCGTGCAGAAAGCCAAACTCTTCGGTTTCGACAACTATGCCGACTATGTGTTGGACGTCAACATGGCCAAAGACTCCAAGACCGTCGACAAGTTCCTCATCGACATCTTCAACCCTGCCCAGAAGCTCGCCAAGAAAGAACTCGCCGAGATGCAGGCCATCGCCGACAAGGAAGGCGCCAACATCAAGTTGGAAGGCTGGGACTGGTGGTACTATGCCGAGAAGCTCCGCAAGGCCAAATACGACTTCGACGAGAACTACATCAAGCCTTACCTCACCGTGGACAATGTCCGTGACGGCATGTTTTTGGCCGCAAGAATGCTTTACGGCGTGACCTTCACCAAAAACGAGACCTTGCCCATCTATTATCCTGGCGTGGAGACCTACGAGGTGAAGGAAGCCAACGGCGACCTCCTCGGCATCCTCTATATGGACTACTATCCGCGCGAGTCGAAGAGCGGCGGTGCCTGGTGCACCAGCTTCCGTGAGAGCGGTTACGACATCAACGGGAAGAAGATCTATCCCGTTGTCTCCCTGGTGATGAACTTCACCCCTGCCTCGGGCGACACCCCTGCCCTGCTCACTTGGGACGAGACCGAAACCATGTGGCATGAGTTTGGCCACAGTCTGCACGCCTTCTTCTCCGACGGCCTCTACACCCGCACCTGCGGCAATGTGCCCCACGACTATGTGGAGATGCCTTCGCAAATCATGGAGAACTGGGTCGCCGAGCCCGAGGTCATCCGCATGTATGCCAAGCACTACCAAACCGGTGAAGTCATGCCCGACAGCCTCATCGCCAAGATCGAAAACAGCGCCTTGTTCAACCAAGGCTTCATGACCACCGAGCTCATAGCAGCCTCCATCCTCGACATGAAATACCACGAGCTGACCGAGGCTCAAGACCTCGACGTCGATGCCTTCGAGAAACAGCAGATGGATGCCATCGGCTTGATGCCCGAGATCCTGCCGCGTTACCGCAGCACCAACTTCGCCCACATCTTCAACGGTGGCTACAGTGCCGGCTATTATGCCTACACCTGGGCCGAGGTGCTCGACAAGGACGCCTTCAACTACTTCAAGAGTTCCGGCGACCTCTTCAACCCCGACCTGGCGGCCTCGTTCCGCAAGAACTGCCTGCAGGAATGCGGCAACGACGAGGGCATGGTGCAGTACCGCAAGTTCCGCGGCCAAGACCCGGACTATGAGCCTTACTTGAAGGCACGCGGACTGAAGTAATAATGAGATTCCCGCCTGACGGCGGGAATGGAACAAATGCGTAATCAACAAGCGGCGGCTTGTGGCGTTTACGATCCGTAGGCGTTACTTGCCGCCGTAATATAGACAACTCCTAACCTCCATTCCCGAAGGGAATCCCAATAAAAAAAGGCCGCCACAAATGTGGCGGCCTTCCTATTCTCTTTAGTCGCTAACTTACCCGAACAGCTTCTTGTTGTTCTCCAACAGCTGCCCAAGCTGGTCTATTTCCTTTGTCTTCAGCTTGATTTCCGGGATGAAACGCTTGAAGTTGCTTAAGCCATGCATGTCGGAACCGACATAGTCATAAAAACCCTCCTTCAACAAATAATGCGACTTGACATAAGCTGGGTCGCCATAGGCACCCGCCAACGAGAGCAGATTCAGCTGGAACTTGTAGTTCTTGTCCTTCCAACGGTGATAATTGTCATTGTTGGCATACTGGTAACGCTCAGGATGCGCGATGACGGGCTGCAAGCCCTCGCACATGATGTCGTACAACATCTCGGTGATGCCATGCTCATACATCAGATAGGAGGTCTCGCAAAGCACATGGGTGTTGTCCTTATCCAGAAACAAGAAGCCCTGCTTAAAATGCTCCATGAAACGGGCATCTAGCATATACTCGGCCGCCAGGCGCAACTCAATCTTGCTGACCTTCGCTGCCTCCTCCTTGAAAGCCTCGAACTTGGCTATGATGCTCACCCTGTCATTGTCGGGATAGTCCTTCATGAAATGGGGCGTGAGGATCATTTTGCTGACGCCACGCTTCTCCAACACTTCGAGGGCATGAAGCGACTTCTCGGCGGTGGCAAAGCCGTCGTCGACGCCAGGCAACAGGTGACAATGCACATCACAAGCGCCCCTGAAGAAATCCTCCGGAAGATGGTGTTTCAAAAAAGAAAACATAATCTCGGTCCTTTATTCCTTTCCGTCATCCGGATTAGAGGTGTGGCTGTGTGAATGATGGTGATGGTGTTTATGCTTCTTCTTGAAAATCTTCTGCCACCATTTCTTCTTCTTTTTCTCCTCTTCCTCGTTACCATACCCATAGCCGTAGCCATAGCCATACCCATAGCCGTAACCGTAGCCATAGCCGTAGCCATAGCCGTAGCCATAATAGCCGTAGCCACGTTTCTTCTTGTTGACGGAGTTGAGGATAACGCAGAGGTTCGGGAACTTGCCGTCTTGGTAGAACTTATCGACATCGAAGAGCAAACGCTTGTCGGTCTTGCCCGCCCTCAACACGAAGATGGTGGTATCCGCCACACGCTTCACGATATCGGAGTCGGCCACCATACCCACTGGCACGTTGTCCAAGAAGACATATTCATAGCGTTTGCGCAACTCGGCAACCAGGTCATCGAGGCGGGTGCTCATCAGCAACTCAGCAGGATTGGGCGGGATGGGACCCGAGAAGATAATATCGAGGTTCGGAACGGTGGTCGAAGCATGGATCAAGTCATCAATGGAGTCCGTCTTCCCCGACAAGTAATTCGAGACACCCAACCTGACATTGGAATCAAACACCTTGTTCAGAGTACCTTTACGGATATCCAAGTCGACGAGCACGGTCTTACGAGAGGCCATGGCAAAGCTTGCGGCCAAATTCGACGAGACGAAGGTCTTTCCTGAAGACACCATGAAAGAGGTGAACATGATGACATGGGCCCCGTCTTTCCTGTCTTTCATATACTCCAAGCTCGAACGAATCAAGCGGAACGACTCAGACAGCGAATCACGACCATTCTCGCGCACCATGACCGCATGGGAAGGAATGTTCTTCTCAAAGGGCACATCGCCAAGGAAAGGCACCTTGGTCGACTTCTGCACATCCACCCTATCGTGGATGGAGGTATCGAGGAGCTTGCGAAGCAACAAGATGGTCACAGGCACGGCAAGACCAATCAACAGGCCCAGCATGATGGACTTCTTCTCATCGGGGGCAACAGGCTTGCTGTTGGGATGTGCATAGTCAATCACACGGGAGGTAGCCTCCAACTGTGGGCTCGTCAGCAGCAGTTCCTCTCGTTTGGAGAGAAGTTGCAGGTAAAGCTTCTCCTTGATATCCTGCATACGTCCCACTTCGTTCAGCTCCAACTGTGCGGTAGGCACCGACTGAATTTGGGCATTGGCCAGGTTACGCTCACGGTCGGCGGCATCAATGCGGGTCTGCAGCCCCTGCAAGTTGCTCTCCAACATGGCCAAAATAGAGGAGCGTAGGGTACGTTGCGACTCCTGTAGGTTGACAGCCACCGGGTTGTTTAAGGTACCATCGGTCTTATAACCCTCCAAAACGGTTTGATTCTCATTAAATTTATTGATAATGGACGTAGCGTCTTCACTCACATTGACCGCACCAATAGGAATCGTTTGGCCTTCATTATTCTCAATAAAATTAATCAGAAACCTGATATTGCCGGCTTGGTCACGCAGTTTCTTTGCCTCTTCGGTGGAAGCAGCGCTGCTGGCTATATAGGTCTGACCAAAAGATTTTGTATCAATCAAGTTATGGGAACGCTTAAAATCGACAAAGACCTGCTCGTAGTCCTGAATGTCGTTCATCAGGTAATTGATACGGTCGTTGATAAAGGCCTCTGAGTAGTTCAAAATCCTTTGCTGGTCGTCAATCGACTCTTGGTTGTACACATCAATCAAGGTATTCAAAGCATCGGCTGCACGCAAGGGAGACGTGTCGCGTAAAGATAATCTCAAAATGGAGTTACGATCATTGTCCCTCGCCACAGCGATACGACCACGATAAGAAGCAGCCACAACAGATAATGGGCGACGGCTTACCCTAATAGGCGTATTCATAAAATCCTTATAGATCCACGTTGGTGTCACCACAATACGGCCTTGGGGGATCATTACCGTGTCGTTCAATCTCACCTTCATCGAAGGCACATTACCACCGATGTCTTCCAGAATAACATGGTTGTTGTCGATGGGACGCACCGTAAAAGAGACACCAGCTTCCTCCTCAATATCAGGAAAAGACACCTCTATCGGAGAAGACTTGTAGAGATCTTTATTGCGCTTGGCAATTTTGGTCTTGTATGAATACATAGTGTTTAGGTTCAACTTGCGCACCATGTTTTCCATATTGGTCAACGACTTTAATACCATCATTTCGTTTTGCACCGAGCTTATGGCTACACCTTGACCTGCAATGGCACTTATAGCGGACGAGCCACGGGTTGTTTCTGATCCACCACTAGCGGAGGTCTTAATCATAATGGTAGCCGAACTGGCATAGATCCTTTCCTCGTTCCTTACTTGATAATAGGCATACAGGCCTCCGATGGCTGCACAGAGGACAAACCAATGCAAATTACGCAAAACGAGAAAGACAACGTCCTTAAACTTAAAGCCGCTATTGGTGTCTTCGTCGAAAAAGGCCGTCTCGTTGGAAGGTGTATTTGTTTTGTTGGTATCCATTTTTATAACAATTGAACCGAACTATTTCATGTTTTTTGAAGCATCCGACGTTAACGCGTCGTCGGCTTACTGAGAAGTTTCTGTAAGGTTAAGTACGAAGTAATGGCAGTAATAATGGTAGACACTCCCGACAGCACCCATGTCCAATTCGAGTAACCTTCTTTGAGGAAGCGGCGCGTGCCCACCTCGGTGAAGATGATGTCGTTCTGCTGCAGCAGGAAAAAGTCGTCGTTGAAGATTTCCGTGGATCGAGGATCCATATAATGGATGACCATTTTCCCGCTCACTTCACGCATCACACCAATGCGATCACGTCGGGTATATAGGTCCAAACCGCCAGCCATTGCCAACGCTTCCAAAAAAGTGCATCGCTCCTCGGAAATATTCAACACTTTGCCTGTTTCTGTCCCAAGGACAAACACCTTGAAGTTCAAGAAGCGAACCATAACATTAGGATTGCTCAGATATCCATTGGATTTCAGCTGTTCTGCAATCATATCCTGCAACTGCAAACGGGTCAAACCTGCCACATGCAATTCTCCCAAAACTGGGAACTCAATATTTCCATTGACATCCACCAAATAGCCCATTTGATTGTTGGAAACATTGGAGCCCGCCGTTCCCAAAACATTGAAAGGCTTCACCAATTCCTCGTTCTTACCGTCTCCCAAGACAAATATACGGAGCTCGTCATAAGGGGCAATGGTGGCTTCAAACTTATCGTTCAATGGCACGCCGTACTCTGGCATATCCCTCAAAAAGCGCACTTTTTTTGAAGTAACGCAAGACGTGGTCGTCGCGGCCAAAAATGCCAGCATCAAAAACAAAAAGACTGTAGTTTTTCTCATAACACGAAAGTTTTATTCATTTTTCCAAATTGCAAAAGTACAAAGATTTTTTGGAACGAAGCCTATTATCCCTTGGAATTACATTCAATTTTTCCAATAAGCACCAACTAAACGCCCATACAATTTGGCAACAAACTTATTGTTTTTGGCCATCAACTTGACACGATTCCTTACAAACTCCCTGAAATGCAGCCAGTTCCATTGCACAAAGCTATCGGTCCACAAGGTATGCGCCAAAATCAGTGCCTGTTGAGGGAAGCGGCCATTTTCAACACACTCCACAATTTGTTGTGTGGTATGGAACTTCAACCCGAAATGGCTTTCGACCATATCGCGCGTGGCAAACTTTCCTCCGTCCCAGGCATAGCCAGTGTCGGTGAGATAGAAGACTTTCTCAAAATCCACCGAAAGGTAGGGCTCCCCTACCAGTCCAAATTCTGATAAGCTATGTTCTTTCCACAAAAGGCGGTTGTCGTATTGGGAAGTCGAGCTTCCATGCATGCAAACCGACTTCACGGGATAATAGGTTCTGAAATAGTCCAAATTCTCTTTGAAAGACAGTATGGCCGTCATCTCATCACCTTTCGCTAGGGCCAAATCCTCGTAATGATACCCCACTTCATGTCCTAGAGCCACAATCTGCCGGATCACTTCGGGCACATTACTCTGCTTGACGACACGGAAATAATAGGTCGCGCGAACGCCCAACTCGTGTTCAAGTTGCGCTATCTTTAGGGCGTTCCACGCCAATTCATCCACATCATGACGAAGGACCACCATCTTACCCTCCTTGTCGTGAACTGCGTCTTGCAATTCAACCTTGGGAGCCGACATCAATTCTTCAAATGTTAGAAAATGATAACCAGCATCTTGAAACACCTTCACTAAGGAGCGATATGATTTCAGGGTAAAGTCTCGCATGCCTAAATTACACTTTCAAAACGGCTTTCCCGTCGATCACCACTTCTCCCCTGTCGTTCTCACATTTTGTGTCAAAACAAAGGATGGACTTATCCTTCCTTATCTCTGTCACCGTCACCGTAGCAGTAATCTCATCGCCGTGAAAAACGGGTCTCTTAAAATTCATTTCCTGATGAAGATAGATGGCTCCTTCGCCTGGCAATTGGGTACCGAACACGGCGCTAATCAACGAGCCGACAAGAAAGCCATGGACAATCCTTCTTCCGAACCTACTATGCTCGGCATACGCTTCATCAAGATGTATCGGGTTCTTATCCAACGAGAGCTCGGCAAATGCCATCACCTCATCAGACTTGAACACCTTCTTCAACGAGGCCGATTGGCCAATCGTAAAATCCTCTATTCTCATTTCTCTTTGGGTTTGAAACCTACGGGCACACCGTCTTTCATCTCAAATTCACGAATGACTTTAGCCGGAGCACCCGCCACCATGCAAAACGGCGGCACATCTTTGGTCACCACCGAACCGGCAGCCACGATAGAGCCTTCGCCCACGGTCACTCCGGGCAGGATGGTCACACTGATGGCAATCCAAGCATTCTTCTTGATG
Source organism: uncultured Bacteroidales bacterium (assembly GCA_900318085.1). Lineage (GTDB taxonomy): Bacteria > Bacteroidota > Bacteroidia > Bacteroidales > F082 > Limimorpha. The sequence goes on from ONJF01000003.1 coordinate 26,449, forward strand.
ATGACGGGGGCTACATAGGACTCGGTCAAAAATTGGTGATACTCAAGCGGTTTGCTATGCGTCAAGATATAGTCATTGGCCGCCAACGAAACGCCGTCTTCGATCACGACAAAATTGGGATACACATCGTCGATGACCACCTGCGGACCAATCATCACATTCTTCCCTATCTTCACGCCTCTCCATTTGTGCAACTTCACACGCATCTTGCTATATGGGATTACCCTGAATGCCAACACTTGCCAAAAATAGTCCATATAGCGTCGGTATAAAAACCGCGCGCTTGCCATAAAGCCCGTATAGCCATGTTCCTTGGCCGACAACTTACACGCCTGGAAGAAACCTCGTTCCTTATGGTTGGGCAACGGCCGTTTTTCTAATGGCCAATAATCTTTCATGATTTTTTCCTTTTATAGAAATCCTTACATGTTACAAATTCAAAAACTTTCCTTGGGAAGAACGCCAATTCGCGTTCATAGATAGGCAAGGCCTTCTCACCCAAATTCTTCACTTTCAGTTTATGGCGGATTACATCGCCCAACAAATAGGAAATGTAATTGCTGCCACGACGTTCAATCTCTGTCGTTTCTTGGTCCTCATCAATAAACTCATTGGGGTGGGTGAGAAAGACGAACTGTCGGCCATTGCACAAGGTCTCCCAATACAGCATTTGTCTTGTAAAGCGGTTGAGCCCTGGAGCAATGCGCATAAACGTCCCGATATAGGGGAAGCCCATCGCCGAAATGGGGACTTCGAGGATCTCGGACTCCCCTTTTCGGAAAATGTTTTCTTCCTGTGCAAAATAGGCATGACGGGGCGCCATAAGCCAATTCAATTTCTTCAACGCTCCGAAAGAGAACATCATGTCGAGGCGTTGGGAGGAGACAGAGCTGTCCACCTTAAATCCCGCCTCTTTCATAATGAGCGGAAACTTCTTGTCGACACGAGCCGCTGGGGCTCGAAACGAGACCACTTCTTCTCCAATGATGTCTTCCAAAATCTGTTTCGATTGCCTCAAATGCGACAGCTGTTCCTCGGGCGAAAGCACATCGAAAGCCTTGCTCACCTCATGGGTCAGGCCATGCGAACCCACTTCGTGGCCGCGTTTGTGTGCCATTCTCACCACATCGGGATAGAGTTGCGCGATATGACCCGTATAGAAGAAAGTAGCCTTTACACCATACTTGTCATACAAGTCGAGCAAACGGGGCATGCCTTGGTTCAAGACATATTCACCCGTCTTGTCACGAAGCTTGTGATTTAGGATCGATGTGGTCTCCACATCGTTGGTTATCAAGCAAATCCTACTTTTTGACATAGCTTATAGGGTTGTCAACACATCTACAATGCGCTCTGCTGCATGTCCGTCCCACAAGGGCGGGATGCTGCCTTTCTTCCATTGTCCCGCAAAAAGTCTGTCCAATGCAGGCTTGATATGGTCGGGATTCGTGCCAATCAGTTCATTGGTACCCATGGTACAAGTCTCGGGCCGTTCCGTATTGTCGCGCAATGTGATGCATGGCACGCCCATCACCGTGGTCTCTTCAGTAATTCCACCGCTGTCGGTGATAACGGCTTTGGCGCGTTCTACCAGATAGTTGAACTCCAGGTAGCCCAGAGGCTCCACAATATGAAGATTAGGGGCTTCTATGCCCAAATCCTTAAAGATCTTGGCCGTGCGTGGATGAATCGGGAAAACAATAGGCAAGCCATGAACATTGGTGACAATCTCATTCATCAACCGTTTCAGTTTTTCAGCTTCATCCACATTGGCTGGGCGGTGCATGGTCAAAGTCAAAAACTGCTGCGGCTGCAAATTCAACTCTTCATACACGGCTGGTTGGACAAAACGCGAAAGGTTGGCCAACAAGGTGTCTATCATTACATTTCCAACGAAGAACAGGTGCTTCTCCTCCACCCCGAAGCGACGCAAGTTCGTATTGGCGACCTCGGAAGTGGTAAAGAAATAGTCGGCCAAGCTATCCGTCACCATACGGTTGATTTCCTCGGGCATGGTCAAGTCCCAAGAGCGGATACCCGCCTCCACATGGGCCACTTTTGTGCACAGCTTCTTGGCCACAATGGAGCAAGCCATGGTTGAAGTCACATCGCCCACCACCAGGACCAAGTCGGTCGTGTGCTCCATCAGGTCCTTTTCGAAGGCGACCATGATGGCAGCGGTCTGTTCGGCTTGGGTGCCGCCCCCGCAGCCCAAATTCACATCGGGCTTCGGGATGTTGAGCTCTTCAAAGAAAGTCTCACTCATCTGCCGGTCGTAATGCTGACCGGTATGTACAAGACGATAATGGATATCTTTCCCTTCTGTCTCTGCCTTTTGAATGGCATGAATCAGTGGGGCGATCTTCATGAAATTGGGGCGTGCGCCCGCGATAAGGGTGATATGATTCATAGATGATTTTGTGAAGCTATTAATATTGGTCCTTTTTTTCAAGTCTCTTTTTACCCTAACCACTGATCATGACCATGACTGATCTATGAAACGAAACAGTCATGGTCATAGTCTCAGGTCATCATTTCCTCCCTCATCTTCTCCAACACAACAACTGATTTTTTTTGGTCCAGTCCGGCCTTAACGGCAAGTGTAATCAAATCCGAATCCTTCGGCGTAATGCTATCATTGATCGAAGTGGTATGGAAACCGCCTAAGCCATCGCTCGGCAACAAATCGTAAGCAGGCGACAAACGCCATTTACCGCCATCATAGATGAAAGAGAAGTTTTTCGCGTGGTCATCCTTGTTGCCAATCAAATAATTAAAGCACATTAACTTATATACCCGCCACAATTCCTCCACATCAGAAGAAAGCGACATGGAGACCTGGAAAACATGCCAATAATCGATACTCGGTGCGCGGTAGTCGGCACGAAGTAAACCGGCCACACTCGCCACATGCAGTTTTTTTCCCTCCTTTCTGTCGAAACGTCGAACGCCAAAGTATTTCCCCTCAAACAGTCTCACCTCTGGCATCTCAACGCCACATCGTTGGGCAAGCAAAGCATATTGGTATTCCGTCTTACCTATAGTATCCAGATCATGCTTGGCAGGAAACTTCACCAACCATTCCCGCCCCTCGGACTTGACAAAGACTTTCGGTCTGGCGCCGCCAGGTGAGCCTCCCCTCCGATACAGTTCTTCTATGTTCTTTCCCAAATAGTCTTTCTCTTCTAGCAAAGAGGCTGCTTCTCTTGCCAATAGCTCAATATCAGCGACTTGAGTCGATGGCACTATGCTTCTGTCAGGCACGAACTCCAAGGCACCACGACCCGACTTGCCAACCAAAGCAAGACGGTCAAGCAAGTTCAGACCTGAAGGTTTCGTCCCAATGGATTGAAGGTATCTGTCCAGAATCAACAGTCCCCACCCATCGGGAAGCGAGTCGTCGAATACGCCGAAACCACCTTCAAAAGGATGCCGTTTTGCCACAAAGACGCCTTTTTGCAAAGGCAATTCAAAAGGCGAAATCGAAAAACCATTGGCAAGGAAATCGCCCGTATATTCAAAAGTGCACAAGTTATCGTTGGTCAAGGCCAAAAAACCCACCAAGCAGTCGTGATACCAAACCTCCAGGCGCCTTAGATTATCCATTGTGTCGTGCCCTTTCGCGTTTTTTCCCTTCATTCAGCACATCCTCAGTGGAAAGGTAGCGGCGTTGGCTGAACAGTGCGTCGAAGTCCTCCAAAGCATCAAGGGCAAACGCCACTTGAAGCAATTTGGCGAATGCGATGATGCCCGTCCGCTCAAACTTACGGTAGGTGGCCAAGGGCAATCCTGCCTTTTTTGCCAGTTCAACCTGCGTCAGATTCAACTCCAAACGGCGTTCTTTCACCCGACCAGCCACCGAAAGCATAACCTCGTGCGGTGTTTTCTTATTTATTGATATTATAGTGTTATTTATGGTCATTATCGCATTCAATTCATATTATTGTATCACTAAACAACCTGCAAAGATACAATTATTTTCCATAAATAGCATACAACGCCATGGTTCATTTAAACCTAAACTGATAATCCGGGGTTTCTCGCATTATCTTATGACTTTCTGGATAGTTTTCAATAGCCCGACTCTTTCGCCAAATCCTCAACATTTTCTTTCCTTTTCATCAGGGACAACACCTGCTCTGCCGGCGCCCCAATCAACGTTACATTCATTTCCTCTCTTTATAGACTTTGTTATATACTTTTTTCAATGCTCCATACAACCTGCCCTCGGGTTTGAAGATCCTCTTCACTCCCTTACGAATCTTTAACAACAAATTGTCAAATTGGGCCATGGTTGAAGAATACGATTCGATATCCTGCCCTGTCACAGAACGGATGACGCTAATCATTTGTTGAGCCAATTCATAATAGACCCGAGTAGAGAAGTGATTGATATCGCCTGCGAAATCCGACTTGTCATGCACACAATCGTCAATCTCCACAAAACGAACCCGTTCATGATCTTTCGAAAAGCCTTTCACGGCTTCGTTCAGCCTTTGATGCGACAACCTCGCTTCCTCATCTCCCTCGTATATCTTCGTTGCACCCAAAATCAAACACAGATGTGTCTTTTGGGGAAGCCACTGCATGCATTTCTCCAAAAAGTTCAAATACATCTCGGGTGTAGTCCTGCCAACACTCTCATACTTGTTGGAGAAATCTCGCAAATAATCCATTGTAAATTTGTTTCCACCCGTATAAATCGTCCCATCACAATAGCCTTGCCAATTATCAGGGTTCGTTAAATCCTCACCGCCAAACACCACACGTATCTCCGTACCTTTCTTCTGGTAAATATAATAACTGGATTCTATCAAAGTGCTCAAAAAGATCACATCATATCCCTTGGAGAAGAAGCCTCCTGAAAGCATGGCCGGATCCACGAAGATACAATCCTCAACAATTTGACGCTTATCCTCGTCCGAATAGGTATGCAGTCCTTCGATATGGACAGAATGGTTGTATGCATCGATGGTTTGTCCTTCGGCATTGCTCACATAAGTGAACTCCGTATCAAAAAGGCCGCCACTCTTGATGTACATTTGGGAATGGGACAAATCGCAAGGACCTTTCATCAAGATGTTGCACATCAGGGCTTCATCTGAAGACTGTTGCACCTCATCACGGCTCACTTCATCATGATTAATCCAGCCAGGGCATTCCGTCTTGTTAAGCTTTGTACGCACTTCACCCAAGACTTGCAGTTCAGGGAATCCCAATTGGGCATATACCCATTGTTCGATTTTCTGCCCCATGGTCCGGCAGGAGAAGAAGAAATGCTCGAGTCGGTCACCTGTCTTGGCATAAAAGCCGACGATTCCATAATCGCCAAAACGGTCGGTGACGGTCACATAGCCGCAATCATAATCGGGGCTTTTCATGACTGCTTCAAGTTCCTCAATGCCCACCCGATTCTTGGTATAATTCAATTGGTTGCTTCGCATCAGGAGTTCATGGATACGCTGGATTTGAGCCAAGCAATCATGATGTACAACAACTTGGATATGGCTGTCATACAAGAAATCCTCACTACTCGCATAAGACTTGGAGGCAGTGTCTTTTTCTTCCAATATCTTGTATTGATTGAGACGCTTATGTTTCAGGTCTTTTTTCTCCATGCCGGCAACCTGCTCCACAAGTTCGCCAATACATTCGGGACCTCCAGTCTGAATATCGGGCAAAAAATGCCTGGCTTCTCCCAGATTCGACGGGTTGTCATCCAAAAACAACACATTGACTGGGCGAAGGGCCATTTTGTCAATCTTATCTTGTAGTTGGGGACCTTTGCTTTCCCAATTAATCGAGGGGAACACGAAATAATCCCACAAGCCAAAATCTTGCAGTTTCGCTCGGGTTGGCTCAAAATCGTTTTTAGAACTGATGGAATTGATGATACCGCAATCGGTCAAATCTTTCACCAATTGGGCATTTTCATCAGGCACGACCACACTCCCTTCGGAAAGCGTGCCCATCCAAAAAGTCTCATCCAAGTCCCAAATGACGAGTTTTATGGTTTTCAGATCTATCATTGTATACCCTTTATTTGAACCGCCATTGGTAATCGGGATTATCCTTCATGATGTTCAGGCTTTCGGGATAGCTTTCGATAAACCAAGTGAGGAACTGGGCATAATCGATTTTCTCGGAAAGCATCTTTTGTCGCCGGATTTGCCATTCTTCCTTGAGATTAGACATATCAAGCAGCTGCTGGACTATGCCATACATCTTGTCGGCAGATCCTGGCTCCGAAGCCTTAACGCCGAAACCTAGTTGATATTCATTCTCCAATTCATTGAGATAACCGATTCGACCCACAAAATCATTGTATCTCACAAAGGGAACGCCCAACACCCCAGCCTCGGCGGCCATCGTCTGGCTATCGCCGATGTACAAACTCGAGAAAGCCATCACATGGTGCATGTCAAGCGTCTTTATCGGGATACGGTAAGGCTCAAATTGAGGCTCTAGCTCCCTTTCGGAAGTAATATATATGCGACCATGAGGCTTAAGGATGTCGATGAGCTTTTGGGCTATGTCGGCATTAATGCCTTTTATGCCGCTGTCGTGATAGGCGTTCAAGCTTGAAAAGCGCAGGATGAAATATGGCGAGTCCGCGGGAAAATACTTTTCCACCACCTCTTTCTGGGACGAGAAATGGTGGGGATGAAGATAGGCAAGTTCGTGATACGATTCATACTTCACCGAATACGGTTCCAAGCTATAGTTATTGCACACACGGGGTGAAAGAATGGTACCCATGAAAGGCCCTGCCATTTTGGGGAATAGCGGCACCACATTCATGTCATCCTCACCCGTATTCACACGATATTTGCGGGTCAGCCAGCCCACTTGGGCCACTTCCACCGTAGACCCTGTTAGCAAGTCGATATGATTCTTCCTCACAAAGCGCAATATCCTCCAATCACGCACCAACATATCCCACAACATCCCAAACTTGCTTTTCCTATGCGCTTCCTGCAAGATGTTGAAATAGGGCAAACCTGATTGTTTCAACAAATCTTCAAGGATATCCTTGGTTTTGATCAAGATGAAGACCTTGTGGCCATCGTCCATCAAGTTTTTGGCCACATTTTTATAGAGATGGAAATGGGCTGGATGACTTAACTGTATCAGTACATTCATTTTAGATTCCATATTTTTCCTTCCTTTCGGCGAGGATGCGTTCGAATTCTTCTGGTGTATAATTATCTTTCAGTTTATCTGACAAATCCTTGATGACTTTAGCTGGAATACCACCGCAGAATGTCAATGGCGGCACATCCTTGTTCACCAAACTATTGGAAGCCACGATGGCACCTTCGCCAATCTCCACGCCAGGCAAGATGGTAACATTAACAGCCACCCAAGCATTCTTATGCACCGTCACCGGGGCGATGTAAGACTCACTGCAATTTCGATGATACTCCAAAGGTTTGTTATGGGTCAGTATGGTAATGCTACCAGCCAAAGAGACCCCGTCTTCCACAGTGATGAAATAAGGATATGGCAAATCCATATTGACATAAGTGCCCACATGAACATTCTTGCCGATGTTCACGCCTCTCCAGCGTTGCATCTTGATGCGTGCCTTGTTCCACGGGAAAGTCTGTGCCCAAACATTGAGCATGTGGTCTTTCCAACGCACAAAGCCAAACACCAAGGCAGACCTATAGCCATGTTCCCTCGCGGAAAGCCGCATGGTCTTCCACAATCCGTTGGCCTCGTAATTCGGGACGGGTTGTCTCTTCAATTCAAGATATGCTTTCATGTCTTATGATTTCATAACGATATTGTACAAACTCATCAATTTATCCGCCATTTGGCTATTGTCAAGGCCATCGACAATGATTTTTTCTCTCCCCTTGGTCTTACCTTGAAAGTCAAATGCCTTTTGCAACAATAGGACCAGTTCCTGCGGTTCTCGCGTTGTCGCGACATAACAGCCTTCCACGCCCTCTACCCTTTCTTTCACATCCCCCACGTCCACACTTACGATGGGGCAACCGCAAGCCATAGCCTCTTTAATTACTTGAGGAGAACCTTCAGTCAAAGAGGTCATCAGAAAGGAATCGGCAGCACACATCAGCAGGGTTACCTCCTCCCTGGAATAGTCCTTTAATTCAAGCAGTTCCACATTGTCATCCTGAAAAAGCGAAACAGTTTCCTTGGCCAATGGCGCATTTTTCACTGCATTATCGAAAGCACCAGCAAAAAGAACATATTTTTTCTTTTCATCCAGCTTCATTTTCAGCCTCGCTTCGCTTTTTTCTGTCATTTGCACCTCACACAAGTCAATGCCGCACGGTAGTAATGAAAAATGCTTCTTCGGCTGGGCAATGTCCAACGTCTTTCGGGAAACAAAGATGTTCCAAGCCGAAAGGCGCATGGCCATCTTTGAAAACCGCAAGGCCTTATTGTCGTTAATATCAGAGCCATGGTAGGTGGTCACCACTGGCGCACACCTTTGCAAATTGGCCAACAAACCTGAAAGACCATAATGCGCGTGGACGACATCAGGGCGAAAAGCCCGAATGCAGCGACGTAACGCAGGCAAGTTTTTCAGATAGCCTTTGATGCCTTTCCCCTGCAAGCCCAAATACTCAATTTCACAGCCCTGCCGTTTAAGCGCTTCGGCTTGCTCCACGATAAAAGGTGCGAAGCGATTCTTGTTATATGAAGCAACAATCAGAATTCTCATTATACCAAACCTCTACCTGCCAGTTTAATCCAAGCCCAACCAATGACAGCAACGCATATGACAACAAGCCAGATGGCATACCAGCGTTTGTGTTTGTTCCGCATCAGCGAAATACCGTATGCGGCGAACATCAGTTCAAAAGCCAAAATGGGGAAATGGAACCGCTCTGACTGGGCAAAATTACTAAACACCAATACTACCAAATAGCCACACATCAAAGCGATGGGCAACACGTGCTCTCGCCATCCTCCTTTCAGCAGCAGGAAAAACATGGCAAAAATCACAAAACCCGAGAACACGTTCTTAATAAAATTAGCTCCATTCAACATCATCTGATTCTCTTGATTCTCAATGGCTACCATTGATGAAATTGGCATGGTAAAAATGGCGGGAGCGAACAAAGTGGCAGAAGCATATTTGGCAAATTCATTGCCACCAGCGCGTTTACTGCGCCATTCCATACCTTCAGCTTGGTTAGTAGCACGCCTCTCCCATAGCTGTTGCGTTTCCTGTACAATCTCCACACCCACTGTCAAAAACATCCAAATGGCAAAAACAGAACAGTATAGGATCTTTTTCCAAAGGACCAACTGCTTAGAAGAACTAAAAATCAAACCCGCCGCAAGCGCTGCAAACATCACCGCTCCCAAGGCCGTTCGGAAGGTAAACATCACCAAAATACATAATGCAGGGATGATAACACCCACTACCTTAATTTTTGGCGACCGAAGAACCAGATCCGCCCTTTCAGCGAACAAGATGGTCAAAAAGGCCATCTCCGTTTCTTTTAGTGTCACACCGCAATAATACCACATATTGGGCATCAACATACAAAAAATGGCAGCCATACGCCCAACGGATTCGCCAAAATTCCTTTTAGCCAAATTGTATATTAATACACAAGAGAAAGCATCAATTACGCACTTTATCACTCGAGCCGTTAATACATTTGTGCCTAACAATACATATTCCAAACTAAGCCATACGGGATAGCCAGAATCAGAAAATGAAAAATATGACAGTTCCCATTTTAGTCTTTCAAAACCTTCCTCTGCGCACAAAGTAGCAACTGTCTGGTAAGCATACTCATCTGCCGCATGAAAAGCATGAGGCTCACCTGTCATAGCAATATAATAGAAATAAATAAAGATAATATATATTACTCGTATAATCAAAGCGACAAAGAATACTTTCTTGACAAAGGTTTCAGCCTTGAAACGCGACCACTCCAAAGTAAGTCTATTTGAAAAAACAAAAAACAACAGCACTGCCACAAGACCAAAAAGCATAAACTGAAAAGGCATGGCATGCCTCATAAAGACAAGACTCACCAATGCCAATGTGATCAAATAGCAATAGATTGCCCTAGAAGAAAAAAACTTGGGGAAATAGTTCAACATGGTTTTTCTTTTATCCAAACAATTTTCTTTTCAGTATTATTAGACGCGTCATATTTTTGGGGCCGACCACTTCTCCAATCTTAGCTTTCCACCCTCCTTGTTTCGCCCATGAACTGACACCAACAGATTCACAATAAGTGTTTTGTGTTCGGCAATACTCGCCCGTGGTCTGCCTTGGGCAGAAATAATCGACAGGCAACACGTGAAGGTCTTTGTAGTCTTGTTCTTGCCCATTGGTCATGAAGCCATTCGACTTCATAATCTCGGTTACATATTTCACATTGGTGGTCAAATCCAAAGTCCCATCTGAGTTCATGAAATGCCGGCCCTGATAAGCGTCAAGTTGCTCTTTCACCCAAATGCCATGAGGCTCGCTAGCAACCACCCCCATCATCAGAGGAGATTGTTTGCTCCCCTCAAATCCAGCAAAGGCTTTCCAATGCAGCAAATCATCAAATGGCTTATACACCCTAAAATCCACATCAAAATATAAACCGCCTTCATGATATAAAGCCCAAAGTCTAACAAAGTCACTCACAAAAGCAAACTTCTTAGCGCTATAGGCCTCAATTGTATAAGGCATTTGACTCACATCAAAATTGTCCTCGTTCCATAGTTTGTACTCCCAATCGGGCATATGTTTCTTCCAAGAAGCAATGCAACTTTTGGCCAACTGAGGCATTTCAGCTTGACCGAACCAACAATAATGAATCGTTTTAGGAATCATAACGCAATAAATAAACTAGCTTCCCCAAAATAACAATTATGCCTAGATCAATCACATATTACATTTTACCCAAAACGACTTGATTCGCTTTATTGCACACACAATTCGAGGATAAACATATCCATGCACATCTATTACCACCATGTTTGTATTACAATTAAGTGTATGCATTCCTGTTTTTAATTTTGTATGAGGAGAATACAATCGTTTTATTGGATTGAAACAAAGTACTCCATTTTCCTCAACAACTTCCTGGATCTCAATCGCTTCTCCATAACGATTGACACAAACTTGGGCCGGTCGAAAAATTTTCCCTCCATATTCAAAAAAATCTCCTCCATTTCTTGCCGTTGCAATTCCAAAATCCATTTCTTTCATCAAAATAAACTTGTCTTTATCTTTGAAAAAATCATAAACTCTTAATATATCATTTTGCTGGGTGGCGAACAGCTGTCTTTTACCAAACAATTCAGAAATCACACCATCCGCCAATGGGTCATCACAAACCGTAAGCCATTTCTTCATCGGAATGTCCCTTCCAATATACTCATAAATAACCAAATTACCCGTCCCCCAACTCTCTGGGTAAACAAAAACGCGTCCTCCCACTCTCATTATTGCAGGAAAACTAAGATGCGAATCCAATTCCAGAATAATATGCAACTCTTTTAGTGCATAGGATTGTTTATCAACTATAAGCTCAGCAATACGACCTTTATTTGTCTTATACTGGTATTCTTCCGCCAATACAACAATCTCAGATTCGGTAACATCAAGAATAAATGGGTCTGCAAACCATCGGTCTTTGTATTTATGTTTCAACCAATTGACATTAATTGGAGCATTACCCATTACAGTATCCAAACCACCTTCTACAAATCCTATCTCCCAGCGGTCTCGAACAACTGTTTTATAAAGTTTCATAATCTCACTCATACCGAATCTATTTTCCAATATGGAATTTCCACATCACGTCTCTTGTATAAAATGAAAGGCATTCCCTTATCATTCATTCTTAATAGCGATGGAGTATTACTAAAATATGTAAGAATAAAAAGACCTTTTATTTCGGGATACAGTGTCGCCACCTCACGATCAACCCTTCCTACAACATGGCACAGAGGTTTGCCAACCTTCTTCCTAACCAAAAAGTAATACTCTCCTTTTCGAATACACAACAAGCCTTTTTGAGGTTTCAACCACCAATTAGCATAAACGTCATCTATCATTATATCACATTCTTCCAAAAATGACTTACAGGAAAAAAGAGATTTATACATCCGCCCAACTGTCCAGCCCATTTTTTCAAACCCTGGAAAAGAATTCCTGTTGGGAAAACCATAAATCAGACTATCGTCTTTTATTCTAGAAAGTTTCTCTTTTACCATCATTGTAAAAATCCCTTGGCCTCTACTTGATTCAATTACTGCAGTATCAGCCGACTGATACGACTGGCAGCCCATCAAATCATTACGCCACAAGGCATCTGCGCCAACCGGAGACCCATTGTCATATGCTACAACAACAACAGACTCTCCATATGGGTTTTCATAATACTTCATATTAAAATACTCTTCTGAGCAATACTGACCAAAAACAGAATTTACAACAAACATAAAATCTGCTTTCATTTTAGGACTCAACTCGCCCGTCCAACAGCTTATTATCTCTAAATTGTTATCCATATAATATGTATTATAACACAATTTACTTGATGGCCATCTCCCATCTTTGTTTTATTCTAGAACCAATTCTCCTGATTACAAACAACTTTCTCTGAATAAACAACGGGCGTTTATACTGCTTTTGGACTTGTTTTGATTGATGCTTCCAATCCACCTTATTCAACTCGAGGGATGCCTCTTCATGGAATTTTTTCGATAAATAATAGGGATACAACGAATAAGTACGCAGTTGGTCCACCAACTTCTTGTAATCGAAATTGGTTTGTTCCAAAGGCTCCAGATCCGTCAAATTCCACAGCATATGCTCTTTAGGCTCGTGCAACCTCCCAACACCCCGATTGGCCACATCCACATCTTGATTGTAAAAGGCCAAGGGCTTGTTCAAAAACGCCACCTTGTATTTCAATGCAATCCGAATCCAAAGCAAAAAGTCCTCGCCCAGTTTAACCCCTTTTGGAAAGCCTTTCATCTCGTCAAAAACAGGGCGAGGGATACATACAGCGCCAGTCCACAGAGGCATTGCCAAAGTCTTGGCATACACTTGACAATAATTGATATAGCCCTTATCAAAATCTGAATCAACTCCTATGGGTGCAATTCGGGTTTTGTGCTTGGTCTCGTTTACTATTGTATAATTGGTACCATAGATACCCGCGCCAGGAAACTCTTCAACCAGTTTTGATATTTCCTCCAAGAAAGCAGGTTCCCACCAATCGTCGGCATCCAAAAAACAAAGATACTTCCCCTGAGAAAGTGCTACTCCGTTGTTGCGTGCCACACTCACTCCTCCATTCTGCTGTCGATACAGATGACAATTCCCACGATTCTCAATAATACTTTTTGCAACTTCAAAAGAATCATCCTTGCTGCCATCATCAACGATAATGAGCTCATAGTCTGTGAAGGTCTGTGACAACACACTATGGATGGCTTTTGAAATATAAGCAGCCTTATTATATAAGGGAATGATGACTGAGAAATTCATGTCAGCATAATAGTTTTAACATTTTATCCACTAACTTGACAATAGTTTTTTCAGAATGCTTTTGAGTCTTTCTCAAATACAAATGCAACAACCTGTATCGCAATGGCAGTTTTTGATTAAAGCCATTCGCTTTCAAGTATGGATTATCCCAAATATCCAGTTTAAAATACTTCTTCAAGCCGTCACGATTAAAAATATCAATCATCTCATCTATATAATACTGCCCCACATCTCCATCTCTTATCAAACAACGAGCATCCACGTTATCACCCACGTTATACAAAGATGCCTCTGTCTCCAAACAATCGACAGGATAAATTCGATTGTACACCCTAAAAAGCGAAACGCCACTCAGCTTCTTCTGTAGTTTTGCGACAGAAGACACCTGATAAAAATCCTCTTTATTTTTTTGTCGAATAAGATTCACTCGTGCTAAATGCACAAAACGAATGTCCGGCACTTGAACGTAGGTAATCTCAGGCGATTGCAAACAAGGGATTCTCATTTCATGAACAGCTCTATCCTCACAGGAACTGTATGAATTGAGAAGTGATAAAGACTGGGGGAAATGACAACCCCATTCCATATAACCATTATCAGGTACAATATGCTTATAATCGCCATAAAGATTCTGCCATTTAAAGCAAAAAATCTCATTTGGACAGGAATTCATAATTCTATTCCACCCTTCTGTCTTCTCGAAATCGGCGCTCAAAAACTCATCTGCATCCAGAGCCAGCACTATCTTATCACCAATTATCTTATCTACTTCTTGAAACAGCAGCATCCTAGCTGCTGCTTGGTTCATCTCCAATGAATCATTGTCTATGAGAGTCACCTTATCATACTTCAGTGCTATCTCTCTGCTGCCATCCGTTGAATGCTGATCCGCCACAATGATACGATCCGCCCACGACGACGTACAAGTCAGAAAAGCGTCCAACACCCACGCCTCGTTACGTACTGGTGTAATGACTACAATTATTGGTTTGTTATTCATAACTAACCCAATCTATTTTTCAAATAATTCAACCGATGTCTCAACTTAGTTCGACTTACAACACGATACAAGTCCCATTCACACAATTGTCTAATTTCATCCTTATCCTTTTTGAAGACATAAGCAAAAACCGACTGATAATGATGTGTGATAGATCGATAGACAATAGTCTTATCAAGACCCTGTTTGGGAATAAAGAAAGCGGCCAATGTATTTGCCGTTCCCAGTAAGTCACGAAGCCGCTTGACGTTATTCGTAGTAGTAATGCTGTTGGACCGCACCCGATAATCGTACAAACACTCGTTGATCACCTTTACCTTCCCTGCATAATAACATGTCATCGGCGTGAAAAGATTGTCCTCGTGGAATATCCCCTCCTTGAACTGCAAGTTATGGCGCGACAAGAATTCTCTTTTGTAGATTCTTAAAACCACGCAGACAAATGCAAAGTCACGAACCAAAAGGGCATTTTCGTTATAATAATCCATGCCGGACAAATAGGTTTGTACCTTCAATTGGTCTGCGTCATGATAGGCTCTATCGCTTTCAAAATAGCGTCGGCCCGAGAAGCATAACAAATCCTCGCCATCCAAATTCGCTGACAATACCTCCAAGGCGTTCTCCTCCAGCCAATCGTCGCTGTCAAGGAATAGCACATACTCTCCCTCCGCTGCTTTGATTCCGGTATTGCGTGCCGCCGAAAGGCCGCCGTTGGGTTGGGTGATGACTTTCATTCGGCTCTCACGAGCGGCATATGCAGTAAGGATATCCGGCGAGCCATCAGTGGAGCCATCGTTCACGCAAATGGCTTCCCAATCAGTAAACGTTTGATTAAGGACACTATCCAAACACTCACGGAGATATGGCTCTACGTTATAAACCGGTATAATGATGGAAAACTTCACTTCCAAAACACATTATCTTTGACCACCTTGGCCGGGACACCAGCGACCATCGTATGAGGGGGAACATCTTTGGTAACAACTGCTCCTGCCGCCACGATAGCACCCTTCCCTATTGTCACCCCTTTCACAATGGTTACCCTCGCCCCAATCCAGACATGGTCTTCAATGACTATCGGCAAGGATACTGGTTTATTAGAACCGACAACTTCATGACCATCACTATCCCTTATCGCCACATCATCTCCAATATACACCTGGTTACCGATTCTAATATTTTGAAAGCAATGAATTCTTGCGCCGTGATTGGCGAAGCCGCTACCTATCTCCAAAACAGCATTCTCATTAATCGATATATCCGCATTAGAATAAACCGAAAATGAACCGTGAACAACCAATTTGGAATGTTCGCGCATCGAAAACAATGCCGGGAATGGATTGACATCGCACCAACTATCATTTATTAAAAACCTTCCCGAGCCCACCTCAATCTCTGCGGTTGAATCAACGCAAACCTTAGTTCCTCTGAAAGCCACAATATTGGATGGGTATCCTTGCCTCACTTTGTTTTGAAGCTTTCTGGACGAGCGCCAGTTAATCCTTTTCCAATTATTGATGGTAAACTTATTAATGCCCAAATTACGTAACAACCCCATGGCCAATGATGTTATTTAAACAACAAGTGTATATACGTAAGGTGACGCCTTCAGAAAGGCCGCGCATGATGATAAACGACGACCTTTTCGCCACTGTTCCTTGCCCAAACGCACATAGAACGAGAGCGACATCTTATCCATATCATGCCGTGTCAGGTTGTCAATGGCCGCACCAAGTTTCTTTCTCCGTTTATAGGCCGCCTTCATACAATAATACTTCCAATAATAATTGTTGAAAGCCTTGCTCTCGTTCCAAGAAGAATTATGATCGTGCTTCCGATAATAATACAATGGCAAGTTGACAAAACAGACAGGTGCCTGCTCTTCCATCTTCAGATAGAGATCCTGGTCTTCAGACACCTGATATGAAGGGTTGATTCCAGAGGTCTGATCATAGACTTGTCGCCTGCAAATCGCCAAGGCGGAAATATGCCCCCCTGTCGAAGTCAGATGTGATTGCCCCTGAGGAATCGCTCCCGGATAAGTGGATATTCCTTGAGGCTCCAACTTTTCGTTGCAAAGATAATGCGTACAATACACAACACCGTATTCGGGATGCCCCACATGCTCCTTCATCAATGTCTCGACAGCCTCCGGAACAATCGTATCTTCGGGATCCAGAAAAGTGAAGAATTCCCCTTCTGAATACTCAACGCATTGCCTTTTTATTCTCCCGCACCCTTTGTTATCATCATTCTTGAAGAACCTAAACCTCACATCACCATGAGACGCCATATACTCTTTAACAACGGAAATGGAATCGTCGGTCGAACCATCGTCAACAATGACAATCTCAATATTGGGATATGTCTGACCAACAGCCGAATCCAAGGTCTCTGTTATGAACCGACCGTTGTTGAAGTTAGCAACCAATATGGAAACCAAGGGAAATTCTGTCATTTCACAATGGCATTTTTTACAATCTCACAAAAACTGTCAAATGAATAATAATTGTCCATGACGGTTTTGGCATTATGGGCGACACGATGGTTTTCCGTTTCATCAGTCAACAATCTTACTAACATTTCAATATACTCTCCATCATCTGAAGCCGCATATAAATCTGACCCGTTTTCAAATCGTCCATTCAACTTTTCAAATGCCTCCGTAGTCGTGACACAAGCGCGATTCATCGCCATGGCTTCCAAGAGTTTGATATTGGTGGCACCACAACGATAAATCGGCACCACAACCACATTGCTTTGTTCATATTCTTGTTTTAAGTCTTCAACAAATCCTGTCACGGTTACACCTGGATAGCTCTGCCAGTGTTGTCGCAAGGATTCCTTGGCAATATAACCGACAATATGCATTTCAATATTGGACATCCGTTGACATAAAGGTAGATATACCCGCTCTAAAAAACGGTCTATTCCCTCTCGATTAGGCTCATACTCAAGTTGTCCAACAAACAACAATCGTTTATTAGACGCACTCATTATTGTGTCTCGACACCCAACTTGGCAGAAAGGAATATTCGGAAGATAAAACCCTCGATTTGAATGAGCAATAGCCTCATTAGCAAAAAAAGATGCATGAATTCTAGCGACAGCTCTTCGAGAGATACCCGTAGCTTTGAGTGCAGCAACATGCATTCGCACGCGCATACTCCATGAAGAATTCTCCGTAATTTGATTTAAAAAATAAAAAGGCAAAGCATCATCGAAATCCACCACCAATCTGTCACGATACTTCCATAAACCACAAGACATTGCTCTGGGGAAATATCGAACTACTATCAAATCATACTGTTCTGATGAAAGGATACTATCCAACTTTGCTTCCCAAATAGGATTAATCGGGAAAAGTGATCCCATATTAGGATTAAAAAGGCTAATCCATTTGTTTAATTTCTTTTTTTGTTGGCTATGGCTTTGCATGCCACCACAATGAATCAACCGAGCTCCATCAATCTCTTCAATATCTGATGAACTACCGGAGAAAGACACAACATCCACCGCGGCAACACGAGCACAAGCTTTTAAAAGCAAGTTGGTTCGTTGAGCATCACCATTAATTGGATTTGCAAAGGGATTAAAACGAGTTGAAACAAACAAAATCCTCATAATATAGAGTCAATCACTTGAATTATAGCCAATTCAGCCCTTTTTCCCGATTTGAATTCACGCTTTCCTCTAATGCTTCTCTATGTCGTTTCAGCCATAGAAAAGCCGCATAATGATCTTTGGCCGTCTTTTTTCTACCCCTCACGAACCCTTTGATTGCTTTAAACCAATGCTGTCGCATATCACGTCTAATGTCGTGATTTTTATTGACATTAGTATACTCAATTAACATCAGCACCTCATGCTCCCGGCTATCATATAATGGGCGAGGGCGGTCATTGTCATGAACTACTCGAATTTGAGGGCACACACCAACACTTAACCCATGGAATCTTACCCTATGCAAATAGTTATCGTCTTCTCCATAATGAAAGAAAAGAGGATCAAACCCACCTATGGTTTCTATGGTCTTTCTTGGCATGAACCAAGATGCCGCATTTACGTACTTCGTTTCATAAACGTCAGAAACACGACCAAAGAAAAGATCATCAAAAAGAGCAGGATCCGTGGTCCTGCAATCATCCAAACGCCGTAGAAGCAAACGCTCAATCTTGTTTTTATCAACATTCATGTGAACAGGGCTCAGTATCCCAAATTCAGGATGAGATTGCGCAATCGCCATTAACCCACCGATTGTACCAGGCTCTATCCAGGCATCCTGATTCAACAAGAGCACAAAATCCGCACCGTGATCAAGTGCGTATCGGATACCCAAATTGTTAGCACGGCCGAAGCCAAGATTCTCATTGTTTTCTATTAAATGGATGTTTGGAAAGTGCTTTTTTATAAAGACAAGCGTATCATCCGATGATGCATTATCCACGACAACAGTTTCAATCGGAATCTCAGAGCTAAATAGACTTCCGAAACAGCGATCGTACCACTGCATGCCATTATAAGTCACGACGACGGCAAAAACAATCATAGGCCCTTTTTCTTTCTTTTTTTTATTCCGCCAAACGGGTTCAATATAAACTTTCCAAGACGATACGCCTTGGTGCTTCGGACATTTGCTTCTCCTATTTTCACCAATTGGTTACAATTCCACATATACTGTTCATGAAGTATATCTTGTATCTCGGGTTCAAAAAACGGAATTATACGAATAAGCATCTCATTCCATCGTGGATAACGATACACATCATCTTTGGTTCCCCATACACTATCTTGATTCAGACGATACACAGCCATATTATCTGGAAGTTTTTTTATTCTTCCATATCTAGCATACAACATATGGCTAACATAATCACCCGTAACAACCTGGCCAACCTTTTTTAAATCTTCTCCCACAGTAGAATTGTTACGATACACCACTGTCATCGTATGAATATAATTACCTTTCGCCAGTTCGATAATATCAGTTTCTGACGGTACCTTTCTTACATCATCCTTAACAAACCTACCTTCGGCTTGATTAAAGACCCTTGCCTCATGAAAACAAATAGAGAATTCCTCATGCTCTTCCAAAAAATCCACCTGCTTTTGCAGTTTCAACGGATCCGTCCAATAATCATCGCCTTCACAGAGGGCGATGTATTTTGTATCCATCCATTTCTGAATATATGGGGCTTTGGATTTATGTCGACTATAATGGTTCTGTTTAAGATAAACAACTGCAAAAAAGCAGTTCCTGTTCGTTCTATGCTGAGCAAATGTAACATGTCCATAATCCGTATCCTCATCAAAAGCAACCGAAGTATCCAGCAAATCAAAGTTCTCATTCACGAAACCTCGAATCACTTCTGCATTACGGTCAGTAGATGCATCATCCACGATGGTGAACACCATTGGAAAGTTGGTTTGTTGCATAACAAAACCATTCAATGCGTCAAGAATGTATGGCTCGTGATTATACGTAGCGCAATACGTCCGAACCATATACTTATATTCTTTCTTCATTTCACTCTTTCTTCAGCAAAGTCGAATTTTGGCGTCACATCTCCGGGTTCCTTTCCCATATATCCCCCAATAGCCACCTGACGATTCGCAACCGTAAAAGAGACAATATCATGCTCGTCGGCAAGACAATCGATGTTGTTCACTTGTTGAAAAGCCATAAAATCAATTGCATAGCTTCCCCAATTTAAGAAGTTGGCAGGAATCATACATGTTTGCAAATACTCTCCTGCCTCATGATATTTGTCATAACAACGGCCGCCACCACTGAAAGAAAAAATCTTATTACCTTGTTCGTTCTTCATATGCATTGTAATCCAGAACTTCTCAATAGGCTTTCTCAAACGATAACGGATTGTCAACTCCATCTCCTGATCCATGCGCATCACATCATTATAGTTGCCATCTTTTTTTCTCACGCCAATTTCAAGCAGCTCAAAACCATCTTTTTTAATCTCAGGAATCTCCCAAGACTTGTAATTGTCAACAGCGTTGTCGCCACGAAGATAATGCGTCACGATAGGATCTATTTCGCCATCATCAATCAGCATCCCGTTCTGTAAAATGACACCTCGTTTACACAAAGCCTTGATGCTGGTCATATTGTGGCTGACAAACAGCACAGTCCGTCCCTCTCCCTTGCTCACATCCTGCATTTTACCAATGGCTTTCTTTTGGAAATCGGCATCGCCCACGGCCAGCACCTCGTCAACTACAAGAATCTCGGGGTCAAGATGTGCTGCCACGGCGAAACCAAGCCTGACAGTCATTCCTGAACTATATCGTTTGACAGGCGTATCGATATAGCGTTCGCATCCAGAGAAATCAATGATTTCATCGATTTTCTTTGTAATCTCAGGCTTGGACATGCCCAAAATCGCGCCATTCATATAGATGTTTTCTCGACCCGTCAGTTCAGAATGGAAACCCGTACCCACTTCAAGTAGAGAACCAATACGACCTCTAGCTTTGATCGTTCCTGTAGTAGGCCCCGTCACCCGCGACAGCAGTTTCAACAAAGTGCTCTTCCCAGCACCATTTTTACCGATGATGCCTATCACATCGCCTTGTTCCACCTTGAAGTTGATGTCCTTCAAAGCCCACACATATTCACAGTCGGCGGCAGTGGATCGATCGTTTACCGAACCGATCTTAAGATAAGGGTCTTCTCTCCGCAACACCGAGGTTTGCCACCAACGGTTCAAGTCGTGACTCAAAGTCTTGGTCGAAACCAAGCCCAAGCGATACTGCTTACTGATGTTGTTAAATTCTATTGCTGTTGACATATTTCTTTGTTAGTCAGTTAATTTAACACTGCGTATTACTAAACCTTTTACCAATCGACCCCAAAAACCTACCCTTTGTTTCCAGGGCTCTTTCAAACACTTATATTCTTTATTTAGTGTTTTTAATTCAGATCTGTTCCTTCCATTCTTAATCAAAAAATACATATACTGTTTAAGGCTATTTGAATACATCGCCTTTGTTTCTTCGTTTGGATGTACTTCAAATACATCATGCCATGTTAAATACATTTTCTCTGCTGCCTGTTTTTTAGACAATGATGTCGCCACACCACCTTTATGTCTTCGATACACGCCCATATTATCATTCAACACCCAAATTTTCCCCAATTCCCCAATAGCAAATATCATTGTTTGATCATATTGGCTTCTCAAATTGAGTTTATAATACCATTCAGACCGCCCTAATACCTCTTTTCGATACACCATTGTCAACAATTGAGGCAAGACACCAACGCTTCCTGCCAGATCCAATCCTTTTTGTCCTTTCTGTATGATACCGTCAAATTGGTCTTTGTCCGTCATTCTATTCTCCGATTCATAGAAAATGGAACACCTACAAAAACACGCCACATATTCTGCATTATTTTCCAAAAAATCAACCTGCTTCTGAAGTTTCATCGGATCCGTCCAATAATCATCGCCTTCGCAGAATGCAACATACTTGGTATCCATCCACTCTGTAAGATACGATGCTTTGCTCTTCTTTTGGCTATAATGGTTCTCATTTAAATAGATTATTGCAAAATAGCAATTTTTATTAGTCTTGTGCCGGGCAAAAGTTACATGTCCATATTCTGTATCTTTTTCGTATGCTAGATTTGTTTCATGCAAATCAAAACATGCATCCACAAACTCTCTCAAAACCTCCAACGTTTTATCGGTAGAAGCATCATCCACGATGGTATAAACCACTGGAAAAGTGGTCTGCTGCATCACGAAGCCGTTTAGGGCATCGAGAATGTAGCTTTCGTGGTTATAGGTTGCACAATAAGTGCGAACTTTAAAACGATGACAATGATTTGTCATTTCCTTTTAAATTATCTATTCAAAGACGATGATTTTGCTATAAATAGCTTTAATAGCTTCGATACTCAATCCTACAGGATTGTTTTTAAGACGTACAGGATTCACCGAACTCGACAATACCGTCAAATCATCTGCGCTTTTCGCTTTGACTGTACTCATCAGTCCAAGACCATCTAACATCATAGTAAACCTATCAATCGCCCCAATTGTAGTATTACACTCCATCACAGACGCGATAGTCAAGAACAACTCGTTCAAATACTCCATACCACGCTCATCAATACACTCATTCTGATGGGCCAACATATAGCTCCAAACATGAGGCAGACACATCGCTACTGCATGGCCATGTGGCAGACCATAGAGCGAGGTAATCTTATAACTCATGGCATGGGGAGCTGTGGTCTGAGCGATGTTGATAGCCCTGCCACCATAGTTGGCTGCCAACATAATCTGCGCAGCAACAGCTTCATCGTTTTCAAAGACATATTTCTGCCAATTGGCAACTACCAGTTCAACCGTCTTTTTGG
The DNA here is from genome assembly GCA_900318085.1 of uncultured Bacteroidales bacterium. GTDB lineage: Bacteria > Bacteroidota > Bacteroidia > Bacteroidales > F082 > Limimorpha. The sequence continues at coordinate 49,330 of ONJF01000003.1, forward strand.
AGTACGCCTTGCTCTCGTCAGTGCTATTGATGGACCACCAAGACTCTATCCCCTGACACAGAGCATCCATCATAGTGCACTTCTTCTGATACAATGGGAGCGTCTTCAATACCGAAGGCTCCAACACCGCATAGTCTGGCAAAACACCGTCATTGGTGACCGTTTGCTTACTCCCTTCGTAGTACATCACAGCGTTGTGAGTGGACTCACTACCAGTGCCTGCAGTAGTCGGTATGGCAATAAAGGGTATTTTTGCACCGTCAATAGGCAATCGTTGAGAAACCAACGGCGGGATGATGGCAGCGTTCCCTTCCTCAGCAAGTATAGCTAGTTTGATGCATTTTGCCACATCGATAGCACTGCCACCACCCACAGCGAGGATGGTGTCGCAACGGGAAGTTCTTAGCAATTCTATGCCCACACACACCTGCTCATACAGCGGATTGGGTGTGAATTCACTGAACTTGACCTTCTCCGACACCGGCAGTGCCTCAATAGCATCTTTGATGTTCAAGAAAGGATACGACGAATCCACTACAAGAAACAGCCTTTTGCAGCCTATTTCCTTCAGTATCTCAGGAAGCCGTTCCAATCCATTTACTATCTTTTGCATGACCTTTGGGAAAGAAAGTTCATCAATGCTTCTTTGTTCTGAATCGGAGTGGTAGTCGGACGGCCTAAATCCTTGCGGTTGCCTTTCTTCACTTTCACCTCAAGAAGTGCCGGGCTTTCAAAACCATCTACGTTTTTCAATATGGTTTCCAAATCCGCCTTGTTGTCCACGCTATAGGTTGTCTTGTAACCGACAGCCTTTGCAACAGCTGGCAAGTCAATCTTCAAACCCACAGTGGGTTGCCCGCCCACGCTGTCATGTGCACCATTGTTGAATACCACATGGACATAGTGCTTCGGGGCCTTGTTGGCTACTATGGCCATACTGCCCATGTGCATAATGGCTGCACCGTCACCGTCGAAGCACCAAACTCTACGTTCAGGTTGAGCTAATGCAATACCCAAAGCAATCTGAGAAGCGTGTCCCATTGAGCCAACGGTCAAGAAATCGCACTCGTGGCCTTGGTTCATGGCAGCTCTGTATTCAAAGAGTTCGCGGCTGATCATACCCGTGGTGCTGACTATGCAATCCGTTTCACCAAGGGCAGCTGCCACAGTCTGGATAGCTTCCTCTCTGCTCATCGTCAGGTCATTCACCTCCACGTTCTGAAGTTTGTACTCGTCAAAGGTGTCCTTCTCGATCACGAGGGCAAACGCGTTTTTGTCCCGGAGAGCCTTAATAGCTTTGGCAATCTGCTTTTCGGCTTTGTCCTCTTCCTTCGCCAACACCTCATAGTTGATGCCCATCACGTTCAGCAAACCTGTCGTAACCTTGCCCTGCTTCACGTGCTGGGGTTCGTCGTGTATTCCTGGTCTTCCGCGCCAGCCAATCAACAACAGCACAGGAATGTTATATACTTCGGGGTCGGTGAGCGAAGCCATGGGGTTGATGATATTGCCCTCGCCACTGTTCTGCATATACACACATGCAGGTTGTCCGGTGGCCAGGTAATGGCCGGCAGCCAGACCCACAGCGGCACCCTCATTGGCAGTTATGATGTTGTGTGCGGCATCAAAGTGGTCCGTGATATAGGCACACATGTTTTTCAGCAGGCTGTCAGGTACACCAGCGAAGCAGTCGATGCCGTTGTCTTTCAGTCTTTCGATAAAGAACTCTGGTCTAATCATTACTCTTCAGGTATTAAAGTGATGATTTCCTTGATGGACATACACTTGTCGTCGCACTCCTTGGCACGGTGGTTTTCCAAGATGGTTCTTGCGGCATCCTGCATGGCGGGGAAGCCCGTACGCGTGAGCTGGTTGGCATAGATCACAACATTCACGCCACGGTCTTTGAACTCCTGCTCGGTGACGGTGTTGAACGAGGTGGGCACAACCACAATCGGCGTAGTGGAATTCCTCTCACGGAACTTCTGTATGAACTCAAAGATTTCCGTGGGGTCTTTCTTGCGGCTGTGGATCATGATGGCATCGGCACCTGCCTCGCTGTAAGCAAAGCCACGAGCCAAGGCATCTTCCATACCCTGTTCCAGAATCAGGCTCTCAATGCGAGCGCAAATCATAAACTCCTTGGTCTTTTGGGCTTTCTTACCTGCTTGGATCTTTGCACAGAAATGTTCGATGCTATCTTGTGTCTGCTTCACCTCGGTTCCAAACAGACTATTCTTCTTCAAGCCCGTCTTGTCCTCAATGATAATCATCGAAACACCCATGCGTTCCAATGTGCGGACAGTATAGACGAAGTGTTCAGTCAAGCCGCCCGTATCACCATCGAAGATGATGGGCTTGGTGGTCACTTCCATGATGTCGTCAATGGTGCGGAAGCGGCTGGTCATGTCCACCAGTTCGATGTCAGGCTTGCCTTTGGCCGTGGAGTCGCAGAGGCTGCTCACCCACATGGCGTCGAACTGGTAGGTCTTGCCGTCTTGCAACACGGTGGTCTTCTCCACAATCAGGCCTGTGATGCCGCTGTGGGCTTCCATGGCGGTGACTAAGCCTTTCATATTGATGAGTTTGCGAAGCCTTCCCCTGCGAATGTCGGGCATGGCGGCCTCGGCGCGATGGGCGGCATCCAGTTCCTTGTACTTGGGACTGTTACTGTAAGGATATTCCACGAGCTTTCCGCCATATCCCGCCAACACGTCAATCACTTCCTGACGAATGGGTTTCTGGAAGCCCTCGCACCAGTCGTCGCCGTGCACCACATAGTCGGGTTTCAGTTCGCGAAGAACCGTGACATACGACAGGGTGTCCTGCGTCACCACACGCTCCACACCGGCGATGTTCTCCAGCAGGGCCTTGCGCTCCTCAAAGGGTATCAGCGGGAAACGCTTGAAGCTGGCCACCGCCTCGTCGCTAAGCACGCCCACAATCAGGCGGCCCAGACGGCGGGCTTTGTTGATGATGGCCATGTGGCCGCTGTGAATGTACTCTGTGCTGAAGCACATATACACAGTGCGTTCGTTCACCTCGGCCAGTCTCTTGCTCACAACCTCCAAATCCTCCGGTGTATCAATCTCGGCACAAAGCATGTCCTTCACGTCGCAAGGATGGATCTTGCACCTGTCGCTCACCTCATTGAAGGCGTTCTCGGCATACACCTTACGGTTGTCCGCCTCGCAGTACCTTTCTATACTTTGGAGCCATACCAACCAGTCCTCTCTCAAAATCTTGTATAGCGGCTGTGCAGCCATGGCATTGTCGAAGAACTCGATGCCCACCTTCTCAATTTTTCCTTCCTTGACGACAGCTTTGAAATCTTTCTCGGGTAACAGGAGTGTGCTGCTCACTGCCATACAGCTCACGGGGCTGTCAATCACCGCCTCCATCACCAGGCTCTCGAACACCAGATCACCGTGCATCAGTAGGATGTCGTCATCTTTTAGCTGCTCTTTAGCGCAATAGATGCTATAAATATAGTTGGTTTTGTCGTAGAGCGGATTATTGACAAAGGTGTATTTCAAGGGAAGGTGTAATGCTTCACAATATTCAACCAATACTTTGTTATAATAACCCGTGGTCATAATAACCTCTTTCACCCCGAAGCTGACCAACTGTCGCAACTGTCGACTGAGGATGGTGTTTTTAAACGAAATCTCGGTCATGCATTTTGGGTGTTCGCTCGTAATGACACCCATACGCTGACCTAGACCGCTATTAAGGATTAATGCTTTCATATTTATACAATCATTTGCGTTTTTATAGTCTCATTTTTGATAACGATTCTTTATACGGGACATCTGGATTAAAGATTTCCTTTGAATGCCAGGCTCCTCTTTCAGACACAGGGGGTAATTCCATATAATCACCATATGTAATAGTAAGGGCTTCCTTATATCGGCGTGGGATAAACACTGTATGACCATAAAAAGCCGTCTCGATTAAATCATCAAACAATTCCTTTTTGAAAACAAGCCGTTTGAAATCGTATGTTAAAATACTCCAGGCTATATAACAATCCGATTTGTAAAATTCGTACTTTCTTAAAGCTTGGTCAAGTTCTTTTACTATTTCGTTTCCGTTCCTAACCACTGGAAATTGTTCCAGTTTTTTTAAATCATTTTCATCGGGGCGTGGACAACTTCGACGCATAAACGCACTGCTTTCAGCCACAAGGTGCTTAATGGTTTTTATATCAGCATCAATATTTTGAGGGCAGTAATTATCCAAAGGGAAAATATCAATAAAAAAACCTTGGTTGAACGATTCATAGCGAAATGCATACGAAATCCCAGTCGTATTGCTATTTCTTAATTTGGCAAAAGAGAATGAATATCCGTTATCACAACCAGGAAATTGTAAATAATAGGGGTCTTTAAATGTTTTTCTATACTTTTTCAAACGTTCGTAGTCCTTCCTCGGCATAAACACATCAATGTCATCATCCCATGGAATAAAACCATGATGACGAACACACCCCAACAAGCTACCAAAAGCCAATGAGTATTGCAGATCATGTTGACGACAAACTTGATCAAAACGAACAAGCATATCAATACCGACAGCCCACAACTTTTTTCGCTCTTTCGTAACCAAAAAATCGCATATCCTTTCTTCGTCAAAAAAGGACTGGGGAAGGATACCTTGTGCCACTATTCTTTCACATTCAGTCATTGCGCTTGTCTCGTCCAAACCACTTATTAACAGGTGGTTAATCCTCCGTCCACGACAAACTCCTGGCCTGTGATCCAGCGAGCCTTATCGGACAACAAAAACTCTACCATATTGGCTATATCCGTTTTCTCTCCTTCTCCCAGCAAATAGCGCAGATTGGGATTCTCCTGCATTTCAAAAATAAAGTTAGTAGTGCGAGTACGGATTCCGCCAGGCAGCACAGCATTGACCCTCACCTGGGGAGCAAATTCCACCGCCATGGATTTCATCAATCCAAGCATTGCAGCCTTAACTGCGCCATAAGTACCATATCCCTTTGTCCCCAAAACAGCAGAAACGCTGGAAATCATCACTATACCACAAAGATTACCTGCATTGGTCTTCTTGGAAGTCAAGACTCGTGTGATGGCAAAAATGGAAAACAAGGCAACATCGAAGCTTTTCTTCACGAATGCATAGTTCGCCATTTTGATTGGCTTAACAGCAAAGATTCCAGCGGCAAAAACCACATTGGAAACAGCCAAGTGGTTTTTAAACATGTAATCAGTAAGCGTTACCTCAACCTGCTCTACCTCAGAGAGATCGAGTGGAAGGATGTGGTGCTTGTCAGGAAACCGCAAAGACGACCTCGTTTCAAGCAATGCGCTTTCTTCAAGATCGGTCATTATTAAAACATGACCAGCTGCCTCAAGACTGATGCAGATTTGCCGTCCAATATCAGACGCGGCTCCAGTTATCAATGTATAGCCCGTCATACTCTTCATGCCAAAACAGCATTGCAGAATGCCTCAATAGACTCATAGCCACGAATATCCGAGGCTTTCATTGATTGGTGATAGTCCGAATCCAACATGGCAATTATTGTCAATGCTGCCAAAGAATCAAACTCTTCGTAATCTCCGAATTTCTTCGTGGTATCAAGATCCTCCACTTCAAGAATCTCGGCCAGTTTTTCTTTCAGTTCTTCCATATTTTATTAAAACTCAATTATTTGATTAAACTTCAAATATCCCATCTTCATCATGAGAGAGCTCCAAGTGAGGCCAACGCCGAAGCCCGCCATGCAAAGCCGCATCTCGCTATTGCAAAGCTGTTCGCCCAAATTAAAACTAATGCATGTTGGCACCGTCACTCCGCTAGCATTACCGAAGTTCTCTACAATATTCGCTGGCATTTTTTCATGGGGGATGCCCAACTTGTCAGCAAGCTTGTGCAGCATAAACTTATTGGGTTGATGAAACATATACCAATCCACATCATGCCGGTCGACACCACTCTGTTCGTAAAGATGTTCGATCATGGGAGGCACCTCACGCTGCACAAAGTTGAACACTTCGTCTCCCTGCATCACCAAATTATCCTTGCTGCGGAAGTTGCCTGCCACATCCTCTTCCATCACAGCCGTTTCGGGCGAACTCGGCAAACGGAAGCCACCAGCCGGAATATTCAGCACCAACGCTCCCGTACCATCCATCTTGATATTGGCATAGATTGGGTTCTCTTCCTCACATTGCTCAACAATCGTAATCGCCGCAGCATCTCCAATAAGAGGTTTGCTATTGCGATCACGCGGGCTCACCTTCGGGCTAAGCACATCGGCATTCAGTAGCACCACCTTGCTCACGGCAGGCTGGTCAAGGAGCAAACAAGCTTGTATCACGCCCATTTCAAATCCCGCACAACCTTGATTGATATCCATACACAGACAGTCATGCTTCAATCCAAAATATCCATGGATCATATTACTGGTAGGTGGCATAAAGTAATCCGGAGACTGCGACACAAACAATAATGCATCAATCTCTTCCGGCTTCAGCAACGCTTCGTCAAACAAATATTGTAGACCGAACCGACAAAAATCAGAAGAAGTCTGCCCTGGGGCCGCAATGCGGTGCTCGTTATAGCCCATAGCCATCTTCAACTTCATGCTTTTTACAGGCGAGAAATTATAATTTGCCATCTCATCCTCAAACTTCACTGCCTTTTGGGGCAAGATTGTGAGAATGCCACCAATACGTTTATGCTTAAAGAGAAAATCCATGCTTATTTAGCTCCGTTTTTTATTAACAGTTTGGTGATGGCATCCACCGAGCAAAAGTTCTCTGGCAGAATATCCAGGCCATCAATGGAAATCCCATAATAGTTATCCAATTCACTGACCAAAGTAACCAGATCAAACGAATCAAGCATACCTTCTTCAATAAAGTCAATGTCCTTTTGTGTGAAATCAAACTCCGGACGAAGCTCCGTCAGAATCCTAATAATCTGTTCTTCCATTGTAATATTTGTTTCTTGATCACTATTATATTCCATTACATAATCATACATGTTCTCTTCGGCGAAGCCATAATGTTGATAACGAACCTTGGCTGTTTCGTTAGTTCGAATCACCCAGAGCATTTGCCTTTTAGTAGCTTTCCCTACTTCGAGAAACCTACGCAATAACCTTGAGCCCACTTTTTTGTCTCGATAATCAGGATTTGTGAACCAGTATCGAAGATAGAGCGTGGTGGCATTCGACTCATAAACAAGGAATCCTGCCTTATTACTATCTTCTTCACAAATTAGAATACATCCGTGACGGATAAAGTCCATCAGCTCCTCATCATAAGGAATCTGCTCGACACGCTCGTCAAAATATTGATGAAGTTGCCTGCTTACCCAAGGCAAATCTTTCTCTGTAGCTGGACGTATTGTCGCATCGGGAAAATAATCTATCGGCTCAGTCATCCGTGTCATTCTCACAAGTGATGACGCCTCCCTACATCCTCTTGCCTTAAACAAATCCACCAATGGCTTGGTCTGTATGTCACGACCTACCAAGTCATACATCATTATCCTATCGGAGTATCGCGTCAGGAACAACTCCATATCATTCCCCAAAGCATCAATGGATGTAGAACAATAGAAAACATTCCAAAAAGACAGTGATTGCTTGATGACGAACAAGGTATCAGCCACTCTCTCAGTAAAACAATCACCTTTTTCTATCCATATGCTGTGTTTGACGGGGTCAAGATAGAAATTGGTAACGAAACCAAGCCGCAGAGTACGAATATCCGCCACTTGACGTTGAAGGTCTTCTATCGACTTTACAATCTGCATAATAACTATCTGAGAAGCTTGTTATAATAAGCCCGGTCTATCTTTCCGCTACTGTTCTGCTTAAGGATCTCCTCAAGGTGATACTCGGTCGGTAACATGTAACGCGGAATACTTCCAGAAAGCGCCTTGCGGAACTCGGCCAAATTCAAATCTACTTTTGCCTGATAGAACAGAACTATTTTTTTGTTGGCATAGTCATAAACCACACAGCAGTTATCCACCATATTGGTACCCAAGATAGCTGTCTCTATCTCACCCAGTTCGATGCGATAGCCATTATGCTTGATCTGAGCGTCCTCGCGACCCACGTACATAATCTCACCCAGTTCGTTCTGATAAACAACGTCACCAGTGCAATAAACAGTCTCGGGATAATGGCTTTGCAAAGGATTCTGGATGAACGCTGCCATAGTCTTTTCCGAATTGTTATAGTAGCCAAGAGCCAAAGAAGAACCTCGCACGCACAACTCTCCTTGTTCACCTTGTTTTGCCAAACGCTGTCTGTCCACAAGAATCATCACGTCGCTGTTTCTGCAAGGAAATCCAATAGGCAGCGGATCATCGTCGGCAAACGGTCTCTCTACCACAAAGTATGTGCAGTCAACCGTGATTTCCGTCGGACCATAAAGGTTAACATAACGGCAATTGGGCAAATGCTTGCGCCAATAGTTGAGATGTTTGTTGGGCATCACTTCACCTGCAAAGAACACATCCTTTAAGAACTCAGGCTTCTTGGTCTCAAGTATGTTTAAATTGGCCACATTCACCAACACAAATGGTACCCAAAACACAAAAGTAATATTATTCTCATTTAAATAGTCAATTAGTTTTGCCGGGAACGCAAAGCAACTTTCAGGAATAATCTTAAGCGTAGCGCCAGTACAATACATCAAATATATGTCAAGCGTGGAATTGTCAAAGTAGAAAGGGGCTTGATTACCAATCACAGACTCCGATGTGATATGGAATGTTGAAACCGCCCAATCGATATAGTCAATCACGCCACGATGAGCAACGACCACGCCTTTAGGAGCACCTGTGGAACCGCTAGTAAAAATAGCATAAACAGGATCCGTATCTATCTGAAACATATCATTCTCGTCGCCTCCATCAGCAGTCACGTTAGCCAACACATTTTCAACCACCAACACTTTGCCTATAAAGAAGCTCTCCACCTGTGCAGCATGATTCCTGTCTGTAATCACTAAATTTGCATCCAATGTCGTCAAAATGGAAGAAACACGAGCATCAGGTGACTTAGTATCAAGCGGTATATAAAAACAACCACACATACTAATACCTGCAAACGATTCCACCATCTTGCATCCCTTGGAGAGATACACCCCAACAGGGCTATTCTTCGCTACTCCTTCCGCTACAATAGCATTAGAGATACGCTTTGCCGCATCCCACAACTCGGAAAATGTAATACTCATTTCAGAGTCCTTCACTGCCTCTTTGTTGGGGAAAGAACAGACTGTTCTTTCCAAATACTCAATTACGCTCTTTTGCATATTCTATCTAAAACTCTTCTTTTTTTGCAGGATTGCCAAACATAGTAGTATGAGCTTTCACATTACCCAGCACCACACTACCAGTTCCAATAATTGAATGATCACCTATCTTGCGTCGAGGGACAACGATACAACCCGGATGCATTGTCACAAACTCTCCAATCGACACGAATCCAGAAATCGAGCTATTCCCCCCAATATGTGAATAATTCCCTATGGAGGAATCATGTCCCATTCCAGCTCTAATACTGAATGTGACAAAATCTCCCACTCGCGTATCACACGAGATGTTTGCATATGCTCCAATCACGCACCCTACACCTATCTTTGCATTGTTGCCTAATAACGCAGTCGGATGAACTAACGTGACAAAAGTCCCTCCTTTTTCCATGATAATATCTGCGTATTTCTTTTTGAAATCCACATCTCCTAAAGCACAAATAAAAACGTCATCCTCCTGAATCTGATAACTCTCAACAGGACCAATGATTGGAGGGTAGTTTTCATATTCGTCCAAAGCATCTGCCTTGTCATCAAGAAAACCTTTGACAGTCAAACACATCCCCGCAGCAATGCAATCTTTAGCTATGTCATACACTTCTCTCCCCCATCCACGGGCACCAATAATTAACAGATTCTTCATATCATCCATGGTTATCAACTATCTCCAAAACTCTATCAATATCATCATTATTAAGTTCATGATGCATTGGCAAACAAATCACCTCATTGGCAATCCGTGTCGCCACTGGCAGATTCTCAGGAGCAGCACTCGGCAAACCGCAATAGCTACTGAAAGTGCTGATAAGTGGGTAGAAATACCTTCTGCCCAAAACACCTTGTTCCTTCATCTTGAAATACAATTCATCACGCGTCATACCATATTCATCCGCATCAACAAAGATGGGAAAATAGCTGTAGTTATGACGCACGCCTGGCATATCTTCGAAGAAGCGAATGCCTTTGACATCACGCAAGGCCTCCCTGTATCGAATGGCCACCTGATGACGTTTCTCGATGGCTTCATCCACTTGTCTGAGGTTCAGCAGACCATAGGCGGCACGCACCTCATCCATCTTGCTGTTGATGCCTGGGGCAACGACCTCCGTCTCACCCGCAAAGCCGAAGTTCTTCAAATAGTCCACACGCTTTTTGGTCTCGGCATCATGCATCACTAAAGCACCGCCCTCAAGGGTGTTGTACACCTTCGTGGCATGGAAACTCAATGTGGCCATATCACCTTGGTTTAGCACCGACTCTCCATTTACCTCCACACCAAAAGCATGGGCGGCATCGTAAATGACTTTCAGTCCATATTTGTCGGCAACGGCTTGAATACGTTCCATATCACAAGGCTTGCCGTAGCAATGAACGGGCATAATGGCCGTCGTATGCGGGGTAATGGCCGCCTCGATTTTATCAGGATCGATGCCGCAATTGGAGGGATCAATATCCACAAAAACGGGTTTGCAGCCATTCCACCAGATGCTATGAGTAGTAGCCACAAAACTATAAGGGGTTGTAATCACTTCACCTGTGATGCGCAAGGCTTGCAAAGCGGTCAACAAAGGAAGCGTACCATTGGTGAAAAGACTAATATAGGGAACCTTCAGATATTCACACAAAGCGGTTTCCAACCTTTTGTGGAAACTACCGTTATTGGTAACCCATTTGCTGTCCCATATCTCCTTCAAAAGTTTCTGAAACTCATCCAAGTCAGGCAACAAAGGCGATGTAACCGTAATCTGTTTCTTATCCATCTTTCCCAATCACTAAACTTCCCTAATTCTCAATTCTCAATTTTCAATTGTCAATTAACAATTAGACTGTATCCATGAAACTCTTCTGCACTTTATTGAAAATCAAAATGCCTAGAGCAAGAAGGACTAACATGACAATAAAACTATATGCCAACCAGCCCCAACCGATAAACTGGCCAGCTCCTAAAGCGCCATGCTTGAAGGTCTCAATCACTGGAGTCACAGGATTGAGGCACATAACGGTTGCCACATCAATTCCGAACTTTCGCTTTCCCACTACTTGACTCAAAGGATATACAATCGGCGTAGCGTACATCCATAACGACACAAAGAAAGAGAACAAAATCTGTAAATCACGGTACTTGGTTGTCATCGATGAAATAATGATACCGAAACCCAGGGCCAGACCCGCCATCATGACTACCAACAGCGGGAACAAAAGCAGATACCAATTGGGACATGGGGCCGTGCCTATGATTGCATAGTAAACATACACAATAACAAACAAAAGCAACTGGATGCCAAAGCGGACCAAATTACTAATGACACTTGACAGAGGCATAATCAACCTAGGGAAATATACCTTACCAAAAATTCCCGCATTAGAAACGAAGGTATTCGATGTTCTTCCCAAACAGTCAGCAAAATACTGCCACATGCACACACCTCCCAAATAGAACAAGGGTTGAGGAATGCCATCGGTGGGGATCCCTGCAATACCACCAAACACCACCATGTACATGATGACCGTCAAAGCAGGCTGTATCAGCCACCACAAAGGTCCCAAGATGGTCTGTTTGTACTGCACCTTGATAGTACGCTTCACAAACAAGGTCAACAAGTCACGGTAATCCCATATTTCTTTTAGATTCACCTCAAAAAGCCCAGTCCGGGGCTTGATGACAGTAGTCCAGTTTTCGTTTTCAGTTGTTTTACTCATTTCGGATAAGTGTAAAGCTTCGCCACTTGACTCACATCAAGAAAGCATAACTATTTGTAAATAAACCACTTGCCTTAAACATTAGAGAGTGGCATTTTTTGTTGCATTCAGGCAATAGTTAACCCAAATTTACAATCTGCAAAAGTAAGGATTATTTTTCAAATAAAACAAGAAAAAAATGCGACAATTTTCTTTGTTATTATTTGGAACGTTTTCCCCTGAAAACAATATTGCCAACAATCTTCCAAAAATACCTCCAGTCAGTGCGCAAAGGATGCTCCAAATAAGACTCCAAATAACGACGCTCACTGTCCTGGATCTCTTCCAAGGTCTCGGGCATGTCCACATAAAACGGAGGCAAAAGGCCTGGCTTGGTCTTAGTCCTCAGTTCTTGTAACTCTTTGGAATAGAGATTGAAATACTGTTGGCTCAATGGCCTGACGCCCACAATCTTCATCTGTCCCTTCAACACGTTGATGAACATAGGCAACTCATCGAGCCAGGTCTTGCGCAGGAACCTGCCCCACTCCGTGACACGGTAGTCATCGCTGAATTTGCCACCCACGTCAAGGTTGTTGTTCTCGTAAATGTAGGTCTGCAGGTATTCGGAATAGGCATACATCGTGCGGAACTTGAGCACATTGAACTTCTTCCCGTCCTTGCCTATACGGCGCAACTTCACCAAGGGGCCATAGGTGTGCGGCTCGTCATGCGGCGCACGCTTCTTCTGGCCGATGACACAATAGCGGTCGTGGATGTACTGCTCGCTGACGACTTCGAAACCACAATAATACAACCTGCCCAAGATCTCGGGACGCGGGAAGACCTTCCTCACCTTCTTTGTACAAAGATAGTAGAAGCGTCGTGTCAATCCGAGTTTTGGGCACGCCCTATGCCACAGGAAATCAAAGAAATAGATAATCCGCGCAAGAAACCTGGGGTGTTTGCTGAAAATCTGGGCACGGTGTTTCTGGGCCGTGTCGAAGCTACAGACCAGATAACCGTCCTGCTTCAACTTGGCGTTGGCCTTGCGGAGGTAACGGTTCACGTAACGGATGGCGTTGAGATGGTCTTCGGCCAGCAATACCTCTGCCTCCCCGTCGGGCGCTTGCCACGACTTTTCCGCATAGTCATTGAGCCAGGCCGAACGCTTGGGACCACGGGGCGTCTCGGCCACCGCAATCAGCTCACGCAACTGTTCAGGGGCATCGTCGAATTCAAACCTGGGGGCATGCTGGGTCTCGGCAACGGCAAGGTATTCCATGACCTCGTCGTAGTTGTCGCGTGACGCCATATCGTTGAAGATACTTTTAATGCCCATAGGTTTGTTTTATAATCATTTTGTCAAAAAATCACGAACGGCCTTGCAGATCCTATCCTGGTCTTCTTCCGAAAGATAAGGATGGATGGGCAAGGAGATGACCGTATCGGCCAACTGGTCGGAGACGGGACAACGGTTGTCGTCAGGGTTCAGATAGTTGAACGCCGTTTGTCGATGCATCGGAATGGGATAGTAGCTGGCCGTAGGGATGTCGAGCGCCTTCAAGGCCGCCTGCAAACCGGACCTCACCTCCTTGTTCTCCACCTGCAACGTGTATTGCGCCCAACTCGAATAGAAGCCATCGGGGACAATGGGGGTCTTCACCACGTCCTTCAGCTTCTCGGTATAGCGAGCCGCCACCTTGTTGACATCGACCAACTCATAATCCTTGAAAGCCTTCAACTTCACGATCAAGATGGCTGCTTGAATACTATCAAGCCGCGAGTTCATGCCGATGCGCACATTGTCGTAACGGTCGCTGCCCTTGCCATGGATATGATAGGACTCGAGCAACGCGGCCCATTCGTCGTTGTCGGTGAACACCGCACCGCCATCGCCATAGCAGCCTACGGGTTTGGCGGGGAAGAACGATGTCGTGGAGATATCGCCAAAGGTGCAGGCTTTTTGCTCGCCGATGCGACCACCGAAACCTTGGGCACCGTCTTCGAGGACATAAAGGCCATATCGGTCCGCTATCTTACGGATGGCCTTGAAGTCGGCGGGAAGGCCGAAGAGGTCGACGGCGATGATGACGCGAGGCGTGAGTTGGCCAGCCTTCCGCGTCTGCTCGATCTTACGCTCAAGGTCGGCCACATCCATGTTGAAGGTGTCCTTGTCGACATCGACGAAGACGGGTGTGGCGCCTTGCATGGCGATGACCTCGGCCGAGGCGAAGAAGGTGAAACTGGGCACGAAGACGGCGTCGCCGGGCTTCACATCCCAGGCCTTCAAGGCGAGCAACAGGGCATCGGTGCCACTATTGCAAGCCACACAGTGCTTCACTCCGACATACTCGGCGAAAGCCGATTCCATCTCCTTGATCTTCGGTCCCATGACATAGGCCGATGAGGCGACTACGTCGAGGATGGCCTTGTCCATTTCGTCCTTCAGGACGTTATATTGGGTTTTTAAATCTCTGAATTGCATTTTTATCAGTTGTTCAGGTGTCAGTTGTTCAGTTATTCAGTTATTCAGTTGTTCAGTTCATTCCTCATTCCGCATTCCGCATTCAACATTCCTCATTCTTTCCAAATTTCCGTTAGTCTCCACATATTTCCGCCCGCATTCGCATTGCAGCGAGGCGTCAAGGCGTTTGCCGCATTCACAGACCCATCCGATCTGGCGCGCAGGCACGCCGGCCATCAGGGCATAAGGCTTCACGTCTTTGGTGACCACGGCGCCAGCGGCGATAAGGGCGCTCTTGCCCACCGTATGGCCGCACACCACGGTGCAGTTGGCTCCCAATGAGGCGCCTTCGCAAATCTTGGTCTTGGCATAGATGCCATGTACGGGGAAATGCGCACGAGGCGTGGTCACATTGGTGAACACGCAGCTCGGTCCGCAGAACACGTTATCTTCGATTTCAACGCCTTCGTAGATGGAGACGTTGTTTTGCACACGGACATTGTTGCCAATCCTCACATTGTTGCCGACATTGACATTCTGCCCAAAGGAGCAGTTCTCGCCAATCACGGCACCTTTTTGGATGTGGCAGAAATGCCAGATCTTCGTACCCTTGCCGATGGTCACGTTGTCATCGACGTAGCTGCTTTCGTGTATGTAATAGTCGTTCATTTGTCTTTTTTCAATTTTGGTTCTTCGCTCTTCTTTCGCCCTACTCTCGCTCTTCATTCGCCCTACTCTCGCTCAAAGGGTATGGTTAAGCGAAGAAAGAGCGAAGTTACAACGTGGTTGCATGCCTGCAATGGCTGATTATAGCCGAAGCAAAGGAGGTCCAATCCCTATTTCAATCACTCCCACCCAGATGCCAAAACCTCCGCAATATGGATCACCTTAATCGGCAAGTCTTCCTTCTCGATGTAGGCCTTTTGGTGCATCAGGCAGGTCATATCCGTAGAGACGATGTATTCCGCTCCAGTATTCAAGGCGTTTCTCACCTTATGGTTCGCCATGCCCTCCGACAAGGTCTCGTGGTTCATCCTCAGCGAGAAGTCGGCACCACAGCACATATCGGTCTGCTTCATCTCCACCAGTTCCAGCCCCTTCACCTTGGAGAGGAGTTGCCGTGCTTCCTTGCCCAAGCCCAGGCCTCGCAGGGCACTACAACTGTCGTGGAAGGTCACCTTATACGGGAACTCCGCGCCGAAGTTGTCGAAATGCACCTTGTTGACCAAGAAATCGGTCAGTTCATAGACATTGGACACCATCCGCTTGAAATTCAAGTGGTTGGCGGTGTTAAAGAAGAGTTCGGGATAATGCTTCTTGATGTAATGCACGCAGGCTGCCGAGGGAGATACTACAGGACCGTCGTACGAGAAATCGTTGAGGAACTTGTCGCCCAACTCCTTGGCTTCTTCCAAGAAACCGGCATGGTAGGCGAAACGGCCGCAGCAGGTCTGCTCCGGGTTGTATTCCACCTCCACCCCGGTGCGCTGCAACACCTTCATGGTATCGGCAGCGACCCGTGGAAAGAATTGGTCGATCAGGCAGGGTACAAACAACTCTACTTTCATATCGCTCTATAAAAACGAGCAAAAATAGAGATTTTCTTTCACATAAGGAAAAATAATCCAAAAATCGCGTTATTTAGGGCAGAATTTGCAGAAAAGAGGCGTCGTTCCAAAAGTTGGGATAAGACTTGGCCACCACTTCGGGGTGGTCGAAGGCGACAGGGCCTACCAGCATGGAGAGTGGCGCCAAGGCCATCACGATGCGGTGGTCGCCATGGGCGCAGAAGTGGATTTCAGGTTCACCCAATTTGGCCAGTTCCTGCTGCATGGCTTCCACCCGATCCGACTCTTTGAGATGCAAGTTGTCGAGGCCGGTGAAACAGGCTTCCACATGCAGACCAGCGCAGGTGGCCACCAGGGTCGGATAGAGGTCGGGATGGTCATAGAAATCGAAAGACAGGGGGCGCTTCTCGAAAGGGATTTTCCTTAATATGAGGTCGTTGCCATCAACAAAGGTACCCACGCCTAAGTGCGTCATCCATTCGGCGATGATGGCATCGCCTTGCCAACATGCCGAGGTCACCGAACCCGTCGGCCCTTCGACCCTTCGAGGGGCCTCAGGGACCGCAGGCTCAGGGACCACAAGGCCGGCCAATCCATGCAGCCTAATCTCACATTCCTCACTAAACGCCGCCATCTCATAC
The DNA here is from genome assembly GCA_900318085.1 of uncultured Bacteroidales bacterium. GTDB lineage: Bacteria > Bacteroidota > Bacteroidia > Bacteroidales > F082 > Limimorpha. The sequence continues at coordinate 65,990 of ONJF01000003.1, forward strand.
CAATAGGAGGCCGCACTCCAATCAGAATCAACGGCAAAACCCATTGACTCATAGGGCTTTGGAGATACCGCCACCCTCTCCCCTTGCAGCTCGCATTCAGCACCAAAATGCCGCATCATGGCCAAGGTCATCTGGAGATAGGGCACAGAAGAGAGGTGGCCCACCAGGTTCATCTCAAGACCCCGCGGCCACATCGGGGCAGCCAGCAACAATGAGGAAGCGAATTGGCTGCTGCGTGTCGTATCCATCTGCACTTTGCCACCCGAGATGGTCTTTCCCTTGATATGCAGTGGCAAACAGCCCTCGTTTTCAATATATTGGACTTCGGCACCCAACGAGCGTAAAGCCTCCACCAACGGGGCCATGGGACGTTGTTTCATACGTTCGGTACCCGTCAAGAGCCAATCGCCTTCATGGCAGGCTAAGTAGGTCGTCAGGAACCGCGCAGCCGTGCCGCAATCGGCAATGTCGATTATCGATTCTCCAGATTGTGCTTTACGAAGGGCTTCCGACAAGACCATGGTGTCACCTGAATCCGAAAGATTCTGGAAATCAGGTGCAAACCCACCGTATGCCGCAATCATCAGGGCGCGGTTGCTCTCACTCTTGCTGGCAGGAAGAGTAACCTCACCGAAACGCAACACTCTCCCGCTCCTTGTCCTCATGGCGGAGGAACATCCGCCATCTCCTGAGCAAAAAGAGGCGTCTCTATTGTTCAGGAGATTGCGGGTCTGCGCCCGCAATGAGGACAAGGGGTATTGGTCAGCGTTTCCCATACTCTTTCGTTATGATGTATTCAAGCGCCCTTTTGACGGCGTCATAGTCTACCGCAACACCCCACACGGGTCTTCCGACGGCTTCAAGCAGCACAAACCGCGGCTTCTCCCCTTTGTTTTTCTTATCGTGAGCGAGAAAGGTCATGATAGGTTCAATGTCGGCTTCCGAAAGATCGACTTGCGCTTCCGACAGGAGCATGGGCAGTCGCTGCTCGTAATCATGCATGACCTTTTCGTCAAGGCCACATTGCTGCACAGAGAGCCATAGTGCGGCCAACATCCCGAGAGCCACGGCCTCGCCATGCAACAGGGGAGCATCCGTCGTCAGGCAATGGCTCTCGATAGCATGACCGAGGGTGTGGCCGAAGTTCAGCACCTGGCGCGGACCCTTTTCAAAGGGATCGTTCTTCACCATCTCGCGCTTGATCTCTCCACAACGAGCGATATGCTGCTGATAGTTCTCTAGATTGATTTCCAACAACTTGGAATCAGCGATAAAGCCATATTTCAGCATCTCGGCCATACCCGACAGGATTTCCCTTTCAGGCAGAGTCGACAAAAACACAGGCTTAATCAGCACCTCTTCCGCCTCGGCAAATGTCCCGATTTGGTTCTTCGCGCCACCGAAGTCGATGCCCGTCTTCCCTCCTATCGCAGCATCCACCATGGCGAGCAAGGTAGTCGGCACATTGATGAACTTGATGCCGCGCTTGTAGGTGGAGGCGGCGAAACCGCCCAAGTCGGTGATGGTGCCGCCGCCAAGGTTGATCATCAAGGCGTTACGATCGGCATGATGCTTCATCAAGGTCTTCCAAATCCTCTGGACGGTTTGCAGGTTTTTATGCTGTTCCCCCGCCTTGATGACAATATCAATTGCCGAATCGCAATGTAGCCAATGGGCCACCTCAGGCAGCCAGAAGGGTGCCACATTCTCATCGGTGAGGATGAAGACTTGGGAGGCATTGGTTAGTATTGTTTTCAGTCTTTCGTTCATTTCAAGGCACATTATACCCTTTACCGTCATGGCGGACAAGGATCCGCCATCTCCTTTGCTGAAGGGTGTCCTTCATGCATAGGAGATTCCGGATTAAGTCCGGAATGACGGTTGAGGAGTGGTTTTGTCGTTTCTGCATCATATAGCAACGCTATCATTCTATTACTTGACAATCAATCACCCGTTCATCATCCGTCTCGCCATGCTGAATATCAACACGGATATACTTTTCAGGCAGCAAGGGCTCGATCATCTCTGGCCACTCAATGAGGCAGAGGTTACCGCTGTCGAAATAGTTCTCATAGCCTATGTCGTAGGCCTCTTCCAATTTCTTAATGCGATAGAAATCAAAATGATAGACCGATTCTCCCTCCTCTGTGACATACTCATTGACGATGGCGAAAGTCGGGCTGTTCACCTCATCAGTGACACCCATTTTGTGGCACAGGTTCTTGATGAGTGTGGTCTTACCTGCGCCCATTGAGCCATAGAATGCAATGATATCGGCTTCCTCACGCAGGGAAAGCAGGTATTCGGAGACCTTCGAGAGTTGCTCCACGCTGGCAATATGGAATTCTTTGGAATTCATTTCATTGGTATTTGCGCTGCAAAGATAATACTTTTTTAGAGATTCCCTGCGGGAATGGCAAGCCAATAAAAGCATAAACAGCGGCGGCTCGTGGTGCCTACGCATAGTAAGCCCTACCTGCCGCCGCCAAATATACACGGCTAACACTCCATTAACTTCGTTGAATCTTCGATTTCCCGAAGGGAATCTCCTTACTTCGCCGTGAGATGCGTCACTGGGATCAGCATTTCGCTCATGGAGATACCGCCGTGCTGGAAGGTGTTGCGGTAGTAGCTCACATAATAGTTGTAATTGTTCGGGTAGGCGAAGAAGTCGCTCTCCCCAGCGAAGACGTAGGTCGTACTCAAGTTGGCCTTCGGCAGGAAGATCTTCTCGGGGTCTTTCACCTCGAAGACTTCCTTCGGGTTGTATTTCAGGTTCTTGCCGTACTTGTAGCGCAGGTTGGTGTTCACCTCGCGGTCGCCCAAGATGCGGACAGGCTTCTCGACGTATGTGGAGCCGTGGTCGGTGGTGATGATCATGTCGCAGCCTTTCTCGGCGATGAAGCGCATCATGTCGAAGAGGCTAGAGTGCTCGAACCACGAGTACATCAGTGAGCGGTAGGCTTCCTCGTCGTCGGCCAGCTCGCGGATGATCTCCATCTCGGTGCGGGCGTGCGAGAGCATGTCGACGAAGTTGTAGACGATGACATTCAGCTTGTTAGGCATCAGGTTGGACATCTGCTCGTAGAGTTTCTTGCCCGCCTGTAGGTTCAACACCTTATTATAAGAGTATTTGATGTTCTTGCCGAAGCGCTTCAGCTGCTCGCCCAAAAGTTCGCCTTCGTATTGGTTCTTGGTGCCTTCGTCCTCCTCGTCGACCCACCATTGGCGGTAGCGGCGACGGATCTCGAGCGGCATTAGCCCAGCGAAAAGGGCATTACGGGCGTATTGCGTAGTAGTAGGCAGGATGCTGTAATAGATGTCGTCGGCCTCCACGCGGAAATAGGTCTCGATGAGCGGCTGGATAGCCTTCCACTGGTCGTAGCGCAGGTTGTCGATAACGATGAGGAAGAGCGGCTTGTCGCTCTCGTCGAGGCGGGGGATTACCTTGTCGCGTACCACGGTGTGCGACATGACGGGTTTCTCCGACTTGCCTTGGATCCAGTCCACATAGTTACGTTCGATATAGCGTGTGAACTGCGTGTTGGCCTCTTGTTTCTGGTCGGCGAGGATGCCTTTGATGCCTTCGTCGGTAGACTTTTGCAGCTCCAACTCCCAGCGCACCAGCTTCTTATACAAGGCAATCCATTCGTCGAAGTCGAGGTTGTTATTCAAGTCCATGCTGATCTGGCGGAATTCCTGCTGATAGCGCATCGACGACTTCTCGTCGCGCAACGTACGGTTCTCGAGGTTGCGTTTCAGCGAAAGCAGGATCTGGTTGGGGTTGACGGGTTTAATCAGATAATCCGCAATGTTAGAGCCGATGGCGTCCTCCATGATGCGTTCCTCCTCGCTCTTGGTGATCATCACCACGGGGAGGTTGGGGTATTCGCGCTTGATGACTTCGAGGGCCTCGATGCCCGAGATGCCCGGCATCTGCTCGTCGAGGAAAACGATATCGAAATGGCGTTGGCGCACGAGGTCGATGGCGTCGGAGCCGTTGTTAGCCGTAACTACTTCATAGCCTTTCTGTTCCAAAAACATGATATGGGGCTTCAGGAGGTCAATCTCGTCGTCGGCCCAAAGAATTGTGGTTTTGTCCATAGATGAAATGTTTATAGGGAGGTAACGCAAAATTAGGCATTTTGTTTTAAGGGGATGAACTTTTTTGAGATTCCCTTCGGGAACGGAGTGCTAGTGGTGTGTATTTGGCGGCGGCAAGCAGCACTCACAAACCGCAAGCTGCCACAAGCCGCCGCTGTTCGATTATTACGACATACTCCATTCCCCGCAGGGGAATCTCAACTTTTCGAAAAAAACACTAACTTTGCGGCAAAATTCATGGCCCATGGCTACGGCATCCAACAAAAAGAAGATCTTCAACGACCCCATCTATGGCTTCGTCAGCATCCCCGACGAGCTGCATTTCGACATCATCGAGCACCCTTATTTTCAACGGCTTAGGCGCATCAAGCAGGTCAGCATGACCAATTTGGTGTATCCCGGAGCCAACCACACGCGCTTCGCACACAGCCTCGGCACCATGCACCTCATGCGGCGCGCCATACAGCTGCTGCGCGGCAAGGGCTACGACATCAGCGAAGAGGAGCTGGAGGCCGCCTCGCTGGCCATACTGCTCCATGACAGCGGACATGGTCCTTTCTCCCACACCTTGGAGAACAGCATCGTGCAAGGCATTTCACACGAGGAACTTTCGCTGAAGGTCATGCAGAAGTTCAACAAAATCCATGAGGGGCGTCTGGACATGGCCATCGAGATGTTCAAAGGGGAATACGAGAAAAGCTTTCTTACAAAACTCATTTCCAGCCAGTTGGATGTCGACCGCATCGACTACCTAAAGCGCGACAGTTTTTTCACTGGGGTAGCCGAAGGCAGTGTGAATGCAGAGCGTCTCTTGGAGATGATGGAAGTCGTCGGCAATGAGTTGGCCATTGAGGCCAAGGGCATCTATTCCGTGGAGAGTTTCATCGTGGCGCGGCGCATCATGTATTGGCAGGTGTACATGCACAAGGCCGTGCTGAGTGCTGAGTATATGTTGCGCAACATCCTGAAACGCGCCAAGATGCTCAGCCAGGAACGCGACTTGTTTGCCACCCCTGCCCTGTCGTTCTTCCTCAAGAACCCAAAGCCTTTCGAAAGCGATGACCCCGACTTCGTCCTCGACAAGTTCTGCCAGTTGGACGACTACGATGTGATGACGGCCGTGAAAGCCTGGTGCGATGACGAAGACCGTGTGCTGTCAGAGCTTTGCAAGCGACTGACTAACAGGCACCTGTTTAAGATCGAGATGCGAGAGGGCGAGTTCGAACCGGACTATATCGAAGAAATACGGAATAAGATTGCAAAGTATTACGGATGGTCTATGGAAGAGGCGGATTTCGCGTTGCTGCAAGGCGTCTCCTCGAACCACGCCTACCATCCCAAGAAGCCGGCCATCAACATCCTATACAAGGACGGCACGTTGAAGGACATCAGCGAGGCCTCCGACCAACTGAATATTTCAGTGCTTTCGCAGCCTGTGGTGAAGCATTTTATTTGCTATCCGAAGGAGTTAGGGTAGTATAAATCCCTCTCATTGAAAGTCATTGCGGGCGGCAGACCCGCAATCCCCGACTCTAAACGATACGCTAATAATTCAGGAGGGTTGGTCCTATGAAGTAGGAGATTGCGGATCAAGTCCGCAATGACTCCGTGGGTTAAAGGTTGGACGTTATGGGAGCCACTCCTCTCCTGGGATGTCATTGCGGGCGGCAGACCCGCAATCCCCGACTCTATACGATACACTAATAATCAGATGGTTAGTCCAATGAAATAGGGGATTGCGGATCAAGTCCGCAATGACTCCTATGGTTTAGGGTTGGACATTGTGTTAAGCTAGGATCACATTCTCTTCCAGCCTCTTCTCTGGATTGCTTCGTGCCTCGCAATGACGCGAAGCGAGTCCTAATGATTAGGAGATTACGGATCAAGTCCGCAATGACTCCTATTGTTTAGGGTTTCTTGCCTGATTAGGATCTCTGATTCATCGCCTTAGCACGGCGCTTCGAGTCCTCCATCACCTCCAAGGCTTGTTGCTGCAAGAAGCGTTCTTCCTCCGTTTCCGGTTCAAGCGTGATGCCATGCGGCCTGGATTGGTGGTTTTCGTCCAAATAAGAGAAGGTGGCGAAGCCGTCGGCGGCAATCTTTTCGGGCTCACGGCTACGGTACATCTTGGTGTAGACCGTCAAGGTGCTGCGCCCCACCGAGATGACCTTGCTCTCGAAGGTGACGATGTCGCCCGCGAAAATCGGGAACTTGAAGTCGATGCCATGGAGCACCAGCAGGACGGTATCCTTGGTATCAACATATTGTGCCACAGCAAAATAAGAACTCTCTAGAAACCACTCCGAACAACGACCTGCGAAGAAGGTCTGGTGGTGGTTTAAATCTGCGAGTTTGATCAGTCTTTGGGAATAAGTTGCTTTCATTATTAATGCGGAATTAGGAAATCGAAGATTCAACGAAGTTAATGCTGAATGCTGAATGTCGCAATGCGTCGCTAGGCTTGGCCTTCATTCCGCATTCTTCATTCCGCATTCAGCATTCATTATAATTTATGGAATTGGAATTTTAAGTCCGTCGTAGGCGAGCATCATGCCTTCGGGCAACTCACGGTTGATGTCGGCGGCGAGGCCCATGCTGTGGCTGCAATGCGTGAACCAGGTCTTCTTCGCCCCCACCCTCCGTGATATCTCAATGGCCTCATCCAAGGTGAGATGCGAGTAGTGTTTCTTTTTCTGCAAAGCCTCAATAACCAGATATTCAACGCCTTGTAACTTCTCTATCGCCTCTTCGGAGATCTCGCTCAAGTCGGTGACATAAGCGAAATTGCCGATGCGAAAGGCATAGCAAGTCAAAGTGTAATGCTTCAGTTTGATTGGGACAAAATGCAAGTCACCGATATCGAAGGGCGTCTCGTCAAGACGTCGAATGTCATAGGTAGGCGCACCAGGATAAGGGTGCTCATCGAAGGCATAGGAATACTCGCGCTTGATTTCAGGAAGCGCCGTATCGTCCACATAGAGCGTCATGGGCTTATGCTGCATAAATATATAAGGGCGCAAGTCATCCAGGCCTCCAATATGGTCCTTATGTTCGTGCGTGATGAGCACCGCGTCGAGCTTGGTGACGTTCTCGCGCAACATCTGCTGGCGGAAGTCGGGACCCGCATCCACGACGACCGTCACCTCGTCAGTCTGGATCAAAATGGAGGTACGGAGACGTTTGTCGCGAAAGTCCTGGGATTGGCACACGGCACAGGTGCAGCCGATGACAGGTACGCCTTGTGATGTTCCGCTTCCTAATATAGTGACAATCATATTTTTATCATTATCTAACATCCTCCGAATATCGCATCGGATTTCTAGTGCAAAATTAGTGATTTTTATACAAAAAGACATCCTATTTCATAGAATTTCCCTACATTTGCGGCATGAATTTTTCATCCTACCTTAGAAATAGGGCCTTAAAACGCGCACTGGAGCAGTTTCTCGCTGAAAAACCGGCAACAAAAATGCCTAATCTTCAGCGAATTAACTCCATTTTGATTATCTTGGACGAAGGCGACAAGAGCATCGTCAAGAACATCGAGAGCAGTGTAAAAAGCCTCTTTGGTGCCAACCGGTGCGGCTTCGTCATCCTGTGCAACCAGATGTCGGACACCATCCTGCAGAGCGACCTCTACACCGAAATCACGCCCAAGGACTTCGGCTTCATGAGTGTGTTGAAGCCTGACAAGCACGAGTTCCTCAAAAAGCTGCCTTTCAGCGCGATACTCATCAACATGGCGGGCAAGAATGCCGAAATCAGCGACTACCTCTGCACCTTGCCGAAAGCGGATTTCCGAATCTGTTTCCACCAAAGCAAGAGCCAGGGCATCTATGACCTGATCATCGAGAATCCACGCGCCACCGACCCCGTCTCCAACATCCATGTGCTTCATAACTATATGAAAGCCTTGATGGGATCTCAAACCGCTAATCCATAACAACATGAAAAATAATATATTCAAAGGCACAGGCGTGGCATTGGTCACTCCTTTTAAAGATGATTTTTCGGTCGACGTCGAAGCGTTGACCCGCATCGTCAACCATGTCATCGACAACGGTGCCGACTTCTTGGTCGTCTTGGGCACGACTTCCGAGGCGCCGACCTTGACTGCAGAAGAAAAGAAACTGGTTATCAGCACCATACTTGAAGCCACCGAAGGCCGTTTGCCCATCCTGTTGGGCATGGGCGGCAACAACACGCAATCCGTCGTCGAGGCCGTCAAGGCCCAAGACTTCACGGGCATCCAGGGCATCTTGAGCGTGGTACCTTTCTACAACAAGCCTAACCAACGCGGCATGAGGGCCCACTTCGAGGCCATCGCCGATGCCTGTCCCGTCCCAGTGGTGGTTTACAACGTCCCTGGCCGCGTGGGCGTCAACCTGCAAGCCACCACCTGCGTGGAGCTGGCCAAGCACCCCAACATCATCGCCGTGAAAGAGGCCTCGGGCAACCTGCAGCAGATCATGGAGATCCTGCGCGACAAACCCGACAATTTCGATGTGCTTTCGGGCGACGACGGCATCACCCAACCCTTGATGGCCCTTGGCGCACAAGGCGTCATCTCTGTGGCCGCCAACGCCTACACAAGGCCCTTCTCCCGCATGATGCATGCGATGAAAGAGGGTCGCACCGAGGAAGCCCTCGCCCTACACTATGCCATGCTCCGCATGAACCAACTCATCTTCGCCGACGGCAACCCTGCTGGCATCAAGTGCCTGATGAGCCACATGGGGCTGTGCGAGAATGTGCTGCGTCTGCCTTTGGTCACCGTAAACGACAAGGTGGAGGCCGAGATCACTGAAGAATGGAAACAATTAAAAGACAGATAACAAAATATGAAAACCTTACGTTGTTTTATCCTTATTCTTGCCGCAATCATCAGTGGCAACATTTTTGCCCAAAACGGTCAGAAAGACCTTGAGCAGCTCATGCAAGAGAGAGGTGAGTATTACTTCTCCCTTACCGTTTTGAAACCGACCGAGATCCAAGCCATCAGCGACCTCTGTTCCGTTGACGGCACCGATGGCAAGACCGTCATCGCATACGCCAACCAACGCCAATACGACAACCTCATCCAGCTAGGCTATCAACCCACGCTGATGACCCCGCCCTCGATGCGCGAGATGCCCGTCATGCACGACGCCACTCGTGGCACCTACGACTGGGACTCCTACCTCACCTACGGCGAATATGAAGCCATGATGCAGCAATTTGCCACCGACCATCCCGACCGTTGCACCTATATCGAGTTAGGCACACTGGCCAGTGGCCGTAAGCTGATGGGCGCACGCCTCAACAACGGCCAAGCCGACGGCAAGCCCCATTTCCTCTACACCTCCACCATGCACGGCGACGAGGTGACGGGCATGATCCTGATGCTGCGCCTCATCGACGAGTTCTGCACCAGCAACGACCCACGTATCCTCAACATCCTGGACAATGTCGACCTCTTCATCTTCCCTTGCACCAATCCTGACGGCACCTACCATGGCGGCAACAACACCGTTTATGGCGCCACGCGTGAGAATGGTAACCATATCGACTTGAACCGTCACTTCCCCGACTTCGACGACGGCCCACACCCCGACGGAGCCTCCTATTATCAGGACGAGTGCCAATGGATGATGGACTTGGCGCAAGAGCATCTGTTCACGATGAGTGCCAACTACCATGGCGGCGCCGAGGTGATGAACTATCCTTGGGACACCTACCAGCCCCTCCATCCCGATGATGCCTGGTGGCAAATGGTCTGCCATGAATACGCCAACCTCACCCATGAAGTCAGCAACAATTACATGACCGACTACAACAACGGCATCACCAATGGCTATGCTTGGTATACCATTACGGGCAGCCGCCAAGACTATATGAACTACTACGGCCAATGTCGCGAGGTCACCATCGAATGCTCCAACAGCAAGACACCCAACGCCTCGCAACTGCCCAACTTCTGGAACTACAACCACAACAGCATGTTGACCTATATTGAGCAGTGCACCAAAGGCGTACGCGGCATCGTCACGGACAGCATCACCGGACAGCCCATCGAAGGCGCTTTGGTCACGGTCAGCGGCCACGACCATCATGGTTCAGAAGTCACTTCCCATGTCATGGGCGATTTCTACCGTCCCATCAAGGGTGGCAGTTGGACCTTCGTCGTCAGCAAGGAGGGCTACTGCCCGAAAATCTTCGATGTCACCATCGCCGATGGCGAGACCATCAACGTTGACGTGCAGCTTGTGCCTGGCAGTTGCATGGTGGCAAGTTTCAACGCCTCGACAACACAAGTCGCACTGGGAGGCAGCGTCAACTTCACCGACGGCTCGTTTGGCGACATCGTCTCATGGAGCTGGACCTTCGAAGGCGGCACTCCTGCCACCTCGACGCAACAGAACCCGAGCAACATCACCTACAACGAAGTCGGCGACTTCGACGTCACGCTGACCATCAGTGATGCCGAAGGCAACAGCGAGACGCTGACCCGCACCGACTACATCCATGTCCGCGAGTCCTACAACATGCAAAACGGCACCGTTGAGACCTGCAACGCCATGTTCTACGACAACGGCGGTCCCGACAACAACTACAACAACAATAGAGACTACACGATGACCTTCCTCCCCGGCACAGAGGGCAGCATGATCCGCGTCAACTTCACCGAATTCAACACCGAAGCGGGCTATGACTACCTCTATGTGTTCGATGGCACTTCCACCAACGCCACTCAAATCGGGCGCTATGACGGTACAAACGGTCCGGGAGAAGTGACCGCCAACAACGAAGCGGGTGCCCTCACCTTCCGTTTCACCTCCGACCAAGGCGTGAACGCCACCGGTTGGGTGGCCACCGTGACCTGTATAGGCAACTACGATCCTATGAGCATCGAGGTCACCGCTGACCCAGAGCTCATCAACGAAGGCGACAGTTCGCAACTCACCGCCGTCGTCACTGGTGGCGATGGCAACTACACCTACCTCTGGGAACCTGCCGAGACCCTCGACGATCCTGCCATCTGCTGCCCCATCGCCACGCCTATCCAAGAAGAGACCACCTATAAAGTTACCGTCACTGATGGACAGGGCAACTCGGCTTCAGGCGAAGTCACCGTTACCATCAAAGACATGTCGCTGATTGATGACGGCTTCCTGCCGAGTGTCTATCCCAACCCCAACAACGGCACATTCACCATCAACGCCAGGGGTGAATTCACCTATAAACTCTTCAACAGCATCGGCCAACAAATCATGTCGGGCAAAGGCCACGACCAGACCCGCATCGATGCATCGGGACTTGACAGAGGCGTTTATTTCCTGCAGCTGACAGCCGACGGAACCCAAACGGAAAAAGTTGTCATCGAAAAATAAAAGCGAAAAGCACCCGTTATTAACGCAAAAATGAGTAATTTTGCAGCCCGATGAAAAATAGGATATTGATATTGGCGGTTTTGTGCCTCGCAGCCTTCTCTTCGTGCAACGACTTCAACCGATTGGTGAAGAGCACCGACAACGAGGCGAAATATGAGGTGGCGGTTGACTATTACGAGCGTGGCGACTACAACCACGCCTTGCAATTGTTCGACCTGCTGCAGGCTTCGTTCCGTAACACCCCGCGCGGTGAGTCGATCACCTATAAGACCGCCCAATGCTACTATCTCCAAGAAGACTACGAGATTGCCTCATATTACTACAACCGTTTCGTGCAGACCTATCCCTTCTCGAAAGATGCCGAGAAGGCGGCCTACATGAACGCGTATTGCAACTACATGCTCTCTCCCGAGTCGGGCCTCGACCAGACCAGCACGCACAACGCCATCAAGTTGCTGAAGTCGTTTGCAGAACGTTACCCCAACAGCGACAGCCTCGACCGCGCCAACCAGCTACTGACCAACCTGAACAACAAGCTGGAAGAGAAAGACTACAACATCTGCCGGTTGTTCTATCGCATGGAGAACTATAGCGCTGCCATCACCTCGTTCGAGAACATGCTGAAGAAATACCCCAACACGTCTCACCGTGAGGAGATCCTCTATGACATGGCAAAGACCTACTTCGACTATGCCGAGAACAGCATTCCCGAAAAACAACGCGAGCGTTACGAGTCATGCGTCGAGCATTGCAACACCCTCTCCTACCTCTATCCCGAGAGCAAATATGTGAGCGAGACCAACAACATTGCAGAAAAAGCAAGAAAGAAATTACAAAACATCAAATAAACCATGGATTTCAAGAAAATTAAGACCGAAACGACGGTTGTCACCCGTCAGAAAGACCAGTTCTACAAAGGCACGGGCAACATCTACGAGACTGTGGCCATCCTGTCCATCAGAGCCAACCAGATTGCCGCGGAGATGAAAGCCGAACTCAACGAGAAGATCGAGTCGTTCGCTTCCATCACCAACGACAGTCTGGAGGAAGTGTTTGAAAACAAGGAACAGATCGAAATCGCAAAGTTCTACGAGCGTTTGCCCAAGCCCACCTTGATTGCCATCCACGAGTTCCTCCACGACCAAATCTACTTCCGCAACCCCGCCAAGGAGAGCCAAGAAGACTTCTGAACCGTAAGCAAAAGGGAGAGCCATGAAAAAAGTAGCAACAATACTTTCAGTCCTCGTCTGCATGTTAGCCTTTGGCCCGTTGCAGGCACAAGAGCTGCAATGCGATGTGCGCGTCAACTCCAACAAGGTGCAAGGCAGCGACAAGACCATCTACCAGAACCTGCAGACCTCCCTTTACGAGTTTATCAACAACACCAAATTCACTGAAATCAATTTCAGACAGGCAGAGAAGATAGAGTGTTCCATGCTCGTTGACGTGACCGGCCGTGAAGGCGAATACATCACGGCCGAAATCAACCTCGCCCTGCGCCGTCCCGTATACAAGTCAAACTACAGCACCCCGATGTTCAACTACATCGACCGCAAGTTCACCTTTGAATACACCGAGGGACAGACGCTCGACTTCAACCCCAACACCTATATCTCCAACCTGACCAGCACCATCGGGTTCTACGTCTACCTCTTCCTTGGCCTCGACTTCGATTCCTTTTCGCTTAATGGCGGTACGCCCTTTTTCGACATTGCCGAGACCATCGCCAACGCCGCTCCGCAAGAAGCCGGTGGCGACAACGGATGGAGTTCTACGGGTCGGCAGAACCGACACGCCATCATCAGCGACATCAACAACCCTTCTTACCAACCGCTGCGCCAATTCCTCTATGACTACCATCGCAACGGTCTTGACGTCATGGCCGAGCATCCCGAGCAAGGCCGCGAAGCCATCTTTAACGCCATTAGCAACCTGCAGGGCATATATGAGCGCAACCCCATGTGCTATTTCCTGCAGCTCCTTATCGAGAGCAAGCGCGACGAAATCATCCAAATCTTCTCACAGGGCGAGATGAAAATCAGGACCGAGGCCTCCAATGTCATGAAGACCATCGACCCGTCGCAGTCGTCGCGCTACGAAGCCATGCTCCAAAACAAAGGATTTTAATCCCGTTTTATGCTCAAGCAATTGCACATCAGCAATTACGCTCTCATTGACGAGCTGACTGTCAGCTTCGACAAAGGATTCAATGTCATCACGGGCGAGACTGGCGCCGGCAAGTCCATCTTGCTCGGCGCGTTGGGCTTTGCTTTGGGCGATCGCGCCGACACTGGCGTGCTCTATGACCAGGACAAAAAATGTGTCGTGGAGGCACAGTTTGAATTGGACGACGAGTCATTAAGGCCATTATTCGAGTCGAACGACCTTGACTTTGAGACCGACTGCATCTTCCGCCGCGAACTCAACCCGCAGAAGAAAAGCCGTGCCTTCGTCAACGACACCCCGGTGGCTTTGCAGACCATGAAAGAGCTGGGCAGCCGACTGGTCGACATCCACTCGCAGCACGACTCGCTCCTACTCACCGATGCCGACTTCCAACTCAAGCTCTTGGACGACATCGCGCAAAACACCGAAACGCTTGCCCTCTACCAAGAGGAGTACGGCAACTACAACGCGCTCAAACGTCAGTTGAATGCGCTAAAAGACATGGCAACCAAAAACACCGCCGAGAACGACTACCTCAAGTTCCAACTTGACGAACTCGACAAGGCCGACCTCAAGGAAGGCGAATATGCCGACATCGAACAGACCCTCGGCGTGATGGAGAATGCCGAAGAAATCAAGACCTTGCTCGTCACCGCCAACAACTTGATGGAAGACTCGGAGACGGCGATTTTGGGCCAATGCAATGAGTTGTCCTCCACCCTTTCGCACCTCAAGCGCCTCTTGCCCGACACAGAAAGCCTTCAGGAGCGCGTGGAAACCCTGAAAGTCGAGCTGAAAGACATCGCCTACGAACTGCGCCGCCACGAAGGCGACACCCTATTCGACGAGGAGCAACTGCAAAGCCTCCAAGAGCGCTACGACCTGATCAGCCGCCTGATGATGAAGCACCGCGTCAAGGAGTATGACGAGCTCATCACACTTAGAGACAGTCTGAAAGAAAAGGTGAACGCCTTTGAGAACATCGACGAGACCATCTCAAAGGTAGAGAAAGAACTGAAAGAAAGCGAAAAGCGCCTTTCAGATTTGGCCAATGCCTTGCATGGCAAGCGTTGTGAGGCCGCTACGGCGTTCGGTGAAAAAGTCAAATCATTGGTTCAGCAGCTGGCCATGCCCTTCGCGCAGTTCCAAGTCAGTGTGGAAAAACAAGATGACTTTGGCAGCAAAGGCAGCGATGCCATCCGTTTCCTCTTCTCTGCCAACAAAGGCATTGCCGTCGACGACCTCCGTCGTGTGGCATCGGGTGGCGAGCTTTCGAGGTTGATGCTCTCCATCAAGAGTGCCGTGTCGGACTACAACTACATCCCCACCCTCATCTTCGACGAGATCGACACGGGTGTCTCGGGCGAAGTGGCAGCCAAAATCGGTAACATCATGCAAAAGATGGGCAATGCGCTGCAACTCATCTCCATCACCCACCTGCCCCAAGTGGCCAGCCAAGCCGACCATCATTACTACATCTACAAAGACAACGAAGGCGAGCGCACCCAATCCCATATCCGCGTTCTGCAACGCGAAGAGCGCATCACCGAGATCGCCAAGATGTTGAGCAACGACAAACTGACGCCCGAAGCCTTACGGGCAGCAGAAGTGTTATTGAAATAAGGGGAAAATCAATCTTCGTTTCCAACGGCATTTTTCATGATGCCAATCTTGGAACTCTCCACAAAATTGAGGATGAAATCGCGGTCTTCCGAAACGGGAAGGTTCTCGCGGATGTATTGCACCGACTGGCTGATGTTCATGCCTACGCTATAGATGACACGATACACATCCTGAATGGCATTGATACGCTCACGCGTGAAGCCACGACGCACCAACCCAATGGAGTTGACACCAGCATAGCACACAGGGTAACCTGGTCCCGTCTTCACAAAGGGTGGGATATCCTTGTTGACCAAGGCACCACCACAAATCATCACATGAGCGCCGATACGGCTGAACTGGCTCACCGCAGCGAGGCCTCCGAAGATGGCCCAATCGTCGACGGTGATATGACCCGCCAAGGTGGCCGCATTGGCCATGATGACATGGTCGCCGAGATAGCAGTCGTGCGCCACATGGGTGAACGCCATCAGCAGGCAGTCCTTACCGACCACCGTCTTACCCGAGGCCGCCGTGCCCTTGTTGACCGTCGCCGACTCACGCACCGTGGTGCCGTCGCCGATATAGCAATAGGTGGTCTCGCCTTTGTATTTCAGGTCTTGCGGGATGGCTGAAATCACAGCACCCGGAAAGATCTTGCAGTTCTTGCCGATGCGTGCGCCGTCCATGATGACAGCATTGGGACCAATCCAAGTGCCGCTGCCAATCTCCACGTCTTCGCCAATCCATGCGAAAGCCTCAATCTTCACGTCATCAGCGATGCGTGCATTGGGATGGATATAGGCTAAAGGCTGGTTCATGCTTAATATAATAAGGTGTGCTTGATCTTTCGTGCGAAAGAGGTGTTGGAGAAGTGACCCGGCTTAACGGCAGTCACCTTGCCCTTGATGGGACGGCCGACCAAGGTAAGGTCGCCGATGACATCCAACAGTTTATGACGGGCAGGCTCGTTGTCGAAATAGAGTTCCACATTGTTCAAGATACCGCATTCCTTGACCGTGACTTTCGGCTTCTTGAAGAAAGCGGCGATATGGTCAAGTTCCTCGGAAGAGACATTGCGGTTGACGAACACGATGGCGTTGGTCAAGTCGCCGCCTTTAATGAGGTTACGGCTGATGAGGGTCTCCAACTCATGAAGGAAAACAAAGGTACGGCAAGGGGCAATCTCGTTTTCAAAGTCCTTGAGGTCGTGCAACGAGGCATGCTGTTCGTCGAGCACCCGCGTGTTGTATTTCACCTTCACATCGATCTGGAACGAATCGGCTGGTTCGATGGTCAACTCGATGCCAAGGACCTCATTCTTGTAGGAGATCGGCTCCTCGATGACAAGGTAATTGCGGGGGGCGTTCTGCTCAACGATGCCAGCCTTATGAATGGCCTCGACAAAGAATTTGCCGCTGCCGTCCATAATCGGTGTCTCTTCCACATCGATGTCAATCAACACGTTATCGATGCCCATACCTCGTAACGAGGCCAGGACATGCTCAACGGTATAGATCTTCACGCCACCTTTGCCGAGGGTAGTACCACGGGCAGTATCGATGACATTGTCGACATCGGCCTCAATGATAGGCTGGTTCTCTAGGTCAATTCTACGAAAACGGATTCCAGAATTTATGGGAGCCGGGTTGAAGGTGAGGGTGCCGCACTGACGCGTGTGGAGCCCTGCTCCTTTGACACTGACTCTATTTTTGAGCGTACATTGTTTCTCCATAAAAAATCATATATGTGGATATATCTTCTCCACAAAAAACGGGCAAAAATAGGAAAATATTCTACAAACGCCAAAAAAAAGCGTATCTTTACACACTTTTACGAAGAGTTTAAAGCAGAAAACACACAAAATGAAGCTTTTAGCAAGATTTATAAAAATTACTTTTTTTACCCTCGGAGTCCTCTTCACGCTGATGTTGATCTTGGCGTTCACTTCGGCGCCGTTTTATTGGTACTTCAATCTGGGACAGAACCCCGACAAAGAGGCGCAGCTCACCCACCCACAACGGGTCGTCATGTTTGGCGGTGCCGGTATGCCTTCGGAAGACAACCTGATGCGACTTTACCACACGGCGGCATTGGCGCGACACTTCGATATCCCCGTGATTTTGGTCCACCCTGAAGACTCGCTTTGCCAAGCCGAAATGACTCGCCTACTCCACCAAGGCGGTATCGATGACATCCTTTACATGACAGAGGGCAGCAACACACGCTCACAGGCCTTGGAACTCATGGTCTCCTACCCTGAACTTGCCAACAAGCAAATGCTTGTCGTCACCTCTCCCGAACATGTCAGGCGCACTGTGAAATGCCTCAAAAAAGTCGGGTTCACAAATGTATACGGCAAAGCGGCCTATCCCGCCACCGTCGACTTCGACCTGTCGTTAGACAAGAAGAAACTGGGCGGCAACGAAATCGTCCCTTCGGTGGAGAGCGTCAAGATGCGCTACACCTTCTTCAATTACCTGAAACTGGAAATCACTTGTTTGAGGGAATACTGCGCCCTCGCCTACTACAGGGTTAAGGGGTGGATCTGAGACAATAGGTTGAGACGTAGCACGCTACGTCTCTACAGGATTAGGATTGTTTCTTCAATTCGGCCAATTCCTTCTCAAGGGCATCCAACTTGCGGGCCATTTCGTCGATATGGCGGAAACGGGCGTTGGAAACCAAATATTTGCGCAAGGGTTGTATGGGTGTGCCCATAAACTCTTGGTTCTCTTCCTTGATACTGCCCATGATGCCGCTTTGCCCGCCGAACTTCGAGCCGTCGGCGATGGTGATATGACCGACAAAGCCGGACTGTCCTCCCACCACGCAGTTCTTGCCGAGATGTGTCGATCCGCTCACACCCACCTGGGCTGCCAAAGCCGAGTTCTCACCCACTTCCACATTGTGGGCAAGATGAATCAAGTTGTCGAGCTTCACTCCCTTATGAACCCTTGTCGAGCCCATCGTGGAGCGATCGATGGTGGTGTTGGCCCCGATTTCCACATTGTCGTCAACGACCACATTGCCCACCTGCGGAATCTTCTCGTAATGGCCGTCGGCCTGCGGTGCAAAACCAAAGCCATCGGCGCCCAGCACCGCTCCCGCATGGAGGATACAGTTCTTGCCAATGACCGTGTTGCGATAGAGCTTCACACCAGGATACAGCACCGTATTGTCACCGATAACGCAGCCGTCGCCAACATACACCTGCGGATAGAGCTTCACATTGTTGCCAATCCTAGCGTTTTCGCCCACAAAGACAAACTCACCCAGATACAGATTCTCACCACATTGTGCCGTGGAGGAGACGAAAGCCAGCGAAGAAACGCCTTGCTTGTTCTGCATCATCTGGTCGTAGAACGACAACAACTTGGCGAAGCTGGCATAGGCATCGGGCACACGTATCAAAGTGGCTTGGATAGGTGCAGTAGCCTCAAAGTTCTGGTTCACGATGACGATGCTCGACTGGGTCTCATAGATAAAATGCGTGTATTTCGGGTTGGCCAAGAAACTAATCATGCCAGGAGCGCCTTCCTCGATTTTGGCGACATTCCACACCTCGGCGTTCGGGTTGCCTTCCACCTTGCCTTCAAGGATTGCGGCGATTTGGGTAGCGGTGAATTTCATTCGTTAAAGTGTTTTGCTAAATAACGGCGATTGAAGCTTATTATTTTATTATTGACGCGAGACGCGAGACGCGGGACTGCGGGACTCGAGATGGTCTCACGCCATATGTATTAGAGCAACCTCTCAAAATCACGTTTCAGGATGGCGATAGCCTGTTCCACAACGGGGTTGGGCAAAGCCACGAGGCTCTGTGCCAAAATTGAGACATCCTCTTCATCCTTCAGCTGCTCAAAAGTTGTATTGATTTGGTTGACAAGCTCTTCCTTCGCATTGACCACGGCATTCCAAGTGGTATTGGAGACATAGAGCTGCTGGGCCAGGTTGTGTTCAAACTCCTCTCGCACATTTTGCAGGAGTTGGAGATGGAAAGCGCCTTTTTCAATGCCAGGCACATAGACGCGCTTCACCAACTGGGGCAGTTGCACACGCTCGAGATAAAGGAGAAAACGCTCGTAGGCCTGGACCTTGAGAGGCATAATGATCTTTAAGGCCTGTACCTTCAGTTCCATTTTTCCGATGTTGCGAAGCTCTGCATCCTTCATCTTCGAGAGACGCAGCAATATCATCACGGCAAAGACCATCAGCAACAGCCCTGCCGACATCAGGATAAGGAGAATCAAATTATTATTCATCACATTGTAATTTGGCCGCAAAGGTACGGTTTTTCGTCAAAACATCAACTTTTCGGAGGCACCTATCGAAAAAAGGCCTACCTTTGCCCATTCAAAGACGCGGGACTGCGGGACACGGGACTACGAGACAACAGAAAATCCCGCGTCTCGCGTCCCGAAGTCTCGCGTCAAACAACAAATCAAAGATTCGACGAAGTCAATTAAACAATCAACACTTAAACATATCATGAGCGAAATCATCCTTTCCAACAGAGTTCTGAACATGGCCGAGTCGGCAACGCTGGCCATGACCAACAAGAGCCGTGAACTGAAAGCCCAAGGCATCGACGTCATCAGCCTGAGCATCGGCGAGCCCGACTTCAACACCCCTGAATCGGCCAAGCAAGCCGGTATCGACGCCATCACCAGCAACGACACACACTACCCGCCCGTGCCTGGCACGCCCGCACTGCGTAAGGCCATCGCCATCAAGCTGAAACGCGACAACGGCCTCGACTACAAAGAGACTGACATTTTGGTCTCGAACGGTGCCAAGCAAGCCATCAACAATGTGCTTCTGGCTGTCGTCAACGACGGCGACGAGGTCATCATCCCCGCCCCGTTCTGGGTCTCCTACCCCGAGATGGTAAAACTGGCTGGCGGCGTCCCCGTCATCGTCAAGAGCGACATCGCCCATGACTTCAAGATTACCGCCGAGCAGTTGGAGAAGGCCATCACGCCCAGAACCAAAGTGTTCATGATCAACACGCCTTGCAACCCCAGCGGCAGCGTCTTCACCAAGGCCGAGCTGACCGCCATTGCCGAGGTGTTGAGGAAGCACCCCAACATCATCATCATCTCCGACGAGATCTATGAGTTCATCCAATACGAACAGAAACACGAGAGCATGGGACAGTTCGAGTTCCTGAAGGACCGTCTTGTCCTCGTCAACGGCGTGGCCAAGGGCTATGCCATGACGGGTTGGCGCATCGGTTACATCGCCGCACCGCAAGCCATCGTGAAAGCCACCAACAAGATCCAAGGCCAAATCACCTCTGGCATCTGCACCATCGCACAGGCCGCCGCTGCCAAGGCCATGGAGCTCAGCCCCGAGAACTCAACGGAAATCCAAGAGATGCTGAAGGCCTTCCGCCACCGCCGCGACACCTTCGTGAAGCTGCTGAACGAAATCCCAGGCGTGAAGTGCAACACCCCCGCCGGTGCCTTCTATGTCTTCCCCGAGATGAAGTCGTTCTACGGCAAGACCGATGGCGAAACCGTCATCAAGGGTAGTGACGACCTCTGCATGTGGCTGCTTTACAATGCCCATGTGGCCTGCGTGGCCGGCAACGCCTTTGGCAACGACGACTGCATCCGTTTGTCATACGCCACCAGCGAGGACAAACTCGTTGAGGCTGTGAAGCGCATCAAGGCTGCTTTAGCCAAACTGCACTAATTCAACACACGAAACGCTCCGTTGGCAATAAAACGCGCTGACGGAGCGTTTTCCTTTCATCAAAGTCCACTGCCATGATCACCATCCAACAGATTCTCAACATCTTCAACCAAGCCATCGACGATTACCACAAGTATGACGATGTCAATCACCCCGTCAGCAACCCCTACGAGGAAAAGACCATCGAGTGGTACCTTTATAGCAAGGAGTGGATCGATGCTGTGCAGTGGCACTTGGAAGACCTCATCCGCGACCCCAACATCGACCCCGTGGAGGCTTTGGCCTTGAAACGCCGCATCGACAAGTCGAACCAAGACCGCACCGACCTCGTGGAGGCGCTCGACGAATACTTCTGGATGCTGTTTCATGAGGTGACGCCTTTGGCCACGGCCACTTTGAACACCGAGAGTCCTGCTTGGGCCATCGACCGTCTGTCCATCCTGCAACTGAAGATCTACCACATGAAGGCCGAAGTGGAGCGTACCGATGTCGGCGAGGAGCACAAGGCCAAATGTCAAGCCAAGCTGAACGTCCTGTTGGAACAGAACACCGACCTCGGCACCGCCATCGCCCAACTATTGGAGGCTTACAAACGTGGCGAGAAAGTGATGAAGGTCTACAAGCAGATGAAGATGTATAACGACCCCGCATTGAACCCAGTGTTATACGGGAAAAAATGAAGAAACTCCTCATCATACGGTTCTCTGCCTTGGGTGACATCGCCATGACCGTGCCCGTCGTCCACGACTTGGCTGTACAGTATCCCGACTTAGACATCACCATGCTCAGCCGGGAGATGGCAAGGCCGTTGTTTGAGCGAATGCCAAAAAACGTGCATTTCATCGCAGCCGATTTGAAAGGACGGCACAAAGGCTTGCTCGGACTCTGCCGACTTTGGCGCGATGCCCATTTGAGCGACTTCGACTATATCTCCGACTTCCATGACGTGCTGCGTACCTGGTGGTTGCGCACCGAAGGTTGTCTACGACGCAAAAAGGTGGCAAAAATCGACAAAGGGCGCAAAGGCAAGAAGGCTTTGACGAGACAGCAAAACAAGGCTTTTGTCCAGCAGGCCACTTCGTTTGAGCGATATGCCAAGGTTTTGAAGCAATTGGGGTTCCCAATTAAACCAGAATTCACCAAACTTGATTATTCTGCTTTTTGCGAGACGCAAAAAGGGACAAATGAGTCTTGGGTGGGCATCGCGCCTTTCGCCAAGCATCCCGCCAAGGTTTACCCAATGGAAAAGATGGAGCAAGTCATCAAGGCATTGAGCGAGAGGGAAAACACGACTGTATTCCTTTTTGGCGGAGGTGACGAGGAGAAGCGACAGATTACAGCACTCTGCGCCCAGTATCCAAATGTCAAACCGGCCCAAAGCCTACAAGGCTTGAAAGGCGAGCTTGCCCTCATGGGCCAATTGGATGTGATGCTCAGCATGGATTCCGCCAACATGCATTTGGCCTCCTTGGTCGGCACAAAAGTCGTTTCCGTTTGGGGCGGAACACATCCCTACGCAGGCTTTTTGGGCTGGAACCAAAATCCTCATGACTGCGTTCAATTGGAAATGTCATGCCGGCCTTGCTCTGTTTACGGCAACAAGCGCTGTCTGCGTGGCGATTACATGTGCATGAACGGCATCACGCCTGAGCGCATCCTCAAAAAACTAAGCCCTTACCTGAAATGAGCGTCTCCCCCATCGCCGCCATGTTCGACCGCATCTCGCCCAAGTACGATGCGCTCAACCACCTGCTCTCCCTTAATATAGATAAGGTGTGGCGGCGCAAGACCGCCAAAGCCGTCTCACGGAATTACCCGAAAACTATCCTCGATCTCGCCACGGGCACGGCAGACTTGGCCATCGCCATAGCGAGACGCAACCCTCAAGCACAAATCATCGGAATGGACATTTCCGAGAAAATGCTGGAGATCGGGCAAAAGAAAGTCAAGAGACAAGGTCTTGGGAAGCAAATCGAATTACGCTTGGGCGACGCTGCCCAACTGCCTTTTGAGGAAGGCTCTTTTGATGCCATCACCGTGGCTTTTGGCGTGCGCAACTTTGAGGATCTGGACAAAGGACTATCTGAAATCCAGCGCGTGTTGAAAGACCATGGACAAGCCGTCATCCTGGAGTTCTCCATGCCGGAGCGTTTCCCCGTGAAGCAGCTCTACCGTTTCTATTTCAGGCATGTGTTGCCCAAAATCGGAAAACAGGTTTCAAAAGACGCTGCCGCCTATTCCTACTTGCCTGAATCGGTGGGAAGGTTTCCCAAACCCAAGGATTTTTTAAGCCTATTGGCCCAAAAAGGATGGGTAAACGGCGACATGAAAAGGCTCTCTTTCGGTATTGCGACATTGTATACCGCCCAAAAGGGATAAAAGGTATTCCATTTTTTCCTAATTTTGCCGCCGAATTTGCGCAATAAAAGCAAAGTAGCATCGTTTAATTCTCGTTAAAACCGAATAGACTTGAAAAAAGCACTGAAAATAATCGCCGTCACGCTGTTGCTCATCGCGGCGGTCGTCCCCGCCCAAGCCCAGCGAAGGGTCATCCACTACCTGCCCAAATACGAGCAGGAGCCTTACCATTTCGGATTCCTGCTGGCTTACAACCAGATGATGTACACCGTTAAAACTGTTGAGGACTACCAGAATGTCCCCCAGCCCGCCAACTCATGGCCCAACGGCAACTACAACATCCCGAGCACGCAAAACCTCTATGTCTACAACATTGAGACCCTGCAAACGCCTGGTTTCACCGTGGGCATCATTGGCAGCAAACGCCTTGGTCGCTATTTCGATCTGCGTCTCATCCCCTCTTTGAGCTTCAGCGAGCGACGCATGCGTTACGATGTCGCTGTCAAAAACCTGGATGGCGAAATCACCATGAAAACCTTCACCAAGTCGATCGGTACCACCTTCGTCGAATTCCCACTCAACATCAAATACCGTTCGAAGCGCTACAACAACATCGGTGCTTACCTGATGGGGGGCGTCAACCCGAAAATCGACCTGGCCTCACAGAAAGACAACAAGGAGACCGACGGACAGGGCAACGAGTTCATCAACAACTTAGTCACCAAACGCTTCGATGTGGCTGGAGAAATCGGTGCCGGCTTCGACATCTACAACCAGTGGTTCAAGATGGGCATTGAGGTTAAAATGAGCTACGGCTTGCTCGACATCGTGAAGAACGAAGCCTTCATCTACACCGCTCCCATCGACAAATTGCGTAACAAACTGTTCCAAATCTCGCTGATTGTGGAGTAATTCATGGTTGTACAATCTTGATTTACAAATAATTATAAAATTTTTGACAAAATTCTCAACGAAACCGTTGTAGGTAACGAAATTTTGTCTACTTTTGCAGCGTCAAAATTTGACACGAAGTGGTCTCTTCGTCTAGTCTGGTCAGGACGTCAGGTTTTCATCCTGGTAACTCGGGTTCAAATCCCGGAGAGACTACCAAACAAAACCCTAACCCGTTGAAAATCAAGGTTAGGGTTTTTTATTTGCACTATTTTTGCACTAATGAGTTTTTCCCCTACCCTCTTCTTTAAACATAAAGAGGGTCGCGCATCATCTCGACGGCGACCCAAGTACGATAAATTTATTCCTTAATGGAACAATGCAAAGATACGAAGTCTTTTTTGATAAGCAACAACAAAAGACATAAATTGCGCTTGAGGGACATTTTGGGAGCCTGACTGGCTGACAATGGCTGCGGCTATAAAGCTGCCCCAAAAAGGTGAAAGCCCTCCCCCGCAGCCTTTGGCAGACAGGCAGCCCTCCGAATCCCTTTAACTGCTTGAACGGGGATTGCGGATTTTGAGCGAGGATGAGAAACAAGAGCGGGAAAACGAAAACCCATTTTTTAGCCGAGGGCTGACAAAGGTTGCGGCTAATAAGCTTCCTAAAAGATGCGAAATCTGACCTCCGCAACCTTTGGCAGACATCGGATTAACAATAACACTACAACTGAACGAGAGGGCGTATTTCGCGCCCTACGACAAAAAAGAAAGGCACCCATCAGGATGCCTTCGTGATTGCTGCCGTTGTCTGTTCGTAGGGCGTTACGCCTTGTTGATTTTGCGACCGACCTTTTCGGCTCTTGTCTTGATGATGAACGAGCCGAAGCCACGGAGATAGACATTCTCTCCCTTGGCGGCATAAGTCAAGTAGAAGCGAACGGCATCGCCGACTTCTGCCCAACTGCCGACGGGAACGGTCACACCCATAGACGGGTCGGTTTCTTCGGTGTTGAAGATGCCGATTTTCTTCTGGGTGAGGTTGTAGGCCACAACGATGAAGTTGGCTTCGACTGGCTTGCCGATCTGCTCTGCTGCGGCAGGCTCAGCGTAGAAGTCCTTCACATCGTTGGTGAGTGTGACCACGCTTTCAAGCATGGGTGATTCGATGTGCTCACCGCTACCGATGCCCTCCATCAGGGAGAGGTCAACCGTCTTGACATCATTCACAATGGCGGCGGCAGCTGCCAATTGATGGACAAGCATGTTGCGACGGGTTCTGCCGCTGGTGACAGATGGATAGAGCGAGGCAAGCTGCTCAGTGGTTAACTGCCCAGCAAGCCCCTGAATCTCTCTGAAGTAGTTGCGCTGCGCCATCTGTGCAGCGGTCTTAGGGTCTTTCTGCGATTGTGGAAGGCCTTTCATGTAGGCGATGCCATTCCACGAGGCACCAATAACGGTACCAACTTTGCCTTTGAATCCGCCTAAAATTCCTTGCTTTATTTTGCCCATGGTTGTAGAGTTTTTAGGTTAGTATTACGGTTGCTTATTTTGTATAGTTGGTAGGGACTTGGTAGGGAGCGGGTCAGTACCTGATTCGGGCTGTTTTTCCACTCCCATGTCCTTTTTCTTTTTGGGTGGCCGTGCGGGTCGTTTGGTGACACCCAAGGTGCCGATACTGACACGCGAACGGCTTTGGCTGGTGACAAACATGAATCCTGAGAACTCGTCGCTGGGATTGCCGTAAGGCTTCACATTGACTTCGAAGGATTGTTTGCCTGTGCTTTTCAGCGTCACTGGAGAAGTGATGAGAAACAGCTTCTGTTGCGTGATGTTGGCAACCAAGATGACGGGATAGTTGTCTGGGTGCTGGTCGCGGTAGTAGGTCACGGCCTCCCAAGAGATTTGGAGGTCGGAACGATTGGCATTGACCGAGACCGCCGGAAGGTCGGTCGTCGGGGAATTGCCGAGAGTGGTCAGGCTGTCGAGGTCGATGGTTCTGGTCTTGTCGATGACAGCCGCATAGGAAGCCAACTGCTGGACGAGCAGATTTCTGCGAGTCATGCCCTTGGGCTTCTTCGGATAGATGAATTCCAAATCCTCGTTGGAGAGGGACATCGAGAGAGTGACCAACTCCTTGAAATAGCCCTGCTGCATTTTCTGGTTGCCCGACCTGCTCTTCTTGTAGGACTGAGGCAAGCCTTTCATGTAGAAGATGCCATTCCAGTAGGAGCCGACCACAGTGCCGACCTTGCCACTAAATCCACCGAGGATGCCTTGTTTTATTTTGCCCATTGCGTTTCGATTTTGGTGTTTTCAAAAAAAGCCGCCCGACTGGACGGCTTTTCAACATTCAACCCGATAAGCGATTAGTCGCGCTTCTTGGGTTTGGCAGGACGCTTGGTCACGATCATCGTGCCGAAGCCGACGAGAGCAATCTTGGAGCCTGTGGCGAGCATGAAGCCCGAGAAGGTGTCTTCGGCTTCGCCATAGGCAGCCAGGCCAACATTGAACGACTGGGTACCAGCCGTGCCGATGGTGGCGGTGGAAGGCACCAGATAGACTTTCTTCTTGGTGACGTTGGCCACGAAGATGACGGGGTACTCCTCGCCGTGCTCAGCACGGAAGGCGTTGGCACCCTCCCAAGAGATGGTCAGGTTTTCGCCAGCTGCGGCGATGGTGACCTCTGGCAGGTCATCCGTCGGCGCGTTGCCGAGGGAGTTGATGTTGCCCAAGTCGACGCTCTTGGTGTCGCCATCGACGGTGGCGACAGCAGTGAGCTGCTTGACGAGGACGTTGTGACGGGTCATGCCGCTGATAGCCTCAGGGAACAAGAATTTCATCTGTTCGTCCGAGAACTGGGCGGCGATGTCCAGCACTTCCCTGAAGAAGCCGCGTTGCTTGGTCTGCGCTGCGGTCTTCGGGTTCTTGTGGGACTGGGCGAGGCCACGCATGTAGCTGATGCCGTTCCACGATGCACCGATGACGGTGCCGACCTTACCTCTGAATCCTCCGAGGATTCCTTGCTTAATCTTTCCCATTGTTCTTATCTTTTTAGTGGTTAATAAATTTGGTTAGCTGTCTTTTCCGCAAATGTATAATCTTTTTATTTACAGCAGGTTATACTGGTGTTGCTTGCATTCTTTTGCGCTGGTTTGCGTAGTTTGGAGCGAAAAAAAACATTACTACACTCAAAAGAAATGAGAAGATTGCGCCTAAGGTCGTCAACGAGGTGGTTAAAAAAGCAAGTACCCTAACGGCAAACGGAGACCCGCGATAGAGGGGCGTAGTTTATTTAGGGGCTTGGCTTTTTTAAGCACCGTACCCGAGAAGGTGACATTAAGCCTTTACGACAAACCACTTTTCTAAATTCAGGGTGGTGGCGGGGACGATGGTGGTGAAGAGCGGAGCTTTGCGGAGCGATACCTTTCCAAACTCTCTACTTAGGGTGGCGGTTGGGGACGATGGTGGTACCGAGCGAAGCGTTAGCGGAGCGATACCTTTCCGAATACTCTATTTAGGGTGGTAGGTGGGGTAAGTGGTGGCACTTAGGAGCGAAGCGACTGCCCTTCTTTCCAAATTGTCAAAATAGGGTGGTTGGAGGGGTACGAGGTGGTACAGGAGCGAAGTTTACGAAGCGACTGTGCTTTCCAAATGTTCTATTTAGGGTGGTTGGTGGGGTTTGATGGTGGTTGCCCGAGCGGAGCTTTAGCGGAGCGACCTGTTCCAAATTCTGGGGTGGTGGTCGGGGGTGACGGTGGCACGGATGTGCGTTGGCTCAGCAGGTAAGGGGGAAAAGCGCCTGCGGCCTATAGGGGCACGGGATGACAGAACCGAGAAAGAGAAAACAGCGCAACGAGAGAAGACAAAACGGGAACCCCTATCCCTCGCGCCCCGTCCGCGCCAGCGCGGCCGACCCGCCCGACAGGAGTCCGCGCACGGTTTCAATCCGAAGCGGCGGCGGGCGTGCCTTTTGCGGCGGCGCACCCGAAGAGGCAGGCACCAGTATAGCCATTGCGGGATGGGGTGGCAACGATGAGGGGGCGAAACAAGATGCGCTTTAGCGCTCCACAAAGGAAACCGCCGGGCGGACGCGCAAGCAGGGGCGCAAAACAAAAGGGGCGCGGCGACCCCCGCTAAATAGTTGCGAGGTACGAGAACCGCTTGGGGGTTCGGGGGACGACAAGAAAGCCCCGAGCGAGCAAGGAGCCACGAAAGCGGTTGGCCTTGGAGACGCAAACGCTCGCTGGAGCCGCGCCAGTGGAGCATAGCGGAACGCTTGTCGCGGGACAGGCGAAGGAAGCGGCGGTGTTGCGCAAGGGCGGCAACAGAAAAAAGCGCACGTCAGCTCAGCATTTTTTTCTATTGCCGCTCGTTATACCCTTGCGCACACCAAGGCAACCGCAAGAAGCGGCGACGAAGGGAACACCGATTTCCCCCTCCTGCTGAATTAGGTAGGTTGTGCGTTGGGATGATGTGTCGTTTTTACGTTTGTTTCGTTCTATCGTCCTTACGTGCTTACGACACTATTTCAACCACTTCTTGTATTTGATCCAGACACGGAGCCAGATGCGGGCGATGGAGTCGATGGCATCACCGAAAATCATCTTGCTGTATTTGTCGAAGTTCTGACCCCATTCGGTCTGCTCCAAGAACTCTTGCATGGGCTGGGTGTTCTGGAAGGTCTCGGGAATGAGATAGTACGAGAACAGATAGGAGTACTGCGAAACGGCACTCATGTAGTCCCATGTGTTGTCATTGTCGCCTCCCCAACCGTGGATATACTTCCTTGTGGCCACATCGTTCTCAACGTCCAAGACAAAGGGTGTTGGATTGAGTGGTAGCGGATAGCCATCGGGGTCATAGAAGAAACGGTTGTTGTCCTTGTCAATCTTGTAGGACTTGTTGACCTGGTCTTCCCATTTCTTCTCGATGGCTCCGTGGATGCCCTTCTCGTCGGAGAATGGGCGACTGTCGCAATGCAGCGGCATGTGACAGTCGGCGACATAGTGGCTGAGAATGAAGAATCGCATAGCGATGTGGTTCCCTGTCGTGGCAATGGGACAGCCCCTATCCTCGCGGTGCAGCATCTTGAAGTTGTCAACGATGCTGTGGGAAATGGACTCGCAACGGTCGGCGCAGTTGCCAGCAACGCATTTGTAGGGCTTGTTGTACAATGGCGAGGACTTCCGCATCAGTTCATAGATGCTATGAGTGGTGGGTAGTTTGTCGAAGGTGGTATAAGGACCGTCCTCAGTGGGTTGGTATTTGACGATGTGGCTGGTGGACATGTCCTTGAATACCTCATCGGGATACCAAGCTCCTTGGATGACGAAATCGCGGTAGTTCTTGAACCATCTGACAAGGGCTTTGGCTTCCTTGCGGACTTCTTCGCTGACACCTTTGACAACGGTTTCGTTGTCGGTGGTGGCGATGACTTCCAATCGTTTTATGGCCATAAAGGCTATCCATGCGTGGGAGTATTTTTTCATAGTGTTGGTGTTTTGAGGCTTCAAAGATAGTGAAAAATGTTGAGATTGCGGGTCAAGCCCGCAATGAGGTCGGGTCATGGTTCGACAGGCTCACCAACCGTCCGCAATGAGGGTTGGACTATGAGAGCTTTCAAGTCAGTAGATGCTTTAAGATAGCAGTTGAGGCAGCCGCTGGCGGGGTTTTTGCTCATCATTAAGCCCAAGCTGTGGGTAAGGCGCGACGGCCTTTCATAAAACTTTCTTGCAGGGCGAGCCGCCTACATGCCTGATGAGGCCGCACTGGGCATGTGTCGTTTTTCTTTTTGTTA
Source organism: uncultured Bacteroidales bacterium (assembly GCA_900318085.1). Taxonomy (GTDB): domain Bacteria; phylum Bacteroidota; class Bacteroidia; order Bacteroidales; family F082; genus Limimorpha. The sequence continues at coordinate 95,980 of ONJF01000003.1, forward strand.
GTTTTTCGTGCTAACGTGCTTTCGTTATTCGTATTTACGAAGTTGACGAAGCAGTTGGGGCTGAAAAACGACTCTTGCACAGGGCGATTTAAAAGTGGTGGCAGGCCGTCGCGCGGCAGCTGGGCGGTGTTGCTGACGAACAGAGTGGCACCCGCAGGAACGAGGACGGCCACTCTGTTCGGCGGCATTACCGCACAGCATTGGGGAGGCAAGGTTAAAGCCCAAGCAATGCAAAAACCGTGACAGCGGCGGCTTGGTCGGTAAGGGCTTAAAAGAGGGCTTATAGGACTGATGGGGCTTATAGAGAAGAGGTGCCCTCATACGGGGTGCGGCTGCTGGTATTGGCCGCGTAGGTGAGCGGAACAGGCGTTTTGTGGGTGAGAGACGGAGCGACCGACTACGGTACAACAAGCTTCTTTTTAAGTGAAGCTTTCCAGCGATGGTGTGGCTGGTGCGGCTGGGCGACCTGACGACGGACTGTAGCGGAGCGAGCAGACAACGGCGGAGGTACGGAGCCATTGTCTGCCCGTCGGAGCGGAAGGTAGTTGTCAGGGCGCGAAGGGTTGGACATTCTCGATAAAGCTGAGGGAGCCTCGTTTGCTGAGGTGAAAACGCCTGGGTAGCGACCGAAGCGGCGAATGGCAGCAGCTTTGGCTTGTGCGGCTGATTGGGATGAACACGATGTGGAGCCACCAAAGCGATGCGAGCAGGCGCAGGGGACGGCAGTGCGGAGAGGCGTTAATGGAGCGGAGACCACAGAGAGGCACGAACCGTGGGCGTAGCGGAATGGTAGCCCGGAGCACTGACGGCCACAAGACAAACGCTTCGCTGGGGGCGGAACACCTTGAAGGGGCTGGGATGGTGAAGCTATTATAAATGTTCCTTATTCGTCTGTTAGTTTAACTTGTCTATTGAGCCAATAGTTCATTCGTTGTTGCCAAAATCCTTGATGATTCATCTTTCCTTCTTTTGAAAAAGCTTTATAATAATCATCGTCGTATAGTTTTGGCATTCCTGGAAGTTTTAGGTCGTCTATTTTTCCGAGACTTCCAACATATTTGAATGCCTCTTGATATTTTTTACTTCCAACTATGTATGCGTATAAAGCTCCAACTTCTGTGAATTCTATTATAACATACTCACCTATATACATCGCAAGAGCACAATTGTCAACAGAAGAATCAACTGTACGAAAATGCCTATTTACTGTTTGAGTTGGTAGAAATTTTAAGACTTGATGCTTAGAAAAGACAGACCCGAACACCGTAAAATTTCGTATTTTATGGGAATGTTTTTCCCAGTATTTTTTCCGATCATTATCCTTGCATAGCACTTCGAAAAACAGGCGAATGATTTCCTGCATAATCCAACCAAGTAAGACTTTTCTCGCGTTTCGTAAGTTTTTCTTCTGTTCTTCATTTGCTCCATCGAATGGTGCCCATTGCGATTCATCGAAGGGGTCGCCTATTCTTTTCATTGAAACATCTAACAATTGTTTGTCGAAATCCTCGGCTTCAAGAATAAGTTGAGGCAATAGGATTTTGTCAGTTCTCAACTGATTGTGGAGATTCAGTGCGGAAAGCAATTCGTCGTACTTGCCTTGCGGATGGTCGTTAAAGTATGTCAGAATAGTATCGCTGAAATAAGGATAATTGATGCGTGTGGTTGGCATTAGGACTGTAGGCGGTGCCCATTGCCAGGACTGATTGTTTTTGCGGAGATAGGCACCCAGTTTAGCGGGGCCATCGTCATCAATGAACGAAGCGATGACGGCAAATCCTTTTGCGTCTTTGTGGGAATGACTGACGATGAGTTGTCTAATCGCTGCGTGGACACCTGATGAAAATTCATACCAATGATGAAGCAAGCTGTGAAGAAATCCTTTCAAGCAGGAAGGCGTCCAGTTGCCTTCTTTCTCTTCAACCTTTAACAAGAAATAGAGGAAATCTATATCTATCTTTTCTGTCAATCCATATCCAAGGCTACGGGCTTCAAGCAATGTCAAATCTACGGTTTCGGGGTCTTTACCCTCCTTCCATAATTTATGAAGATGGTTGAGAAGTATTTTGATTTCTTCATCACTAAGGGCATCCCTTACCTCCAACATTTTATCGCCAATACCTTGAAGAATCTCCAAATTCTTGTTGAAACGTTCTTCATTGAACCCAGCATTGACAAAGCCAAACACACGGTCTTCGTTGTACCCAAAGTCTAATAGTTTCTTGATTTCGGAACGGTTCATTATTTCAAGCGGATTTTGGCGATTTCTTCAAGCTGCTGTTCAGCGTTAGTTCTGATTTTGAACTCGACGCGACGAGACAGGTCTTTGTTTTCTGAACCATCTGCATTGAGAATGGGATGGCTATAAGAAAGACCGTTGGCGGTAATCTTATACAACGCCCAGTTCATAATATCATCACTATTTTCCATCGTATCGGAGACTTTAAGGCAATAGTTCAACACCTCTCTGGCTCGGCTTTGGGAAAGGTTGATGTTGTACATATAACCTCCATCAGAATCGGTGTGCCCTTCGATGCGAATTTCCTCAATGGCATCACGATAACGAGGGTCGGAAATGATGGTCATAAATCGAGGGAAGAAGTCATTCAAGATTGCCTTGTAATTGTCGCTGGGTGTTGAACTGCCTTTGGAAAAATAAGAGACTTTGGCATCAAGCGACTCATTTGTCAAAAAGCGGACTGCCAAATCGGTGGAATCTACTACGGCATTCCAACTGGCAAGGTCGTCGTGGAATTCTTTTGCAATATCCAAGAACAACTCTGCTTTAATGTTGTTATACTGATTTGCTATTTCCGCATCAGCCTCGGCTTTTTGTTGGATGTCCAGCATTGTTGAGGCCAATAGGAGCACGAAGATGAAAAGCACTCCTGCCATCAGGTCGCCAATCGAGAGGGAGAAAGGATTCTCGGAGCTTTCTATGTCTTTGGAGCGTTTCATCTTTTATTGGTTAGTTTTTTGTTGGGGCAACTTTTCTACGCGGTCAAGCAAAGCCTTGGCACTACGCTCTGTTTTCTCAAGAGCATTAAGAATGCCACTGACCGCTTCGTGAAGCGGTGAAGTGGCGTTGGATATTTCTTGAGATGCTTTAGCGACAGCGGTTGTAAATGTGTCAAGCAAACCCTGCATATTCTTTGATGAAGTTGATGCATATCTGTTAAGTCCTTTTTCTATCTCATCGAAGATGCCTTTCAAACCATTTTCGATACCGCTGATACGGTCGGAATACCCTTTGACCAGGGTCGCAACAACTTGATTGAGGTTATTGATTCGCTCAAAGTCAGCGAGCATATTCTCGGTACTCTCGACAATTCCGTTGGAAGCGTTCTCGATGGAAGTTGCCACATCGGATATTTTATTTGTAAGGGCATTGATGTTGGACTTTGCGTCGGCTAAATCCTGATTTGCAGAGGTGATTTTCTCTATGGCCGCTGAATAAATTGCCTCTATGCTACCCAGTTTTGCAATCTGCTGGGAGAACTCTTCCGTAACTGTCTTTTGAGCTTCAACGGAATGAGCAATTTCTTCGGGAATGCCCTTCAGGGTACCTGAAGTGTTTTCCATCTGATGCTGGATTTCGGAAAGTTGTTCTTTGACTGCACTTGTCAACTCCTCGGTGTATTTTTCAAATCGGCTTTGTGTTTCCTTAGTGAATTCCTTTTGGGCACTGATGGTCGTCTCACCAGACTTAATGAGGTTTTCTGTAGCAGTATTGACGGCATCAGTCAAACCCACAGTGTACTTCTCGAAATGAGTTTGGGCTTCTTTGGTAAATTCCTTTTGTGCCTCAATAGACATTTCACCAGACTTGATGAGATTTTCTGTTGCCGTATTGATGGCAGCAGGAACACCTTTCATTTCGTTTGTAGCCAAAATGAACTGCTCCAAGAGTTCATTCATCTTGCCATTGACCTTTTCTGTAAGGCGGTCAGCGAAGTTGTCGCTCAGTTTCTTAAACTCGCTCAGCAAACTATCGGCAACAGTCTTAGCGGGATTTTCCAACTTGTGGGAAATCTCCGTCATAATGGGCGTTACTTTCTCATCAAAGACCTTATCAAGGTCATCACCGAAGGTGAGTTCCAAGCCGTCAATTTGATGTGAAATATCCTTCATTATAGGTGCTACTTTTTCGCCAAAGACTTTGTCAAGGTCGTTGCCGATGGAGAGTTGCAGTCTGTCAATCTTGTTGGAAATCTTTTCCAAGCCAGCATCCAACAAGGCTCCTGATGGACGGTGGTATTGTTTGTTGATACGAGCACATAGCGCATCAACCGAATTACTTAGACGGTTGTATCTTGAACGTTCAAACCACAAGAACAGCACAGAGAAAAACATACCTGCAACTGATGTGTAAAATGCTGTCCCCATTCCTGAAAGTAATGTTTCTATACTAGCACGGATACTTTCTGATGATGAGGAATCAAAATGCCAAACAGAATATGCCAGACCAACGAAAGTGCCCAAGATGCCCAAACTGGTAAGGATGCTGGGCACGGCTTGCATAAGGCGTAGATTCAATTTGTAGCCAGCAGCAACCGCCTGGGTGCTAATAGTATCTTCAATGTAATCGGAGGTCTGATCCAATTCGCTATCACCCAACATTCTGCCGATTTTCGTCTTGTTCAGCTCATCTTTAGAAGCGGGGAACGACAAAGAATCGCAATCTTTGGTAATTCTCATAGTTTTTGCCAAAGAGCGGATGAGGGCATAGAAAAAAATGCATAGGATAAACAGTATCACTACTATAGTGATAGTGTCAAGTGTTCCGTGAAATAAAGAAGGTATGTTCATAAGTGTTGTTTTATTCAAATGTTACTTTTGGCAAATTGTCAACAATGTCCAGCGTTTTGATGCTGAGGGTGATAATGCTTTGTAGCAAATCAAGCGGATAGCGAGGGTTGCCGTGCTCGATGCCCCACTGGTTGGCATCATTGCGGATGCCACTTTTGGTATCTACTTTGTCGCAGTAGCGTTCCATTATCCATTCAATGGCACTCTTGCCGTTGACCACGTAGTCGTAGGCGCGCAAAGGAATGTTTCGCAGGGTGATGAAGGGATTGTATTCAATGACACTCTTGTCCTTGTCTTTGCCAAGTTTCCCAAATTTCATCTGAGTGACGCGGTACAGTTGTTCCTGACTTTCGGCTTCCATCCCTGGCAACAAGTTATGCATGTCTATCACCACTTCTTTTGATGCCTCTACTTGCTCGTAGTTGAGATGCAAGTCTGCCAACTCACGCCCTGCATGGCTGAATGCCCAGAAGTCTTCTGCTTTATCCACCAATGGCAAACGTGGCAGCATCTTCTTCAGGTCGTTGGCAAAGGTCTCGCGATAGGTGGGACTATGCAGGAAGCCATAGACATAATAGAAGATGTCTTCTTTTTGCACTTTGCCGCCATACTGCTCTCTTGCCCTTTTGAGGATGAAATCGGTGACGGCATCGTGGCGGATATACTTTTCTTGACCGTCATCGAAAAGCGAAGCCTGAGTGGCAGTGCGCTTTTCATACCAGTATAGGGGGAAACATTGTGTGTCACCAGCAAAGTGATTATCTGTATATTGATTCGAAATAAGGCACGTTAGTTCCTTCGACGTACCTATACATGAAATACAGATTATTATGTTATCGTAGTTTTCAGATGGGAAAAACTGTACCCATTGGCCAGGACGTTCTATGATGTCGCGGTCATAGGCAAGCGGTTGTTTTGTAAATGGGCGATAAAAGGCAGTAATAATGCATGAAGAACCCACACGGATTGGTTTGTTACTTTCAGCACTCTTTTTTAGGTTAACGCTCCAACTTATTATTGTCTCGTCTTTGGTCAGCTCGGTTATTTCACCAGCATGAAGCAATTCTCGTTGCTGATTGTACGTTGTCAGCATTCGATTCACGTTATCAATAAGTGATGTTCGACTGAAATTGAATACCCAAGCATCGCGGCTTGTTGCCACTCCAACAGCATTAGTTACAAAGAACGAATGTGCCTTGTCATTATATCGTTTTTCTGGTTCTATGGGTATATAGGACGAGAAATTATCATTGCGCAAGTTTATCCAATCTCCATGTTCATTTGGATGGAGAGCGTCCATAGGAAGCGTGGCAATACTGTGTGATTTACGGATTATTTCGAGTTTTTGCTCTCGGCTAAGGTAATCGCCGATGTCGTGATAATGAATGATTGCTTTACCTACATGTGGCCGCTTTACTAATAGGGTGATGCTGACAGGAGTGCGACTGCCACTGCCAAATATTTTACCTCCTTCTTTGCGGGAAAGTTCACCACTTGTACGCTGATTTCCACGAAGATTGAAAACATAAATCTCAGCAAACTCTTGCTCAATGCTTTTTCGGAATCCATCAAAAGCATTGTTATCAAGCCAAGCACCATTACTGACAAATGCCACAACTCCTTCTTCCTCTAAACGATCAGTAGCATATCGAAAAGCTTTGATATAAGAGTCATATACTGAGTTTTTTAGTGTAGCAGTACTTCCTTGAACATAAGATTTTTCCAATTGTTTTTCCAACAACGGATAGTGTTGATTCTGTGCGTTGTCGTTGGCACTTTTTTGACCAGCGGAATATGGAGGGTTACCGATAATAACTGTAATGGGTGTGTCTAATTGCTTCTGCACACGCTTACTATTCTCCACAAATGGGGTTTCATAAACATCCGCATCAATCTGCTTGCCATATCGCTTGTTGTATTCACGGGCGTACATTTGTTCGCCCAACTGGAAAGTATCGGTAAGGCAGATGCCCGGGAAAGCTGTGTAACTTTCGGTCTGATGCAACAAGTCGTGATATACGTTCTCAATGTTGACACTGGCGATATAGTAGGCCAGTAACACGATTTCGTTGGCAAAAATCTCGTTCTTGTATTTGTACTCAATATCCTTGATGATACCACTCTGCAACAAGCGAGTGATAAAAGTACCTGTGCCAGTGAACGGGTCTATGATTTTCACATTACGGTCATTCAACGAGCGACCAAAATGTTCTTTGAGTACATGCTCCACACTGTGGATGATGAAATCCACCACTTCAACAGGGGTATAGACGATGCCTAATTGCTCTTTCACTTTCGGGAAGGCAGTGGTGAAGAACTTATCGTATAGTTCTACCACAACCTTTTGTTTGGCTTCGGCATTATCCAGTTTCTCGGCACGTTGACGGACACTGTCGTAGAACTTTTCCAAGCTTTTTCGGTCGGCTTCGTCAATCTTATCGTTCAACAAGGCCACAATCTTGCTCATCGCCTTACTGACAGGATTGTTGGCGGTGAATGCATAGCTGTCAAACAGCGCTTCAAAGACAGGCTGGGTGATGATATGTTGCGCCAGCATCTCCACCGCCTGCGGTTCGCTGACTGAGGGATTGATGTCTTTGTGTAGACCTTTCAAGAAACGGTCAAACTCACGCCGTGCCTTGGGGTCTTCGGCAATCAAGCGATTGATTTGGGCAATGTGTTTCTCGGCAATCTTGGCGACATCGCTTGCCCACTGTTCCCAATAGCGTTTGCTGCCTACCTTTTGCACCATACGGGCGAAAATGACATTTTGCAGTTGCTCAAAACGAAGTTCCAATTGGGTTTGATATTCGGCTTGCGATTCGGCTGCCATCCAACTGTTATTCCCACTTTCCTCTTCGTTGCCACTGCCGTAGCTTATCAGTTGGCTTCCTGGTCGGATAAGCTGTACCGAATCAGGACGTTTCTTGTTGAGTTCAATTTTGTTGACCATAGCATTGAAACGGTCGTCATGGGCACGAAGGGCATTGAGGATGTCCCACACCACAGCGTAGGTCTTGTTGTCGTCCAATGCCTTTTCGGGGTCAACATCGCTTGGCACCACGATGGGGATGATGATGTAGCCATATTTCTTGCCTTCGGCACGCCGCATGACACGCCCCACGCTCTGCACCACGTCTACCTGCGAGTTTTTGGCTGCAAGGAAGATGACGGCATCCAACGAGGGAACGTCAACACCTTCACTCAAGCAACGGACATTGCTCAACAGGTGGCAATTAAAACCGTCGGTTCGTGTGCGTTTCAGCCAACCCAAATGCTCTTCACGACGAGCAGCACCCATACTGCCGTCCACATGACGGGCTTCCACACGAACTAATCCCTCACGTTCTTTGTCATTGAGACTGGCATAATAAGATTCAGCACAGGCATTAAAGGCATTTGTGATAGCCTTGGAGACTTTGATATTTTGGCAGAAAGCAACGGCGCGATGCATGGGTTGCGGGTCAATCTCACGCAATAGTTGGTTGTCGTAACGACTGCGCTTGCTGAGTGCGTTGATACAGCCAATGAGTTTTGCCATATCGTCGGTGTCAACTTCCTTACGGGTGTCGTTGTCGAGACCAGAAAGTGCGGTTTGCACTTCGGTGGTCACATCGCCAGGCTCCACGTTAAGGATAAGTACTTTGTAATCGCTGAGAAGGTTCTTGTCCACTGCCTTACCGAAACCTAAGCGATAGAATTCTTCACCATAAAGTTCGGCATCATCCATCGAGCAAAGGTAGGCTTCGTTTTCACGAGCCCGTTTCTGGTCAGCCTCTTTATAGAGTCGCGGCGTGGCGGTCATATACATGCGTTTGCGGGCATGGATGAAATTGTTGTCGTGTACTCGGACAAAAGCACTTTCGTCGTTGCCTTTCAATGTTATCCCTGTGGTGCGGTGAGCCTCATCGCAAATTATGAGGTCGAAAGTCAGTTCTTCACCGATGGCTTTTTGAGCGGTAGCGATACGCTCAATGCTCTGGTAAGTGGAGAATACCACCAACATTCCTTTGCGTTTATCATGCTGCAAGGCATAAAGCTGTTGCTTGATTTGTTCCACGCTGGTTGAGGCTGGGAATGCAAGTTCCTCTACGGTGGTGATATTGGTGTCGTCATCCTTGGTATGGGTACTGCTTACTTCGCTATCGGAGCAGATACACATCGGGCGAATGGGCTGTTGCGCATCGAAGCTCCATTCCCGAAGCGTTTGTCCAAGCAGGGCGATACTGGGGACGAGGAACAACACTTTGCCATTGTTGGTCAATGCCTCGGCGATACGAAGTGAGGTGAACGTCTTTCCAGTGCCACAAGCCATAATGAGTTTTCCACGGTCGTGTTCCTGATAATACCGCAAAGCCTCATCGAGCGCGTCTTTTTGATGGTCGAGCAGATGTTTGTGCTTGGTAATGGCTTTTGTGCCGCTGATGCCCTTGTCAAGTTCCTCCCAATCGACAGGCATTTCCGCCAATTCGGCAAGGTGAAGCACACTTGCTGGAATAGCCTGACCACTGAAACTTTCGGCAGCATGTGAAGTGAAGCCGCCATCAGTGGTATCTATCCACAATCGGAAACTGAAGTAATGGAGGTTGCCATCATCGTCTTTAAATGAGCGTGAAGAGGTGGCAAGGAATGTATCCACTGCTTCTTTGTCAATCTTGGCATGGGCGCGATAACATTTGCATTGGATTGCCCAATAATGGTTATCATTGGTTTGCGCAACGAGGTCGATGCCCGTGTCGTGCAGCGAAATGCTTTGGCGGAAGGGAAACTCACTCCACAACCACACCTGTTGCAACTCGTTGCAATAGGGCGGAATGGTGCGAAGCATAGCCTGCATAAGGCGTTCAAATCGTTTGCCTTTGTCAGCTTCGGAGTGCGATTGGTTGCGGTAGCGGTTGATAACGTTCTCGAAATGGCTCATGATGTATCTCGGTTTTGGCGTTTCGCCTTTCCGTTACATCACAAAAAAATCCGTGAACTTCTGTCTGAGACTGAGGTTCGCCAAAACCCTTAACACAAACAAGAAAGCCCACGGATGAACCGTGAGCGTTCCGCTTTCTTGTAGTGTTAAGATCTAAAATTTGGCGATTTCAGTCTCTACATAGAAAAGCAAAAAACGCTTTATATCAATATGTTATTTAATCAGTTGTATCTCTATTTATTTGCACTTTTGGGGTTGATGGGTGCAAAGATAGGAAAAATAAAGATTGAAGAATAAAGTTTACAAAAATCCCATACGGAGGAGGACGTATGGGATGAGAGAGAAATCATGGAGCCGCAGCAATCATAATGTGCATACGAGGCCGTAATCTTTGCAAATATAAAAGAAAGAGCCGATGGAATAATCTCTGATGGTTTGCAGAAGATTATCAAATTTCTTGTCCGCATCAGCCGGGTCATATTTCGGCCACGCTCTACTGACCATGTGGAAAGCCTCTCTTCCGTCCTCGCCTAAACATGCGAGCGAAGAACCGACCTTGAGCCAGTTTTGATAACCATCTGTTATATCCAATCCGTAATCCTGAATCTGGCGACATAGGTCATAGACTTTCCTCACTGTTTCTTCGCAGTCATCATAAGAATAATGTTTGATTGGCGGCTGAGGTTTCTGCTGCGTGTAGATGTATTCCTTGGCATTTTCGTTAATATGAGGGCGTGGGTCGAGGCTGATAGTACGAGGGCGGGTTATGTCCTTGCAATTATTGTCAATGACAATTCCCATATCTTTGAAATCACTTTGAAGGGATAGGAAATGTTCTTTGTGCTTTTCGGGATGTGCGATGGGAATAATGCAGAACAATCCTTTGCCACCAACAGATAATCCGATATATGCTATCTCTTCAAACTCTGCAAGCTGCTGCTTGGTCTGTTCAGCATCCATAACGGGATTGTCTTTTGCGTCGATGTCGATGCAGATAAGCCCCGAATGCTTGATAAGGTGTTGTTGGTCACGGTAGGAAAACAAGCCGCTTATAGTCGCCATCGGCAAGAGCGACTTCAACCTTTTGCGTTCTTTCGTGTCCTCCACGCTCCGCAAATACTCTATTTCCCTTCTGTGCTTCTCGGAAAAAAGGAATTGGCGTAGTGTTATTACGGCACCGTAAACGTCATTTTGGTTGCGGTAGAGGGAAATGTGTCGGTCAAATATTGTGTCCATAATGCTTGAATTTGTGCCGTATTGTAATATGTAATAACCACAACAAACAAGTGACTATCAGTCTGTTATCCTTATTACCAGCTATCACAAATCCTTTTGTTTTTCGGTGTAATAATCTGAAATAAGATAAATTGTTGGAAATCAGATTATTTGAAGGGTTATTACATATTACATATACTTTGGTTTTAGCGTTTCCCGCTCAATGCCATACTGATTAAGGATTGGCTCATATTCTCAAAGCATTTTGCAAGCTGGTTTTGGCAACCAGCCTTTAATTTGAAACGCTCGTTCACAAGCCTTATAAGGTCGGTGTTTGACAGCACGGGCTTTTTTTCGGGATGGCGGATAAGGTCGTACACTTTTAGGGCGCAATGCTCGAAATAGTCCATGCACTCAATGGAATATTGCATATCCTGACCAGAGATAACATAATTGTCTCGTAGGTTCAGAAAAGCAACAATCATTGCCCAACGAAGCACAAAATAGCGTTGCTTTGAGTATAGAGAAACGAGATAATTGTTTTCTGCTGCATCCTCCTTGTCCGCAAGCTTATCCGAATACTCTTCAAATAGTGCTGCCGCTTCGTCTGACAATGTCATGCTCCACGTCTTCACGTTTTCTTTGGCAAAAGTGGAAAACAGGTAGGAAACATAGTTGCGCCAGCCGCTCCTTACTTCATCACTGATTTTCTTCTTGTTTCTGCTTCGCGGAGAGTTATCAGGGAACACGAACATACACCGCTGAATAAAACCAGAATACATCATCAACTCATTGCCGTAATACTTATCCAAACGGTCGTCTTGTACGCCACCAATGATGTTGAGAAACGGCTCGTTGACTGTTAAGCGTTTCTCCAAGTCAGCACGGTCAATCTTGATTGGTGAACTATCGAAAATCTCATTGAGGTCTGAAATGTCCTTCGTAGCAGTGCTATTGTATCGCGCAAAACAGCCAAAGAATGACCCCAACTCTTGCACCAAGACCGCAGCACCTTTTTCATCATTCCTTTTCAAGGTAAGATTGCGGGCTTCTGAAGTCAAGTCTTTCACGAGGAAGTCCTTTACTGGTGGGCGTTTCCCTTGTTGTGCTTGCAACTGCCAATCTGATACAGCTTTGTCATAATCCGAATTGACAGCCTTGCTCCATTCTTCCAAGGGTTCCCAGAACCACGATAGAACAGGGCTTTTGCCACGGCTGCTGTTTCCCACAAGAGTGAGCCAAAAACACGGGTAATTCTTATACTCGTTGTATGTGAGTTGCAGCCCTTTCCGAATAATGCTTGCAACAGTGCCTAACAAAGCGGCGACACAATAGTCAAGAGGAGCATTCTTGCACTCGGCAACCTCTTTGACAAGTTCTTGTTTGTCTTGTGGCAAGCCCCAAATCGGCAAGGAGTATTCCTTGTGAATGGATTTGCTCACAATAGTAGAAAGTACTATTGCGCTGCACTGATTTTTAGGCGGTTGAATGCCTATGAAAAGCGAATTTTTTTGTATCTTTGCCGTGGCTTGGGCGGCTCTTTCGGGGGTCGCTTTTTTCATTGGTGACCTCCTTTCTGAGAGTAGTTTTCATTGAGTATTCGCTCTATATCTCGTCGTCGATAATAGATTTTGTTGCGTATTCGCGAATAAGGCAAGGTGCCGTTGGAGCGGAGGCTTTGAAGGGTGCGCAAACTAACGTGAAGCGCAAACATAACCTCTTGATTGTCCAACCAATCCTTTAAGCCGTTATCCGTACTTTCGTTATTCGTGATAACGAGGTCTGGATGGGCTTTCCGTAAAGCTTGGAGGCATGGGCATTGCTCGAGTGCTTGCCTGAAGAGGTCTTTGTGGCCAGAGGCTATATTAGCCGTGGTGATGCCGATGAATTTTGAATTACTCATGGCGACCTCCTTTCTGCAGGATGCGGTCGATGTCGCTTTGCTTGTAGCGCGGCTTGTTTCCCACATACACTTTGACGAGATAGCCTTCATTGTGCCACCGCCACAAAGTTGTGAGATTAACGCCGAGCTGTTCTGCGGCTTCACTGGGTTTGATTAACTGGTCGGCCTCGGCTTCTTTCTTCTTGCTGTCGAAGAAGCGTTGCATCCGGGTATCAACAATCTCGTTGATGACATCTGCCAAGTCGTCTCTGCCTATGACGTACTGGGTTTGGAGTTGTTTAGGTTCTAACATAAACTAATATGTTAAAAGGTTACGCTACAATATACATCGCAACGGCTCATCGGTTCGTCCGACTTGCGTTTGCAAAATTGCATAGTATTTCATTTAGGTTGCGAATCTTACCTTTTCAAAAACAAATAAAGCACTAAACATCAGTGCTTTATAATAAAAAACCTACTTTTTTACCTTACTCTTTTTCTACCAAATTACAAATAGTAGAATTTTCGTTTTAGTTCCCGAGTTGGAGTTTCTTTTTTGCTATAGTTGTATTTTGCTGTTACTTTGACATCAATACAATCAAAAAAACACCTACACCACTTGGCAAAGGATCGAGATGGTTTTATAAAACTAGATTTGTTTTCCCAAATCATTACGGCAACCACACAACAATCCTTTATAGTGTGAAGGTCTTTAAGGTCGGAAACTAATAATTCAAAGTAGTTTTGATTCTTCCCCGAACCTTTGAATGCTGCGTTGAAGTATTTTCCCAACTCATATTCATTTATCGTCCGTGTGAAGGTAGGCTTTTCTTTTTCTTCTTGCTGAGCATCTTTGTTATGACCATCCTCTTGTTTTTCAACCTCTTCTTCTTGGGACAAAGAGTCTATCAATTCCAAATCGCCAAATTTGAAAAACAAGCTATTTGCCGGGTTCCATTCCCTTCGAAAATAAACTCCCGTTTTCTGTTGGTATTCGTTTAAATCGATACTATTTTGAATCAAAACATTATAAAGCTCAAATGAGTATTTATCCATGTCATTCATTAGAGAACGCAAACAATACTCTATCGTTCCTGGCTTTTCCTTTTCGTGATTGATAGCACTGTAACAAAGCAAATCAATAAACAATCGTGTTTCCTCATTCATTATTGGAGGTCTCAGCACTTCGCACAATTCCTTAAATGGCAAAAGCAATGAGCTAATATACGACTCCGTTTCCGATGTCGATTGGCAACTATCAATGTGGCTTTGTATCTCTTTCATCAATTTCGAAATAGCCACTGTTTTTTTGTACGACTCCAACCGCCCAACAATGTCACCAGGTTTGTCTTGGGGCTTTTCTTTCCTTGTTCTGTATTTGAAGCCAATAAAAACTATACAATCGTGCGCTATTGACCTAAAAGCATCAAAAAAAGTATCTGCTGTTGGATTGAGCTGGTTTGGATTTGGTTCTTGTTCTTTTATCCATGCTCGTAAGTCGCTGATAGTAGCTTGAACTGGAATGGCTTCCGAATGGATTTCACGCTCGTTTGTAAGAAAACCGTCTTCTATTTCCACATCATTAGGATATGGGGCTTGACGAACATCAAATTCACCTCTATTCGCCCTTTTACAATAGTCTTTCCAGACGGGTGTAACCTTGTCGTTCATCTCAACAGCAAGCGAATAGTCATCATTATCTATGATATGTGTTTTGAGTGGCGCAAGTACCTGATTCAGTTCTTCCAAATTATCCCCAACCAACTTGTGATACATCCAATTCCAGCCATCTTTTGTACGGACATACGGTAGTTTATCGTTGAGTTTATAAAGTATGTCATCAATACGGTTCTTAGCTTCTCTCAACTCGCTTTTGGTGTATTTCATAACCTCTCTCCTATCTTATTTCTTCAGTTCTTCAATCAGTTTTGCATTTATCTCATTCAGCTGCTGGTTGCAGGCTGTGATTTCGCTCATCGCCTTGCTCCATACCAGGAACTCTTCTTGGGTCGTGGGTGCTGCTGGCAACGATGCTGTTTTCTCTGCAATCAACGCTTTGAGCGCATCGGCTTTGCGCTGCAATTCGTCCACCTTGTTGGCTTTCACATCGACCACATTCAAACTCTTATCGACAGCATAAATCGGCTGACTAAATGCGAAACACATCAGATTGAATCGGTCTTGTAGACTCATATTGGTGTATCGCTTCACGGCTCCAGAGCCTTTCTTGTGCAAGCCTGCGGCATACTCATCAATCTGCGCCTTGTTCATCATATCAACGAAGGTCTTTCTACACAACTTGGAGCTGGCCTTCTCCCACAGCGGAACGATGTCATTGGATTGCGTTTTGGCATTATATACCTTACAGCCTCTATCAATGCCGCAGAACTTCATCAACTCCTTTATCTTTATATTATAGCCGCTTTTGCCAGTGACATATTTGAGGATGGGGAACTGAAACCTGTATTTCTTGATGATGTCAAGAGAATAGCGCAGGATGGGTGTCTCGATGTCGTCTTTCGATTTCTTCAATGTTTTATGCGGCAGATAACGCAAATAGGGAATCCCATTCACATCAACCATAACATTCCCCATGTTCCATTTCTTGAAATCCTCGATTCTTGCGCCAAAATTACATTGGAGAAGAAACACGTCCTTCGTTTCCTGCAAGGAGGCAGGGACTTCGGTTTCCTGCACCTTCATGAACTCATCTTTAGTCAAGCAGATGGCTTCGTCATAATCCTCTGAGGTTATCTTCTCCAACTCGGCATCGGTCAGCCTTTCAAAAGGCGTTTTGCCGAGGTCGTCGTGTTTCTTGGCATACCATATATAAAAGGTGCGCAACTTTTTGATTTCGGTGGCCACGGTGTTTTGACTTCTCTGCTTCGTCGGAATGTTGCGCTTCATCATACCTTCATATATATGGCTATATTTAGCCTTTGCCGCATACTTATATTCGTCAATCATGAAGCGGTGGAAATCCATAAGTTCTCGGTCAGAAAAATCATTGGTCAATATGGCTTCTTGACCGATGACTTTCAGATAGCGTTCCAGCTTGCCATCAAGGACTTGGTAATCACGAAACACAAGAGAGATATTCTTACCATCGTCATCAAGTTCCTCGTATTGCTGATAAAATGCGCGGAACTGGGCAAGCAAGGTTTTGTTCTCTTTGGATTCCACTTTGTCGGGATGCTTATAAGCCTCGATCATGTCGTGGAAGGTCTTACTATCAACAATAAGATTGGCTTTCTTGATGCCTGAATAGACCTCCGCCATAATCTTAATCTCGGCTTGGATTGCATTCGACAGAGGTCCAATCATCGCTTTGTTTTTCGCCAGAACCTTGTCCTTAAATGTGCCATCAAGATTAAGCCTGTCAAGGTCTTCAACCTTGGCGACAATGTCGCTTTTGTGATACAAGTCCACTCCGTTAGGATGGGTCTTGTCAACTCCACGTTCCGTATCTTGCAGACGGAACCTCAGGCGAATTTCGCCTTTTTGTTCTCTTCTTCTAAAGTAGGTGATGTGTTCCATAATGACTAAATTTATCGTAGTGCAAATATACGAATTTTGCACTAATGAGTTGCACTATGGCGCAAAAAAAGTTGCAACGCAATGAAAAAATGTTTTATCTTTGCACGCTGAAACACAAAGCCTTACAGCGGGTAAAAGTATTTCTTTGGTATTGCACTGATTTTCAATTACAAATCCCGGAGAGACTACCAACCAAGCCCGCCAAAACAGCGGGCTTTTTTATTATCAAGCCCATGAGTCGCCTTCAAGTCGTCATTAGCAACCAATACAATCCCTTCCTCAACCGCGCGGTAGAGCAGTACCTCACTGACCATCAGGAGGAAGGCACCGTCACCATGTACCTCTGGAAGAACCAGCAGACGGTGGTCATCGGCTACAACCAAAACCCCTATTCGGAGTGCAATGTCCGGCTGCTGCTTGACGAAGGCGGTCATCTGATGCGTCGGGGCACGGGCGGTGGTGCCGTATACCATGACCTAGGCAACATCAACTTCTCGTTCATCGCTGACAAGTCTCTGTATGACGTGAGAAAACAACTTTCGGTCATTCAGGATGCGCTCCTCGCCTACGGCTTGCAGACCGAGATCTCGGGGCGCAACGACCTCACCTACGACGGGCGCAAGTTCAGCGGTAACGCCTTCGCCAAGGGAAAAAACAACAACCTGCACCATGGCACCCTCCTCATCAAGACAGATGCCACGATGATGCAGCGTTACCTCATCGTCGACAAGGCCAAGCTGATGAAAAACGGTGTGAAGAGCGTGACCTCTAGGGTCATCAACCTCTCCGAAGCCGTGCCAGAACTGACTTCAGAGAACATCAAACAACCTTTGATTCACTCGTTCGAGAAGGTGTATGGAAACAAGGCCATCATCCTTGACTTCGACACCTTAATTAAAAAGCCCGAGGTGCGCGCCATCGAAGCGGAGATTTCGTCGCACGACTTCCTTTTCGGTCGCTGGGAGCAGTTCAAGACCACGAAGAAAGCCCGTTTCGCATGGGGCGGCGTGGAGATTGCGCTGCAAATCGACGAGGCCAACGCCAAAATCAACGGCATTCAGATCGCCTCGGACTGCCTTGAACCTGACACCATCCAACTGGCCGAACAATTACTGAAAGGCGCTAGCACCAAGTCAGCACCCAATGATGATTCAGGTAACGAAATCATCCACGACATCATCCATTTAATCTACGGCTGAACAAAAAAGCGTATTTTTGCAGGCTGTTTTATAATATTGAAATTTGATTATTTATAGGGCAGACACGCAGGTCTGCCCCTACGAAACACCAATATGAAATACTATCTTCTCCCCCTAGGCTGCCAGATGAACTTGAGCGACACGGAACGCGTGCGCACGGTGCTCAACGGCATGGGCTTCGTCCAAACCGAAAACGAAGACGAGGCCACCATCCTCGGCATCATCGCCTGCTCGGTGCGCCAGAAGGGCATCGACAAGGTGTATGGCCGCATCGAGAAATGGAACGCCATGAAGAACCGTCAGAACGTCATCACCTTCGTGTCGGGCTGCATCCTGCCCGCCGACCGTCTGCGTTTCCTCAAGCTCTTCGACCTGGTTTTCGCCATGAACGAACTGCCCAACTTGCCCGAGATGATCCGTCAATACGGTATCGTCACGCCTGCCTCACTGCGTTATGGAGAAGAGATTGAATACCAACCCGTGGTCAAGCCTTTGGCACCACTATTTCATAAGGACGACAAAATCAATCCGTCAGCCAACATGGACAAGTTTTGGGCCATCACGCCTACACAGACCTCCAAATTCGAGGCCTTCATCCCGATCCAGAACGGCTGCAACAAGTTCTGCACCTACTGTGCCGTACCTTACACCCGTGGCCGCGAGGTGTCGCGTCCTTCGGAAGAGATTCTGGCAGAGCTGAAGGATTTGGTCGAAAAAGGTTACAAGAGCATCACATTGCTCGGACAAAACGTCAATTCCTACGGCCTCGACAAGAAAGGCGAAGAAATTGACTTCGCAGAGCTGTTGCGCCGCGTAGGCGAATTTGGAAAAGCTTCGGGCAAGGAGTTCTGGGTGTATTACACCGCGCCGCATCCTCGCGACATGAAAGACGACGTCATCGAGGTGATGGCACAATACGACTGCCTCGGCAAGCAGATCCACATCCCCATCCAGAGTGGCGACGAGAACATGCTACAGCGCATGAACCGCCACCACGACTTGGCCACCTATAGGCATATCATCGAGACCATCCGCGAGAAACTGCCGACGGCCACCATCTTCACCGACATCATCGTGGGCTTCACCCATGAGACCGAAGAGGAGTTTGAGAATACACGCAAGGCCATGGAGGAGTTCAAGTACAACATGGCGTTCATCGCGCAATACAGCGTACGCCCGGGTGCCGTGGCCTCGGAATGGGATGATGACGTGCCGAAAGAAGTGAAGCGCGAGCGTTACCACCGCCTCACCGAGGAACTGATGAAGCATAGCCTCGTCTACAACCAAGGCCTTGTCGGGAAGACTATCAAGATGTTGGTTGAGACGCAAGACCGCAAAAACGGCTACCTGGCAGGACACACCGAGGGCAAGATCGTCATCCGCTTTGCGTCAAGAGATACCAGCCTTATTGGGCAAATCGTGAATGTCAAGGTGACTTCGGCTTCGCCGTTGTCGATCGAAGGAGAGTTAGTTTAGAGTTTAGAGTTTAGAGTTTAGAGTCGATGAAGAAAGTAGCGTTCAAGACTTTAGGATGCCGCGTCAACCTGTATGAGACCGATGCTTTGGCTTCGCGGTTCAAGGCGGCGGGCTATGAGATTGCCGACGGCGACAGCGGTGCCGACGTCTTTGTCGTGAACACCTGCACCGTCACCAACACCAGCGACCAGAAATGTCGTCAGGCCATCCACCAGATTAGGCGCAAGCACCCAGAGGCTTTGATAGTCGTCACCGGCTGCATGGTCAACCACAGGAAGGAAGAACTGCTGCAATCCGGCATAGCGGATTATGTCATCGATAACGAACGCAAAGCCGCCCTTTTCGACATCATCGACGAGCATTTCAAGACAGGACATAGCGACCCTGAAGGCTACGACCGTGACCTGTTCAGCTACCAACCTGCCTTCGACACCTTCCATACGCGTAGCCTCATCAAGATCCACGACGGCTGCAACAACTTCTGTTCCTACTGCATTATCCCTATGGTGAGAGGCAGGGCAACAAGCCGACCCGCAGCCGACATTTATGACAATGTGCGCGAAGTCGTCGCCCACGGTTTCAAGGAAATCGTATTGACAGGCGTCAACTTGGGGCGCTATCAACACGAGGGCACCGACTTTGAGCAACTTGTAGAAAACATCCTCAATATCAACGGCGACTTTCGCGTCAGGGTATCCTCCATCGAGCCCGACCAGTTCAGCGACCATTTCCTGGCATTGTTCCAACACGAAAAGTTGGCTCCACATATGCACATCTGTCTGCAAAGCGGTTCCGACGACACCTTAAAGCGTATGAACCGTCACTATACGGCCAACCAATTCCGTGAGATGTGCCAGCGCATCAAGGCTTTCCGTCCCGACTTCAACATCACCACCGACATCATCGTGGGCTTCCCTGGTGAGACCGAAACAACCTTTAAGGAAAGCTGCGACTTTGCGAGAGAGATCGGATTCAGCCACATCCACACCTTCAAATACTCGGTGCGCACAGGCACGAAGGCTGCAACCATGCCCGACCAAGTGCCGGAAAAGGTCAAGACGGAACGTAGCGAGGTGATGCGACAGATCTCGTTGGAAAACAAGAACAGGTATTTCAATACCATGCAAGGCAAAATACAGCGCATGCTCATCGAGCGCATCGACAGCAAAGGCGTCGCCCGTGGCTATGGCGAGAACTACATTCCCGTCATCCTCAACAATTGTAAGGCCGAAAAGAACACCTTTATTAATATAAAGCTCACCGAGATCCTTCGTCGCGACAACGAAGAAAAGATATCATTTAGCTGTGAACCAATAAATTAAACATTAAGAAGAAAAAATTTCATCTTTTTGGATTGGGTTTCGAGAAAAAGTTGTAATTTTGCAGCCCAAAATAAAAGGAAATAAACAAGCATAAGGAATAAGAGATA
>ONJF01000007.1 GCA_900318085.1 uncultured Bacteroidales bacterium
GATGGCCAATGATTTGCCCGGAGTGAAAGGTGAGGTCGTCGAGAAAGGTCGTGTCTATCGGCTTGTCTTTTTGGAATGCACTTGTGAATTGTGCAAAAAAGGGTATGTCACCACACCTTTGCTTTGTGAATGTTCGCGCCAAAGCGTGATTTATTCGATGCAAAGTTTGTCGAAAGGCAAAAACTTCAACGTAACGCTTTGTCATTCCATCATGGGTGGTGGACCGGATTGCGAAATGAGGATAGAGGTAGAAAGATGAACACGAAAAGATGAAAACACTTGAAAAATCCTAACTTTGTTCATCGGAATCGGTGCCGTGGCTGGCGCGGTAATGATGCGGATTGACCCAACGGTCGTGACACTTGGCCTTAAGCCTTTGTCGTGCCTTGGTGACTGAGGCGGGCGAAATACCCAAAAGAAGAGCTTGCTCGGTCACGGAAAACTGAAGCCGGGAAAGCATGATCAGGCGGACATCGCCACGGGTGAGGTTGGGATGCTTCTCCCGAAGCGATTCGGGCGTGAGGGAGAAACCGTTTCGGAACACGCGTTCCATTTCAACCCATTCATTGTCCTGAATATAGCGGGGCGCGGCGTGAAGTTCTTGCAGCAGGTGGTTCTGACCAGCCAGTGAATGGATTAAGAGATAGGATTCAACATCGCCTTCGGGTCCTGTGCCTTCTTGAGGCATAAACGATTCGCGATTATCATTGCCGGCACGAATGACCATCAGGAATGCCCTCACATTCTTGCCGAAGATTTCGGACACTTGCGGGATGCTGAGTGCCGCACCGCTTTCCACGCAGGTGTGGGCCAGCCCAATACCGACAAGCATCAGTTGGTAATAAAGCATTTCGGCATCTTTTCCCTGCAAACCGAAAGACTGGCTGATGGCGGCAATCGACTCCTGCTTGAAACCCACTTGGGTGTCGATGTAATCCTCGAAAGAGGTAGCCGAAGCCTTGTCGTCCATCACCAATTTGAAGAGTTGAGGCTCGTCAATGGCGAACCAAAGGAAAGCCAAGCCCATTCCCTTAAAAGGCGGGTTCAAGGAAAAGCCTGCACCTACACGCTCCTTGAACAAACGGCGGGCTTCGGTGCGGACAATCTCCAAAACACCTTCCATGGAGCCGATTTTCGAGAAAACGGCATTGGCACCACAACCCAATGCCGAAGAAAGATTTCTAGCTGTAAGTGCGGAAGTACCCCCTTTTCTCACGATGTCAATAGCAGCAGCGAGTATTCTTTCTTTCGTTATGCTTGTCGGTCTTGCCATAATAAAACATCTGTTCCGTTATTATCCACTGCAAAAGTAAGGAAATCCCATGCAAATTCAGTGCGTTTTGAGAACAAAATGTCGCAAAGTCCATAAAAATGTCCATGTGTTGTTTTCATTTCGAAATAGATAATAAACTATTTTTGCAGCCGTTTAGGTATTTACGATGTAAATCGAAAGTAGTTGATTATATTTAGTATACAAGTATGACACGAGACCACGGGACTATGACTTATGACTATGACCATGACAGCTTTAATCAAAGGCTGAAACTTCAGCATTTTCGTGAAAGCGGTCATGGTCATGGTCAATGGTCATGGTCAAAAAGTCCCGAAGTCCCGTGTCCCGAAGTCAAAGGATAATGCAGTTTAATTTTGAACAGTTACTTATTAAAACCGATGCCCCGATGGTATATAACGGCGGACATTTTACAATGAAAAAGTATTTGGCAATTCTATCAGTCGTTGTTTTGTTTGCGTTTAGTGGTTGCAGCAAATATGCAGGCGATCCCGTTTCAAAGAATTTCAGCATTTCAGGTACCTACACCGAGCTTGAAGTGGAGGATGCATTTGACGTCACGGTCAGCGATGCTGCGACACAAATCACCATCACTGCGGGTGAATATGTCATGCCGAATGGATATGACGGTAATCTTGCCTTATAACGCTAACTTGACGAGCGTTGACCTGTCGGGAGCTTCGGAATTCCATTCGGAATATGGCCTTGAAGGCGAAAAGGTTGAAGTGAGCTTGTCGGGTGCTTCAGATTTTTATTGTGACGTCGATGCCGATGAAGTTAACATTAGCCTTTCAGGTGCTTCCGATTTCTTTGGCGAAGTTTTGGCTGACGAAATCGAGATGGACTTGTCGGGTAGTTCCAAAATCAAGGGTTATGTGGATGCCGATGAACTTGACCTTGACTTGAGCGGCGCTTCGGAGGCTACCATTGAGGGACAAGTCGGCACGCTCAAGACTGATTTGACGGGGGCTAGCGACATCAATAAGACCATCAACGGCAACAGATACGGCTTTGCTTGCGACCAATGCGAAGGCTCGGTATCGGGCGCCAGCAATGTATACATCCATTGCGACGGCACCATCAAAGTCAACCTCTCGGGTGCCAGCGACCTGCACTATACGGGCAATGCCGCCACTACAGGCAGTACTACCTCTGGCGGTTCTGACATCTATCATGATACGCTGTAATACATTTAGCCATGGAACAAAAGTTTTGTCAGAGTTGCGGAATGCCGCTTACCAACGAAATTCTCGGCACCAATGCCGATGGAAGCAAAAACGAGGATTATTGCATCTATTGCTATAAGGATGGCAAGTTCACCCAAGACTGCACAATGGATGAGATGATAGCGCATTGTGCCCAGTTTGTGGACGAGGTAAACAAAGGACTACCGCAGCCCATCACGAAGGAAGAATACATCGGCCAGATGAAGATGTACTTCCCTCACCTGAAACGCTGGCGTAAGGAATTGTCGATAGATGATGACACTCCGGAAAACCCTGCCTTGACGGGCGTTAAAGAACTTATCGCCAAGATGGCCGACACGCTGCCCATCACTATGATATCGTCGGTCGATGAGGAGGGCTTCCCTTGCACCAAGGCCATGCTGTCACCTCGGGTGCGTGAAGGCATCAAGGTGTTCTATTTCACCACCAACACCTTCTCGCTGCGTGTGGCTCACTACAAGGCCAACTCCAAGGCGAGCATTTATTTCTGCGATGCCGAAGGCTTCAAGGGCATGATGTTGCGCGGCACTATGGAGGTGCTGACCGACGCCAAAAGCAAGGAGATGATTTGGCGCGATGGCGACACGGAATATTACCCAGGTGGCGTCACCGACCCGAACTATTGCGTGCTAAAATTCACCGCCATGGATGGCCGTTTCTATAGCGACTTCTATCCGAGGAGCTTTGTAATTGGGTAAAACTTATTGATGAAATCCCTGCCAAATGCTATATCGGCACTACGATTTATAGGGGCCGTTTGCCTTCTATTTTTCGGAGTCGAGAGTTGTGCTTTCTGGGTCATTTATTTCGCCTGTGGCTTAAGCGATATGGCAGATGGCTATCTCGCCCGAAAACTCGAATGTGAAAGCAAAGTGGGTGCATTGCTGGATAGTTTGGCAGATTTGGTTTTTGTGGTTTGTTGCTGCTTTATGTTGATACCTGCTTTGGCATTTCCAAAATGGTTATGGATCTGGGGCGGAGTGATTGTCGCCATCAAGGTCATCAATCAAATCTCTGCGTTAGTGATGTACAAGAAATGTATCTTTCCTTACACCATTGCAAATAAAGTAACGGGGGTTCTGCTTTTTGTTGGAGTTCCTTTGACGGTATTTTTGGAATCATTTGTTCCGATGGTCGTTATAGCTGGTGTCGCGACCTTTGCCGCCGTTCAGGAAGGGCATTATATAAGGACGGAAAAGGGATACTAATCATTCTCACAAATTCGTCGTGCCAAATCATTGAGCATGAGGCATTGGTTTCTGCTGATGGTTATCTGCTCGTTGTGGTGTTCCCATGGGGAAAGGATGAGCAGTTGGCCTCGGGCGCACGCCTCCATGCGGGCTCCGCTTGGCTTGACAAGATCGGTAAGGCCGTTTTCCTGTAAGTAAATCAGAGGGAAACCCTCGTTAAAGGCTGCCCTCATCACCGATTTCTCACCAGGAGAAATAGCGGGAGAAACAAGCACTGCACCTTGTCGGGCTGCTGTTAGGTATTCCTTTACTTTTGCTTGTATTTCTGCTTCAGTTAGGCGACGAGAACATTGTACAAATAAGCGCACAGGTCGGTTAAGCAGAAAACAATTACCAATGGCAGAAAATGAAACTCCAGCAATAGTTAGGTTTTGTTGAACACGAAATAAGTCGGGGTGTTCGCGTTTCATAAGCAAGCGACGAGGGTTGTCGGACAAATAGCGGAGCCATGTTTCAAGTTGTCCTGCTCGTAGCAGGAGCTTGTCATTGTAGCCACGGGCAAAGAGCATGCCGTGGGTGCGATTTTCGCCTCGTCTGTCTTTTCGGGGTGCGGGTTGGGTTTGTTGCGTTGCCAACGCAACAGACGGGATGGGAGGCAAACCTAGCACCAACTCGCGGTAATGCTTGTTACAGCTCTGCTTAAACCCGCGCAGTGCCATGCCAAGCGGTTTTTCCATTTTTTCTCTGACAAAAAGGATGCCGTGCAAGTGATCAGGCATCATTTGTAGGGCGATGACCTCCACCTCAGGATGGTGCAATGATGCCGCCCACCACTCGTCAGCAACGCGCTTGCCTAGTGCCGAAAGCTCAATGTGTGGCTCGTCTGGGCTGCCTTCAGGAGCGTCGCTTTTACCTACAACATGCCCAAATAGAGCACGACGCCCCTCCGTCACCATCGTGATCATGTAGATTTGGCGGTCTGTATAGTCATGCCCAACACAACGACGAAGCATGGATGGCTTCTTTTCACCAGCAAAGGCTTTCTGTGCTTCGTAGGTTTCTTTTTTCATGCAGCAGCTTCTTGTTTTTACACTGCAAAGATAGAATTCTTTCACAAATATCCCAAAAACTTGCGGAAACGAAGCTTATGCCATATTTTTGCAGCGTATTAAACATTTACAATGGAAACCGAAAGAATCTTACTCCGCCCTTGGCGCGACGATGACGCAGCGTCACTTTTCAAATACGCCTCCGACCCCGAAGTGGGTCCTCGTGCAGGCTGGCCCCCGCATAAAAGCGTTGAAGAGAGCCTTGAGATTATCCACACCGTGTTTCATAACGACACCAACTGGGCCATTGAACTCAAGGCGACAGGCGAGGCCATCGGCGCGATAGGTTATGTGCCTGCGCCTGAAAGCAATCTTCCAACGCGCGATGGCGAGCCGTTGATAGGTTATTGGGTTGGCAAACCCTACTGGAACCAGGGCATTTGCACGGAAGCGCTTGAATTGATGCTTGACCATATCCGTAAGACCACCGACATTAAATCACTGATCAGCAGTCATTACTTCGACAATCCAGCCTCAGGAAAGGTGATGGAAAAGTGTGGTTTCAAGCCCACTGGCGAGTCCTGCATCGACGAGAAACTGACGGGCACGACAAAACCGACACGAGTGATGAGATTGGAGATTGTACGATGAAGAACAGTGCAACAAAAACGGCCGTTTTAATAGCTTTGTTTGCGTTTTTATGTTTGCCTTCGTGGGCACAACAGAGTCTTCGCGCGTTTTTTGCGGGCAACAGTTACACATCGGTCAACGACTTGCCGCATATGGTGGCTGACATTGCGCAAAGCATGGGCGATGAGCTGATTTATGCCAGCAATACTCCTGGTGCTTGTACCTTTGAGTTGCACTGCTCCAATGCCTCGATGGACAAGATTTGTCAAGGTGGATGGGATTTCGTGGTGCTGCAGGAGCAGAGCCAGCTGCCGGCTTTTCCCATTGAGATGGTGGAGGAGATGGTCTATCCTTTTGCCAAGCAATTGGTGGATTCCACCTATGCCTTCAATCCTGATGGCGAGGCCATGTTTTATATGACCTGGGGCCGCAAGAACGGCGACACGGAGTTTGGCCCGATGTATCCCATGATGAGCACCTACGAAGGCATGGATAGCCTACTTTATGCGCGTTATATGTATATGGCGGAGACCAACGATGCCTCGGTGTGCCCCGTGGGTCGGGTT
The DNA here is from genome assembly GCA_900318085.1 of uncultured Bacteroidales bacterium. Classification (GTDB taxonomy): domain Bacteria; phylum Bacteroidota; class Bacteroidia; order Bacteroidales; family F082; genus Limimorpha. The sequence goes on from ONJF01000007.1 coordinate 5,953, forward strand.
TGGCACTATCTCCGCGATACACATGGTGAAATTGAGCTTTATACGCCCGACGAAAGCCATCCCTCTCTGGCGGGTAGCTATGCCGCTGCCTGCGCTTTCTATACCATGATGTTTGGTCGTGACCCCGACAGCATTACCTACGAGGCAGGTTTGGGCATGAAGACGGCTGGCATTATCCGTTCGGCTGTGCATGAGGTGGTGTATGACTCATTATGGAAATGGCAACGGCCCGATCCGTATGTGCTGCCTTCCGAAAGACAGGGTTTTGAAATCAATGTCAGTCCTAATCCGACACATGACGAGGTGACGCTTCACATGCCTCAAGAAACAACTGCCGAGATTTTCTTATACGGCACCGACGGTCATATCCTTTGGAACAAAAGGACCAATGGAACAACCCATCTTTCTTTGGAAGGATTGCCTTCGGGTATCTATCTTTTTAAAGTGATTACCCAGCAAGGAATTGTAGTGGAAAGGATTGTCAAGCAATAAGAAAAAGTGTATCTTTGCCAAAAATTATCAAATCACACCTGTTCCTATGAAGACAAAAAACATACTAATAATCAGTGTATTATCACTGCTTATGATGTTTTGCACCCCGTTGTTTTCGCAGATTCAGACTTTTGAATGGCAAGGGGTTCAACGGCAATATCTTATCAGGGTCCCTCAACAAACCGACAAGACCACAATGCCTGTGCTGTATTTCTTGCACGGATGGACCGACAACATCACCCATGTCGACAATGAGTTTCATTTCCAACAGATTGCGGATCAGTTTGAGTGGACAATCGTTATTCCACAAGCCTTGGATGAGGGGTCCGGTACCATGTGGAATGCAGGTTTGAATGCCAGCAATACCGATGACTCGGGCTTCTTGATGGCACTTCTTGATTCGTTGGTTGAGCCTTACCACCTAAACCTCGATAGTGTCTTTTTCACAGGTTTCTCCATGGGCGGTTTCATGACGCATCGCATGGCCATCGAACACGGTGATCGCATCACGGCATGCGCACCCGTCAGCGGACTGATTACCCATTCCATGGCTAACCACACAGCGGTAGCACCAGTGCGTATGCTCTATATCCACGGCACATCCGACCCCGTGGTGGGCTATAGTGGGACCTCGCAATACTTCGGTAATCTCGGCCTCGGCGCCAATGCCATTATTGAGTATTGGAAAAACGCCAACCATTGTGTGGACGAACCCGTTATCGACACCTTCCCCGACCTCAAAAATGACGGCATGTTGTTTGTGCGCTACACCTACGAAGGCGATGCCGAACTGCAACATATCAAGGTCATCGGCGGCAACCATACTTGGTACCACAGTGAAGACCAATATGACATTGGCTATCTGAACGAGATCCATAAGTTTTTTGTTGGCGATGGAGGTGGCAATGTAGGCATTGTCGAACCTGAGCCCAAACAACTCAACCTTTGGCCCAATCCGACCACAGGCTCTTTCTCCCTCAAAGTGGAAAACACCACCAACCTTGAGGTAATAGATGTCCAAGGCCGTTGTGTGGCCAAATATGCAATGAAACTTGGCACGCATTCAATCGACTTGGGCAACCTCCCCGAAGGCTTGTATTTCATCAAAGACGAAAAAGGCGCTGCGCAGAAGCTATTGCTTACGAAATAAAACCTTTGACCGATGTTGGACCCGAAATTCGATACTTGTTTCTTTGAGCGTTATGCCATGGTCTCGTTGGCCACGCTGTTAGGTGAGCATTATGCCCATCTGGTCAACCGTGACAGGCCCGACCTGCAGGATGAGGGGCAAAGCATCGGCATCGAGGTGACGAGGGCCATCCGCGAAAACAAAAATGTGGCCAATGCCTTGGTCAACGAGATGGCGGGCGAAGACATCAAAGAGGTGAATGCGGCGGACCTGCTTCACATCAACCAGAGCGGTTATGCCTACGGCTTGGGTGATGGCAGCATCATCGGTCGCAATGAATACGAATACTGGTCATTGGCTTTACCCCTCAAGCGTATCCTCGAAATCAAGATGAACAAGGTGAACGACGGCTTTTATGGCGATTTCGATGAGTTTGGCCTCTTCGTCTTCACCAAAGAAGATTTGGACATCGACCAAATCAAGCAGACCATCGCCTTTATGATGGAAAAACAAGCTTACCAAAACCGACTTTATTCGCGGCTCTTCCTTTCACAAATCCAAACTTTATTTGATTGTGATCTTGAAACGGGACGATATCGTAAGTTCAAGATTTCAGAGGAGCAAAGGCGTTCGTTTTACGAAGAAGCCATCATGGTTTGACGACTTTTGCTACACGAGTTCTTCCTGCTGCTTGGACAACAAGCAAATAGGATCCACTTGACAAACTCTGGAATAGCTCACCGATTTCAATGCGGTTGAGACCGATTTGTGTTTTTCCTAAATTCCTGTTGTACAACTGTTTGCCTTCAATAGAATAAACCTTTACAAACAAAAATCCAGCACTTTCGCATTCAATCTCGGCATAACTCAAAATTGAAATGGGATTGCCTACGATGTGTAAAAGCTGGCCTTTTTGGGATGTTTCCAGGATGTCCGTGAGGTCGTATTCGTAAGCACCTAGGTCGATGCAGTTGTCGCTAACACGTTGGTGACCATCTAGGTCGAGGCCGTTGAGGATTTCCGTGGGCGTCTCAGGTGCACCGGCATCGACGCAAGGACTTTCGGTACTCAGTCGGAAATTCTCATTATCGGGATCAGCGAAGAGCGGATCTTCATCGATGCAATTCTCGTAGACAAGGATGATTTCGTGATTGGAGATGTTTTCAAATCCGTATTGTACCAAGCAATTGTGGAACTCTGGGGCATAATCTTCGTATGTCCAGGACCACATCTGCACGGGTTCGTCAAGTGGGACTTCGTTGGTATTGCCGTAAACGATGCAGTTCCACAATACGGGCGAACTCTGCTGATAGAAAAAGATGCCACCACAGTTGACGCCGATGGAATGGTTGTTCACCACGGTGAGGTTGGCTACCAAAGGTGACGAGTCGCTGATGGCCAAACCACCTCCGAAGTGTCCCGATGTGTTGTCGGAAAAGAGCGAGTTGGTGATGCTGCAAGGGTTGTCGTAGCAGCGAATCATGTACAATCCGGCGCCGTTGATGCCATAATTGTACTCAAACTGGCAGCGGTCGATCCTCGCCAAGCAACTGTCGATACTCAAGGCACCCCCGATGGCCGATTCACCATTGTTGTTTCGGAAATCGGTCTTGGTGATATCCACCTCACATTTCAGGAAACGCAGTCCACCGCCATACATAAAGTAAATGGTGTCTATTAGGCTGTAAGTCAAGTTGTTGTTAATGGAACAATCGTGCATCATCACTTTAGAGTCCTCGGCATTCAGACCACCACCGTGTTCGCGCGAGAAGTTGCAAAACAAGGTGCAGTGACTGATTTCCACATCGTGGCTATTGAAGATGCGCAGGGCGCCGCCGTCTTGGTCATTGTCCAAAGCCGCTTTGCCATATTGGAAGCGACAATACTCAAATCGGCATTGGCCCGCCTTTTCCATGCGGATGCCATTCCACCCACCACGACCCGAGTCGAAGATGGAAAACCCTGTTGTGTCGGCCACGGTGAACAGGATAGAATCGTTTTCCGCGCCGAGGGCTTTCAGTGAGGCGTTTTTTTCGACCAAAATGTTGAAAAACCCGTCAAATAGGACCGTGGTACCCGGCATGATGTTCAACGAATCTTGAACAACGACATTGTCGATAATCATGATGGTGTCGGCTTCCCAACAACCCGATTGGAGTCCCGATACTTCTATGGTTTGCGCTTTGGCGAAGAGGGTGCAAAGCAAGAAAGCCAATAATAGTTTAGTTCTCATAGTCAATAGGAATGCATTAGTGTGTTGCAAAAATAGTGCTTTTCTGTCTTCAAGGATGTTTTTTGTCTTTCTTTTTGTATCTTTGCAGTCTATTTAGTTAGCATAATGAAACGTCCTATCATAAGAAGAAAAAAGAAATTGATGCCGATTCCTATTTTGGGAGCCCTTGTGAAGGCTGCGGCAGAGATTAAGAATATTCCTGTTGAGATTCGTCAGAACCATACCAATCCTATTCGTGCCCAAAGGCGTGAGTTGAGGAAACTACTGACGAAAGCGCAATTCACTGAATTTGGCAAGTACTATCATTTTGATGAGATTCTGTTGTCAAAAGACATCATGGAGGCTTTTCGCAAGCGTGTGCCCGTGTTTGACTACAACAAGATGCACGACGAGTGGTGGCATCTTAACCTACAAGGCAAGCGCAATATCGCATGGCCAGGTAAGATCAAGTATTTTGCCTTGAGTTCGGGCACCTCGGAAGCCGCCAGCAAATACATCCCCATCACCAAGGGTTTAAACAATAGAATCACCCGTGCGGGCATCCGACAGTTGGTGTCGGCCACCCGCTATGATTTCCCTATTGGATTCTACAACCGTGGCATCTTGATGATTGGCGGCAGCACCGACTTGCAATACAATAAGGAATTCGGTTACTATGCCGGTGACCTCTCGGGCATCTCGGCGGGTAAGATTCCGTCGTGGTTCGAGTCGTTCTACAAGCCCGGACAAAAGATTTCGAAAGTGAAAGATTGGGCCGAGAAGATGGACTTGATGGTGAAAGAGGCGCCCAAATGGGACATCGGCGTTATCGTGGGTGTGCCGGCATGGGTGCAAATCCTGCTTGAACGCATTATCAAGGAATACAATCTCAAGACCATCCATGACATCTGGCCCAACCTGATGGTTTATGTGCATAGTGGTGTGGCCTTTGCTCCCTACGAGAAGAGTTTTGAGCGTATCTTCGGCAAGGAGGTGCTGTTCGTTGAAAGTTATTTGGCTTCAGAGGGTTACATTGCCTATCAGGTCGACCTGAAACGCCGCGTGATGCAGCTTTTGGTTGACAATGGTATCTATTTCGAGTTTGTTCCATTCACTGAAGAGAACTTTGACGAAGACGGTACCATCGTTGCCAATCCCAAGACCTTGTTGCTTTCAGAAGTGGAAGCTGACAAGGAATATGCCCTCCTACTCTCGACATGTGCCGGCACGTGGCGTTATCTGATTGGCGACACCATTAAGTTCCTCAATACGGAGAACTGTGAAATTGTCATCACTGGACGTACCAAGCAATTCTTGAGCATTACGGGTGAACACCTCTCGCAAGACAATATGACGCGTGCTGTCGAAATGATGGCCGAGGAACTTGGCGTCACAATCACTGAATTTACCGTGGCTGGCATACGTCACGACACGATGTACGCCCACCATTGGTTCTTGGGTTGTGACGAGCCTCTGGATAAAGAGTTGGCAATAAAGAAGATAGATGAAAATCTTTGCAAGTTGAACGATGACTATGCTGTTGAGCGTACCGAGGCCATCAAGGAGCTCTTTGTCGATGTCCTGCCTACCAAATGCTTCTATGAGTTCATGGAACAGAAGATAGGCAAATGGGGTGGTGCCACCAAATTTCCTCGTGTGATGAAAGGCAAACGCATGGAGATGTGGTTTGAATATGTCAATAACTTGAAATCATAAATCATGGGCAATACAGAGATGGGCTTGTTTGAGAAAATGCCGGAGATCAGCCGTATTGGCTCGTTCAGTTTCCTGTTTTGGGCTATCCTGATCGGTGTGTTTCTATCGTTGGTTGTCAACATGGGTCCAGCGTTCATCACCTTGGTACAAACCAGCCTTCATCGTGGATTCAGGTCTGCAGCATGGTTTGCCTTCGGAGTCATTCTCAACGATGCCATGATTGTCTCGCTCTGCATCTTGACCTCGGTGCAGGTGAGCATGAAAGACTCAAAGATTGATCCCGCATTGTTCTGCATCGGGGCAGGGGTCATCTTGCTGCTGTTTGGTATTTTTACCTTCCGAAGGAAAGTGAGGACATTGGACAGCGTCAATCAGGAAAGCAAAGGTGTGGTGATCAAAAACGTGAAAAAAGAGAAGACCAAGGATAGTCTCGACGAGGAAGTAAAGGCTGTGGTTGTCAAAAACGATGTCAAGCCCGCCTGGTTTGTCTTCCTTGGCAAAGGTTTCGCACTCAATATCTTAAATCCCTTTGTCTGGATTTTCTGGTTTTCTTCAGTGGCCATCGTGGCAGGCAATATGGGTGGTAACAAGGTGAGCACCTTGGTGTTCTTTGCTATCATTTTGGGCACCACATTGACTATTGAGTTGCTGAAGGCATGGGGTGCGGCCAGGTTGAAACGGTTTTTCAATCCGAAACGTACCATACTGATGAATCGGGTGGCTGGTGTGCTTTTGATGCTTTGCGGAGCCTATTTTATTATCATAGAAGGAATTCTGGAACTTACTAAATAATCATAAATTCAGCAAACATGGAAGAGAAAAAAACAAATTCAGGCTGGGTTGCGTTCCTTGTGAGCGGCATCGTAGCCATAGGTTATGGCATCTTGGCCATCATGTTGACGGACCAATTTGTCGATATTCTTAAAATGATCATGCGCATCTCTGGCATATGCATTGCAGTCACAGGTGGTGTTTTCCTTGTGGCTGCCATCCTGCGTATGAGGAAGAAGTTACCTTGGGGTCTGATTCTTCTCGAGGCCGTGGCACTCATTGTGGTAGGTGTGCTTTCAAGTATTTATGCCAACCAAGCCTTGGCTTTGCTGGTGATCCTCATAGGTATTTGGTCAGCCATGATTGGCGCTTTCATGTTGCTAGTGATGGCGCGAACCAAGAACCTTTGGAATAAGGGTTTTTATATCGTTTGTGCTATCTTGAGCATTCTCTTTGGCGTGTTACTCATCGCTCACCCGTTTGGCTTCGTTAAATGGTTCATTATCTTGTCGGGTGTCATTGCCTTGGTATTTGGCCTCATCATGTTGATGTTTGGTTTCGCCATCCATCGCGCTGAAAAAGAATTGGCCAAAGCGACAAAAGAGACGATAGAAGACGTTCAGGCCGAGGTCATCGAAGAACCCAAGGCGGAGAACACAACTGACGCCTAATCCCTTCATACTAAAGACTGCTGAAATGCTGTCCATGGCGCCACTTCCGGCAAGGGCGCTGTGATTTCTATTTGTGTCTTCAAAACAGGGTGTTCAAAGGCGATACGCCAGGCGTGTAGGCTGATGGAAGCATCGGGGTTGCTGCGCGGGTAGCCATATTTCAAGTCACCTCGGATGGGGCAGCCTATATGCGCCAATTGGCAACGAATCTGATGATGCCTTCCTGTAAATAACTCGACTTCAAGCAGATAAAAAGTGTCTGACTTTCCAACTACGCGATAGCTAAGTCGAGCTAATTTGGCCTCTTTGGTCCCTTCGGGCACGACGAATGACTTGTTCATCTTCTCGTTCTTGACGAGGTAATCCTCCAACACGTCGGCTTGCTTGGGTGGGTGGTTCTTCACAAGGGCAAGGTAGGTCTTACGGAAGTCGCGGTCTTTCACCTTCACGGTCATACGCGACAGGGCTTTGCTCGTCTTGGCGAAGACCACAGCACCGCTCACAGGGCGGTCGATACGATGGACTAGACCAGCGAACACATTCCCTGGCTTGTCGTATTTCTCCTTGATGTATTCCTTCACATCGTCGAGCAGGCAGACGTCACCCGTTTTGTCGCCTTGGACGATTTCGGAGGGGAGTTTGTTCACGATGATCAGGTGATTGTCTTCGTAGAGGATTCTATTTGATATGTTGTTCATAGTCGTTTGTTTAAGAGCAGGGACTGACGTCGCCTGCTTACTGGTTTGTCGTCCCTACGGGACTCGGGTTAGAGGAGATAACGTTCGTCAAATTCGATGCCGTTTTCTTGGAGGAACCGTATGAATTCAGCGCGGACAGATTCTTTATGGTGGTGCTCTTCTTGTGTCTCGATGTAATGTATAGTTTTTTTCAGCAGTGACGGACTGACACAGAAAGCGCCATAGCCTTCCTGCCAGGCAAATGATTCGTAGTATTTGTCAAGGGTCTTTATCCACCTACTGCTGTTGGCCTTGACTTTCTGCACAAATTCAGACACACTCATGGTCTTGGGTATGGTAGCTAAAATGTGGATGTGGTTTTCTATGCCACCAACGGTAAGAGGATAGCCATCAACATTTCGTACGATACCTCCTATATATGCGAAAACTTTAGGCAGGTCTTCGTACTTTATGCAGATGCCAGTGCTCTTTACGTGGAACACGATGTGGATGTTTAGTTTTGTGTAGGTGTTTGCCATAGCGTTTTGTTTTGGTGCAGGGACTCACGTCGCCTCGCAGGGACTCACATCGCCTCGCAGGGACTCACGTCGCCTCGCAGGGACTCACGTCGCCTGTTTACAGGTCTGTCACCCTTACGGGGTTCCGCAAAGTCCCGGAGGGACGGTATATCTATATGCAGGCGACGTGAGTCCCTGTGTTCTAGTCTAGCTCGCCTGTCTCAGTCAAGTCCCGTAGGGACGACAGAAAGAAAGCCGGCTTACACTCTTTAACCTGTTAACGACTCCTCCGACTCACAGATAACCCCACTCCCAATAACATACGGCTCCACCTCGTGATATACCACGCCAAACTGTCCTGGAGCTACACCCGAGATGGCCACTTCAGATACGATGTCTGCGCCATGCTCGGTGAGGCGGATATGGCCATAGGTGAACTCTGGTTGGTGACGTATCTTGAAGCGGATACGCTGTCCGTCGACGAACTGCAAGGCAGGATTCATCGGCTGCAAGTCGCCCATGGGGACGATGTTGGTGTATTGTGCCACGGGGTCGTAGCCTTGCGACACATACACGATGTTGTTTGGTATGTCTTTCTTGACCACAAACCACGGACCGCCGCTGAGGCCCAAGCCCTTGCGCTGTCCGATGGTGTGGAACCAGAAGCCCTTATGACGACCGAGCTTCTTACCCGTCTCCAACTCCACGATGTCGCCCGGCATTTCGCCAAGGTATTCGCGAATATAGTCATTGTAGTTGATCTTTCCCAAGAAGCAGATGCCTTGGCTATCATGACGTTCTGCACTCGGCAACTTGTATTGGGCAGCCAACCGACGCACCTCGGGCTTAGGGATATCACCAATGGGGAAGATAACCTTGCTTAGTTGTGCGTAGGTGATACGGCCCAAGAAATAGGTCTGGTCCTTGAATGTGTCGGCCGCTGTGCCGAGCCAGAAGATGCCGTTTTCATCTTCCCACGAACGGGCATAGTGACCTGTGGCAATCTTATCGAAGTTGTGGCCTTCCTTCTCCTCAAAGGCACCGAGCTTGATCCAACGGTTGCACATCACATCGGGGTTGGGTGTGAGGCCCTTGCGCACCATCTCCATGGTGTATTTTCCGACGGTCTCGAAATACTCGTGTTGCAGATCCACGATGTCGAACTTGCAGCCGTATTTTTTGGCGATGTAAGTAGTGATTTCAATGTCCTCCTCCGACGGACAGCTCGACAGGTCTTCCTTGCCTTCCATACCGATCTTGATATAGAAGATATGCGGGTCGTAGCCCTGCTCTTTGAGTAGCGGCACCACCACGGAGCTGTCGACGCCCCCCGAAACCAACGCGGCAATATTCATGGGTTAGATATTTTCTGCAAATATAGGTATTTTTCGGTTTGTAGAGACGGTGCGCGCAACGTCTTTACATCATTTCATTCCGTCATGGAATACGGTTTGTCCTCAGCCCTCATGCCGTGTTCCAGATTCGGCTCACTACCCATCTCGAAGACCAATTCCCCACCTTGCATCAACTGCGCATGGGTTAGGTACAATTTGTTGATTTCCTGCCCATTGAGCGTCACTTTCTGCACATAACGGTTCTCGTCGCTCACGTCAGCTGCCTTGATTTCCAAGGTCTTGCCGTTGCCCAAGCGCACTTTCAGATAAGGCAAGTAAGGCGCACCTAATACATATTGGTCGCTGCCGGGACATACTGGATAGAAGCCCATCGCGGAGAAGATGTACCAGGCCGACATCTGACCGCAGTCATCGTTGCCGCAGAGTCCGTCGATGTTGTTTTTGTAGAAGCGGTTCATGATTTCGCGAAGCCAATATTGGGTCTTATAAGGTTGTGAGGTCCAGTTGTAGAGGTAGGCAATATGATGTGCGGGTTCGTTGCCGTGGTTGTAGCATCCCATCAAGCCTTCCTCGGTGACGTCTTCGGTGTTTTCTAAAAATTCAGATGGCAGTTGCATGACGAAAAGTGTATCGAGATTGTGGATGAATTGTGCATCGCCGCCCATGGCCTCGATGAGGCCTTTCACGTCTTGAGGCACATAGAACGAATACACCCAGGAATTGCCTTCCACGAAGCCTTCGCCCTCGGTGTCGAAGAGGCTGAAGGGCGCTTTCCAAGTGCCGTCGCTCATCTTGGGACGGGCAAAGCCCAACTCCGTGTCGAAGGTGTTGCGCCAATTGGCAGCGCGTTGTTTGTAGATGTTGGCCATCTCTTGGTTTCCAGCCTTTAGAGCGGCTTGGTAGATGGCCCAATCGTCATAGGCATATTCCAAAGTGATGGAGACACAGCCGCTGTTCTTGTCGAAGGGGACGTAACCGAGCTGTTGGTAGTCATCAAGGTTGACATAATACGGGCATGTGGAACTCCGTTGCATGGCTTTTAGCATGGCGTCACTTTGGTTGGCCACGCCTTTCATATAAGCATCGGCCAATACGGAAACAGCGTGGTAGCCGATCATGCACCAGTTGTCGTTGCCCATGTGCGACCACACAGGTAGTAGTCCGTGGACGCTCTGCTCGCTGTGTTTCAGCATCGATTGCACCATGTCGGCATTGCGTTGAGGTTGCAACACATTGAAGAGCGGATGCAAGGCGCGGTAGGTGTCCCAAAGCGAGAACACGGTATAGTTGGTAAAGCCCTCGGCTTGGTGGATGTTGTGGTCGAGGCCACGGTATTGTCCGTCCACATCCATATAGATGGAGGGATTGATCATGGTGTGATACAACTAGGTGTAAAGCATAGCCTTCTGATCTTCAGTGCCTTCGGCTTGCAAGATGGAAAGCTCCTTGTTCCATTTGGATTGCGTTTCGGCCAACAACTGCTCAAAGTTGCGACCGTCGGTCTCGGCATGAAGGTTGCGCAAGGCGCCTTCGGTGTTGGTGGCGGAGAGAGCGACTTTCATCTCCAGAGTATTGGGATTGTTAAAGGTGAAATAAGCCACAATCTTGCGCCCTGTCATCTCGGGGAAGTTGTGTTTGACATCAAACTTGCCCCAGCCTCCATTGTATTTGGGCTTCTCCAGCTCACGATAACCATAGTCCTTGATGGGTTGATTGAAACTGATGGCGAAGTAGGTATAGTTTGTCCTCGCCCAGCCGTTGGTGATGCGGTAGCCCGTCAGCAGGGTGTCGTTCTCTACGCGAAGGTTGGCCCAGAGGGTCTTGCCGTCGTAGTTGTAGATGCCGTGCTGCAAGTCAAGGATGATGCTCCCGTCTTGGCCTTCCGGATAGGTATAGCAATGGATACCAGCGTGTTCCGTAGCAGTCAGTTGTGCTTTGATGCCATAATCCTGCAAGAAGACCTCATAGTAACCTGGAACGGCAATCTCCGTGTCGTGGCTAAAACGTGAGCGATAACCTGCATCGGGATTGGTTTGTGTGCCCGGATTGAACTTGATTTCTCCCGTAACAGGCATCACCAAGATGTCGCCCAAATCGGAATGCCCCGTGCCGCTGAAATGGGTATGGCTGAAGCCCACGATGGTGCTGTCTTTGTGTTGATAGCCAGCGCAATACTCATATACCCGAGGTTGGTAAACGCCGTCGATGTTGTGTGGCACAGTGTCGGTGTCGGGACTGAGCTGCACAATACCGAAAGGCGCACAAGCACCAGGGAAGGTATGTCCCATGCCGTTCGTCCCGATGATTGGGTTGACATATTGGATGTAATCGGCGACGGGTTCTTCGGGAATGGCAGGCTGTTGTGTGCAGCCATAGCAAAACAAGCCGAAAACAAGAATAATTAGATAGTGTTTTTTCATAAGCAGACATTTCATTTTGCAAAAGTAGAAAAAAGTCCCGTAGGGACGGCAGAAAATAGGCAGGTGGTGTGAACCCCTGCCGTCAAAACGGCAATAGGGGTATAAACCCCTGCCGTCAAAACGGCAACAGGGGTATAAACCCCTGCCGACAAAACGGCAATAGGGGTATAAACCCCTGCCGATAAAACGGCAATAGGGGTATGAACCCCCGCCGTCAAAAAATAAATTCAATTCAAATTAATTTCGTAGTTTTGCAAAACAAAACGCAACGATGGCCATACCCAGAGAGACAGTGGAGCAAATCCTGCAAGCCGCTCACATTGAGGAGGTTGTAGGCGAGTTCGTCACGCTGAAGAAGCGTGGGTCGAACCTATGGGGCAATTGTCCCTTCCACAATGAAAAAACGCCATCATTCAGTGTTAATCCAGCGCGAAACATCTTCAAATGCTTCGGCTGTGGCAAGGCGGGCGACTCGGCCAAGTTCCTCATGGAACACGAGCATTTCACCTATCCCGAGGCCCTGCGTTATTTGGCGAAGAAATACAACATCAAAATCGAGGAGAAGCAGCAGACCCCAGAGGAGATTATGAAGCAGAGCATCCGCGAGAAGATGTTCAACATCAACGAGTTCGCTGACAAGTATTTCGTTGATACGCTGTGGAACACCGATGAGGGCAAGACCATAGGCCTTGAGTATTTCCGCGAACGTGGCTATTTCGACCCGATTATAGAAAAGTTCCACCTCGGCTATAGCCCCGCCAAATGGGATGCCTTTACTACACATGCCAAACAGAATGGCTATGCCGACGAGCTCTTGGAGCAAATCGGCTTCTCAATAAAGGGGCAGAAGGGTCTCTACGACCGCTATCATGGCCGTGTGATGTTCCCTATCCATAACCTCACAGGTCGTGTCATCGGCTTTGGCGGTCGTATCCTTACCAACGACAAGAAAAGCCCGAAATACCAGAACTCGCCCGAGTCGGAGATCTACGACAAGAAGCAGACGCTTTATGGCATCTATTTTGCCAAGAACGCCATTGCCCGTCAGGACGAATGCATCCTCGTGGAAGGTTATTTCGATGTGTTGCGCATGCATCAGATCGGCATCGAGAATGTGGTGGCCAGCAGCGGTACCTCACTGACGATGGAGCAGATCCGCCTCGTGAAGCGCTATACAAAGAATATCACCATGCTTTACGATGGCGATGCTGCCGGGCAGCATGCTGCCTTGCGGGGTACCGACATGATCCTCTCCGAGGGCATGAATGTGCGTGTAGTGTTGCTGCCCCCCGAACACGACCCCGACACTTTTGGCAAGGAGTTTTCGGTAGAATATGTCAGTAACTACCTGAAAGAGAACGCTAAAGACTTTATCCGCTTTAAGACGGAGTTGCTGCTGAAAGACGCTGAAAACGATCCCATCAAGCGGGGACAGGTCATCCGTGACATTGTGGAGTCCATCTCCGTCATTCCTGATAGCATCTTCCGGATCACCTATCTGAAGGAATGCAGCCGTCTTTTGGATATGCCCGAACAGACGCTTACCAACGAACTGAATAAGATACTACGGGCCAAACTAAAGAAGACTTTAGGCATTGAGGATAATGTGGCTCCTGAAACTGACACCACGACATCGCCCAAACAAGAGGAGACCGTCGAGGACCAGTTGCCTGCGGGCTATTATCAAGAGCGCGAGTTGGTGAAGCTGTTGCTCATGTATGGAGGAGAATTATTCGTTGACGATCGCAAAGACGAAAATGGGGAGATTGTATATGAACAAGTCTCTGTGGCCCAGTATATTATCGATGAGTTAAAACAGGATGGCTTTTTGTTTACCAATGTCGTCAACCGCAAGATCTTCGACATCTTCGACCATGCCCTCGATGAAGGTCGCATCCCCAATGACCAATTCTTTGTTTCCCATGAAGATGAAACCATCGCCGAGCGCGCTGCCGACCTGCTTTCGACGCCATACAAGCTTGACCAATGGGAGAAATACAGCATTTTCGTCAAGCGGGAGGAAAACATGTTAAGGTCGGTGGTAAAATCATCGGTGGCTCGCTACAGGGAAATTATTGTGGATGATCGTTGCAAGGCCATCGAAGAGGAACTGAAAACCACCGAAGACCTAGACGACCAGTTCATTCTCCTCAAGCGGAAGAAAGACTTGGACGACATGCGCAAACAAATCAATGATGAATTAGGAATAGTGATAACTAAATAAAAAACACTATTTTTGCAGCCCAAAATACAAACAGCATGTTCACTAGGCGTAAAAGATGGCGTGTGCCGGCCGGACAGGAACCGACAGCATTGGATAAGAAAGTGATGGCTTTGGAAGCCAAAGGCGTGATGGTGCCCAAGCGCAGCCTCATCCGCACTCCCGAAGAGATTGAAGGCATCAGAAAGAGCGGTGTCATCAATACGGCCATCCTCGACCTCGTGGGTGAGAAGATCCACGCAGGCATGAGTACGCTTGAAATCGATGAGCTTGTCCACAACTACACCATCGAGCATGGTGCCATCCCGGCCACTTTGGGTTACGAAGGCTACCCCAAGAGCGTTTGTGTCTCCATCAACGAGGTGGTCTGCCACGGCATTCCCTCTGCCAAGGAAATCCTCAAGGAAGGCGACATCGTCAATGTGGACTGCACCACCATTTTGAATGGCTATTATGCCGACGCTTCCCGTATGTATGTCATCGGACAAACGACAGCCCGCAAGCAAAAACTGGTCGATGTGGCCAAGGAATGCCTTTATGTAGGCATGGAAGCTGCCAAGCCTTTCGGTTTTGTTGGCGACATCGGTAACGCCATCCAACTACATGCCCATAAGAACGGCTTCAGCGTGGTGCGCGACCTCTGTGGCCACGGTGTGGGCGTCAAGTTCCATGATGAGCCCGAGGTGCTGCATTATGGGAAGAAAGGTACGGGCATGCTGCTCGTCCCCGGCATGGTGTTCACCATCGAGCCGATGATCAACATGGGCACTTGGAAAGTCTTCATCGACAGCGCTGACGGCTGGACCGTCATCACCGAAGACGAACTGCCCTCAGCCCAGTGGGAGCATACCTTCCTGATGACCGAGACGGGGCTGGAGATTTTGACGCATTGATTTTCCAATCGTGTTTAACAGAATCATTGTAGAGACATGGCGTGCCGCGTCTCTACAATTTTTTATCAGAATTGGAAATAGATAAACGCCTGCAAATCGGCCGTGATGAACTGGTAAATCACGAAGACAATGAGGGCGCACACCAGGATCATCACAGGGATGGGCATCTTGGCGAACCATATACGGTAACGACGCTTGAACTTCTCCGGCAGCCAATGGATGACCAAGCCTATTACAATGAGGATGAACACATTGCGATAGTGTAAAACGATTTCCGGAATCTTGCTTACCTCCCAATGGCTGCCCATTTGGTTCACCATGTTCTTGGCGGTGTTCCATGCCGTTTCGTTCGCTACGGCAGGGTCGAGGTTGGAACCGCTGCGGAAAAACAGTCGCGTGAAGGTGATGAAAGTAAAGGTCTGGAAGATGGCCCAGGCGTCTTGCAGCCACTGCCATGCCTTCTTTCCGCCAAAGAGGTTGTAGAGCATCCGTATCATATTGCCAGCCAACACGACAAGACACCAGGCAAAGAGAACATTAAACACGGGCTGTGGCACGAAGACACATAAGATGCGTAGCAGGAAGGTGACGGCCAAGATAAATAGGGTCCGGCCGTAAATGCTCCAGTCTTTCCAAAAACGATAGAACAGCATGCCGATGCCATTCAAACCGCCCCAAATCATGAAGTTCCACGAGGCGCCGTGCCACAAGCCTCCGAGAAGCATGGTGTCCATGCGGTTGATCTCTGTGGTGATGGTCTTTCGCGAATTGGGCCTGAAGAAGGCCAACAAGACAAGGATGACGGTGACGACGCCTACACCCAAGCCAACCCACCAACTGCCCGAGAGGAACACGGCGATGGCAGCCACCATGGCGATGATGCAGAATGAGCCAAAGGTGCCGTTGCGGTTGCCCCCAAGCGGGATATATAAATAGTCCTGCAGCCAACGCGAAAGCGACATGTGCCAGCGTTTCCAAAACTCGCCAGGGCTCTTGGCCTTGTAAGGCGAGTTGAAGTTCTTGGGCAGGTAGAAACCCATGAGCATGGCGACACCGATGGCAATGTCGGTGTAGCCCGAGAAGTCAGCGTAGACTTGGAGCGAATAGCCAAACAATGCCATCAGGTTCTCGAAGCCAGTGTATAGCAGCGGCTGGTCAAATACGCGGTCGATGAAGTTGACGGCGATATAATCGCTGAGCACGATTTTCTTCACCAAGCCGTTCATAATCCAAAATACGGCGATGCCAAACTGTTTGCGGCTGAGGAAGTATTTCTTGTGGAGCTGCGGGATGAACTCATTGGCTCTCACGATGGGACCAGCCACCAACTGCGGGAAGAAGCTGACATAGAAGCCGAAGTCGAAGATATTGCGTACTGGCTTGATGCGCTTGCGGTAGACATCCATGATGTAGCTAATGGCCTGGAAGGTGTAGAAAGAGATGCCTACAGGCAATAGGATGGCGTCGACGCTGAAACGGTTCGATTGGGTCATTTCATTGCCCACCCACGAGAACACGTCAAAGACGCGAAACTCCAATCCTGTCAGGTTGTTGACCACATCGGTGATGAAATAAGCATATTTAAAATAGAACAAGATAGACAGGTTGACGATGACGCTGATTGCGAGTATCGTATTACGACTGCCTGTTTTCTTGCGTGTATGCATCCATCGTGCCGCAAAATAATTATATAAGGTGATGAAAATCAGGATTAAAGTGAAGAGTCCGCTAGTCTTGTAGTAGAAGAAGAGGCTGACGAAGAACAGGAAGATGTTGCGCAACAAGCATTTGTTCTTTACCAAACAAAAGACGGCAAATACAATGGCGAAGAAAGCCCAGAAATAGAATTGGGTGAACAATAGGGGATGGGCCTTGTCGAACGAGAAAAGGTGTGTCAGGAAATCCAGGGCTATGTGGGCTAAATTCTCCATGTCATCGTTGCGGATTGGATTTCACATGTTGTATATAACGCTCAATCAAAGCGTTGTAGAGTAAGTCACCGAGGAGTTTATAGCCATCCGAAGTGAAGTGTACCTTGTCTTTTTGTGCCAATCCGGCTTTTTCCCAGTCTTGCATCGAGCGAAGTCCCCCCATGATGTCGAACTGGTCCCAAACGGCGGCGTTGTATTTCTTGCCCATCTCCAAGCAGGCCTGCTCGACGATGCTTCCGTTGGTGTTCACCTCGTAACGTACTCTTTTCTTTTTGCCCTTTACACGCTTGTAGCTGTCGTTGTTGGACATAAAGAGCAATGCACAGTCGGGATTGACACGGTGGATGATGCGAATCAAGTCATCATAGTTGCGTTTGAAGGTCTCCTTCTCGAAGTTGGCCTCTGCCGCGTCGTTGATGCCGATACCGAAAATGATGAGGTCGGGGTGGATGAGGTTAAGGTCGCGTTCGAAATCGTCGCAACGCAAATACGACGGCACGCTGGCACCATTGACTCCCACGCCATGCACGCTAATGCCCGACATGCCATTTTCCAACAGCACGCCTTGCAGTGTAAAATCGCCAGGCATGGATTCAAAGAAGATGCAGATGGAGTCGGTGAAATCGGGAAACTCAAAGGTATAGGTGGACTGGTAGTCGTCGTATTGTCCGTGTAGGGTCTTTCCCTTGTAGCTTACCACAGGTTCCACATTTTCGGTTTCCGAAAACCCAATGAGGGTTACCTTGTTGAAGTTGAATTCGGGTGTCAACAGGTTGGGTCGACGTGCGCGGCTCATGATGCTGACGGTGGCTTTTGGGTCGGTGGTGGTGATAGCCGCGCCAGCCAAGCCCATGCGTTTGTCGGTATCTTTACGGACGGCGTTGCGGGTATAACCCCATCCGCCCGTGGAACTGACCATAAAATGCGAAGGGTTGTTGGTGCCACCAGCCGAGAAGGGGAAAACGAAGTTTTGCCCACCGATGAGGTCGGTGCCGATGTTGAGCAAGTTGTCTCGAAATTGTTGGGTGAACACGCCGGCTTGTACATGAGAGCCACCGATATGCATGATGTTCACATTACCTTCGCCGAGAAACACAACCGAATCCAACTTTTGGAAGAAGCGTTCCATAGCCGTGCTGTCGCCTGGATAGAGGAGATGGTTGCGTTCGAAATGGGCAAACGAATAATCGTCGATGGGTTTTATTAAGGGCAGGTTTTGTGCAGCGAGCCATTGGCAGGCGATGAGCAACCCTATGGTAATCAATAGTTTCTTCATTTCTTCTTGGCGCCAAAGGGGTTGTAGGTAGGAAGTTTGATGCGACCTGCGGTGCGAATGGAGTCTTCTTTCTGGTCGAGGTTGACAAACTCAATGACTTTGTCGCTCGGCACATGTTGGCGCAACTTGTAGAAGTCGTAGTATGTGGTTAACGACTTGGCCAGGTTGGTGCCTATTTCTTGCGCACCGGTGAAGGTGAAGTGGATGTAGTCAGGGCCGGCCAAGGCGGGTTTGTGTTTCACCCATTGTACCATCGAGCCTTCGCCACCCATCACATGGAACATATCCCAATAGGCCACATTGTTGCGCAAAGCCATGTCACGAAGTGAATCGTTCAGTTCGGGCAATCCGTGCCACGTGCCCATCTTGCCATTGTAGCTGCGTCCCATGTCGGCAGGGCCAATGAAGAGCAGGGTGGCTTTCGGGGCGACGCTTTTCATATAAGTGACTTGTTTTTCTAGCTCTGCGATATAGGGCGAGATGTTCTTCGGCGAGGAGATGCTGGGCATCCTGTTGCCACCGAATTGCATGATGATGAGGCGCGTGTCCAACAGATCGAACGACTGGCGTAGGGTGGCCTCGTTGATGCGCGTGAAGATGTTACCTGCACAACCACGCAAGGCGACATTGTCGACGGCCACACCAGGTTCCCCGTCCAAAAGGATGGCATAGATTTCGGCGTTGCCCTTGAAGTTAATGGTGCCTTTCCGCACTTCGGTAGGCAGATCCCAAGTGATGAGCGAGACGCCTTTGTTGGCATCGAGGACCTTGGGTTGGGTCTTGATGGTGTCGCAATTCAGTGAGGCAGTGAAGCCTTGGCTGTTTTTACCCAAGAGCACAGAAACGGTAGAGATTTTCTTGGCCTTGTCGAAGGCTTGCGAATGGTTGGTGCGGGTGAACGACACCGAGCCGCCGCCAAACACTTGGCTGAACTGCGTCATCACACCGTAGCGGTTGTGCGATGCGCGTTGGTTGGTGGCATCGCCATAGATGGCATAACGGTTCATGCCCGACGCGTGTTGCGACACCGAGATGGTGGCCACAGGCTGTACGGCAGGAATCATGTTGGGTCCCGAACCTCCGAAAGACTCCTGCAGTTTTTGGCGCAACACGGACGAGATGCGGTCCATTTCGATTTGTGAGTCACCATAGTGCATGATGCGATAGGTCTTACCCGTGGCGCGTGCCTGGTCCAATTGCTTGAACAGCTGATCGAAGTAGGTGTAGTCGTCTTTTGGCAGATAGATGCGGTTGGGGTTCTCTTTCAGGTAGTCGCGGAAAAAGCGCATGCTGTCAAGCAAATTGTCGGAGACCGTCATCTCAAAGCTCTTGTTCACTTTGTTCAAAACATCGTCGACGTCGACTTCTTCTTTGGCAGGAGCCGAGTCCTCGGCAAAGGAGGGGAATCGAAGTGTCATGCCTCCGATGGCCAGTCCTTCGGAAGGGAAGAAATACCAAGTGACGCCCAAAAGGAGGATGACCGAAAAGATAAATATGAGGATACGAATGGGTTTCATTTCTTGATGATTAGAGTTTGTCCTTCGCGGATTTTGTCATTTTTCAGTTTGTTCCATCGCTTCAAGTCATTGACTGTGACATGATGTTTTGAGGCGATGCGGCTCAATGTGTCGCCTTTTTTGACTTTGTATTTTGTGGTACTGGCATTTGTCGAAGAACTTTTCTTGGATGCCGAGGTGGTAGAGGGTTGGGTCTGCTTTTCGACAGGCTTGGTGACTTGAGTCAAGGTGGAGTCAGCGGTCTTGACAGGTTTGGGTCTTTCGACGGGTTCCACGATATGAGTGTTCTTAATGGCCGGCCGCTCAACGCCTTCGTAGGCATAGACGCAGGCCATTAAGTTGGCGATGATGCTGGTGTTGGGAAGCAGGTGGCCTTCGTCGAAGTCCCAAAGTTGGAGGTCTTCGCCATTGCGGTCAATGGCGTGATGCAGCGCGTTGGGGCTGTTGGTATAGGCCAAGATGGCGTACCACCAATCACCGTATTGTTGGTGCAGATCGTTGAGATAGCTGAGGGCGGCTTGGGTGGAGGTGCGTATGGCAAAGCGCTCGTCTCGCTTGTCGTCGACAGCCATACCATAATGCATGGCCACCAACGAGGGTAGGCTCCATACGCCACAACGGTCGTTGTTGGCATAGTCGGTGCGCATTCCGCTCAATGCCAGTGGCAGGTATTTCATTTCCTTCGGCATGCCATGTTGCGACAAGGCAGAATCGAGGAAGGGCTCGCTCACCACAAAGGCATCGGGGAGGGCTTTGGCTGAATAGGCTTGCACTGCTTTGTCCAGACGTTCATGGTAGGGCAATGGCAGTGTGCGCTCAAGGCTTTTCAGCCTTTCGGCAATCCTATCGCTGTCCGACGATACACAACAGTTGTTGGCGGCAAGGCAGAAAACGAAAAGCCATAGTATTTTCAATATCTTGATTTTCATTACATTAAATCTCTATAGCCGCTAGTCGAAAGCCGTTATTTTGGTTGCGGCAAAGAAACCGCAAAAATACGTAAATCTTTTGGATTGGGAACACGCTTTTTTACTACTTTTGCACCCTCAATTTCGCATCAGTGCGGAGTGAGTTTTGGGTATGGAGCAAATAGACAGGACAAGAGAATTAGAGACGCGAAATATTGGCCAGTTGCTGTGGGTATATGCGTTGCCCAGCATCGTCAGCCATATCATCGCCTCGATTTACAATATCGTCGACCGCGTGTTTTTGGGGCAATATGTGGGGGCGCTCGCCATTGCTGGTTTGGCCATCACCATGCCCATCATGAACATCATCCATGCTTTCGGTTCATTGGTGGGAGTGGGTTCGGCGGCACGCATGTCGATTGTGCTTGGCAAGAAGGACTACAAATGGGCCGAAGACATTTTGGGCAATAGCCTACTGCTGACCTTTGTCTTCGGTTTCCTCTTCGTTACGGGTGGTTATCTCTTTATGGACCGCATCCTGACGGCTTTCGGTGCCTCGGCCGACACCATCGCCTATGCCCGTGAATATATGGATATCATCCTTCCTGGTATGTTTATGACCACGTTGTCGTTTAACCTTACCGGATTGATGCGCGCCACTGGCTATCCACAAAAGTCGATGTGGATTATGGCTGGAGGTGCCATTCTCAACATCTTTTTGGATGCGTTGTTCATCATCGTCCTCGACTGGGGCATCGCGGGTGCAGCATGGGCTTCCACCCTCTCCATGACCTGCACCGCCATTCTCGCCGTGTGGCATTTCTTGCAAAGGAGTTCGTTTATCCGCTTCCGTCGTCATGCCTGGAAGCCCAAACTCTATATCTTCCGTAATATCTTGCTCATCGGCATGAGTCCTTTTCTGATGAACGTGGCGGCCTCGGCAGTGGTGGCTTTTCTCAACAACCAGCTCATCCGCTTTGGTGGTGACTTGGCTGTAGGTGCCTATGGCCTGGCCAACACCTTCGGCAGCCTCAGCGTGATGCTTATCTTGGGTCTCTGCCAAGGTATGCAGCCCATAGCGGGTTACAACTATGGGGCAGGACATCCTCTGCGGCTGAAGGAGGTCTATACCCTGACGCTAAAAATCAACATACTGATTGGCGCTGTAGGAGCCGTACTGGCTTTGACACTGCCTCATGCTTTGTTGCGTCTCTTCACAAAAGAAGAGGAACTGATACAGATTGGCATCCCTGCCATGCGCTTTATGTTGGTGATGTTCCCCTTGGTAGGATTTACCATCACCAACTCCAACTTCTTCCAGAGCATTGATAAGCCTTGGATAGCCATCGTCACCAGCCTCTCGCGTCAGGTGCTGTTCCTCATTCCGATGATCTATTTGGTCCCGACCATTTTCGTCAACATGGGAGGCAACGGTCTCACGGGTGTGTGGGCCTCGTTGACGATCTCCGATTTCCTCGGTGCTGTGCTTGCCTTTGTGCTCATGCTTTCACAACGTCATGTCTTCAAACCATCCGAATGATTGATCTCATCAATGCCATAGTATCGCCCACCAACACCCACATTTTAGACTCCTGTTCGGTCAAAAGCAAGGAGGATATGCGGACCTATTTGCGTAGGCTTCGTGAAGGAGTACCCAACGAAATGGCTGTCAATCAGCGTGATATAGAGTCACAGATTCACGAGTGGCGTGCGCATAACTTTTTTTACAAGCTCCATGTGTTTCGTAGTCGTACCCAAGATGTCGACCTCGAACTGAAGCAACCCTGGTACCGTGAATTGTTTTGCCGGGTGGTGAGTTTCTTTTATTTTTGGGACCAGTCGGAATAAAAAGCGGTACTTTTCGTTGTTTTTTACAAAAAAAGGCATTACTTTTGCAGAGTAAAATGCTTGTATTGCAACAAACCAACATAGTACTAACCTAAATCCTATCAAAATGAAAAAAGCAAACTTCCTGGTCGCAATGGCTTTAGCTGTTGTTTTTGTGTTTGGCACCGTTACCGCCAACGCGCAGATTAGAGGCCTCGGACAAAAACTGAAATCAACGATTACCGAAGGTGCCAGTAATCTGGGCTCCAAGATTGCTGCCGATAAGGTGACTTTCGAGAAATTCCCTACCACACTTGAAGAGTTCCAAGCCTTCCAAGCAGAATATGGTACCACTCCTGAAGGTGCTGTGGCTGTGCAACTTGTAGCTATGGAATTGTACCGTCACGACAAGGCTGTCGGTCAACAATGTCTTGCACTCTGCAACACCGATGTCAACTTATCGTCGGTTACCCGTCGGCTGAACGAACTCTATCGCGAAAACGACAGCTACGCCCGTCCTTACCTGGTCTCGGCCATGCTGCAGGGTGCCAAGCCGTCGAGCGGCTACAACCCCGACAAACCCTACACCATTCGTCTGCGTAAAGACCCCACCAAGAGTGACGAGCGTTCGCAGATGCTGAAAGGCTATGTGATTCACCTCCAACTCTATAGCGATGGCTACGACACCCCGTGGCGTAATGTCGATGTGGTGAAGCAGAAAGGCGATGATTACTATCGCGTGTCCAACTGCCCTGCCATCCTCACTCAATGCAAGGAAGTTGACTTCGATGCTTCCGACGATTGGCACGGACTGGAATAATCTAATTGTTCAAATGAGTAGAGACGCGGCGCGCCGCGTCTCTACATTTTTTATCATCTTATTATGAAACGATTCCATTTTTTGACGACCCTTTTGGTCCTTTTCCCCGCCTTCCTCTTTGCTGGTGAAGGCATGTGGATCCCCATGCTGCTGCAGTACAACGAAAAAGAGATGCAGGAGATGGGCATGAAAATCACCGCTGATGACATTTACAGCATCAACCACAGCAGCTTGAAAGACGCCATCGTGCTCTTTGGCGGCGGCTGCACGGGAGAAATCGTCAGCGACCAAGGCTTGCTGCTTACCAACCACCACTGCGGCTACGACTATATCCAAAAACATAGCTCCGTCGAGCATGACTATCTCACCAACGGATTCTGGGCGATGAACAGGGGAGAGGAACTTCCTTGTCCCGGACTCAGCGTCATCTTCCTTCGCGAGATGCGTGATGTGACCGAGAAGGTGCTCTTCAATGTCACCCCTGATATGGCGGAAGACGAGCGTCAGGCCAAAGTCGATGAGAATATGAAGCGACTTATCGCCCAGGTCGAGAAAGAAACCCCTTATAAGGTCAGCATCAAGCCTTTCTTCTTGGGTAATGAATATTATATGCTTCTCAACGAGGTCTACACTGATGTCCGTCTCGTGGGCTGCCCGCCGAGTAACATCGGCAAGTTTGGCGGTGACACCGACAACTGGGTGTGGCCCCGCCACACAGGTGACTTCAGCATCTTCCGTGTCTATGCCGACAAGGAAGGTCATCCTGCCGTATATGACAAGGATAACGTTCCTTACAAGCCTGCAAAGCATCTTGACATCTCTCTGAAAGGCGCCGAGGAAGGCGACTTCGCCTTCGTGTTTGGCTATCCCGCCCGTACCAACGAATACCTGCCCGCCGTTGCCGTCGACCAAGAGGCCAACCTCATCGACCCGATCACCGTCGACCTGCGCGGCAAGGTGCTCGACATCTACAACCAATATCAGGAGCAAGACCCCAAGGTGCGCATCCAATATGCCTCCAAACATGCCAGCATCGGCAACGGTTGGAAGAAATGGATGGGTGTCACAGAAGGTATCAACCATTTCCACGGCGTGGAGAAGAAAGAAGCCTTTGAGAAGGACTTCCAGGAATGGGTTTTGGGTGCGCGCAACCGTTACATGTACCTCGACCTGCTGAAAGATTTCAAGAAAAACTATAAGGATTTGGAGCCTTATCAATTGGCCTACACCTATCTCTCCGAGGCTGGACTGCGCATCGAACTGGTCAGCTTTGCAGGTCGTTTTGCACGACTCTCCGAGGTAACCAAAGACACACCGCAGGATAAGGTCGATCAGATGGTGGCCAACCTAAAGACCGCTATACCGAGTTTCTACAAGGACTATTACGAGCCCATCGACCGCGATGTGGCCAAGATGTTGCTCAAGGAATACCTGAAGGCCCAACCTGCCGACTTCCGCCCGTCTTTCCTCAACGAAATCAAAGTTGTGGACGAATATGTGGACAAGCTCTTTGATAAGACGATGTTTACCGACGAAGCCAAGATGATGGCCTTGCTTGACGGTTTCAAAGTCAAGGATGCCAAGAAGTTGGCTAACGATCCCGCCATGAAGGTCTACCAGAGCCTTATTGGTTTCTACCGCGATGAGGTGTACGACAACATCTCAAGCATCACCAAGGACAACGACCGTCTGCGCCGTATTTACATGAAAGGTCAGATGGAGATGCAAACCGAGAAACGTCTCTTCCCTGATGCCAACTTCACGTTGCGCGTCACCTACGGCAAGGTGGAAGGCTTCAAGCCGCAAGACGGCAAGACCTACCGCCACTTTACCACCCTCGAGGGTATCATGCAGAAAGAGAACCCCGACATTTATGACTATGTGGTGGAGCCTCGCCTAAAGGAGCTATACAACAAGAAGGACTATGGTCGTTACGCCGACAAGGATGGCACCATGCATGTGGCTTTCACTGCCAGCGTACACACCACGGGAGGTAACTCAGGTAGCCCGATTCTAAACGCCGAAGGCCAACTTCTCGGTCTCAACTTCGACCGTTGCTGGGAAGGCACCATGAGCGACCTCATCTACGACCCCGACATCTGCCGCAACATCAGCGTCGATATCCGTTATGTGCTCTTCATCATCGACAAGTTTGCCGGTGCAGGGCATTTGATTGAAGAGATGACCATTGCGGAATAAGGCTTGGTTGATACAAATGAAAGGAGGCTTCCCTTGTGGGAGCCTCCTTTGCTTATTCTTTCACTACTTTTTCGAAATACACTTTCCCTGTCACCTTGGTTCACCATGCTATACACACTATCAATACTACTGTTTGAAATATTGTTTCTGCCGTAATACCTCATCGTATTTACGGCGGCATTAGTGGCTTCCTGTATCGTAACTTGCTGGCAAACGCCCGAAAGAGTACAGCATAAAACCACGATGATTGTCTCAAACTCGATTTCTTCATGGACATTATTCAAAAACTATTTTTTTATAAGGTACAACAACTGGCACTATATCATAGGGTCCCGAGTGATAATGTGGATTGAAACCTAATACCCCTTCAATAAAACATTTCCTAGTGTAATCAAGCGTATCAGGAAGTTGCTCCAACACATAAGATACTAAAAGATCATGGTTGTCCGATGCTCCATCATATAGTGGTAAAGTGCCATGTCCTGTTTCCCAATGACTTTTATGAATGTATCCGCATACCTTAATGGTGTCACCTTTGTGTGACCAATGGGGATAATTCCTTAAATCGCCATCGCAAACTCTATAAGTGTAGTATCTAATGACTGCTTCGCAGGTGTTGTAGCCCTCTGTAGTCAGTTCAGGTATTTCTTCTTGGAAATAGGGCTGCTGGCAGCTATTGATTTTACTACAGCATGCCAAGGCAAATGTAGTCAAAACCATCATAAAAAGATATTTTTTCATAGCTTTATTCCCTTTCCTCATTTTGTCGTTTCGGCTAAGCCGCCTTTTTTTATTTGTCTTTCACCACGACACGCTTTGCCGCAGTTCCTTTGTCGGTTTGGATTCTGACGATATAAACTCCAGGTCCTTGTGGACCGAAATCGTATTCAAGACGGTTGCCCATTGTTGAGGCTTCGTAGAGCTTTTCACCCAACAGGTTGAAGATGCCGATGGCTTCGATGTTTTCAGCCTCAATACAAAGAGTTCCATTTGTCGGATTGGGGTAAACAGAGGCCATCTGTTCATCAAGTTCCGATACTTTGCTGCAATCGTCAACGATTGTGGCAAAATAATCATGCCATTCTGACTCTTCGTATGCAGCAATGCAACCGCATGGTACGGTGAGTGTGGTGCAATTGACCCCTTCAAACACCTCCTCAAACGAAAACGCTGGCGGTTCTGTAGCCAATGAAATGACTTCGGTCAATCCACTGCAATTGATGAAGGCTGCTCCACCAATGGTGTCCAATGCATTCCCTAATGTTAATGTTGTCAACCCGCTGCAATTGTGGAAAGCATTGGGTCCAATGTTTCTCACGGTATTGGGAATGGTCAGCGAACCGGCTAAACCCGTGCAACCCCAAAAAGTAGAAGTGCCGATGGAGGTCACGGCACTGCCGATGGTCAAGCTGGAAAATCCGGAGCACTTATAGAACGCGGCATCCTCGATGCGCGCCAAGGAGTTGCCGATAGTCAGTGAACCAGTGAAGCTATTGCAGCCATAGAATGCCGCATAATAGATATACCTCACGGAATTGGGAAGGGTCAATGAACCAGTGAATCCCTTGCATCCATAGAATGCTGCAGGCCCGATGGTGTCAAGGGAGGTGCCGAGATCCAAAGAGGTCAATCCGCTGCAACCCAAGAAGGCGTTTTCGCCGATGGAGATAACCGTATTGGGAATGGCCAAATGGCCTGTTAGTCTGTCACACGAAATGAAAGAGTTTTTCCCGATTACAGTCACAGTGTAGTCTTTTTCATTGTAATTAATGCTTGACGGAATGTTTAATTCACCTTGGATTTCCGTGCCGGCGACAGGACCTATTAATGTTGCAGAAACCCCGTCGCCATTGATTTGATAATACAAATCCTCAATGATGATATAAGACTGTGCCTTCAGTGGTGTCATTCCCATAATGCTGAACATCAGGAGGGATAAGGCAACAAATGCTGTTTTTTTGTAGGGTGAGAAAAACTCTTTCATGATAATTTGGTTTTCGTTGGGTCTTCCATTGCTGTTATGCAATGAAAGAGATGGTTTTAAATACTTACTTTCCGAGGATGCTTCCCAGGCCGCCCAGGATGCTACCCAAGCCGCCCGAGTTGCTCTTGCCGCTTGATGACATGCCGCCCAGAATCATGCCTAACATGCCCTCCAGTCCAGCCGCATTGGTGCCACTGCTCTTCTGACCTTTACCTAATAGGGCGAGAAGGCTTGGGGCTATGGAAGCGAGGATGTTGCCAACGGCATTGGAGGCCACGCCCGTCGACTTGGAGATGCCCCCCAACACACCGGAGAGACCGCCTCCGAAAATATGGCTCAAGATCTTGTTGCCATCGACAAGGTCGGCGGCTTTCAGGTTGTTGACGATGTTGCCTGCGTTGCCGGCATGGTAGCCAAGGGCATCGGCTAGAGAGGCGGCTCCGGCTTGCGAAGAAGCGTTCTTCTGCATGGCACCCAAAAGATAGGGCAACGCTGCAGTGACGACAGACGAAACTTGTTTTTGGTCGATTTTAAGATTCTGTGAGATGGCGTTGATGGCATCATTGCCCGTCAAAGCACCCAAGATGTTTGTTAATTCCATTTTGATAATCGTTTTATGGTTGAACTTGATTGCTAATTCAACTGCAAAATTAAAAACAATTCGAAAAACAAACCAAAAAAGATGCTTTTCGAGAAATATTTGTAATTTTGCCCATGAAAACCAAATAAAAAACTATGAAAAACATTTTGCTCGTGATTGCTCTTGCCGTCCTCACCTGCTGTGGCACGGCTCAAGACAAAAAAGACAATGTCGCTAATGCCGATTCAGCGACTGCCAATGAACAAGAAAAGACTCAAAACGAAACAACTATGAAAGCTTTAGTGACTTATTTCTCGGCTTCAGGCGTGACCCGCAATGCCGCCAAACAAGTGGCCGACATCATTGGTGCCGACCTCTTCGAAATCACCCCCGAGCAGCTCTACACCGATGCCGACCTCGATTGGCGCGACAAGACCTCCCGCTCGACGATTGAGATGAACGACAAGACTTCTCGTCCCGCCCTCAAGGACGGCGGCAAGGTGCCGAACCTCGCACAGTATGATGTGGTGTATGTCGGTTTCCCCATTTGGTGGTACACCGCCCCGACCATCATCAACACCTTCATCGAGGCCAATGACTTTACAGGCAAGACCATCGTTCCTTTCGCCACTTCGGGCGGTAGCAACATCAAGAAAGCTTGTGAAGACCTGCAAACCGCCTATTCGAACTACAAGTTCGGCGAAGGCAAGTTGCTCAACAGCATCGACAAGGACGACATCGAGAAATGGGCTGCTGCGGTGAAATGATTTGATTTTTTGCGAATCCTTGTAGGGCTGTCACATTATGGCATCCGCCGTTCGTGCATTCGGGCCGAATGCAAGCCGGCGGTTGCCGTGATACGACAGCCCTACATGTTTTTATTCCGACAACGGCAAGGCAAGCTCAATGATGTCGACAGCCCTACCGCCCACGATGCCATAGCCATTGGTGACATTGGAATAGGTATGGATGGGTTCGGACAAGATTTGTAAGTAATCATCGCCTTGGTTGCAGGTGTTCAGATAGTCGTAGTATTCCTTCGAGAGGTGCTCTACCATGAAAGACACTTTGAAGAAGTCGGGGTCGAAATCTTCAGCCAACTCACAATCAAAGTAAAGCTCCACTTTTATGCGATAGGAACCGCCGTCGAAGAGTCTGTCGGTGAACACACCCTCGGGGCGTGTGTCAAGGTCGCTGGCATCGATGAAATCATTTTCTGTCATCACAGGCTCAAAGATGGGATCATCATAGTCGAAACTGATATAACGCTTGTTTTGACCCACCCATGTGTCGCTACCCCTCCTCGTGATGAGCCTGAAATAATCTGTCTTCCCAGGATTGGGGTCAGTAACGGTAAAGGTCAGGTTCATAGTCCCACTTATTTCCAAAATAGTGGTGTCGGGCACGTAGTCTTGGATTTCGTCATCATAGTGGTACGGATGACTTGTATGCCATTCCTTCACTTCTGCCTCCATCGGGCAATCCACAATTTTAGGCAAGGCGCTGGTCGTGCCTTCCACGTCGTCGTAGCCATTGGCCGAGGCCTTGATCTGGACGATGTCGCCTTCTTGGGGACGATAGTCATTGAAAAGGTAGGGAACGAGTTGATAGGCATTCATTTCGTAATTGTGCCAAATGGTGTCGGTAGAAGGGATCAACTCGCCAACATGGTTGCCATTGACATAAAGCGAAGCCACAAGGTCGTCGGGAGCCTGTGTGTTTTCGTCATAGTCCAAGAAGAAGTAGCTCTTGCTGATATAGGCTTTCAC
The DNA here is from genome assembly GCA_900318085.1 of uncultured Bacteroidales bacterium. Classification (GTDB taxonomy): domain Bacteria; phylum Bacteroidota; class Bacteroidia; order Bacteroidales; family F082; genus Limimorpha. The sequence continues at coordinate 35,839 of ONJF01000007.1, forward strand.
GGGTTCGTCGGTTCCCACAATGCTGTTGACGACCAGTTTAGGGTCGGTCTGCTTGCCGTTGAATTCGATTTCTTTCTCGCAGGAGGCAAGGAGTAGAGTGGATGCCACTGAGAGGATGGTAATAATCCAACCGTTCACCGTCATTACGGGCTCGACCCGCAATCTCCTGAGCGATAGGGATTCCTTTGCGAATAGGAGATGGCGGATCCTTGTCCGCCATGAGGGTGAAAGGCGTAATGGTTGACAATCCCAGTTGTGTTTTTGTATCATTGTTTTCAGAATTTAAAGCTATAACTCACTGAAGGAATAATCGGGAACAAGCTGGCCTGCATCAGGACTTTCTTCTCTTGCCCCGTGTTTTCGTCGAAGCCATAGCTCGTATATACCAAGAACGGATTGTTATGGTTGTAGGCATTGTAGACGCTGAGGTTCCAGGTACGGATGCCGTGTTTCTTCTGCTTATGGAAGTTCATGCTGATGTCGAGGCGGTGATAATTGCCCATTCGGAAGTTGTTGCGTTCGAGGGCTTGGATGTATGGGATGTAATCCCAGTCGGGTAAGCCTTCATAGATCTGGGTGCCGAGGGTGCCGCAATTGCCGCTGCTGAACACCCAAGTGCCGCTCAGGTCGAAGCGGTCGTTGAACTTATGCTGCACGGTGATGCTGAGGTCGTGGCGACGGTCGTATTTGGCGGGGAACACCTTGCCCTCGTTGATGGTCATGCCTTCGCGGTCGAACTGTCGTTTGGCGTGCGCCCAAGTGTATCCTACCCAGCCCGTGGTCTTGCCGAAGCTGCGCTGCACGAGAAACTCCACGCCGTATGCCCAACCTTTACCAAGGCATACCTTGTTTTCCCAAGTCTCTGACGAGCCGAAGAACGAGGCGCCGTCTCTGTATTCCAAGAGGTTGTCCATGGTCTTATAATAGCCTTCGAGCGAGATGTCGAAGAGGCGTGGCAGTTCATAGAAGGCACCCAGCGACACTTGATGGGCGTTCATCGGGACGATGTTTTTCGTCACGGGCACCCAAAGGTCGGTGGGCAGGCTGAGACTGCTGTTGGAGAGCAGGTGGACATATTGCGTCATATAAGCATAGCCCGCCTTAAGCGAAAGGTTGGAGGCCAGCATCACGCTGGTGCTGAGACGGGGTTGCACGCTCTGGTAGGTCTTGCCTTCGACTGTGAAGGTGGAGTAGTGCACACCTGCGTTCACGCGGAAGATGTCGCCCAAGGTCATGTTGTCCTCGACATAGAGTGCGGTCTCGTGGGCAAAGACATTGGATGAGCCGACAATGGTGTCGACGTTGAAGTCGCCGTCAGTGATTTTCAGCGACTGCACCTCGGGACGGAATTGGTGGTAGGTGTAGCTGCCACCGAAGCGGATCTCATGGTTCGGCAAGGGCGTATAGTCGAAGTCGACCTTGGCGGTCAGGTCGTTGATGCCCGATTTGTAGGCCATGTTGTACTCGTTAAAGACAAGAGTGTTGTAATTCGGATAGTTTGCCTCTTCTTTGATTTCCATGCCGAGGTTGTGGCGGTATTGCGTGTAGTTGACCGAGGCATCCATGAAGAGTTGTTGCGACATGACATGGTTCCAACGGAGGGCCGACACCTTGTTGCCCCATTTCCAGTTGAGGCCCATATTGTCGGTGTATTTGACATTTTCGTAGGCATAATCCCTATATTTCACTCCGAAATAGATGGCATCGTCACCTGAATAGAAGCTCAGATAAAGACGGTCTTTGTCGGAGATCTTCCAGTTGAGCTTGCCGTTGAAGTCGTAGAAATAGTATCCAGCCTTGAGTTTGCTCATGTCTTTTTCAGCATGTCGTGCAATCCACAGGGCGGGCTTCATCAGCAGGTCACTGTAGGTGCGACGGAAGGAGAGGTTGAATGAGAGCTTGTCCTTCACAATGGGGCCTTCGAAATTGAGTTTCGATGAAATCAAGCCCACGCTGACATTGCCGTGGTATTGCTGCATGTCGCCTTCCTTCATGCGGATGTCGACCACCGACGAGAGGCGACCTCCAAAATGTGCCGGGAAGCTGCCTTTATACAAGGTGACATTCTTCAAGGCATCGGGATTGAAGACGGAGAAGAAACCCATCATGTGGTTGACGTTGTAGACGGGCACGCCATCGAGGAGCAGCAGGTTCTCATCGGGGCCACCGCCGCGCACATACATACCGGCCGAGCCTTCCGAGCCGTTCTGCACACCTGGCAGCAGCTGTATGGCTTTCAGCACATCGGCCTCGCCAAACAAAGTCGGGATACTCTTGATTTGTTGCACGGGCAGCTCCACCACGCTCATCTGCGGACTGCGGGCGCTCACGGTGGCACGTGTGCCTTCCACCACTACCTCTTCCAAGGTCGTGTTGGTCTCAAGCATGAAGTTGAGGCTGAGGTTCTCCTTTAAGTCAAGGGAACGGCTTTGTTGGGTGTAGCCCACATACGACACTTGCAGGTCCACCTGACCTTGGTCCAAGGTTAAAGTGTAAAAACCATAACTATTTGTTGCACAGCCTTTTCCTGATGTCTTGTCAATAACGGTGGCCCCGATGAGGGTTTCCTTGCTGGCGGCATCCATCACGTAGCCGCTGAGGGTCCGCTTCTGGGCAAAGGTGGGCAAACAGGCCAATAAAAAGCCGATGGCGATTAACCATCGGCTCAAGTAGTGTTGTTTCATTATACTGCGTTATGATGGTTTGTTCAAGCGTTTAACGTAGTGCTAACTGAATTATTGCATAATCCAGTCCGCAGCCGTCTCAATCACGTTGTCGAGGCCTAGGGCAGTGGCAACAGGGTCGAGGATGACGCGCTCATCGGGCGGCACGCCGTTCTCGTAGTTGTGGCCAGCCATGTCGAGGGTGCGGCTCGTGCTGAAACGATAGGTCCAGCCGTTGGGCAGCATACCGCCATTGGGCAAGCCCAGGCCACCACCAGTGTAGTCGCCAAAGAGCTTCACGTTGTCGTAGCCTTGGGTGCAGACCGAGAAAAACGAAGTGGCGCTATACGAACCACGGTCGATGAGCACGGCGACAGGCTTGATGTAAGGATTATTACCAAGCAGGCTGCTGTCGGCGGCATACACCGTCACTGGATCTCCGAAATCATTATGGCCAGCGCCTTTTTTCACCTGAGTGGTGTAGAGCGGCTGCTTGTGGTTATCGAAGATGCTGAGAAGCTGCTGCACATTGGCAATGGAGCCACCACCATTCTGACGCAAGTCGATGATGAGGCCCTTGCAATCTTTGTATTGCTTGAGCACATATTTCAGGTCATAATCGCTGATATCATTCGAGAACGAGGAATAACGCAAATAAGCCACTTGGCCATCGCGAATGCTATTGTGGGCAAAGCTCCCCGTGGTGTGATAATTGACGGTCAAATAGTTAAGCGATACAACGTCGGGGTCGATGTTCTTCTCGGCATACATCTTATAATACACCGAATCGTTGCGCGACACATCGAAGCTTGAGAACAGGTTGGTGTGGCCGTCGCGAAGCGTGTTGAGCATGTCGGCGCAAACTTTGAACAGCTCTTCATCGCTCATGTTGTCGTTCACCATGGGGCGATACACTTCGCGCACCGAGTCCCAATTGATGTTTTTCACATCGAAGAAGGTGTATTTCTGGTCCACCTGGTTCCAGAGATAATCAAACACATTGACGGGATTTTTGGGTTCGTCGGGCAACATCACAGCACTTTCACACGAAGCGAAGGCGAGTGCCACAAGGCACAATATAAAAGTATATATCTTTTTCATGGCTTTCATCAGTTGATTTTAAACATAAAGTTGAGGTTAAAGGAATGGATGGCGTTGTCGTAACGGTAGGTTCCCTTCTTGCCCGTGGAGAGATAATCCCAGCGGTAGCAGAAACCGACGCGGTTGCCGTTGAGCAAATTGAGGTAGAGCCCCAACTCGGTGTCGGCACCAGGGAAGAATTTGCCAAACGACTCTTTGTCGCCAAACAAGATGTCAGAGACTGCCGAGTTAATAGTCGGGTTGCCGATATAGGAATAGCTCGGACGAAGAGCCATACCATGCAAAGGAAGGTTGAGCTTGAAATAGGTGGTCAGCCAAGGATGGTTTTTGGCTTTGTTGAAAGCGAAATCGTATTGCACCATGCCCGTTGCGCCGATGTTGCCAAACAACGAGACGCAAGTGGAAGCATTCTGCAATTCGGGAAGGGCCTTGATGTCAAGCATACCTTGCAAGGTGCCGCCAACCCACAAACGCAAACGGTTGTTGTAGGCACCATGGATCCTATAAAGAACCTCGGTGGAAAAGTTGAGGTCGGACACGGAACCAGCAGGGTCAGAGGTTGCATTTTGAAACAAATGGAAAGCGGGACGCACATGAAAACGTCCCCATTCAACCGTGGCACCAGCACCAGCATTCATGCCATAGCCAAAATAGCTGAAAGGAACAGTGCCATTGTCGTAGCAATTCGCGACACTCAAGCCTGCCGACAAATCTAACCAAACGGGAACACGAGTTTGGTTGGGATAATAAACGAGTGGTTTCACTTCGTTTGTCTTTTCAGCAACAGTGAGACTTTGTGCCCACGTGTTTGCCGTTAGCAGCATAGACACTGCCAACAATAACGAAATTTTAATTGGTTTTTGTAACATATGGATAAAGTTTATTGAAAATCTGCGGCAAAAATACGGCTTTTCATCATTTCTCAACAATTATGCGTATTTTTGCACCCGTTTTTTCCCTTCCAACGGGGTGCCCGAAGGTTGGGGAATTAACCAAACATCTTTAAACGTATATTTACACTATGGAATCAACGAACAAACACTTCAAACGTTACACAGTAACCACGGCCTTGCCTTATGCCAATGGCCCCGTCCACATCGGTCACCTTGCCGGCGTTTATATCCCCGCCGACACTTACGTTCGTTATCTGCGAATGCGTGGAGAGGACGTCCTGTTTGTCGGTGGTTCCGACGAGCACGGCGTGCCGATTACCATCAAAGCAGAAAAAGAGGGCGTTACGCCACAGGATATTGTCGACCGTTATCACGAGATCATCAAGAAGTCGTTCGAGGAGCTGGGCATCAGCTACGACATCTACTCACGCACCTCTTCGAAGATGCACCGTGCCACGGCCCAAGAGTTCTTTAAGAAACTCTACGACGAAGGGAAATTCATCGAGAAAGAGACGGAGCAATACTTCGACCCCGAACGTCAGAAGTTCCTTTCCGACAGATATATCGTAGGCACTTGCCCGAAATGCGGTGCCGATGGCGCCTACGGCGACCAATGCGAGAAATGCGGCTCTTCCTTGAGCCCCGACGAACTCATCAACCCGCACTCGCAACTCAGCGGCGCGGCCTTGGTGAAGAAGCCGACCAAGCATTGGTACCTGCCTCTGGACCAATATGAGGGTTGGCTCCGTGAATGGATTCTCGAAGGCCACAAAGAGTGGAAGAGCAACGTCTACGGCCAGGTGAAGAGCTGGCTCGACGGTGGCTTGCAACCTCGCGCCGTCACCCGCGACCTCGACTGGGGCGTTCCCGTCCCGATTGAGGGTGCCGAAGGCAAGGTGCTGTATGTGTGGTTCGATGCACCTATCGGATACATCTCCAACACCAAGGAGATTTGTGAGCAACGCGGCGAGGATTGGGAAAAGTGGTGGAAAGACCCCGAGACCAAGTTAGTGCATTTCATCGGCAAGGACAACATTGTGTTCCACTGCATCATCTTCCCCTGCATGATGAAAGCCTACGGCGACTATATCATGCCCGACAACGTTCCCGCCAACGAGTTCCTCAACCTCGAGAACGACAAGATCTCTACCTCGCGCAACTGGGCCGTTTGGCTGCACGAATACCTGCAGGAATTCCCTGGCAAGCAAGATGTGTTGCGTTATGTTTTGACCGCCAATGCTCCCGAGACCAAGGACAACAACTTCACTTGGAAGGACTATCAGGACCGCAACAACAATGAGTTGTTGGCCATCTTTGGCAACTTCGTCAACCGCACGCTGGTCTTGACGCATAAATATTATGAAGGTGCCGTGCCTGCCTTAGGCAACCTCACTGACACTGACAAGGCTGTCATCGAGGAGATGAACGCCTATCCCGCCAAAATCGGTCACCTGTTGGACACCTACAAGTTCCGCGAGGCCCTCTCCGAGCTGATGAACCTGGCCCGTCTTGGTAACAAATACCTCACCGACAACGAGCCTTGGAAGCAAATCAAGACCGACCCCGAGCGCGTGAAGACCGTGATGGCCCTGTCGTTGCAGATTGTTGCCCATCTCGCCATCTTGAGCGAACCTTTCCTGCCTTTCAGCGCAAAGAAATTGCAACAGATGATTGGTCTGGAAGTGAAGGGTTGGAACGATGCCGAGAACACCGTTTTGCTGCCTGAAGGCCATGTCATCAACCAACCTGAACTGCTGTTCGAGAAGATCGAAGATAGTGTGGTGGCCGCCCAGCTGCAGAAGTTGGAAGACACCAAAAAGGCTAACCAACTGAATGCTTGGAAACCTGCCGAGGTGAAGCCTGTGGTCAGCTTCGACGACTACATGAAGGTGGATGTCCGTGTGGGTACCATCCTCGAGTGCCAGAAGGTGCCGAAGGCCGACAAGCTGCTTCAGTTCCTCATCGACGACGGCATGCAGAAGCGCACCATCGTGAGCGGTATCGCCAAGTATTACACTGAACCCGAGAAGCTGGTAGGCAAGCAGGTGTGCTTTGTCGCCAACTTCGAGCCGCGCAAACTCAAGGGTGTGGTCAGCGAGGGCATGATCCTTTCCGCTGAGGACAAGGACGGCCGTCTCGTGCTGCTGACGCCTAGCGACTTGGTAGCCCCAGGTTGTTCGGTAGGTTAAGTCCCGTAGGGACGACAAAAAATAGGCGGGGGTGTAAACCCTCGCCTATTTGCGTTATGGTTGATAGAACCCCGTAGGGGTGATAGGAAATCAATGCGCCTCCAGCCAGTTCGCCCCCGTGTTCATCTCCACGATGACCGGCACCGACAACGGCAAGGCATTCACCATCTTATCATTGACAATGGCCTTCAGCGTGTCGAGTTCGTCGAGATGCGCATCGAAGACCAATTCGTCGTGCACCTGAAGGATCATCTTCGACTGCATCTTCAAGCGTTCCAACTCCTGATGGATGCCAATCATGGCGATTTTGATCATGTCGGCCGAGCTGCCTTGGATGGGCGCGTTGATGGCGTTGCGTTCGGCGAAGCCACGAACCACGCTGTTGGCGCCGTTGATGTCGCGGAGGTAACGGCGGCGGCCTAATATGGTCTCGGCATAGCCACGTTCACGCGCCAGGGCGATGCTGCGGTTCATGTATTCCTTGATGCCGGCATATTCTTCGAAGTATTTCTTGATGATGTCGGCGGCCTCGCTGCGCGAGAGCTCCATGCGCTCGGCCAGACCGAAGGCCGACATGCCATAGATGATGCCGAAGTTGACGGCCTTGGCGCGGCTACGTTGTTCCTTGGTGACTTGGTCCATAGGCACATGGAACACCTTGGCCGCCGTGGCGGCATGGATGTCGTGGCCTAGGTTGAAGTCGGCGACCATGGCCGGATCTTGACTCAAATGGGCAATGATGCGCAGCTCGATTTGGCTGTAATCGGCGGCCAAAAGGGTGTATTCTGGACTGCGAGGTACGAAGGCGCGACGGATTTCGCGGCCTTTCTCGGTGCGCACGGGGATGTTCTGCAGGTTGGGGTTGTTGGAACTCAAGCGCCCCGTGGCCGTCACGGCTTGGTTATAGGAGGTGTGGATCAGCCCATCCTTCGGGTTGACCAACGCCGGCAGCGCATCCAGATAGGTCGACTTCAGCTTGGTGAACGAGCGGTAGTCCAAAATCATTTGGATGATGGGATGCTTGTGCGATAGCTTCTGCAGCACATCCTCGCCCGTGGCATACTGTCCCGTCTTGGTTTTCTTGGCCTTCTCGTCGATGTGCAGTTTCTCGAAAAGCACTTCTCCCAATTGTTTAGGCGAGGCGATGTTGAAAGGCATGCCGGCGGCCTTGTAGATTTCTTCCTCAATCTTATGAATCTCGACGCCAAAGGCCTCACTGATCTGCTGCAGGTTCTCCGTGTCGATACGCACACCATTGGCCTCCATGCGGCTGAGCACAGGCACTAAGGGCATCTCAATCTCATAAAACAGTTTCTCCACGCCGTTTTCCTTGAGCAGAGGCAGCAACTTCTCGTAGAGTTGCAACGTGATGTCGGCGTCTTCGGCGGCATATTCCTTCACTAATTCCACGGGAACCTCGCGCATGGTTTTTTGCATTCTTCCCTTGCCGATAAGGTCTTCGATGGGGATGGTGAGGTAGTTGAGGTAGACCTCGGCGAGGTAGTCCATGTTGTGGCGTTGTTCGGGCTCAAGGAGGTAATGGGCCAGCATGGTGTCGAATATTGGGCCTTTCACGCTGATGCCATATTCCGCCAGCATGGAGATGTCGTATTTCAGGTTTTGCCCAATCTTCATGATGCTCTCATCCTCAAACAAAGGGCGTAGCAGCTCCAGCTTCTTCTGGCACGCTTCGCGTTCGGCGGGCATGGACAGATACCACGCCTCGTGCGCCTTGATGGCGAAGGAAAGGCCGACCAACTCGGCGGAATAGACGTCGATGTTGGTGGTCTCGGTATCAAAGACAAACAGCTTCTGCTTGGCTAAAAGTTCCACCAATGCCTTGATATTCTCTTCTGTTTCGACGAGTTTGTAATCATGTTGAACGGTCTTGGCAGAGTCCTTGTCGGAGAATTCCAATAGATCCGTTTCGCCCTCGCCACCTTGGTGGAAGAGGTCGAAGGTCTCGTTAGAGGAGAACAGGTCCGGTTGTTGACTCCCTCCTGAAGCTCTCGTGGGTTGGCCTGTCCCCCTCTGAGAGGGGGGCAGGGGGGAGTCAACACCTTGCTTCCCTTTATAATCCTCCAAGAAGCGCTTGGCAAAGGTCCTGAACTCCAGTTCCTCAAAAAGGGCCATCAGCGCTGGCACATCAGGCTCCTTGGCTTTCAGTTCTTCTTCATCGAAGTCGACGGGCACCTCAAGGTTGATGGTGGCCAGACTCTTCGACAACAGTCCTTGTTCAGCGAAGTTGACGACATTCTCTTTCTGCTTGCCTTTCAGCTCGTCCGCATGTGCGATGAGATTTTCCACACTGCCGTATTTTGCAACCAGTTGTGCTGCCGTCTTCTCTCCGATGCCCGGGATACCTGGGATGTTGTCGGCGGCATCGCCCCAAAGACCGAGGATGTCGATGAGTTGCTTGGGTTCTTGTATGCCGTAGCGTTCGCAAACCTCTTTCGGTCCCCACACCTGTGCTGGCTCGCCGAACTTGGCGGGTTTATATAGCAGGATCTTGTCCGTTACCAACTGCCCGAAATCCTTGTCAGGGGTCATCATATAGGTAAGAAAGCCTTGCTGCTCGGCTTTTTTCGCCAGGGTGCCGATGACATCATCGGCCTCGTAGCCCTCCTCGCCATAGACAGGAATGTTGAAGCCTTCGATGAGTCGTATAATATAAGGTATGGCGTCACGCAGGTCGTCGGGCATCTTCTCGCGGTTGGCCTTGTATTCGCTGTATTCGGCTTGTCGTTGTGCGGTGCCGGCCACATCGAAGGCCACGCCGATATGGGTAGGTTTCTCTTTTTGAAGGATTTCGTAGAGCGAGTTGAGAAAGCCCATAACGGCCGAGGTGTTGACGCCTTTCGAGTTGAGGCGCGGGTTCTTGCTCATGGCGAAGAAAGCCCTGTATATCAATGCGTAGGCATCCAATAGGAAGAGTCTTTTCTCTGTGGTTTCCATAGTGTTTCGTTTGAGGGGGTAAAAATACGAAGTTTCAGGTGAATTGGGATGTTTTTATTTCGAAACCACCCAAAAAACCGAAAAAATATGTCGTTATAAAAAAAAGTTGTACCTTTGCCGCCGAAAACGAGTTTAATTTATTCACTTAAAATTTGAAAACTATGCAAGAAATTTTGAATGAAATCGTTCCGATCATTGCTGAGAAACTCGGCGTGGATCCTTCGGAAGTCACTATGGAAGCTAGCTTCACCAACGACCTCGGTGCCGATTCTCTGGACACCGTTGAACTGATGATGGAATTCGAAAAGAGCTTCAACCTCTCCATCCCGGATGATCAACAAGAAAACATCCAAACTGTTGGCGACGTTGTGAAACTCATCGAAAAGATGCGTGCTGAAAACAACTGATTTTTAAAATAAATCATTCATGGAATCGAAACGAGTAGTCATCACTGGCCTCGGTGCCATCACCCCCATCGGAAACACCGTCAAGGATTTCTGGGAAGGATTGGTGAAGGGCAAAAACGGAGCCGGCGAGATCACCCGTTTCGATTCTGCTTTATACAAGACGCACTTTGCCTGCGAGGTGAAGGACTATAACCCCGACGACTTCTTCGACAAGAAGACCGCACGCAAATACGACTTGTTCGCCCAGTTTGCCCTCATCGCCGCCGATGAGGCCATTGCAGACTCGGGCATCAATGCCGATAACACCGACTTGGACGATGTCGGCGTCATCATGACTTCGGGCATCGGAGGCGTCAACCACATGTACAGCGAGGTGATGGAATACGCTCATAGCGACCTCACGCCCCGTTTCAGCCCCTTCCTGATCACCAAGATGATTGCTAACATCCCTGGTGGCGTCATCTCCATCAAATATGGTTTCCGTGGTCCCAACTACGCTACCGTGTCGGCTTGCGCCTCATCGACGCATGCCATCATCGATGCCTTCAACCTCATCCGCTACGGTACCTGCGCCACTATGGTGGCAGGCGGCGCGGGTGCAGCTATAGGCCAACTCGGTGTAGGTGGCTTCAACGCCATGAAGGCACTCTCGACGCGCAACGACGACCCGCTTACCGCCTCGCGTCCCTTCGACCTCAACCGCGACGGCTTCGTCATGGGTGAAGGCGCAGGCAGCCTCGTGTTGGAGGAATATGAACACGCCGTCAAGCGTGGTGCCAAGATCTATGCCGAAGTCGTAGGTGGTGGAGCCTCTGCCGACGCCTACCATATCACAGCGCCCCATCCCGAAGGCATAGGTGGCGCGCTTTGTATGAAACGCGCCCTGCGCGACGCAGGCCTTGCACCAGAGGTCGTCGACCATATCAACACCCACGGCACATCAACGCCGATGGGCGACATCGCCGAAACACTCGCCATCAAAGAAGTGTTTGGCGAACACGCCTATGACATCAGCATCAACTCCACCAAGTCGATGACAGGTCACCTCCTCGGCGGCGCCGGCGCAGTGGAAGCCATCGCTAGCGTGCTTGCCCTCAAAAACGGCATCGTGCCGCCCACCATCAACCACTTTGACGACGACCCCAATATCGACCCGCGTCTCAATTTCACCTTCGGCAAGGCGTGCCAACGCGACCTCCATTACGCCCTTAGCAATTCCTTTGGCTTCGGCGGACAAAACGCCTCCTTGATTTTCAAAAAGTACGAATCGTAAGATGGCCTTTTTCTCTCGCCCCAAAGACCCTCAAGACAGAGCACTCTACGAGTATATCCATAACATCTTCGGCTTCTACCCGAAGAACATCGCGCTTTATCGCGTGGCTTTCACCCATAAGTCGATGGCTGCTGAGACTGTGGGCAGCTACCATGTCAGCAACGAGCGTATGGAATACCTTGGCGATGCCGTGTTAGGTACTGCCGTGGCCGACTATCTCTTCCACACCTATCCCACCCAGCCTGAAGGTTTCCTCACCGAGATGCGCTCACGCATCGTCAGCCGTGTGTCGCTCAACAAGCTTTCGGAGAAACTTGGCTTCAGCGACTATATCCGCCATGCCCCCGACAACGGCAACAACACCGCCCGTTCGATGGGGGGTAACGCCTTTGAAGCCCTTATGGGAGCCATCTATCTCGACCGTGGCTATGATTTCGCCAAGTCGGTCATCATCGACCGCATCGTGCGCGTCCATATCGATATCGACGAACTGCAAAACACCGACGTCAACTTCAAGAGCAAGCTCCTCGAATGGGCGCAGAAACACAAACGCCACCTCGAGTTCCGTATGCTGGAAGAGATTGGCGATGGTCACAAGAAAGAGTTTCATGTGCAGGTCTTTATCGATGACCAGCCATACGGCGATGCCACCTTCCGCTCCATCCGTGGCGCCGAGCAAATGGCGGCGGAAAAGACCTTTAAGACCTTAAATCCTACGGAATAATAACCGCTATTACTATATAGTAGCGGCCATCATAGGTTGTTGAGCCTGTGGTTCCCATCACTCTTACTGTCCTGGGTCCAAATATCTCTATAATAGCCCATCTACCTGTAAAATTATTTATATATCTTTGCGGCATGAAACCCAAGAGCAACAAAATACAGATCCCTTCGTTCGACGACACTACCGTGGTCGGCATCAACTCGATCCTCCCTGACTATAAGTTGGCCTATAGCGTCAACAACGCGCTGGCCATCGACTTGGCGCGTCATGACGACCTTGTGTTTGAAGGTGCTCCGTACGCTTTCTTTTATTACACGGCAGGCGAGAACTACAATGTCTACAACCTGGTCAGCCTCGTTAGCCGTGAGCGTGTGCTCTATACCTTCAATCCCCGCATCGACTACCTCCTCCTCATCCAAAACACCCTCTCACCCGAGCGTCAGATGGCCATCATGCGGAGCCTACGTCAAGCCGAAGGTGTCATCCATGCCTTCGTGTTGGAGAAGGACAAGAACCTGCGTATTGTCCTTGAGACCATTGCCGGCTGTGAGCAGCAAATGATGGACAAGAAAAAACTGCGGACCGACATCAATGCGGTCAGGCAACAGATTCAGGAGCAGGAAACGCGGATGGCCGAGCTTAGGGCTCAATCTTAATCATCACTCCACTTTCTTCGGTCACGAATGAAGAAACACGATCGCCAATGCCGAGGTTGAATCGGTGTTTGCCCATGCTGTTGTTTTCCCCAATGACCGTATACAACTGCCCATGATAGGTCGAGTGTGCCTCAAATTCCTTGATGTCCTGATAGACACAATAGCTGATTTCGTCGCCAGGCAAGTAATGCGCCTTGATGATCATGCCAAAATCTTTGTGATGGAAATCAATGGGCGCGTCACAAGGGTTGTAGACGGAGAAATCAATATGGATGGTGTCGCCAGGATGGAAAACGGGAGTTTCGCCAGATATGGCATTCTTGATTTCAAATGTGGTCACTAGGCGGTTGGCTGATGAGAAGTCATCGGTAAGGAAACCTTCCAGTTTTACCCCATTCACCTGATAGGATTCCGAGCGTTCATTGACAGGACCACAAATGAAAACGGGCTTCCCAATCCACGCCTTGTCGAATTGCCAGAGGTCGTATTGCGTCATACGGTCGTAATAGCTTTTCAACGTCGAACTTTCCTTGCCCGTGAAATAATGATAGAGCGCAGGCTGTTGGAACGAGCCTTGGAAGACGACAGGACGGTCGCCCGCTGTTTGTTCGATAGCTTTATAGTATTGTTCCTTGCCGTGATAACCGAAGCGGTCGGCCAAAGGCGTCATGAGTAGGATTCTGAAGGCCAGAACCAATAGGAGGGAAGGCAGGATAAACCACTTAATGTATTTCTTCAACTTTTCGTCAACCAAGGCTTTACGATAAATCAACACCACCATTGGGATGACACATACAATGGTCCAATGCGGCTCCACATGTCCCCGAAAGGCCATCAGCCAGAAGAAGAAAAAGAACCCGATAAGAATAAACTTTAATCCTCGTTCGAAGACCCCAATCCCCCTTTTAAGGGAGGCAGGGGGGATTCGAACACAAATTCCATCCTTAATCAAAACATACACCACCGCTCCAAACGTAAACGGATTGAATATGAGCAGTTGGTTAGGCAGATACTCCAAGAAATAGCTCCAGCGAAACGCTTCATTGCGTCCAGCCAGGTGGTACTTGAAGCTTGGGAAATCGTTGTTGACTTGCCATAAAATATGGGGCGTCAGCAAGGCCAAAGCCAAGAGGCAAGCCACCCAGAACTTGCCGTCTTTCAATAGCTTGAGGTTGGATAGCACGATTAAGCCTAAAAGCAAGAATGCGTGATACTTGCTATAGATCATCAAGGCCATGAATAGGCCCATCAGTAAGGCGTTTTTCCATGATTTATCTTCCAGATAGCGCTGATAGACAAGCAAAAACAGGGCAGAAAACAGGATCAAACTCGCATCGGGCGTGGTGACGAAGCCGTAGATGTTGAACATGATAATAGAGCACGCCAAAACAAAGAAAAGAATAGGCTCGTTTTTCTTGGCGTCATTGCGGTTCCACCTCTGCGGAATGAGGTGATCCGCAAATCCTCGTGATTCGACGACGCGAAGCGAGTCAATCTCCTGAATTTTAGCCGGCCCTTCGACAGGCTCAGGGACCTGCGTCACTTTCCACATCACCCACAACGATAGACAAGACGTGATGATCGTAAAGAACCTCACGCCCAAGGTGCCTGAAAACAGCAAGCTGCTCAAAAATGTCATCAGCCCCACCATGGGCGGGTGGTCATAATACCCCCAGGCGAGATGTTCGCCATAAAGGGCATAATAGGCCTCATCCTCTTGTATCTCGGTGAAGATGCCTTGCAGCAGGTTGATGACAAACCAAATGAAAATGCCACAACAAAGGCAAAATCTCCAATTGAATATTTTGTCCTTTGTCATGGCATTAATTCATTTTGTAGAGACGCGGCGCGCCACGTCTCTACAATATTTAACCGACGTGAATGTTTTCCTTCACCAGTTTCATGATCTTCTCGGTGTCGTTGCCCAGTTCCTTGCGGAGGTTGGCATCGTTGAAATCGGTGAGGTATTTGATCATGTAGTCGATGATGGCATCGGAGAACACGCCCTTTTCGGTGTAGATCTTGCGGTCTTTCTTGAGCTCCTTGGCAGCGGCGACGCAGCTATCGGGCAGTTGCTCGAGGCTCTCTTGCACCTTCTTGTTCTTGGCATCGTGGATGTTGACGCCAAGGCCGACGTAGGTCTTCTCGGCCACTTCGAGGGCGTTGGGCATCTCGAAGCCGTGACGAGCGGCGGCGCAGAGGGCGGCCATCAGCAGGTACATGTCGGCGCAACCGTCGGAGGCACGCCATTCGAAGGTCTGCTTGCTGCTGAAGTCCTTGTTCGACTTCTTCTCAAGCGGGTTGGCGCTGGCAGCCATGTCTTTGCCGTTGTTGATCCAGCCTAGCGGCACGCGCACTAAAGCGCTGCGGTTGCTGTAAGACCAGCACAGCGAAGTCGGGGCCTCCTGGTGGGGCACCAGACGCAGGAACGACAGCGGGTTGGGGTTACCGAATGCAGGCAGCGAGGTACCAGCGTCCATGTAACCGGCGATGGCTTTCTTGCCATAGTCGCTGAGCTCGCCCTTGTTGACCATCACGCTCTTGCCGTCCTTCGTGAACTTGCAGTGCACGTGCATGCCCGATCCGGCTTTGCCCACAGTGATCTTTGGGGCGAAGGTCAAGGTGACGCCATATTCGTAGGCCAATTGGCGCATAATCCACTTGGCGACCACGAGTTGGTCGGCGGCGTCTTCGATGTTGGTGGGCAGGAACTCGATTTCGTTCTGCTCGTAGATCTTGCCATCGAGGGTGAAGTTACCCACTTCGGAGTGACCGTACTTAATCAAGCCACCAGCCTGGGCGATGAGGCGCATGGCCTCGACGCGGTATTCGGTGAATTTGTTGAACGGGGCGCTCTCGTGGTAGCCACGTTGGTCGGGCACCTCATAGATTTGTTCATCGTCGGCGATGATATAGTATTCCAACTCGCCCATGGTCTCCATCTGCAAGCCCGTGGTCTTCTTGAACACTTCGTGGGCTTTGTGGAGGATGTGCTCGGGTGAGCTCTCGAAAGGCTCGCCGTCGCGGTTGTAGAACGAGCAGAGAATGTCCAGGGTGGGCGTCTCACTGAAGGGGTTGCGGAAGGCCGTGCGGTACTTCGGCACCACATAGAGGTCGCTCTTACCGGCTTCGATGAAGGGGAAGAGGCTCGAACCGTCGACGCGCTCACCGGCGGTGAGGATGTTTTCGAGGTGTTCGAGGCTGTGGATCACGAAGTTCAAGGTCTTCAACCTACCGTCCCAGCCACAATAGTGGAAGTTGACGAATTCGATTTGGTTTTCCTCGCAATAACGGATGATGTCGGCGCGAGTGAACTCTGCTGCAGGCTTCTGAAGGTACTGCACCAGAAGATTGGGGTTCATGGCAATTCTTTGGTCCATTTCGATTATTTGATTTAAAGATTTAAAATTCAAAATTACGTCTTAACTACAGATTATACGGATTTTACGGATACAATTGATAATTATGAGGATGCAAGCATCCAAATTGATACAGATTTTCACCTTATGTGACAGAGGCATCTGTACTCATTCGACGCTTGCGTCCAAAAATTACGTCTCTATATTCTGTTTAATTTGTGCAATCTGTAGTTCTGTTGTCGCATTATTTATATTTTGCGCAAAGATAGTAATTATTCCGTCATCGTTGTCCAAAAGAAGAATAAATGCTGTTTTTTCCTTTGATTACGCTGTTTTTTCCTATTTTTGCCATAACAAAAGCATGAATTATGGCACTAAGAGACTGGATGATTGCCTTCAACAACGCCAAGACGATGGAGTCGAACGGCGAAGAAGGCCCTGAACTGATAGCGGAGTACGAGCGTGTGATCGAGAAACTAGGCGAAGGTCCTTTTACCGAGGCCGAGGAAAACGTGCGCAAGGAGGTTTGTCGGAACCTCTATGAGTTGTACCTTATTAATGATGATGCGGATAGGGCGGAGGAATATCGGAAGATGGCTGAATGACAGTGAAATGTCTTAGAATTGTAATACGCATTTTTTTCTGTCATAAAACCACGAGAAAGCGATGGAACTTAAATTCAGCAACGATAGTATTAACCTCCAGGTGCTGCGGGAGTTCTGCAAGCAGGAGGGCGAAGCGGTCGTTTACCGCAAGGGTGAACAGATGGAGCGCGAGGGCGAGCCGTCGAAGTGGTTCGGTTTCGTAGCCGAAGGATGCTTGAAGTATACAGTGCGGGGCATTGACGACGAGCGGGAGCATATCACATGGATTTCGTTTGATGGCGAGTTTGTGGGCGACTATCCCGCAGGTCTCAATGGGCGTCCGGCGCAGAACACTATCGAGGCGATGGCGCCCAGCCACGTGTTCCGCGTGAGTTGTGAGCAACTGCTGAAATGGTTCGATGAGAACAGCGAAAGGATGGAGCTGCGCAGTATCATCGGCGAACATTTCCTTTGGCAAATAAAAGGCCGTTACCTCGATTTCTTCCGCGCCACACCCCGCCAGCGTTACAAAATGCTACTTCAACGCTGTCCTGGCATCGTTCATTTGCTCGACTTGCAAGACATCGCCTCGTTCCTTTGCATCACCCCACAGATGCTCTCCAAAATACGCAAAGGAATCACTTTCGAGACCAAGCAATAGCAAAACTCTGAAACTATTTTCAGACTTTCACTCTTGACTCCCAATTGCTGGGATTTGCCGAGGACTTTTTCGTGCGGTTTCCTGTAACTTTGCGGGCAAAATTGCAAAAGACAAAGAATATGAACAAGAAAAGTATTATTACGATGATGCTTGCCCTTGTCACAATAACAGGACTGGCACAAACAACGCAAAAGGTCATCAGCAACGGCCACTCCTTCAAAGAGTTGCCTACATCCCAAAACCAAGAAGATGGTTCTATCATAGGACGCCCCTATAGATTTTTTGACAGGACGGCCTTTTGCTCTTATAATAAATTTCACCCGTCGCAATATCTTACTGATAATAATTGGGATATCCTTTGTGCATTTGTGGAGCCTGGGCCTGCTACAAAATTAGACTCACTTGGTATAGCTTATAACAAGAGTCAGTTAAGGCTGCTTGAAGTAGGAGATTTGCTTTCTTTTGATAACGGCATATATTCAACCTCTATGCCAATCTTTGGCAAGTATGAAACGGAGGCTATCCGTAAACAATCCAAAGAGTTTGCCGATAGCATATTTCCAGCAATAGAGCCGGAAATCTCGCGATTTATTACCGACCTTGAAAAATCGGGCTATTCCCAACAAACATATAGCCTTGTTTTCTCATATCTTCTTGACACTTATATTTGGGACAATGAGCGATTAGCCTCGCCAACGGGCTGCGAAGATCATGGATCGTGGAGTGGGGCGTATTGGGCAATGTTCGACGCCCGCAATCATGTTAAAGTTGGGACTAATGGTTATGGTCCAGTGGAACAGAATTGGACTGACAGCCTCGGGTATTGGCTTAATTCAAATAAACTAATGTCGTTTGCAAATGAGGTAATAAAGTCGGGAGGAAATCGTATCGAAAACCAAGATGTAATAGATGCTATTGCAGGTTGGGGACTCGTGGACGAAAACGGAGATATTTTAATCCCAATAATGCACCGAAACAGCAATGACGACATCGATATTCTTTGCAAGAGCATTACCAATAAGTTAAGCAATGCCATAAAGAATTACTGTAAAACTTGGTATTCTGCTTACAATCTTTCCTCGGAAAGAGTGGGACAAATCGTGTTTTACCATGAAGTAATGTGGGATTTGCTTGAAATACTCGAGTTTAAGGGGTTGATATCAATGCCCCCCATTCTTAAAGGCGAGGAAGTTGGAAAGCAGCATTTTGGCGACATTTGCTTTATCGTCATAGATGATTCAAATGAATAAATAAGAAACTATAGTTTCGCAAGAACTGCTTTTAGTTGATTAAAACCGCAAGCAATTTGAATCTGACAAAAGCATTCTAAATTATCACCCAAACAGGTCATCAAGCACCACTTCCGACTGCACGCGGCTGCTGTACATGTTTTTTTTCACCCCGTATGTGGTTATCATAGTCAATTGAAGTGCTTTTTGGGTTTTGCTTTCTTCGCGGAAAGTTTCCATTTTATTTCTTAAAACCGCTTCGTAATCCTTATTGATGGTAAACTCATTGATGGAGAACTTCATCTCGCAAACGTTGATTACCCTGTCGCGCCTATCGATAAGCAAGTCAATCTGTGCACCGCGTTTCCTTTCCTCGCCTTCGGCAGACTTGTGGAACCATGCCGACACCTCGCATTGTACGGCGGAAATGCCTATGGCCTGCTTGACTTGGTCGAGGTGATAGAGGCAAAGTTGCTCAAAAGTGTAGCCCGCCCACGACCGCCGCGACGGGTCGTCCATGTGATTGGTCCAATAGTGTGGGTCGCGACTGTAATTGTCCTTGATGTAGGAAAAGTAGAACATGCTATAGAAATCGGTCAACTGATAGATGGTGTCTTGTTTCTTCTTGCCGAAATAGTTGTAGGGGCGGATGAATTCGTTATTGGTTAGGTTGTCGAGAATCGTCGTGAGGTTGCCGTTGTCGTGCAGTTTGGTCGCCTTGATGATTTCGTTACGCGTCAGTCCCATTCGTTTTTTTGAGAGGGCCTCAACTACGGCGATATGATTCTCTGGCTGTTTGAAAAAGGTGTCGTAAAGATGGCTGAACTCGTCCCAAAGCAGGCCTTTTTCCTTGAAGAAAACATTGTCGATGTTTTGTGTGTAGGTCCATTTTGGGCTTAACTGCTTCAGGTAGAAAGGGAAGCCTCCCATAATCATATAGCATTCGGCAATGTCGTATCGCGTCCATTCTATTTCCTTCGACAACAGGTATTCTTCCGTTTCTTTGAGCGTAAAAGGACGGACAAACAAGCGCGTGCCGCAACGATTGAATAGTCCGCCTTGGTTGGCGAGGAGTTTGTTGGTCATCCATGAGGTGGCACTTCCGCAGGCAATTAATAGAATGTCGCCTTCGGCAGAAGCCCAGCCGTTCCAGAACTGCTCAAAAGCGGCGACAAAATTGGATTCTTCAGTGTCTAACCACGGCATTTCGTCAATAAACACAACCTTTTTTCCTTGTGTAGTTGTTTGTTGGAGATGCTTTTTGAGCATATCGAATGCCTTATACCAGTTTTCGGGTATGGTGGAATCGCCGCTATATTCTTCCATTTGCGTGGCAAAACGCTCCAGCTGCACTGAAGTTGGTTGGTGATAAACGCCTGTCAATTTAAATGCATATTTGTTCTTGAAGAACTGGTTGACAAGGAAGGTCTTGCCGACTCGACGTCGGCCATAAACCACAACCAATTCCGACTCTTTCGACTGCACGCATTGCTCCAAGAGTTGCATTTCGTATGCTCTACCGATGATTTTTTGCTCCATATCAATAACTTATAGTTGCAATAACGCAGCAAAGGTACGAACTTTATCCGAGCAATTTGTCGTTTTCTCCAAAAAAAATTCGAGTTTCCGACAAAAACATGCATCAAAATTTGTCGGAAAATTGGTATAAAAACCGACTTTCCGACAAAAACCAGTATCAAAATTTGTCGGAAGGTGGGTGTGAAAATTGAGTTTCCGACAAATTATTCCCGTTTCAGCATATTAAAATAAGCATCCAGCAGTTTCTGCGCCCCAATATAAGCACTCATCCGTTGGCCGCGCACATCGGCTTCGACCAAGGGGAGAAGATCGGCAACGAGTTGGTTCTGGTAGAAATCGTTTTTCAAGGCGCTATCCATCGAGTCATACATCATCTGCACATCCTGTTGGGCGCGTTTCTTGTAAAGATAGCCGTTGTCGCGGATGGCCTGCACGTGGTCGGCGACCATCTGCCACACCTCGTCGATTTGGAAGCCTGTCAGAGCGGAGCAGGTCAGCACCTTGGTCTCCTGTCCCGATTCGGGCAAGGGGAACAAATGTAAAGCATTTCTGCATTCGGCGGCGGCGCGGTTGGCGCGCATCACATTGTCGCCGTCGGCTTTGTTCACCGCGATGCCATCGGCCATTTCCATGATGCCGCGCTTGATGCCTTGCAGTTCGTCGCCGGCGCCGCTGATCAAGATGAGCAGGAAGAAATCTACCATGGAATGCACTGCCGTCTCGGATTGACCTACGCCCACCGTCTCCACAAAAATGGTATCATATCCCGCTGCTTCACAAAGGATTATCGTTTCCCTTGTCTTACGCGCCACGCCGCCCAAAGTGCCTGCCGAGGCCGAGGGACGGATGTAGGCGTTGGGATGCACCGAAAGCGTCTCCATGCGGGTCTTGTCGCCCAAGATGCTGCCCTTGGAGCGTTGGCTCGACGGGTCGATGGCCAACACCGCCAGCTTTTGTCCTTTGTTGCAAAGATGCACGCCCAAAGCCTCGATGAAAGTGCTCTTGCCCGCGCCAGGAACGCCCGTGATGCCCAAACGAAGCGCTTTCCCCGCATGAGGCAGACAGGCCGCTATGATCTGTTGCGCCAACTCCTGATGTTTGGGCAGGGCGCTCTCCACTAAGGTGATGGCTTTGCTGAGCGCCACCCGGTCGCCTTTGAGGATGCCGTCGACATACCATTCCAACGGCATCAGCTGCTGTTGATGGCGCTTCATGCGCTCCAAAGCGTTCGGGTTGACTTGGATGGGTCCGTCGACTCCTTCGGTGACCTTGAGGTTCGATTCCCATTCATGCTCCTGATTTTCAAAGTGTTCGTGTTCCATAGCGGGCTGCGTTTGATTTTGCAAAGATATGGATAATTGTTGATTGTTGAATTAACTATGTTGAAATCTCTGATTCGGCGGAGCCAATCTTCGATTTGTTGATTGTTGAATTGTTGTTGACTATGGATTATAGCTTAAGGCTGCCACACCCTTGAAGGAGATTGCGGATCAAGTCCGCAATGAAGCCCAAGGTGTAGTGGGCCATAAGCTATTGGCCATGACCATGGTTGAAATGGTTGTAAATCAATTAATTTGAAATTTTTCTTGCGTTATTTCAAAAAAAATGCGTAATTTTGTAGTTTCTAAGCAAGACAAACAGCCCATGACTAGCAAGACAAGAGTACTATTCGTCCATCAGGAAATCGCCCCCTACTTGCCGGAAACGCCTATGAGCCTCGTCGGGCGCTACCTGCCACAGGCCACCCAAGAAAGCGGTAAGGAGATTCGCATCTTCATGCCGCGTTATGGCGTCATCAACGAAAGGAGGAACCAACTCCACGAGGTGATTCGCCTCTCGGGCATGAACCTCATCATCAACGATACCGACCACCCTTTGATTATCAAGGTGGCCTCCATCCAAAAGGCGAGGATGCAGATCTATTTCATCGACAACGATGACTTCTTTACGAAGAAGAAATACCTGATGTACGACGAGAATGGTGCTTTTTGTGAAGACAACGACAGCCGCTGTGTGTTCTTTACCCGTGGCGTCATCGAGACGGTGAAGAAACTCAACTGGTCGCCGGATATCATCCATTGTCACGGCTGGATCTCTGCTTTGATGCCGGTTTACATCAAACGCGCCATGAACGTTCGCGACAACCCGCTCTTCAACGAGTCGAAGATCATCTATTCCATTTACGACGACGAATTTGAAGAGAGCTTTAAGGCTGGTTTCGAAAAGAAGATGAAACTGCCGGGCATGAACGCTAAAGACCTCAAGTATTTCAAGGAGGCCAACTACGTCAACCTGATGAAGGCCGCCATCGACTATTCCGACGGCATTGTGGTGAGCACCAACCGTCTCAACCCTGAAATCGAGGAGTATTTGGTCGCTTCCAAGAAACCTTTCCTCTCGTATCAAGACCAGGTGCACTATGCACAGGCCTGCAACGAGTTTTATGATTCCATCCTCGAAAAACAATAAGAAAGGCTTTTTTGAGTTATCAGTCACCGAACAAAAACATTCTGATTCTGATGAAAACACGTCATTCAACGGCTTTGACTTGTGTGGCCTTAATGATTGGAACTTTGTTATTGGCTTTCACTTCGTGTAGGAAGTCGCCCAACACCATCGGCAACAACCTCATCGGCGAGAGCGAATACATGGATATCTACCATACCGACACCGTGGCTGTCGTCTGCCATTCGTATCTCGACTCGGTCAACACGACCAACCCGACCAGCGCCTTGTTGGGCGCGACGAAAGACCCCGTCTTTGGCACTACCGAAGCAGGCTTCTACACGCAGTTCCGCTTCTCGGTGGCGGGCCAGTCATTTGGCACCAACCCCGTGCTCGACTCGCTTGTGCTGCAGCTCTGCCTGACGGGTTGCTATGGCGACACCATGGCACTGCAAACTGCTCATGTCTACGAGTTGGCCGACACCCTCTCGTCTCATGAGAGCTATTATAACCATAGCGTTGTGGCTACTCATGCGATAGATCATGCCAATGGATACCAGTTCCGCCCACATCCACGGACCAAGACGCATATCGTAGGCACCGACACCTTGGCGCAACCCGTCATCCGCATCCCGTTGGGCCAAGAACTGGGCAACCAGCTTCTGACGCTCGACACCACCGTCTATTCGCTGCCCGACCTCTTCAAATCCGAGTTCCGTGGTCTTTATGTGACTTGCAGCCCCGTCAGCCAAAATGGTGCCATCAGTAGCATCAACTTGAACAACAACGAGTACACCGTGCTGCAACTCTATTACCATGATGCTGCCACGCCCGACAAGCCCATGCGTTACAACTATTATGTGACCTCGTCGGATGTCTATTTCAACCACATGGATCACGACTATACACAAGGCAATGCCGACTTCACGAGCCAGGTGCTCGAGGGCCAGACGGCCTTGGGGCAGCAGCAGGTCTACCTGCAGACCATGGGTGGCGTGAGGACCTTCGTCAAGTTCCCCAACATAGAGCATTGGGCTGACACCTTGGAGGAATGCCACATGGTGATCAACGAAGCAAAACTGGTCGTGCCCGTTGCCCCAGCCTCGCTCGACTCGGTGTATACCGCCCCGAGAAATTTCTTGCTGGTGGGCTTCAACGCCGATAGCACTACGTATCTCTTGCCCGACTATTTTGAAGGCAATAGCTATTTCGGTGGCACCTATAACTCGAGTCGTCAGTGCGTGACCTTCCGCATTTCGGAATATCTCCAGAGTGTCATCATGGGCGAGAAAGAGAACAATGGCATCAGCCTGGGCATCAATGGCGCTTCCTATAACGCACAACGCATGGTGGTCAACGGTCCCGAAGCCGCCGAGGGCGAGAAGTTGCACCTTGAGGTGACCTATTCAATCGTAAAAGAATAAAACAACAATAAAATGAAAAAACTGATTATCGCAGCATTGGTACTGGTCGGTTTGACTTGCCAAGCACAGAAGACTACAGAGAAAGAAACCGTCGTTGTCATCAAGACCAGCATGGGCACTATTAAAGCCAAGTTGTATAACGACACGCCCAAGCATCGTGACAATTTCATCAAGTTGGTGAACGAAGGTTGGTACAACGGCTCGCCGTTCCACCGCGTCATCAAGGACTTCATGATCCAAGGCGGACAGAACAAAGACGGTCGCCTCGACCCAGGTTATAGGGTCCCGGCCGAGTTCAAGGACAACCACTTCCACAAGAAAGGCGCCCTGGCTGCTGCTCGCCAACCTGACCAGGTGAATCCCCAAAAGGCTTCCAGTGGCTCGCAGTTCTATATCGTGCAAGGCAAGGTGTATGACGACCGTACTTTGGACATGTTTGAGGGCCGTATGGGCAAGGTGTTCAGCGCCCGCCAGCGTCAGGCCTACAAGACCGTGGGTGGCACCCCGCATTTGGACGGTGACTACACCGTGTTTGGCGAGGTCATCGAAGGCCTTGAGGTGGTCGACAAGATCGCTGCAGTCGAGACCGGCCGCGGAGATGTGCCCGTCAAGCCTGTCACGATCATTTCCGTTACAATTGAGAAATAAGGCTACTGGCTTTTGGCCTTGGGCTGCTGGCATTCAATCAGCCAGTTGCCAGAAGCCAGTTGCCAGAAGCTAAAAGCATACAACAATGAAAGAAAGAATCGAAGAGATACTATCCCAGGTGCGTGGTTTCCAGGCCGAGAGCAAAGAGGCTTTGGAGGAATTCCGCATCACTTATTTGAGTAAGAAAGGCATCATCCCCGCCTTGTTTGCCGACTTCAAGAACGTGGCCCCCGAGCTCCGCAAGGAGATGGGCATGAAGCTCAACGAGCTGAAGAACACGGTTCAAGAGAAGGTGGAAGAGCAGCTGCAGAAGTTTGAGAGCCAGCACAGCAATGATGCCGGCTTCGACATGAGCATGCCCGCCGCCGACATGAAAGGTGCCCGTCACCCGCTGTCGATCGTGCGTCGCGACATCAATGAGATCTTCTCGCACCTCGGCTTCACCATCGCCGAAGGTCCTGAGATCGAGGACGACTACCATGTGTTCTCGGCCTTGAACTTCCCGCTCGACCACCCTGCCCGCGACATGCAGGACACCTTTTTCATCAGCAAGGAGCCCAATGTCAACAAGGCCTCAGATGTGTTGCTGCGCACCCACACCTCGAGTGTGCAGGTCCGCGTGATGGAGACCCACCAGCCGCCCATCCGCATCATCGCCCCTGGCCGTGTGTTCCGCAACGAGGCCATCTCGGCCCGCGCCCACTGCATTTTCCACCAAATTGAGGGCCTCTACATCGATGAGAACGTCTCCTTTGCCGACCTGAAGCAGACCTTGTACCACTTCGTGCAGGAGTTCTTTGGCGAGGGCACTCAGGTGCGTTTCCGCCCGTCCTATTTTCCCTTCACCGAGACCTCGGCAGAGATGGACATCTCGTGCAACATCTGTGGCGGCAAGGGCTGCAATATCTGCAAGCACACGGGTTGGGTCGAGATCTTGGGCTGTGGCATGTGCGACCCCAACATCCTCATCGCCAGCGGCATCGACCCAGAGAAGTACACCGGTTTCGCCTTCGGCATGGGTGTGGAACGCATCGCCATGCTGAAATACGGCATCAACGACCTGCGCCTGTTCTTCGAGAACGACATGAAGTTCTTGGAGCAGTTTGAACTGGCGTGAATCTTTAAGAAATAGCAAATGGTATGTAGAGACGGTGCATGCACCGTCTCTACTGTTTTATTCACCCCGAACAGTCCTATTCAGCCACTGGCAGAAGTCCTTCGTCTTCTCGAACTCGCTCAGCACCCAGTCGACGAGGTGCGGGTCGGAGAGACGCTTGTCGGGGAGGTCTTGCACCACGAGCCAGTCGCGTTGCTTGAAGAGTTCGGCCTGCGGGTGGTCCTTGGGATAGCCGTTGGGCACGCGTTTCATGGCATGGCTGGTGTCCAAGTCAAATCCTTTGGCTTTGGCGATGGCGTCCACCAAGGGCTCGCCGTTGAAGAGGATCTCGTCGCGGATGGTCTTCAGCATGGTCGTGTCGGGCATGTACATCCCCGTGCAGAGCATGTTGTGGCCGAGGTATTCCGACTCCTTGGCCTCCAGGTGGAAGTAGTAGCCGCTCAGCATCGATTTCTTGCCTTCGGGGCAGACGAACACGCCGAAATGGGTCTTATAGGGTCGCTTGTCGGGCGAGAAGCGCGTGTCACGATAGAAACGGTAGGTGCAGTCTTTTAGGGTCAGGCCTTTGCAGTTGTCATCGAACTTCTGCACGCCGGCGATGATCTGATCGGCCAAGGCGTTGAAGTTGGCCTGCGCCGTTTGGTATTGTTTCTTGTGCTCCTGGAACCAAGGGCGGTTGTTGTTGTGTAGGACGTCGTCGAGGAAAGTTAGGATCTCTTCCATGGATGAAATTTTTGCAAATATACGGATTTATTCTGCACCGAACACGGCCTTTTTTGCCATCAAGGTCATGCTCAGGCCACGTGCCACCATAAACAACAGGAAAGCAATCCAAAGACCATGGTTGCCAAAACGGGGCATTAATAATAAGGTGGCGGGCAGGAATACGCCAATGGCTGAGATGAGCATGGTGTTGCGGATGGCACGCGCCGCTGTGGCACCGATGTAGACGCCGTCCCAAAGGAAGGCGGCGAAGGTGATGAGCGGGATGGCGGCGAGGTAGATATGGTAAGGTTGTGCCATCGGGATGATGCTAGGCTGGTCGCTGACAAGACGGATGAACCAGTCGGGGAAGAGGGCATAGAGCACCGTGAAAGGCAAAGCGATGAAGAAGCCCCAAAGGAACAGCAGCTTGACGGTTTGTCGGAGTTGTTTGGGGTCATGGGCACCTGTGAAACGCCCCACCAACGCTTCGCCTGCGTAGGCAAAGCCGTCGGTGAAATAAGAGAAGATGTAGAAGAACTGCATCAAGATCATGTTGACGGCCAGCATGTCGTCGCCGAGTTTGGCCGACTGGTTGTTGAAGAAAGCGATGCTCAACACTAACAGGATACTACGAATCATGAAGTCGGCATTCACCTTGAAGAAACGTTTCAGTTTGTCGGCTTGCAACAGAAGTACGCGTCGGATGGGCACGAGATAATGGCGGAACTTGGTGATGAGGAAGATGATAGCGGTCAGTAGGCCACAGTATTGCGCGATGACGGTGCCCAAGGCCACGCCCGTGACGCCCATGCCCATGGCGTTGACGAAGATGATGCTCAAAACGATGTTCACCACATTGGTTAGGATGGCGATGATCATGGGGATGGTGGTGTTTTGCATGCCAATGTACCAGCCGTTGAAGGCATAGAGGCAGAGCACCGCCGGCGCCGCCCAGATGCGCACTCTGAAATAGGTGGCGGTATAGGCCAACACCTCCTCGCTGCCGTGCAGCAGTTTCATGCTGAGCCATTCCACTGGACCTTGTAGCGAAAGCACCAAGACAGTGGCGATCAGTGCGATGCATAGGGAGCGATAGAGCGAATAGGCCATCTCGGCACGGTCGTTGGCGCCGTATGCTTGTGCTGTGAAACCCGTCGTACCCGCCCGCATGAAGCTGAAGATGGAGTACATCACGCTGAAGATGGTGCCACCCAAGCCGATGGCGCCGATGTAGGCAATGCTGTCCTGATGGCCCATCAGCATCATGTCGACGAAGCCCAACAGCGGCACGGTGATGTTGCTGATGATGTTGGGTATGGCGAGCTTTAGGATGGAACGGTTGAGGGATTCCTTGCGCATGAGGCATCTGTTTTTCGGTTTGCAAAAGTACAACATTCTACCTATTTTTGCGGCATCAAACACAAGAACTTATGATCTTCTTTTTCTCTGGTTGCGGCAACCGAGACCTTGGCTGCTGGTCTCAACGACACATTGGTGTTCATCCCCGAAGCAGCTCGTGAAGGCCGTTACGAATACAAATTGGCCGAAGGCGAACGCCTCGGCTTCGTGTTTCCCATCTATGCCTGGGGACCTCCGAAACTGGTGATGGACTTTGTGAAAAAAGTGGCAGTTAAGGTCCCTGAGCCTGTCGAAGGGCCGTCTAAAAGATATGTATATTTTGCCTGCACCTGCGGCGACGAATGTGGCCTTGCCGAGGACATCTTCCGTAAGGCCTTGGAGCAAAAGGGCTGGAATCTCAACGCCTGCTTCAGCGTGCAGATGCCTGAGACCTATATCGGTATGCCAGGCTTCAAGCTCGACACCGACGAAAACGCCCAAAGAAAGATTGCCGCCGCCGATAAGCTTTTGAACGATTGTATTTTGCGTCTGCAAAACAAGGAAAGTTTTTCCAAAATGACAAAAGGTGGCGCGGCTTGGTTCAAGAGCCATTTGATTAACCCCGGCTTCAGCAAAATGGCCACCAACGACAAGAAATACCGCGTCACAGAAGCCTGCATACACTGCGGCAAATGCGTGGAAGCCTGTCCGTTAAAGAATGTCACTTTGGAAGATGGTCTTCCAAAATGGAACGGCAACTGTACGATGTGTATGGGCTGTTACCACCATTGTCCCGTCAATGCCATCCAATACGGCAATGCTACGGTAGGGAAGGGACAGTATTACTTTGGGAGAAGATAATAAGCTATCAGCTATCAGCCGTCAGCTTTCAGCTTAGTCATTACAATGCTGATAGCTGATAGCTAATAGCTCAATGCAACAATTAAACAGTCAACACTTAAACACAAATACATACCTTTGCCTCGTAAATCATTCAATATCAAAAATAAAATCACCATGAAAAACAAACACTACTTTACAAAAGCCCTCTTTGCCACAACAGCGATTATCTTCTTCAGTGTGGCTACTGCGGTTGCGCAATGTACGATTCCCATTCCACCTGGACAGTCCTACATTGAAGACTTTCAATCGGGAGAGATGGAATGCTGGACGGTGGAGACGACGAGTTCGGCCACTTGGGCAGTGATGCAAGGTACGGGCTCCAATGTGGTGGCCTTCCAAAATGCCACTGAAGGTCAAGAGGCCCGACTGGTGTCGCCCACCTTCGATCTGACGGGCAGCAATAGCGCTACCTTCAGCTTTGCCTACGCGATGATGGCCCTGTATCCTCCCTATGACGAGCTCACGGTGAGTTATCGCACCTCGCCTTCCGACAGCTGGCATCAGCTTGCCAATTATAGCATCAGCGACTGGTCGAATACTTATGACGCCTCGTTTACGTTGGACGATTTGAGTGCTACCTTCCAAGTCTCATTCTTGGGTCACTGCAATGGAGGTTACTATATCTTCGTTGATGATATTGAGATAGCCTCTGCGGGCGGCTGTGCTCGTCCTGCTGGTTTGACTGCCTCTGAAATCACCACGAATTCCGCCCTCCTTGGATGGTCGACGGCGGGCAACGAGGAGAGTTGGACAATTGACATCAACGGACAGCAGACCACGGTGACTTCGCAACCCTATGTGATAGATCGTTTGGAGCCCAACACGGATTATAGTTTCCGTGTGAAAGCCAACTGTGGGGGCGGAATGGAGTCGGAGTGGTCGCAGCCTACGACGTTCAAGACAATGTGCGAAGTGTTTGTCGTCACCGACGACGAACCCTATTTCGACGACTTTGAGGCTTCGGAAGAATTCGTCTGCTGGCGGAGCGAAATCATCTCCGGTGAGGATGACTGGGTGGTTGACCCCGGATATCTCATCCCCAACAATACGGCATTCTTCATCTGGTTAGGTGAGGAGGCCATGCTCGTGTCGGCTCCGCTTGACATCACCGCCGTCACCCAGCCCATGCTCACTTTCAAGCATAGGCAGCGTTCGCTGGGACAATTTGTGGATGAGCTGTCGGTGTGGTATGCGCCTTCGATCAACGATTATTGGCATCTCCTTGGCGAATTCACATCCGCCTGTGAGGATTGGGAGGAGGTCACCTTTGACTTGCCCGAAGCATCGGACGCTTATCTCATCGGATTCAAGGCCAAGTCGAACGAAGCAGATGGCGTATATGTCGACGATGTTAGAGTGGGCAATTATATTGATGATGGCGTAGAGGAGGTTGCTTCCTTTGCCGTGAGTGTCAGTCCCAATCCCACTTCGGGCATCGTTACGATTGCATCCAACAGCGCCGATGGTGAAGTCACCGTCATGGATCTGTTTGGCAGGAAGGTTGCCTCTGCTATCATTCATGAAGGGCGTACCGAGGTGGACCTCAGTAGCTGTGCAAAAGGCGTCTATATGGCCCGCATCTCCGGTGAGGCTGGTACGCGCACTATCAAGTTGGTGAAGGAATAGAATGGGGGTTATTGCTAAACAAACAGAAAACGAATTTGCAGGAATCCCCATTCCTGATTTTATTGACATTATTCTTAATAATAGAGATGGACGAGCAGATGAAGTAATGTATTGCCTTCTGCATCAATGTCTTAGAACTCTCCTACCATAAAGTGAAACGGCCCATTGAAAGCTATGAGGCGAGGCCTTATATCTGCTCTTACATTTCAGAAGAGTATATCGTGGAAGATGAAATTTAATACAAATATGATTCCTTTAATAATAGTTGCAAATTAAACTATTATTCGTATTTTTGCATCCGAATAGTTCAAAATAAAACTATTATGGATGATATCTATATGCTTGCCGATACTGTAATCCTTAGTCGAATTGGGAATAGACTGAGGGCTACGAGATTGAAGCAAAACATTACCCAGCAAAGTCTTTCTGAAGCCGCCAACGTGTCGCTTTCGTCTATCAAGAAAATGGAAAAAGGTGAGATTCGTTCGTTCGACTCCTTGTTGAGAGTGTTGCGCATTTTAGGAAAACTTGACATCTTACAGCCCTTGATGGAAGAAGAACAACTGAGTCCGAGCGAATACTACGACTTGGTGCATTCCTCGCAAGCCACCATGCGCCAACGGGCTGCTGGTAAAATCAATCATGTGAAAAAGGAGGAATCTGAATGGTAGATGTAGCAAAAGTGAACATGTTTGGCCTACCTGTCGGGACTTTCCGTTGGGATGAACAGTATCAGATAGTCAGGTTCGAATATGACCGCAGCTTTGCGGCATGGCCCATTATGACTTCCGGCTTCGTCGAGCCTATTCCTACGAACAGGCTTTCAATGTGATGCGTGCACTGCGATTGCCCTATTCTGCGGCCAAGGAAATGTTCCGCCGGATGGTGTTCAATGTGGTGGTCCGCAATCAGGATGATCATACCAAGAACATTTCTTTCTTAATGGGTGAGGATGGCATTTGGCGCTTGTCACCTGCCTATGACATGGGTTATGCCTATAATCCCCAAGGAGGCTGGACTTCCACGCATCAGATGTCAATTAACGGAAAGTTCGATGACATCACAAGGAAAGACTTGCTGGCTTTTGCCACACTTAATAACATTAAGGAAGCCATGTTCATTATTGACGAGGTGTGTGAAACGGCCTCTCGTTGGTCAGAAATGGCAAAAGACTGTGATGTACCACCCGCGATGGTTAAAACTATCAATTCAAACTTTATCTATTTGTAAAACAATTAATTAACATAGTGGTTTACTAATGAAACAGAAAATGAAAGCAAAACACTCTTCTCTCTTAGCAACCCTTCTTCTGTTGCCCCTCATTCTTTGCGCCCAAACCGCCAATGACTACACCCAATATGTGAATCCCTTCATCGGCACGCAGACCGATGAGACGGGCGCCCTCAGTGGCAGCACCTTCCCTGGTGCCACGATGCCGCAAGGCATGGTGCAGTTGAGTCCCGAGACGGAACAGATGGTCACTTGGGATCCTTGCTCGGGTTACGACTACAACAAGGATGTCATTTACGGCTTCACCCACACCCACCTCAGTGGCACGGGCTGCACCGACCTCATCGATGTGAGTCTGATGCCTTTGTGTAGCGCAGTGACGCCAGAGCAGTTGAAGGCCGCCGACTTCGGGCAACATTATAGCCATAACAAAGAATCTGCTCGTCCGGGATATTATCAGGTGTTGTTGCAGGAGAGTGGTGTGAATGTGGAGCTCTCGGCCACCACGCGCACAGGCATCCATCGTTATACTTTTCCTGAAGGCCAGTCCCAAACCGTCATCCTCGACCTCGACCGTGGCACCTTCCGTGGCGAGGCCTATTACTCCAAACGCCGCACCTACGATGTGATTCAAGCACAGATTCGCCTCGTCGATGATCACACCATCGAAGGCTATCGCGTCGTCACGGGTTGGGCCAAGATGCGCAAGGTGTATTTTCGTGCTGAATTCTCAAGGCCATTTAACCAGCATCTGCTGATGAATGGCGGACTGAATGTCGGGAATAGTGATGTCGTCAACGGTCGCACCCTACGCGCTGCCTTGAGTTTTGACCCCAAAGACGGCAACGAATTGATGGTGAAAGTCGCCATCTCGCCTGTGGATAACGAAGGCGCAAGGAAGAACATGCTGGTCGAAGCCCAAAGTTGGGATTTTGACGCCTATGTCAAAGCCGCCCACGACATTTGGCAGCGTGAGCTCAGCCGCATCGACATTGAAGGCACTGACGAGCAAAAGACCATCTTCTACACGGGTCTTTACCATGTGTTGATGCAGCCCAACACGATGAGCGATGTGGATGGCCGCTACATGACCACCAACTTCGAAATCAAGCAGATGCCTAAGGGACAGACGTATCATAGCACTTTTAGCCTTTGGGACACTTTCCGTGCTGCACATCCGCTCTATACGCTCATCGCGCCCGATGTGGCGGCGCAGTTTGTGAGAGATATGGTGCTGCATCACCAGACCTATGGCTACTTGCCCATTTGGGACCTCTGGGGACAAGACAACTACTGCATGATTGGCAACCACGCCATCCCCGTGCTCGCCGATGCTATCATGGCCGAGATTCCAGGCATCGATGTGGAAGCTGCGTATCAGGCCATGGTGGAGAGTAGCACACGAAGCCACTTCAATTCACCGTTTGAGATTTGGGAAAAATTTGGTTACATGCCTCAAACTTTGCAAGACGAGAGCGTCAGTATCACCATGGAACAGGCTTTCGACGACGCCTGTGTGGCTTTGGTGGCCAAGAAACTTGGCAAAATGGACGACTACGAGCGTTTCTATCGCCGCAGCATGTTCTACAAGAACCTCTTCGATCCTGAAACGGGCTTCTTCCGTCCGAAAGACGAAAAAGGCAATTGGATAGAAGGCTTCGATCCACTGTCGTACGAGCAACCTTGCTTCGTGGAAGGCAACGCTTGGCAATATATGTGGTTCGTGCCGCAAGACCCGCAAGGACTCATCGACCTCTTCGGTGGCACAAAAGGCTTCCTAAAGAAGCTTGACGAGAACTTCAGCCTCACTGCCACTTCGGGCGAGGTGAACGGCAACGCTAGTGGCTTCATCGGGCAATATGCTCATGGCAACGAGCCGAGTCATCATACCGTTTATCTATACAATTTTGCGAGTAAGCCTGAGCGCACACAGGAGTTGGTGGAACAAGTGCGTAGCGAGTTCTATCGCGCCACGCCATGCGGTTATGCTGGCAACGACGACTGCGGCCAGATGTCGGCTTGGTACATCTTCTCAAGCCTCGGTTTCTATCCCTTCCATGCGGGTTCGGCAGAATATGTCATCGGCACCCCATTGTTCACTAAGGCTACTTTGCATTTGGAAAACGGGAATGACTTTGTCATTACTGCCAAAAACAAGACGCCTGAGCGCATCCATGTCAAGAGTGTGAAGCTGAATGGCAAGGCGATTAAGGATTACAAGATTACCCACCAACAAATCATGGCGGGCGGAACGTTGGAGTTTATTTTGAAATGATTGGAACATGAAGAATCAAACCAAAACAGTTAGTATTGTCATCATCGGAATTATATATCTGATAGCCATGTTATTAGGCTATTTTGTTTTCATAACTCTAAACAAGGGACTACACGAATTGGTGGCCTTGTTTTTGGCCGATGTGGTGGCTACAGTCGTCGTGTGGGGATTTGGCCTTTTCTACAAAAATGTGTCGGTTTACGACCCCTATTGGAGCGTGGCGCCTCCTGTCATGTTCACCGTTTGGGCATTTTACAAGTCGACCTTCACCTTGCCGGTGGTCTTACTGCTCATCGCCGTGTGGTATTGGGGCATCCGATTGACGGGCAATTGGGCTTATACCTTCAAGGGTCTTGCACATGAAGATTGGCGCTACACCCGTTACCGAGAAACGCAGTCGCCCTTCGTTTTCCAAATCATCAATTTCTTTGGCTTGAACATGATGCCGACTGTTTTGGTGTTCGCAGCCATGCTTCCTGGATTCGGCTTGTTTGAGTCGACGGAAGCGGCCAACATGTTGACTTGGCTCGGCTTTGCTATATGCATTTCAGCAGCTACTTTGCAGCTGGTTGCCGACACCCAAATACATCGTTTTCGCGAGGCTCACCCTGGCCGGTATTGCGATGTGGGCTTTTGGAAACACGGCCGTCACCCCAATTATCTCGGCGAAATCTCGATGTGGTGGGGTGTCTGGACAATGTATGCCTCCATCTACGGTTTGGATTGGCTGATTCTCGCCCCTGTCGCCATGACGGCACTCTTCCTGTTCATTAGCATACCCATGATGGAGCGGCGCCAGCTCCAAAACAAGCCAGGCTATGCTGAGTATAGGAAAAACACAAGAATGCTGATTTGACGTTTTATTTCTTCACGAACTCCACACGACGGTTCTTGGCGCGTCCTTCCGCTGTGTCGTTAGGAGCGATGGGGGAGTGAGAACCCTTGCCCACGGGCGTGAGGCGTGATTGCGCGATACCTTGTTTCACGAGGGCGTTCACGATGGCCTCAGCCCTTTGTTGACTCAGCGGATCGTTTACGGCATCAGTGCCAGTGTTGTCGCAATGGCCTTGCACCTCGAACTCAAGCTCGGGATGTTCTTGCATCAGTTTGGCCACACGATTGATTTCGATGACGGATTCTGGCTTTAGGTCGGCCTTGCCAGTCTCGAAAGTGATGGCGTAGGAAACGATTTTGCCGTCAGTGGTGAGGCGGTCGTAGAGCGGCACGGCACCTTGGGCGATGCGCACATTGCTCAACCCTGTGTAGCGATAGAATGATCCGCTGACAAAGAATAAATATCCAGGAGCCTTCATAGCCGGCACGTTGATCATACGT
>ONJF01000062.1 GCA_900318085.1 uncultured Bacteroidales bacterium
AATGTCGAACCTTGTAGAATTAGATACTGCTATCTATTTCATCCAATATGTCTGCCAGTCGCATTTTAGGGCGAAAGGCAGGGGCAAAGATAGGGAAAAATATGAATAAGAGAGGAAAAGGATGGAAAAATACTATGTTCGAGGGAAGGGCATGTGATGAAAATACAAGAGTGGATATAATGAATACAAAAAATTCTTATTTTTGCGAGGCTAATGCTCCAATCCAAGATTGTAGGGTTTTTATATTAAAACATTAGTGTCCCATTAAAATATAAGAATTGAGGTGTAAGTCAATAAATATCAATATACTATGTAATTATTTAGAGTAAACGGATTTAAAATGAGGCAACTACTTGTAATTGCAGAGAAGTTTAATGCAATCTCTCATCTTCAATTCATTAGAGATTTCAAAGAAGTTCTTTTTTTCCGTTTGCATTTTTAACGGGACAGTAGTGAATTCAGATATAAAAAAGCGATTCTATTAGTTAGAGAGTTAGAGGTAAATACACTTTCTTAAATAATATCTTGAAAATCAATGCCGGCAGCAATATTGTTGTCTGTTGATTTCTGATTGATTATGTTAAGATATTCAAGAAAATGTACTTGTTTTTAGTATGCTCTTTCATGCTCTTCCTTTTTAATCAGTTTTCATCATCATATTATAATGATTAAGATGTCCTAGTCTATCAAATATCAATCTAAAGACATCCATATATTTGGTAATCATTTCATTATCTTGTTCGATATATAAATCATCTGGAATACAATGAGAACCATCATTTATCCAATATACTAAAGAACGGCATATTTCTTTTTCTTGAAGATTATCGAATTTGTTTAAAATGTCATCATCTTTATAACCTCCAAGTGTTTTGAAATATGTTTCTAATATACGACGCATCACATTTTGAATGGTAAGACAGGAAGAATTGTTATTCTCTCGACTCTCTCTTAACTCTCTCCATAACAATTCATAGGAACTTTTTATGGGATTGTCCTGCTCATAATAGACAACATTTGATGTATCGTTTTTCTTTCTAAGTATCCAATAATGGGGGTTTAATTCCATGCCGTGGTCACATTCTTTTAAAAGATACATATTGGATAGTTCTTTTTGAAAATACACGTTATGAG
This sequence comes from uncultured Bacteroidales bacterium, assembly GCA_900318085.1. Classification (GTDB taxonomy): domain Bacteria; phylum Bacteroidota; class Bacteroidia; order Bacteroidales; family F082; genus Limimorpha. Next base: position 1,135 of record ONJF01000062.1, read on the forward strand.
TCAGAACGATAATTTGTTGGATGTTACTATCTCCTTTTCTAATGTCTTTAATTATTTCTTTAATTAGTGAACTCACAACAAACAGCACATTACTATCTAAACTAGAAATAGGATCATCAATAACAACAACTCTTTTTTCGTTGACCTTTTCAGGAGTAGTGCCGCCTTTTATTAATTGGAGAAAGTACAATAATGTGATAAATGTAGCTTCTCCTTCGCTTAAAGTGGCTTGGGCGTTGTCTCCATTTTCTCGTTGTATCTGATACTGGTTTGCATCTGTTTTTGTCGGAACTATTTTAAAATTTGTAAACCCGTAAGTATCAAGTAATTTGTTTATTTCGTCAACTGTGGGTTGGACACTTGTTACTTTTTTATTCAAATCCTTAATCTCTGAGTTAAGAACATTGTATTTTTTCAACAGCTCCAGCCTTTGCTTTTCAAGATTATCGATTCCTTTTTGTAGCCCACTATCTTTCTTGGTAAATGCTTGAATTACATCATGGTTTTCTTCGACTAAATACTTCCAGATTTCTTCTTTCAATTGTTCTTTTTCTTTTCCTATATTGGAGACAAGATTGTTGTGTTTTTCTATCTCCTGGTTTGCTTGATTAATAAGGTCAGTAATCTTAACAAATTGCTCATTACTTGGTTTCAACTCTATACTACGACTAGGTTCTTTTATCTTATTGCTAATTAATTCATTGTTTGAATTGAGTTGGGTTTTCAATGTATTTATATATGCAGAGAAAAGTTCCAAATTTAGTTTTGTTTCTGGTTTTTGCTTTTCTTTGGTTTCGATAGTTTCTAATAAAGTGATTATAGTGTTTGTATTTTGAAAGTAACTATCCGATAAACTTTTAATGGTAGCGGTGTCTGCAACAAAACTATCATCAAAAAAATTCTCAATTTGAGTTCTAAAATCATCATCAATTGTTTCTTTTTGACAAAAAGGACATATTTTGCTGTCTTTTTGAATATGACTAATTCCTTCATGAACCCAGTCGCTAATATTCAACTTATTGATTAATTTTGAAATTTCAACATCAGCTTTACCTATTATTTTTTTATTCCAAATAGAATCATTCTCAATACTGACAATACTGCCATATTCAATAAATTGGATTTTATCATATGTAATAGGGGATTTTTTGAAAACAATCTCCGCTTTTGCTTTTAAATCTTCAATGCTTTTCAAAACAGATTTATTACTACTTTGCTCTTCACATAGTTTTTTCCTAAAATTCTCCTTCGAACCTTTATATCCATCAAAAGCAGTAGAGAAAACATCCTCATACTTTTTGTATATGGTTTTCCACACACTTTCTCGGAATACTGAAATGACATTGTTTTTTTCTATCTGAAGAGACTCTTTCGTTTTTTTCTTCTGTATTCCTTCTTTTTTTATTTCCTCTAATTCTTCATTCTTTTTTTCTATGTTTTCTTTCTCTTCTTTTGTGGCTTGCCCTAATGTAAAAACACCAGGAATGGAACTTTTACCAAAATTGTTTTCTCTAAAATATCTATTATAGACAATGGTTTCAACTTTGATTCCATTTTCCCACTCAATTGAACAATCAGTGTATTTTTCGTCATCTGTTCGTTCAAGGAAATGTGACAATGTGGTTTTTCCAGAAGCATTAGCCCCATAAATATAGTTTATTTTATGTAAATTATCAATTATAAGACCATCACTAAATGGAACGACATTCTTTAATTCAATTTTTGTAATCATATCATCATTGTATTTTCAACAATTCTCACTTCTTCAATTCATACTATTATGCATTTAATTTCTTCTTCAACCCCTCGGCCCCATAATAATCCAGCACATAAATGGGGAATGCACTTAAAACCGCCACTTCTGGGCATCTGTGGTTGATGTGCTTTTCCTGCTGCTTTTCGAAAATGATGCTTTGGTCCTCAATTTGGTTGGGCAGGTCGAAAACATCATGCACTAGATAATTCATTTTGGAAATGTGGGCGCGAATCAATTCTTGCCAGACTCCCTTGGTGTATTGGTTGATATTGGTCAATTGTGGACGACATTCTTCTGCCGAAACCGTTTTGTAATGTGGCTCGTTCATGCATGCATCCACATTCTCACAATCCTCCTTATACGGGCAATTTGAGCGTTTGCATTTGACGGTCAGTTCCTTGAAACTCTCCATGTCTTTAAAATGACGGATGGCCTCTACCATCGGATAACTGATATAGAGCAGTCCATTTTCGGTTTCGTTGTCAAAATACTCAAGCATTTCCCTAATTTTGTCATCGTCGGCCATGGTGGAATGCGCGTCGTAGTCAAAGAACAAGTATATGTATGCAAAACTATCGCGGGTATAGTCGCGCAAAAGTTCCGCGTTTTCCTTGCTGCGCTCTTTGAGAAGATTCACCATGTCGAAGGCAAATTCCTTGGCTTTCTCTGCTCTCAGTTGCTTGTACAATTGGTAGATTTCCGCATCATAGACACACTTTACCGAAATCCTTTTGCCAAGTAAGTTTTGCTCGAGTTTTTCTACATATTTGGATTCTGCCCGAGCACCCTCAAATACAAAAAGATGTAATTCGTTATTCGACATGGAAGGCATCGGCTCTGTAGATTTTTTCAATGTTATGCCCAAATCTCAACTCTTTCTCGGTACAGGCTTGGAGAGGTTTGATTTTGTTGTTTTGAAGAATGAAATTGCAGTCGGGACGCAGTAGGTCGTTCGTCATCAAGTGGGTGTTATGAGACGAAGTGAAGACTTGGCAATCTAAAGCGAACAACTGTCTGCAAACTTCAACTGCCAACTTGAAATGATAATATGCGTCAAACTCATCAATAAACACGAATGATGCTTTGCCCATTTTTTTCAACCAATAATAAAGAAGTTGCAAGGAGCGCGTTCCTGTTGATGCTATGTCATCAAAAGCAACCGTTCCTGTAGCGTATTTGCACATTAAAAATTTGTCAGTTGGAGTAGGTGGCACGAATTCAAAACTTTGTCCACTTACATTGAGTAAGAATTGCGTAAAGTCTTCTATTAATCCTTCTTTGATGATAAACTCGTCCAATAGCGTGATGCTATTTTCCAGTCCAATGTACTCATTAACCTGAAGGCATCTGAACCACAACATCGAATTGACAAAATTTTGCAACAGAATAAGATAATGGTCATTTGCCAAAGGATATGATGTAAAAAGGTAATTTACAATAGAAATGTTGTTCGCATTACTTTGAAGATTCTTTTTTGCTTCGGAATTAATGGGAAATTGCTGCTCATCCAAAGACAATGAATCAAGTCCGCGTTTAAATGCTCTCTTGCCATTGGATGAAAGAGACTCTTCGACTAAAGTTCCCATGGCATTTTTAGCATATTGGTATTCAACGATTTGCGAACCAAATTTAAAAGTGTATTCAAAATGCACTATCCCATTCGGATCTCCGCCAAATGTATAATATCTCAAATAGTCGGATTTTTTGAAGTTCTGAGTCAAATGGTAAACAATATCAAAAAGGGCAAGCCCAAAATTTGTTTTCCCTGAGCCATTGGGCCCATAGATAATTCCATTCTTAATAATGCCATTTTTTATGGCATGTGGGCTGAACTCGTAATTGCTGGGATGCGACAAGTCCCATTCTATCCTTTCAGCAAATCCTCGGAAATTTTTTACGGCAAATCTGATAAGCATTGGTCTTGATAGTTGAAATTTAAGTTGCAAATATACATATTTTTTCAAATATCGTAATTTTTTTACGGAATTTTTTTTTTAATCCTTGAGTTAAGGATGATCATGAGCAATTTTATGAGCGAGAATTAGATGAGATATAAGCGATGGAAGTGCTGGATAATCTTTATTCGGGATGAAATGACCTTTCTGGGTAGGGTTGTGTTTTTGACAAAAAATGCGGTCAGCGGATTATCCTTTTGTAATTAAAAAATTCTGTGTTTCTGCGACATTAAAACCTAAAGGATATTGTTGGAAAAGGTTTTCAAACGAAAGGCAAAATATCATATAAGGCGAAATCCGCACGATGTCCTTCACTTCGAAAAAACTTTTCGGGTAGATGACGTAGTTTTCTGCGAAGAAAAGCCCTATATATCGCCGATTACCTTCTGTTTTTGCAATCAAAAAACAATTATTTATATGCAAATTTCGTGATTATCTCACGAAAATTCTGATTATATAGTGATTTTTTGGTTTTTATTTTATATCTTTGCAGCCGAATTTCTTTTTAAACAACGGCAACTATGATACAGGAGTTTCAAGTACAGAATTTCTATAGCATCAGGGAACGGCAGTCCATCAGTTTTGTGCCGACCAATGACGACAATATGCGCGGGCAATATGTCCATGAAGTGGCAGATGGAGTCGGGCTACTGAAGGTGGGCATCGTGTATGGTAGCAATGCCAGCGGTAAGACCACCTTGCTTCAAGCCCTGTCGTTCTTCCGCAGCGTCATGATCGACAAACCTGAATCGAAGATTGACGACATGGGATACTTCCCATTCCTGCTCGACAAACACAGCGAAGGGGAGCATTCGCACATGCAGATGACTTTCTGGGTAAAGGGAGAAAAGTATATTCTACATCTTGAATTCGATAGTAAGCGGATTTACGAAGAGTCGCTGCTTGTATATACTAGCGCTCGCCCTGCCTCACTTTACAAACGTGTCTATCAACCAGAGTCCGACCACACGGAAGTGACCTTTGGCAACAACGCCGGAATAAAAAAAGCCGACCAGCGCGCTATCACGGGAAATACCACCAACAACTGTACGGTAATGGCCGCCTTCGGACAGTCGAACGCTCGTGCTTCAAAACTTAACGATGTGTTTGAGTTTTTCTATTCTGGCTTACATGCCGTTTTGAGTCCAAGGAATTCCTTGTCGTTCGATGTGAAAAGCGAACTCAGGAATGACAAGGATGGCAAGAAAAAGCGATTTCTGCTCCAATTGCTGAAGGCAAGCGACTTTAACATCGTTGACATGACCCTTAACGAACTTGAAGAATCCATCACGCCTGAAATGGAAAAGGCTATCAATAGTGCTCCGATTTCCGAAGAGGCGAAGATAGAGATGCTCAAGCGCGGCACCATCAAGCATGATGACATTTTGTTCAGACACATAGGCGAGGATGGAGAATACGAGTTGCACGAGCAACTGGAATCTGCCGGAACGCATCGGTTCTTAGGAATGTCAATGGTGCTGTACTATGTATTGCACACGAACAGTTTTATTCCCATTGATGAGGTAGAGACGAGCATCCATTATGAGCTCCTTTCGTATTTCATCAAGCTGTTCCTTGCCAACAGCGAGGGCTCGTCACAGATACTGATGACCACCCACGACATCAACCTGCTGAACGAAGATTTCATCCGCAGAGATGTGGTGTGGTTTACGGACAGGAGCCAAGTGGGAGCCACCCAACTCAAACGGCTCTCATCGCTCGGTCTCCACAAGACCATGAATCCATACAACGCCTACAAACAGGGCAAACTGGTGGATCTACCCTTCCTCGGAAGTGTTTACCTTGAAACAGAATAATTGGATATGGCAGTAAAAAAGAGCATAGCAATCATAGGCGAAGGCGAAACTGAGTGGTGGTACTTTGAGACTACGTGGTATGCCTCGTGGATATGGACCGACTGCTCAGATTGCCCGCAGAAATGGCAGCTTATCAGCGACTGAGAAAGAACAGCAGTCATAATGTGATTTGGATTGAGACAAGCCCATGTACAGAGTTTTGGTTTCTGCTTCACTTCCTGCCTCAGCTTTCCACCAAGCATTATGCGTCTTACGAGGATGTGATGCCGGATTTGCAGCGTTATATGCCTGGGTACGAAAAGACGGCACGTTACTTCAAGAAGAACGACCTATACAAGTACTTAACGGAGCATGGCGACCTGCAACGCGCCATTGGCTATGCCAAGGAGTTGACGCGTCTTAGCGAGGCTACGCCCGAGGATAAAATTGCCTATAGTCAGATGCATCTGGTATTCGAACTGATAGCTTCGATGAATGAAGAGGAATCTGATAAAACGACAATAAAAACGGAAAATCGAAATCGAAATGAGGAAAATCGGCGACAAATCGTCGATTTTATCGCCGATAACGGAATTTCAGACGCAAAATCTATTTCGAAAGCCATCGGACTCAAGCCCTCAAGAACCCGCGACTATCTCAAACAACTCGTGGACGAAGGCATCCTTGAGGTGGAGGGGGAGTATAAAAGTAGGAAGTATAGGATTAAGAAGTAAAAAGGTATCGTTGGTCAACAAGTACCTGAAGGCTGGAAGGCTGTCTATCTGGGATTTGGCAACCATCTTGTCATCAAAGCAGATTATTATGAACAGTTTGAAGAAGAGGCCCGTAACAGACATATTGAGGAAGCAGTCGAATTGTACCAACAATGGACTGGAATAGTGTTGAACCTATGTAAAACAAAGCATTAACAATCCCATTGATATGGGGCGAGCCTCAAAGACATTTCATATTAGGGTAGGGGAATGGTGAAAAGAGTAGCTGGCTCGTACATTTTTTATTTCTGTTTCCCAAGAAAAATGTGGTTTTTTTGTTTTTATTCCAAAAGAAAAATGTGATTTTTTCTTTCGTATTCCCCAAGAAAAGTGTAATTTTGCATGGTCGACCAATGGTATAATTGATTGGAGTTATTATGAAGCGACTGATATACAATAAATTAATAGAATGGGAAAATCGAAAGGAGCACAAGCCTTTGATTTTGCTTGGTGCCCGCCAAGTGGGGAAAACGTACATTCTAAAGGAATTCGGAAAAAACGAGTTCAAAAACTTGGTTTATGTGAACTGTCATGGGGATGATTTTGCCAAGAGCTTGTTCAGGGATTTGTCGGTCCAGCGCATAGTGACGGAGATTGAGCGGTATTATGAGACGAAAATCGTGCCTGGTGAGACATTATTGGTGTTCGACGAAATCCAGGAGGTGCATAATGGAATATCCTCGCTTAAGTATTTCAACGAAGATTTCCCTTCGTTACATGTGGCCGTGGCAGGCTCGTTGTTGGGAATCTCGCTTCGTGAAGATGAATCCTATCCGGTGGGCAAAGTGACCACAATGCGGATGTATCCGATGACCTTCGCCGAATACCTTTTGGCGTGTGAGCGACCTAAACTATTGGAAGCGTTGCAAAACCTCGAATGGGATTCCTTGTCGGTTATGGATGATTTGTTAGTGGAGTTGCTGCGCCAATACTATTTTACTGGCGGAATGCCTGAAGCAGTTAAGAAATACATTGAGACGCAGGATGTTGAATTGGTCAGGGAAGTGCAACATGAGATTTTGGATGCATACGAGCGCGATATAGCTAAACACACCAAACCTCAAGTGGCGCGCATTCATCAGGTGTGGGAGAGCATCCCGACACAATTGGCGCGCGAGAACAAGAAATTCATTTTCGGCGCAGTGAAGAAAGGAGGTCGTGCTGCTGATTTTGAGATTGCTATACAATGGTTGGTTGATGCTGGCTTGGTATATAAGATTGAACGTGTCAAAGAGCCTGTTATGCCGCTGAAGTTTTATGCCGACGGTTCTGCTTTCAAATTATATATGCTCGACTGCGGCCTGCTTGCATGCATGGCAGAAGCCAATCCCAATGCGATGTTGCTTGGCACGAATGCCTTCACTGAGTTTAAGGGTGCGTTTGCGGAGAACTATGTGCTGCAACAAATGAAAGCCACACTTGACACATCGGTGTATTACTATTCCAAAGACAACTCGACTATGGAAGTGGATTTCCTTTTTCAGACGCAAGAGAGAGTGGTGCCTACGGAAGTAAAAGCAGAAGAGAACGTCAAATCCAAGTCGTTGTCATTTTTTATCAACGAAGATTTCAAAAACCTGAACCTTAAAGGTTTGCGGTGCAGTATGAAACCTTATATTGACCAAGGCTGGATGGAGAATATTCCGCTTTATGCCGTGGAGGAGTATTTGAAGAGGAAAAGAGGAAAATAATCAAAAAAGCCCCTCAATTATTGAGAGGCTTTTTTGTTTCAATTAACCGAGATAACTCTTCAGGATCTTGCTTCGGCTGGTGTGTTTCAACCGGCGTATGGCCTTTTCCTTGATCTGGCGCACACGCTCGCGCGTCAGGTCGAATTTCTCACCGATCTCCTCGAGGGTCATCGGGTGGCTGCCGTTCAGCCCGAAATACAGGCGGACGACATCCTGCTCCCGCTGCGTCAGGGTGGAGATGGCTCGGTCGATTTCTTTGCGCAACGACTCATACAGAAGCTCGGTCTCGGGCGTCGGGGCCTCCTCGCTCTTCAGCACATCGTACATGGTGTTGTCTTCATCCTGCACGAGCGGCGCGTCCATCGAGATGTGGCGTCCGGCGTTCTTCATCGAGTCCTTCACCTCCTGCTCCGTGATTTCCAGGACTTCGGCAATCTCCTCTGCATTGGGTTCACGCTCAAATTCTTGCTCTAACTTAGCGTAAGTTTTGTTGATTTTGTTGATGGAACCGATCTTGTTGAGAGGGAGTCGGACAATACGCGATTGCTCGGCCAAAGCCTGTAGGATGGACTGACGAATCCACCACACGGCATAGGAGATGAACTTGAAACCTCTGGTTTCGTCGAAACGTTGTGCAGCTTTGATCAGTCCCAAGTTGCCTTCGTTGATTAAGTCGGGAAGACTGAGGCCTTGGTTCTGATACTGTTTTGCTACGGAGACTACAAAACGCAAGTTGGCCTTGGTGAGTTTTTCCAATGCGATCTTGTCGCCTTGCTTGATACGCTGGGCCAATTCAACTTCTTCTTCAGCCGAAATCAGCTCAACCTTACCAATCTCTTGCAGGTACTTGTCGAGAGACGCGGTCTCACGGTTCGTCACCTGCTTCGTAATCTTTAACTGCCTCATTTAAGTTTGTTTAGTTCTTTGATATGGTTTGTTGTTGGCGGATTTTCACCCGCCAACAACGGTTTTTTTTTACTTTCTGCGGGGACCGCCATTGCCGCCATGGTTGCCATTGCCGTGGCCACCACCACCACCGTGACCGCTATTGCCATGGCCGCTGTTGCCATGGTTGCCGCCGTTGGGACGCGGACCACCAGGACGAGGGCCGTTGCCGCCCTTCTTCTCTTCATAGCCTTCCGGCTTGGGGAGCAGGGCGCGGCGCGACAGACGCAGCTTGCCGGTCTTCTCGTCGATTTCGATGAGCTTCACATCGATCTCGTCGCCTTCCTTCAGGCCCGTCTCTTCCATGGTCTCGTAACGCTTCCAGTCGATCTCTGAGATGTGGAGCAGACCGTCCTTGTTGGGGATGATCTCCACAAAAGCGCCAAAGGCCATGATGGAGACGATCTTGCCGTGGTAGACCTCGCCGACTTCAGGCACAGCGACGATGGCTTTGATCTTGGCCTTGCAGGCCTCGATGTCTTCCTTGTTCTGCGAAGCGATCTCCACGATACCCTTCTGCTCGTCCTCGGTGATGACGATGACGGTGTTGGTCTGCTTCTGCATCTCTTGGATGACCTTGCCACCAGGGCCGATGACGGCGCCGATCATATCCTTCGGGATATAGAGGGTCTCGATGCGAGGCACGAACTCCTTGTAGTCGGCACGAGGCTCGGTGATGGTCTTGGCCATCTCGTCGAGGATGTGGAGGCGGCCCTGACGGGCTTGCTCCAAGGCTTCGGTCAGCACCTCGTAGGAGAGGCCGTCGACCTTGATGTCCATCTGGCAGGCGGTGATACCGTCGCGGGTACCCGTGACCTTGAAGTCCATGTCGCCGAGGTGGTCCTCGTCGCCGAGGATGTCGGTGAGGATGGCGTATTTGCCGGTCTCGCTATCGCTGATCATACCCATAGCCACGCCAGCGACGGGCTTGCGCATCGGCACGCCAGCGTCCATCAGGGCGAGGCAGCCACCGCACACGGAGGCCATCGAGGAGGAACCGTTGGATTCGAGGATGTCGCTCACGATACGGATGGTGTAAGGCATGGTCTCGTCGTGAGGCACCATCGTCTTGAGGGCGCGCTCGGCGAGGTTGCCGTGACCGATCTCGCGGCGGCTGGTGCTGCGCTGTGCCTTGGCCTCGCCAGTGGCAAAGCCGGGGAAGTTGTAGTGCAGCGTGAAGTTCTTGGTGCCTTCCACCACGGCGCCGTCGAGGGTCTGCTCGTCGAGCTTGGTGCCGAGGGTGACGGTGACCAGGGCCTGGGTCTCACCACGGGTGAACACGGCCGAGCCGTGGGCCTTGGGCAGCACGTCGACTTCGGTCCAGATGGGACGCACCTCGTTGGTCTTACGACCGTCGAGGCGGATGCGCTCGTTGAGGACGGCGTTACGCACGGCCGAGCGTTCCACATCGTGGAAGTACCGCTTGGCAAGCGGAGCGACGGTCTCGAGCTCTTCTTCGGTATATTTTTCGAGATATTTGTCAAGGATGCCGCTGAAGGTCTCTTCGCGGAGGTGCTTGTCGGCGCAGCCAGTGAGGGCGAAGTCATAGCAAGGTTGGTAGCAGTTGGCTTCGATTTCGGCGCGGAGGTTCTCGTCGTTCACCTCGTGGCAGTACTCACGCTTGGCCTTGTTGACCTGTTCCATCAGCTCGATTTGGGCTTGGCACTGGATCTTGATGGCTTCGTGGGCGGCTTTCAGGGCGCCGAGCATCTCTTGTTCTGACACTTCTTTGCATTCGCCTTCCACCATGCAGATGTCTTTCATCGAGGCGGCCACCATCAGTTCGAGGCGGGCGTCTTCCATCTGGGCGAAGGTCGGGTTGATGACATATTCGTCACCGATGAGGGCCACGCGCACTTCCGAAATCGGGCCATGGAAGGGGATGTCGGACACGCAGATGGCAGCCGAGGCGGCCAAGGCGGCGAGGGCATCGGGGGTCTGGTCCTTGTCGTTCGATAGGAGGTTGACCTGGACGATGGTCTCGGCATGGTAGTCATCGGGGAACAGCGGGCGCAGGGCGCGGTCGATGAGGCGCGAGATGAGCACTTCGTAGTCGGAGGGCTTGGCCTCGCGTTTGAAGAAACCACCCGGGAATTTGCCCGTGGCATAATATTTTTCCCTATAGTCAACTGACAGGGGGAAGAAATCGGTTTCGGGAGCCACTTCCGTAGCGGAGCAAACGGTGGCTAAGAGTACGGTGTCGCCGCAGCGGAGCATGACTGATCCGTCGGCTTGCTTGGCATAACGGCCGGTGTTGAGCGTAATCTCTTGACCGTTAGGCATGTGGATGGTTTGTGTAAATCCTTGAGGACCCATAATTCAAATGATTTTTTACTGTTTTCTCTTTGCTTCTTTAACGTACAAAATTGGGTATGATAAATAGCAAAAAAAAGGCAATGTGTATTGCCTTTTTTCTGCGTTCCGCTTAAGGCGGGCGAAAGGATTACTTTCTGATGCCCAATTCCTTAATGATGTTACGGTATCTTTCGATGTCGGTTCTCTTCAAATAATCGAGAAGTCTTCTTCTCTTACCTACCAAGCCAACCAACGCACGTTTGGCCGCCACATCCTTGTGGTGAACTTTTGTCTGTTCAGTCAAATGCTTAATTCTGTAGGTGAACAAAGCGATTTGGCCTTCTGCTGAACCAGTATCGGCAGCGTTCTTGCCGTATTGGCTGAAAATCTCTGATTTCTTTTCTGCAGTTAAGTACATAATTTTCTTCTTTTTACACTAAATTTGTTGTTCTAAACGGGCTGCAAAGATACAACTTTTTTGGAAACTGGGTTTTTGTGGTGAATTTTTTTAAAAGGCTGGAACCGGTCCCCTCCGGCTCCAGCCTGCACATAGTCTTTATATTACTTTTGATTATTTCAGAATGCTCGGCAAACGATAGCTCGTCTGGGTTTCCATTTTCTTGCATACAGCCTTGAAATCTTCGGGAATTAGTTCCCAAATCTTCAAGGCGATGTCGTCCGGAATCTCTTTGTAGAACGCTTCAGCGATGCCGCCTGTGATGCAGGCGAGGGTGTCGCTGTCGCCGCCCAACGAGACCGCTAAGCGAATGGATGACTCGAAGTCGGTGCTATCGAAGAATGCCACCATGGCCTCGGGTACCGTGCCCTGGCATGACGAGTCCCAGTCGTAGACAGGACGGATTTCGTCGCAGGTGCGGTTGAGGTTGTAACCGTATTTGGTCGAGATGTATTCCTTTATCTCTGCTTTGCTCTTGCCGTTGCGGGCCATAAAGATGGCTGCCGCCGTCGACTGCGCCCCTTTGATGCCTTCGGGATGGTTGTGCGTGATGGCGGCCGAGAGGCCTGCCACGCGCTCGGTCTCCTCCAAGGTGTCGAACATCCAGCCGTTGGCACTGCAGCGCATGGCGGCACCGTTGCCGAACGAGTTGTAGGGACGGCGTCTGGTCTTGGCCTGATGGCCGTCTTCGTAGTCGTGTAGGGTTTCAGGTTGAAACAGCCAGCGATTGAAGCCGCCGCCGTAGCCGCCCATGGGGCAGGGGTATTTCTTGGCGAAGTTCAAAAACGAGGCTTCCAAGGTGTCCATGCCGTGCTGAGGGTCGGTCAAAAGCCAGTCGGCTACGGCCATGGTCATGATGCTGTCGTCAGTGTAGTTGCACCGCGAATTGAACAGCGGAAAATCCGTGGTCTTAATGTTGTTAAACTCGTATACCGATCCTACGGTATCTCCAATGATTACTCCTAACATATTTTATTCTTTGATATGAATTTTAACTCTAAACTCTAAACACTCAACTCTCAACTAATTACACCAATTCCTTCCAGAAATCCATCGGCAGATGGATGTTCTCCACCTCGATGGCGCCGGCAAACAAAGGCGCAATCTCTGCAGGGGTGAAGCCGGCGATGCCGCAGCCTATCTTGGTGACCAGGAAGGTCATTTCGGGATGCTGTTGGGCGAAGGCGATGAATTCTTCCACGTAGGGTAGGATGGTGTTTGCACCGCCCTGCATGGTGGGGATGGCATAGCTCTGGCCTTGCAGGCCCACGCCTTGTCCCATGACGGCACCAAATCTCTGGTAGGCGAGATAGGCTGCACCACCAGCATGGGCGCCGGCGAGGTTACTGCCGAAGACGAAAATCTCATTGCTCTTAAGGCTTGTGATATGCTCAGGTGTGATGCGGTTGCTGAACTCGCTCATCTCGTGATAGTTGCGGTTCTCGCGATTGGAACGCGAGCGGTGCATCTTTCGCATCGTTGGAGGCATGGCGGATGTGGTGGCAAAGTCAGCTGAGAAACGGCCAAATAGCATCATCTTCGATTTTCGTTCTTTTTCCCATGCCTCTGCCATGCCGGCCTCGTCATCGCGGAACGACATATGGTGGTCGATGTTGAGCGATGAAGCGGTGGCTTCCACGTCTTGGTTGGTGCCGATGTAGGCAAAGTTCCATCCCTCCTCGTTCTTCATGCGCTCCACCAAAGCCTTGATGGCTTGGCCGCTGTACTCCTTCGAGGCGTTCTCATAACCATCGGTGATGACGGTCACCACGGCGGTGGCGTCTTCTTTGTCTTTGATGGCATTGTACAGGGCGTTGATGCTGATGCCCATGGCATCATAGAGGGGCGTGCAGCAGCAGGGACGGTACTCCCTTGATGTCAGCTCTTTAACCTCGTTGACGGGCACCATGTCGTAGACCATGGTCTTCTCGCAGTTGCAGAAGATCATCAATGAGACGAAGTGCTCTTGTGTGTCTTTGAAGCGCTCTTGTGCCGAGCGTATGCCGCCCACGGTCTCGTTGAAGCCCGAGATGGCAGCGTTGGCGATGCTGCTCATCGAGCCGCTCTTGTCAAGGATAATCAGGTTATAGACCTGCGTCTTTACAATAGTGTTGTTTGTTTCCATAATTTATTGTTTTATTGTGATTTAAGCATTTTATTCATTCATCATTCATCATTCATCATTCATCATTCCTCATTCCGCATTCATCATTCCTCATTCCGCATTCCGCATTCCTCATTCCGCATTATTAAAACTCCAGTCTAAAGTTGTTATCTTCTTTAAACTTGTCATAGCGCCGCTTGTTGAAGCGGAACTTGGTACCCCAGCGGCGGGTCGTGCGGCTGTTGCTGTTGGGAGAAGTGGGGCAGGGGCGTGGCATCTCTTCGGCTTTATCTCCAAACAAGGCATCGATGCTCATGCTACGCATCTCTCTGTTCTTGCCAAAGAAGACGGTTTCGTCATCGTCGGCTTCCTCGATGATACCGGTCTGCAGCATCTTCTTGTGGAAGTTGCGACGGTCGAACTGGATGCCCAGTATGGCCTCATACAACCTTTGCAGTTCCGACATGGTAAACTCACTGTCCAACAGGTCGAAGCCTATGGGCTCGAAGTGGATGTCCTCGCGAAGTTTCTCCATGGCCTTGCGTAGGATGTAGTCATGGTCGAAGGCCAAACGTGGCGCCTCGTTGAGTGCAAACCATCGGGCCTGAGCTGCGTCGTCGCCGCCTTTTACGTCCGATTTACGGGCAAGGGCATAGAAGGCAATCGAGATCACGCGTTCTCTCGGGTCACGGTTCACTTCGCTGAAGGTCATGAACTGCTTAAGGAGGGAAAGATTGAGTCCTGTCTCCTCTTGCAGTTCACGTTGGGCGCACTGCTCGGCGGTCTCGTCCATGCGGATGAACCCTCCTGGCAAGGCCCACATGCCTTTGTAGGGCTCTATACCCCGCTCGACAAGCAGGATCTTCATCTCATGCCCATCGAAACCAAACACCACGCAATCGGTGGTCACGGCCGGATGAGGGTAGTCGTAAGTGTATCTTTGCTTTCCCATTCTTGTGTAATTTTGACGCAAAAATACAACTTTTTTGTATGGTAACCGTGAAAAAATGTGTAAAAATTACACTTTTTATAGATATTTAACTATAATATTTTGATTGTTAGGTGTTTATATTGTGTAATTTATACACTTTATAAATAAAAAATACTGCCATGTAACTGGCAGTATTTTTATAAAGTGCATTTGCCGTATCGCGATTATCCGATTTGATCGTAGAATTCTCTGCGAGCGCCAGTCAAGATGCCGAGCAGGCGGGGCACCATGTCGTCTAACACGGGTGTGGAGTCCATCATGATTTCGGCAGCGACCCACACGTCGTCTTTGGGGATGTAAGCCTTGGCCACTTTCATTCTCTTGTTCGTTTCGTTTATGGCTTCGAGTACGGTGACGCGGTTTTCGTCGGTGACGTCGAAGATGCCGGGCAGGGCCAAGCGGAAGAATTGCTCATCATCATCGTTGTTGAAATAGATGAAGGTCAGCATTTGATACTTGAAGATGATGTCATTGTCTTCGTCGATTTTCGGCATGAGGCCTTGGCTTTTCAGGTATTCGAATACCATTTCTGATGTTGTCATAGTCGTTTTGTTTAATTATTAGTAATAAGGTGGATTATTCGTCTTTTTTGAAGCCTATCCTTGGCAAAAGGTTGCTTCTTTCTATACCATCCATTTTTTCTCTGATGGCGTCATACATTTTCAAAGTGTCTTTACTGATGGAGGGGCGGGTCTCGCTGATGGCCCTTTCAAGCAATTCCTGCGTAATCATTGAACGAGTGAAGGCTGCGGTCATGGCAGCATCGTTCACGATGTAGGCAATGTCGGAAGCGATGTAGCCATCGGTCAGGTCTGAGAGGTGGTCGAAGTCGATGCTGTTTTCCTCAAAAGGTCTGCCTTTCATGTGGATGGCAAACATTTCTTTGCGGGCATCATGGTCGGGGAGAGGCACATAGATATGCTTGTCGAGTCGTCCGGTACGCAACACGGCGGGGTCGATCATGTCGGGACGGTTGGTGGTAGCCACCACGAAGATGCCGCGTTTCGAGCAATTGTTGAGTTGCGAGAGGAACTCGTTGACTTCACCGCTGACATGCTCGCTTCCTGCTGACGAACGGTTGGGCACAAAGGCATCAAACTCGTCGAAGCAAAGCACAGTAGGAGCGTCTTTTTCGGCTTGCTTGAACAGTTGCCCAATCTTTTCCTGGCTACCATGCACATAGATGCTGGCCAAGTCGGACGACTTCACGAGGATGAAATTGAACTGTGTCTGTTCAGCGAATTTCTCGGCGAAGAACGACTTGCCGCAGCCGGGAGGGCCGTATAGCAGCATGCCGTTGGGCGGTGTCAGCCTGTATTGCTCTGAAAGTTCCTTGTTCTGAATCACGAAGATGACTTTCTGCTGCAGCAGCTCTTTCAGTTCGTGCATGCCGGCGATGTCGTCGAATCCGTGGCCTGTTCCTTTCTGGGTCGGGATTTTCAGTTCGTTCTCCGATTCTTGGCTCTTGCCTGAGGCTTTGGCTTCTTCTTGTGCGTGTTCGCTGATTTTTCCGGGTTTTTTGCTGCCGCCTTGTCCATTGAGGTCGCGTAACAAGTCGTTTGCCGAACGGTAGCACTCTGAGGTGGAAAGCGACAGGCCTTTTTCAAGGATATATTTTAGGGTGTCATTGATAGGGAGTGACAAGATTTCGACGGGATTCTCCTTCCTGTAACGCTTCATCTTGTTCATCTTCGTTACAAAGCTGTCGCTTTCGGCAAAGTCAATGGTCCAAGGCGCATGCCCCGTAAGCATGGTGTAGAACACGGCGGTGGCCGAAAAGAGGTCGGTACGCTCATTGTAGACGCTGGCAGAATTGCCGTTGGCGCAGTATCTGATATCGAGGTCGGTATTGTCGAAGGGCGTCGTTCCTTCGCAAGCTTGCGAAGCATGGCCTAGGTCGATGATTTCAGGTGCGCCATCCATCGTGTCTGACAACATGATATTGCTTGGGGTGATGTCGTTGTGGCAGATGCCGGCATCATGCAAACTCTTTAAGCCTTCAAGGATGCCCATGAAGATAGACACGGCTTTTTCGGGTTCAATGCGACCCTCTCTGGCAATCTTGTCGGCCAACACTTCACCAGTAAAATAGTTGGTAACCAAGTATTTGCATTCGCCGACGATAGTGTCGAAGCTGCCATGGGCAATATGGGAAACCACGTTGACGTGTTGTATCTTTTGGAGCAAGGCTATCTCTAGGACCTCATGGCTGTCGTTGTTGACCAGCTTGGCAGGGGTCCGTTTCATGATATACACCTTCAGGAAATAGGGTTGCTCGTTGGCATTCACCGTCTTATAGGTCTCGGTGTATTCGTTTTGTTTGATCAGACTTTGTACTTTGTAGCCTCCTACGTAGTCACCAGTGTTGAAAATGCTCATTTTGGAAAAAAATTGATGTGCAAAGATAATACACTTTTTCCAAAAAGAAAAGAAGCTGCATGCTTTTTTTAATCCGCCACGTCCATGTTGCTTGACTCGGCTTTGTTGCTCACCGCACCGGGCTTGTCCTGTTGTTCAATGATTTCGGTGATGACTTCCGAATGAAACATTTCGTCGACAAACTCATGAGCCCTTGAGTGTTTCTTGTGCCATTCCTCGCCGTCTTGCTTGGTTTTGGAGACGATGTTTTTCATCTTTTGGTTGAAACTCAATAACTTGATGTAGATGCGGTAGGTTAGTTTCTCCCTGTCAATCAGAGGGATAAGGATGGAGTTGATGACGATGCTGAAAAGAATGACCGAGAACACGATGTTGCGGGCAAACATGGCGATTTCCATGTTGGGGATGTAGATGAGCGCTTGCGTGGCCAACACGGCGGCGGTCAGTCCCTTGGGGTTGAGGGCCGACATGAAAGCGAGTTCTTTGTCGGGGATGCCATCTCGCTTTGAAATGGCGAAACGTACAGCTGGTATCCTAATGATGAATAGCAATGCGCTGATTCCCAATCCAATGACGATGGGTTCCCATTGGGTCAACTGGATGGAGATACCTACGTAGATGAAGAAGAAGGTCTTCAGCAGAAGCACCAGTTCCGAAAATAGAGAGCGTTCGGTCTCGTTCAGGTTGACCGGTACTTTCTTGATGAATTTCTTGAGCCAAGCATTGTAGATGGCGTCGATGTTGGCCAATCCGATACCGAAAGCCAAGGCAGCGATGGCACCACTGAAGCCCATCCATTCATTGAGGCCATAGATGATGAACACGAAGGCAGGGGTCGTCAGGATGGAGTATTTGATGTTGCGTATTTGGTCGAGAATCAAGGCCCAGAAGATGGCACCGATCAGGCCCATCACAGTGGCAAGGATGAACGATGAGAAGATGTTGCCCAAGATGGCACCAAACTCAAGGTGCTTGCTCTTGATGGCCTGCATCAACGCCAAGGCCAGTACGATACTGAACACATTGCCGATGGCCGCCTCCAGGATGAGCATGATGGCGGGCTTCTCCGACATATGCATCTGTCTGACGATAGGAATGACCACCGCCGAGGCTGTACCACCCAACATGCAACCCAATATCATGCTGATGATGGGACCCAGGTCCAACACGAACCATCCTACCAGCCAAACGGCGACAGCAGACAGCACAAAGTTCAAGGCAGTGAGTTTCAAGGCTCCTCCAAATGAGTCTTTTAAAGCACTAAACCTCAACTGTGTACCACTCTCAAATAGGATGGTCACCAAGGTGATGCCTGAAAACAAGCTACCTGCATTGCCCAAACTGTCGGGCGAGAGCCAATGGAAGACGGGGCCAATGAGTAGGCCGATGATGATAAGGAACAACACGTCGGGGATGCGCTTGCGGCTGAAGATCTCGCTGAACAGGTGTGCCGTGAAGATGAGCAGACCAATGATGGCAATGGTTAACCCAATCTGACGCGACGAGCTGCTGTTGCTCACTTGCTCTACCACTTCGTTCAAGGAACCTTGGTTGACGATGCTGTCAACGGCCCGCGAGAGTGTGTCGCTATGCCTTGATAATGTGTTGGTTGTGGGGATGAGGGTGCTTTGGATCATGGTGGCATTTTTTTAGTTGAACAATCTCCAATTGACCCCGATGAATATCTTGCTATCGCGCATGGGGTAGTGTGGCGCGATGAAGGAATTGTGGTCGCCTGTCAGCAGGAACATATTGCTGTAGGCCGCATAGATATGGGCTTTCTTCACCTTGATGGCCAAGGCCAAGTCGATGAAGGGGAAGTTGCCGATTTCCACGTCGTTTTGCAGATAGAAGGTACGTGTGGCCGGCATATAGGCATCGGCGTAGTATTTGGTGAAATAGCGCACCGTGATGCTGGGATGCAGCGTGGCAGCTTTGTGGAAGATGGGTTGCGAATAGCCAACTTTCAGCTGACCCAAGACCAAGGGGAGATGCATGACCTCTTCGTTGCTCGATTTTTGGAGGCTGGCGAACCCTTCCAACTCGAAACGCCCCAAGCGTTGGTAGAAACTAAGGTATGCCTCACGGATGCTAAACATGCCGTCGTTTTGGGTTGGCCGAGCGTCGGTGCCAAAATAGATCATGTTGGCGATGCTGGTCTGCTTCACTCCGATGCTATAGGTCTTGTAGCTGTATCTCAAGTTGAATGTCAGGTAGGTGGAGGCATTGAAATCGTTCTCCCAGCGGAAATGGTTGGAGTAGTAGCTTTCCTCGAACCAATTGGCACTCTGCCGTTTGAGTTCCATGTCGAAGGTAGCCTGACCGTAATTCTTGGTGCTGGTTCCGATAAATTGTTTCCATTGGCCTTTGACGTCGAAGTCGCCGATTTGGTAGCCCAAAGTGATCAACTCTGCCTGCCCCGTGATGCGTGTCGACTTGAACAGGTTGACAATAATGCCGCCGTTCACACTCAACTGGTTGTAGTTGCGTGCCAGTACGGTCTCGCCCTCAAGATAGTCGTAGTGTTTCACTTGGTAGAAGCCATGCGTGACGCCTGCGTAGAGGTAGAAGGGGATGTCGTCGTTGTATTTCTGGTAGCCCAAACTGCTCCATTTCACCGTGTTCTTGATGGCCCTGACCAATGTGGTGTCGGTCGATTTTGAGGCGTTCATCAAGGTGTCGAAGGGTTGGTAGAACGAAACGCCAGGCGATGACTCGTTATAGTATAGTTTATTGTTCAGAAAACTGAAATTGTGACAAAGCCTGCCAAGAGTGAATTTTCTAACCTTGACTTCTTGGACAACATCTTGGTTTTCGATGGTTTTTATGCTATCGATGAATAGGGAGTCTATCGGGATGCTGTCGTTGAAGACGGGTGATGGCGCAATGGAATCGCTCTTGACACGAGGCGCTTCTTTTTTCGTGGTTATGGTCTTTTTGGGGAGTAGATTGAAATAATGTTCGAAACCTATCCCACTGGAAACGATGAAGTTGGTGGCTGTTGTGAGGTTGACAGGGATGACGGTGTTGTCAGTCTCTTGGTGTTCGCTATAGGCCTCATCGTTGACGATGCCACCGTTTTCGCCCATTTCGAGTTTGTTGCGGTACCAATGGGCCGACACGCCGTAGCGTTCGCTTTTGGTGATGTACTTGGCATTGATCCAGAAAGCGTTATTGATGGTTTTGTTGTTGTTGAAGGTAGCGGGTGAGTAATCGGTGTCGAATGCGAACGACACCAGAAGGCGAGGGGTGACTTGACGGCCAAACCTGGCGTGGAAATGCTGTTCGAGGTCACCGATGGTCATGAGATAACGGATTTCAGAGTAGGGTAGGACGGACATGTAAGAAGCCATGTTGCCCTCATTCAGTAGGTAGGTCGGGAAAGCAGGCAGCGTCATATCGAATCCAGCCTGGTGCAGGTGGTTGAATCTCATTGACTTGTGGGCCATCCCTGTGTTGCTCAAGGTGCTATAGATGGTGTTGCCGCGTTGCAAGTAATCGAAATCTGCCGTATGGAAAGTCGTGGTGTCTACGACTTTCGAAGCGTTGAGGAAAATGCTGTCGAAGGGGTAGGCGTTATAGGTGACGAAGGTTGAATCGATGGGCAGGGAAGGGGTAACCGTTGTTTTTTTTGTGGCAATGCTATCTTGCTCAAGATTTTGTGAAAATCCTAACAAACTGGTAAACAGCAAGATAAAAAACAAAGCCAATCTTCGGGCCATACTTCCAAATTTGGCGGTAAAAGTAATAAAAAAATGGGAATGAAGCGATTTAAAAAGTGGAAAGGTTGGGGAAGGGTAGGGAAGAGTCTCTATTGTGCTGCAGCGCCCCGTGTCGAAGACACGGCATTCTATTTACCCCACACGGCTCAGTGTGGGGCTCGAAAACAGACGAGCCCGCCAGCTGATGCTGACGGGCTCTCCGTTGTGGGTGGGCGGCGAACTACTTTCCCACGCTCTCGCGCAGTATCATCGTCGCGGCG
>ONJF01000019.1 GCA_900318085.1 uncultured Bacteroidales bacterium
TCCAGTACGGGATTGTTTGCTATCTTTGCTTCATACAACAACGGAGGAGGCACGATGCACTACACCCTGAAAGACCACCAAGGCAACCTGACGGCCACCGTTTGCGGCGATGCCGTGGAGCGGTTGAGCTACGACCCTTGGGGCCGGCGGCGCAACACCACCAACTTCGGCTACGACAACATTACCTATACCTTCGACAGAGGCTACACCCTGCACGAGCATTACGACGAGTTCGACCTCATCAACATGAACGGACGGCTTTATGACCCCATCCTTGGCCGCATGCTTTCTCCCGACGTGGTAATCCAGGACGAACAAAACTCGCAGGCATATAATCGATACAGCTACTGCTTCAACAATCCGCTGAGGTTCGCTGATCCGAGCGGGTATGTGGTGGAGGATGATTGGTACGTGGATAAAAACGGAAGAATAGTTTGGGATGATAATGTGACCAGTGTGGCTAACACCCCAGATGGAGGAACATACATCGGCTCCAACGACAAAGACATCTTGAAGTATTATGGACTTCGCGAATATTATGACAATATTAGTATGAAAAGATGGTGCCTTTCTTTGAATGGTGTAATGATGGAGTACGACCATAACGGGAACCTCTTTCCAAACCAAAGACCTTGGCTCGTCCCAACTATTATGAGCAGTAGCATTGAAGGACGTTTGACAATTGAGGTTAATGTAAGATATGATACGGATGAGGCCTCAGGAACAAACAAACAGGTAAGAGTTTTTAAAGGAATCACTTTTAACTTTGTTCTCTCTCAATCTGCTCAATCGTTCAATTACCGCGGCAATGCAGGTGTGTTTTGGGACGGCAAACTTAAAGAAAATCGCCTTGAGCATGAAACAAATGCCTTTTTTGAGGTAGATGGTAAACAATTTACAAAAACACAAATCTTTATCTCGGCCGATAATATAAAAGCAAAAAAAAGTTTCATGAGAGCTCAAATCCGAGCAGGTGCAATTAATGGAATTTCGATGTTCGGCCCTCGCCCTATTAAGATGATATGGGATTTAGCTCCATCCAAACCTGTTACAAATCAAAACCAATATACTTTTAAATACTATTTTTTATATGAAAAATAAGGTTTCCATATTTTTTACATTGATACCAATGCTGATGTTGTCATGCATTCGGATTGTTCTACCTGAAGATTCCTTAAATGGCAAGAATTTCTGTGATTCTTGCAGGACTAAAACGGGAGAACTCTTTTTCAAGTGGCAATGGGAAGATCGCAATGATAAGTATTTGGATTCAATAATATCTATAATCGATTATGCATTGCCAAAATGCGATGATGAGTATTCAAAATACAAAATGTCACTCCTCAAATTATCTTCGCTGTGCGCAAAGAATGAGTACGATAGAGCTTTCGATTTCTTTGATTCTATCAACTTTAAAGATTATGAATATTTGTACTACAAACAAGTGATATTCAATAGAATTCATGCGATGGAACGCCAGTCCGTTGAAGATATCCCCGGAAGAAACCTTTATCTTCAAAATTCTATTGACTTAATACACGACTATCTCTCAGAGAACAAGTTGGATGTCAATTCTGTTTGGCTATATCAGGAAGAGATGACCCATGACTCATTATGGATCGCAACACTTCAGTATTATCATTATTTTTCTATTCTTAAAGGCTATGAAGACGCTGTTAAAGAACTTGATTCATTGTATATCAACCGTTTAATGAATGAGTACTGTTATAAGAGGTTGGTTAACGAGAGCGAGAATGCTCAATTAAAATGGTTTTTAGGCATCTAACGCCATGCTTAACATACCCATCGTGAATAAGTATAACCACAAAAAACAAGACCTCCTTTCCGCCACGGGATTATTCGCTATCTTTGTGACATATAACTCAGGAGGAGGCACGATGCACTACACCCTGAAAGACCACCAAGGCAACCTGACGGCCACCATCCATGGCAACTCCATGGAGCGGCTGAGGTATGATGACAACAATTCATTAAAAGGAGAATCAAGAAATGAAAAATATCACAAAAAGTATCATCCTCATAATAGCAGTGGCGGTTATAACCACCCTGGAAATCAAAGCAGACAGTTTAAAAGAGGACTCTATGAAAGCCTTCTACGAGCGGATGCGGCGGTGGGATGCACTGCATGGAGGGATGAGGCAAAGGGAGAGTGACAAATGACTCTCCCTAAACGGATGTAACGATTCCATGACACATTTGGCTTTGGCAGGCTGGTCGTGATGAAATATGCAAATCGACCGGCCTGTCAAGTCAAAGTGATTCCCTGAACTCCTGCGGGGAAATCGAAGATTAGCTACGCTGAATCGATGATTTCGACGTAGTCAATCTCAACTTGTCTTTTCTGAAAACTAAATTTGCTCATTCTATTTGTTCAAGCTGTTCACGAAAGTTGAAATACCATAGGGAAAAAATCTTGTTTCCTGACGCTAATTGAGTATTTTTACTATTTTTGCGCCAATAATTCTGTTCTTTGGCTTTGAACGGTTTGTCAATATTACTTAAACTTAATATTATGAAAAAACTATTCCTAATCCTTGTGCTCTTGGCTTTCTCCTTCGGGATGAACGCCCAAGTCGAAAAAACCTTTACCTTCAACGATTATAACGAAGGTCAAATCCTTAATGGTCAAGACGGCTGGTACGTCCGTGTGCACAGCGCAGGTAATGGTAGCATGGGTCCCATGTATACCGATTATCTTGGCCACTTCTGGGGCACCACGCCGGAAACACCCACGGCCGACGAAACCCTGGGTGTGTTTTCGCATGCCTCCGGCACCAGCTTTGGCGACATCGCCACGCACGACATCACCCAATACGGCTTCGACTTCTCCAATGGCGGCGTCGTCGAGATCGAATGCGACCAGCTGCGCGAGTGGTGGGGCACCCTGTTCGGCATCGGCTATGACGGCGACGGCGACGGCTCCGTCCTTCCGCCCATCATGGCAGCCCCCAACCACGCCCTCTACGAACCTATCACCCCCAATCCCAACAGCACCCTCCCCGACGGCGGCGTCTATTTTCTCCTCACGGGTAGCGACACCGATCCTCTCTTCATCAAAGGCGTGATTTTGCCCAACAACACTCCTGCCTGCAATTTTACACCTAACGCCACAGAGAAGAATTGGGCCCGCTATAAGGTCTCCATTGACTTGGATGCCAACAACGGCGCCGGTGCTGTCACCCTGTATGCGATGTATGATGTGCCTGGCGGCGAGTGGGAAGCTGTCCCGGAATGCCAAGGTGTCAACGTCGGTCTGACCCCTGGCAGTGGCGACAAGTACGACCCCGCCACATGGCACCACATCTTCATGCTCAACAGCGGCTGGTGCGGCTTCGATAACTTCACCGTTCGCCATTTCCCTGGCGGCTTGACGGCACAGTTCATCGACTTCACTGAAATCCCCGACCAGTTGGTCTACAACGAACCCATCACCCTTGAAGCCAGCGCCACCTCGGGACTTCCTGTGACCTTTGAAGTCATCCAAGGTCCTGCCACCATCGATGGTAACATTCTCACCCTCACCGGCGAGGAAGGCGTCGTGAAAGTACGCGCCTCACAGCCCGGTGACGGCACCCAATGGCAACCCGCCCCTGCAGTGAACCGTTCCTTCTATGTGGTCGACCCCGAGAACTATGAACCTGAGATCACCATCCGCCGTCCCTACGAAGGCACCAAGGTCTACATGCCCGATTTTGAAAATCCTGTGATGGTGGTGATCAGCGCTTATATCGACCATGGCTCCATCCTTAAGTTCGAAGAAGTGAAATGCGAAGTCGATGGACAAGTGCTGACCTTGAAGACCGACTATCCCGACAAACCTGAAAATGGTTATTGGTACACCACTTGGACGCCTTCAGGTGAAGGTTCCTACAACATGACCATCTCCATCACCCAAACGGGTGGCAAGGTCACCACGGCCTCCAACACTTTCGATGTGACCACCGACTATGACGACATGAACGTCTCTGCCCTCAACGGCGAGGTGGTGGTGAACACAACCTATTTCACCGCCTACGGCGAATATCCCTTCCCGACCCATGTCAACGCCTTCAATGCCATCAACTTGCATTATCTGCATAACTGCGTGAACGGCGACTGCAACACTTACGACCACCAAAGCTATCTCCGCGTGAAGAACTACCGTGGCGAATGGGTGGAACTCTGCCGTTACATCACCCCGTTCGGCGTAGAATGTGTCGACGACCTCGACGTGACCGACTTCACCTCCGTGCTGCAAGGACTCGTCGAATTTGAATATTATAGCGAACAATATTCAACCGGTCAAGGTTATAACCCCACGGCTATCTTTGAATACACCAAAGGCACTCCAGAGTATCCTTACGTGGACTTACAGGAACTGTGGTATGGTAGCTATTCGTTTGGCGATTACGAGAACTTGTGCCCCATCCCGATGCGTACAGTCGAATTTGATCCTTGTGTCGAAAAGGCCAAGCTGCAAATCACAACCTCGGGACACAACTGGAGCGACACGGGCAATGGTGCCTACAATACGGGCAATGCTGCCGAGTTCTACCACGCCAACCCCCACAACATCAACATCAATGGCGCAACGGCCTACACTCAGGATCTCTGGCAAACCTGTACCCCCAATCCCGCTGGTTGCCAGCCCCAAAACGGCACTTGGACCTATGCCCGTGCCGGTTGGTGCCCAGGCAGCATGACGATGGTGTGGGACTACAGCCTCGACGACTATCTCGCCGATGGTCACGCGGACGTGCTTTATGAGTTCGACCCGACCTATGTCGACCAATGCCACCCCAACTACCCCGACTGCGTGAGCGGTCAGAACAGCTGCCCGGATTGTACCAATTCCAGCAACCCGCTCTTAAAGGTCTCCGGTAAGTTGGTGACCTACAGCCACAACACCGACATCCTGACGGAAGTTCCTGAACTTCCCGATGTGGACGCAGAACCCTTCAATGTGACCATCACCCCCAACCCCGCGAGAGGCCAGATGACCATCACCACGGACTACGATAAGGGTAGAGCCAGCGTCGTCATCATCAACCCGCAAGGCGCCAAAGTGCGTGGCTTCAGCGTGGAAGGCCAGCGCACCATCGACGTGAGCGACCTGCCTTCAGGCCTCTACTTTGTCCACATCATCGGTGGCAAGATGGTGACGAGAAAGGTGATGATTCAGAATTAATATTTTCCGTATCTTTGCAGCCGTTTTAAAAGACGCGAGACTTCGAGACGCGAGACACGAGACGATAAAAAGTCCCGTAGTCTCGCGTCCCGTAGTCCCGTGTCAAACAATCGGTTAAACATTTTAATTACGTAATACTGAAATGAAAGTTGCAACATTATTAGGCGAACGTTTCAAGAAGGCACCGGCCGACTGCGTATTCGACAGTCAGGCGCTGATGGTGCGTGGTGGATATATCAAGTCGGTAGGTACCGGCCTGTTTTCTTTCTTCATGCCGGCCAAGCGCATCGCGAAGAAGATCGAGAATATCATCCGTGAGGAGATGGACCGCATCGACGGTCAAGAAGTGATGTTTCCCGTCGTGATGCCGGGCACGCTGTGGCAGGAGTCGGGGCGTTACAACAGCATCGGCTCGGAGCTGCTCCGCTTCAAGGACCGTAATGGCATCGACATGGTGCTGGGCATGACCCACGAAGAAGCCGCCGTACAGCTGGCCCGCGATGCCGCGAAGAGCTACACGCAGTACCCCTTCATGATCTATCAGATCCAGACCAAGTTCCGCGACGAACCCCGTTCGCGCGGTGGTCTCATCCGCACCCGTGAGTTCACGATGAAGGACGCCTACAGCTTCCACACCTCACAGGAGGACTTGGAGCAATACTACGCCAAGGCTTACCATGCCTATGACCGAATCTTTGCCCGCGCTGGTGTGCCGCAGGTCGTAGCCGTCAAGTCCGACTCGGGCATGATGGGTGGCCGCATCTCACATGAGTTCATGCTGCTCACCGACATTGGCGAGGACACCATCGTCATTTGCCCTGAATGCGGTTACCGCTCCAACAGCGAGGCCGCCGACTGCATCGTCCACAACGAGGAATACCCCATCGAGCCTTTGGAGGAGGTCTACACCCCTGAACAGAAGACCATCGAGGATGTGTGCAACTACCTGCACAAGTCGCCTCTGCAGTCATGCAAGGCCGTGCTCTATCAGCGTAACATGGATGACTCGTTGGTCATCGTCTTCTTACGCGGCGACCTTGAGGTGAACGAGACCAAGCTCCGCAATCTGCTTTGCGCCGAGGTGCATGCCGCCACTGTCACTCCTGAAATGGGTATTTGCCCTGGCTTCATTGGTCCCAAGGGCTTGCCTGAAGGCATCACCGTGGTCTATGACGAGTCGCTGAAGACCTTGAACAGCTTCGTGGCAGGTGCCAACAAGGAGAACTACCACTACAAGGGCATGAACATGGCCCGCGACCTCGGCGAGGTGAAGTACGATAGCGTGGCCAAGGCCACCGCTGGCGGCATCTGCCCCGTGTGCGGCAAGCACAGCATCACCATCAGCCGCGGCATCGAGGTGGGTAACATCTTCCAACTCGGCACCAAGTACACCGAGTCGATGAACATGCAGTACCTCGACAGCGACAACACGCTGAAATACCCCATCATGGGCTGCTACGGCATCGGCGTAGGTCGTCTGATCGCTTCGGTCTGCGAGGTGAGCCACGACGACTACGGTCCGATATGGCCCATCACCATCGCCCCTTGGCAGGTGCAGATTTGCGCTCTGCGCATCGCTGACGAGAACGTGCGCCGCGTGGCCGACAAGCTCTACGAAGACCTGAAGAAGGCCGGTGTGGAGGTCATTTATGATGACCGCAATATCAGTGCGGGCGTGATGTTCTCCGATGCCGACTTGCTCGGCGTGCCGCTGCGCATCGTGGTCAGCCCGAAGACGTTGGAACGCAACGCCATCGAGTTCGCTAGCCGCGACAAGAGCTTCAAGGCCGACCTCAATCCCGACAATGTGGTCGGCGAGGTCAAGGCCAAGATTGCCGAGATGATTGCGGCGTTGACGCCTGAAGATTAATGAAAAACCTTGTGTAGAGACGTGGCGCGCCGCGTCTCTACATTTTTAATAGAAAACATGATAATATGAAATCATATATTACCACCTTCCTCCTTGCCCTTGCGTTCCTCGTGTCATGCGGCTCGGGGACGACCACACAGAACAGTGGCGATATCAGCAATGCACCGGTCTCAACGGAAACCGAATATACCGGCGAGGGTGCGTTGCCTGAATTGGTGTTCGACAACTTGACTTTTTCCGAAATCGAGTACTATGAACACGCGGAAGTGCCTCCAATCATCCGCAACGCCAAGCGCATTGTGATCAAGGGTGATGAAATCATGATTTCTGACGGCAACAACGAAACCGTCAGCAAAATCGACTTGAGTTCCGCTTCAGAAGAAGCCAACCCCGACGGCTATTATTGGATGTTCTCCATCAAAGACGGTCAGCCTGTCGACGGCGCATTCTACATTGTGGCAGAATATGAGGAAGCCTGCATTGTCCGCAACGAAGATCCCAAGCAACGCCCCATTTCCTTATTCTTTGAAGGCAGGGGATGGCTCTACCCCAAAAACTTCAACTCTTGGGACAACCTCCGCCGTAAAATCACCCCAAACTACCCTTCGGACGAACAATACAATGATCTCCTGCAATACATCAACCGTGAAGAGCCCGACCCCTCGGATTTTGAAGACTATGACGATAGTGGCGATGATGCCCTCGAAACCATTGCCATGAAGTTTTGGTCGGAATTACTGAAAGAATACGACCCGATTGGTACATTGGAGGGTGACGAACTGCCCGATGCCGCCATGATTGCCGACAACCTACAACGCGTCGAAAGCAAAAGCAATACCATTGCGGTATTTGAAGCTGAAGGCGCAGAAGGCTTCACGGAGACAGCCTCCTGTTACCGTAAAAAAGACGGCTCTTGGATTGTGCTGGACTATGTACAATCCAACAACAGTCCCGACCATCGCCTCACGGCCTATTCCTTCACTGACGGCGACCAAATCTCCGTTATCGACTACTATTTTCCTGAGAAATTCTGGGCTAACGGACGCTACATGTCATCCATCGACGAGGACGGATTTGCTGTAGTGCACGACACCGACGAAGAAGAAATCGTAGAGTGGTATCGGTGGAACGGCGAGAGATTTGTAAAACAGTAGAGACGGTAATGCCCTACAAAGTCAAACAAAAAAACTCCGGCAAACGCCGGAGTTTTTTATGGCTCGTTTTCAACAACTTCCACTTTCTTGTTTCGCCTAAACCATTCCGTGATGTCCTTCACACGGCCGTCGGCCAGGCGTTTCATCATACGCTGGTTGGTGGTGACACTGTCCAAAGGACCTAGTTCGGCAATATAACGCCCCACCTTGATGTAGTCGAAATGGTCTGTCGAGACATTTTGCGGAAGCTCGTTTTTACCTGAATACCACGCCACCTTGACGCCATAGTCCTTCTTCACTTGGTTGGCCAATTGCGACACCGACTCGGGTTCGTTGTCGCCGCCCATGAAGCACACGCAGGTGATACCTGATTTGTATTGCTCCACAAGGCGATACAACTCGTTGGTGTCCAATTGTTTACCAGTGTTTTCCCACAAATACTTGCTGTGGCAACCAGGACATTGGTTGGGGCAGTTCGAGATATTAATGGCAAGTGTCACTTCTTCAGGGACTTCCTGGAAGACGATATCAAAATTGGCATACTTTAACATCTGTCCATCTCCATTTTTCCATAGTGACGGCGGGCGGCTTCTTCTTGACGCGGCTCGCTGAAATTGCTGACGCGCTTCAGGTAACCGATGATGCGGGTCAGGTAGTCGATGTTGTGGCTGTGGCACTCGGGGCGTGGCCACAGTCATTGCAAATCGTGTTCGGGATGTTGAAAGTGAAGTAGTTGCAGCCTTCGCGGGCAGCCACGCGCAGCAACTGGCGGTACTGCTCCTTGGTGAGGTGTTCCTCCAGGTTGCAGTGCAAGGCCGAGCCACCAGTGAGGTGCTTGATGTACTTCTCGCCGTGGAGACGGAACTTATCCAACACATTGGTGTTCGGATCTTCCACGATATAGAAATAGCTGTTGTAGCAGTCGCGGTGCACCTCGTAGCCATCCTCCTTGTCCCACTTGGCGTGCTTCACACCCACGTTCTCGGCAGGGATCATCTCGCAGTTGAACATGAGGCCGTCTTGCTTCGAGTAGTACTTCTTGTTGTAGCGCTCGATGAGGCCCAACACATCCTGCACGAACTTCTCGTAGTCCGGGTTGTCCGAAATCTTGATCTTCAGGAACTCGGCGGCTTCCACGAGGCCGTTCACGCCGATGGTGAGGTATTGGCGACCCAAATTGATGTAACCGGCATCAAACAGCGGCAGCATGCCTTTCTTCTGCAGATCCTTCAGGTTCTCGTTGTAGCAGATCTGTACCTTATGGCAGAGGTCGACGATTTCCTCAAGGAAGGTGAGGTAGTGCATGTTGTTGCGTGCGGCATACTGGATGCAACGGTTGAGGTTGATGGTAAGCACGCTCTTCGAGCCTGTGCTGACGCCACCGGCACCGAGGGTGTAGCTGAAGCCGTTGTCTTGGATCTCGTTGCGCAGGCGGCAGCACGACGATAGTGAGTCGGCGTTGTCGCTGAGGTAGGTGAAGAACGAGTGGCCTTCGGCATACATCTCGGCGGTGAAGTCACCCCATTCCTTGTCGATGACATCGCCGTCTTTCGAGAGCAACGCCATCGTCTCTACCGGGAAGGTGAGCACGCTCTTCAGACGCTCGGCGTTGAACCATTTCATGAAACGCTTCTGGAGCCAGCTCAACGACTCCCAATCGGGTTGCGAGCCGTCGGGGAAGTAGAAGTTGCCGAACAGCGACTCGAAGTAGTACTTGTCGTAGTAGGCGATGTTCCAGAACACCGACTGATAGTTCCTTGCGCCTGCGGGTTGGTTCAAGGAATAGACGATCTGTTGGAAGCAGTCGGTGATGACCTTGTCGATGGTGCGTGGTTTCACCGAGAAGTCGACCACTTGGTCGGCGCGCTTGTAGTAGTCCTTGCCGTAGTCGAGGCCGATGAAATAGTTCATATACATCAGGAACTCGGGCGTGGCGCAGGCACCAGAGAGTTGCGACGACACCATGAACACCATATTAATGAAGCCACCGCAGAACGAACGCAGCTTGGTGGGGGCGGTGCTGTTGCCACCGATCGATGATGTGCCTTCGTTGAGCCAGGGGTACATGGTGATGGAGGCGCAATAGTTGGCCAAGCTGGTCTCGTCATTCTTGTAGATAAAGTGGTTGTTGAGCAAGTAGAGGTAACGGTCGGCCAATTCCTTGCCGTACACTTCCTTGATGCGGTCGGTCAGCAGGCGGCGATTAATGCGGATGAAGCTCGACTTGGGCAGCTCGCCGATGAGCGTGGCAATGTTCTTCTTCTCCACATTGGCGTTGGCATCGTACTTCGAGCCAGTGGCCGCGTTGGAAGCATTGCAGTAGTTGCTCAAGAAGTCGATCTTCTCGCGAATCTCGCGGTCTTCGGTGTGTTTTTGGCGGTACAGGATGTAGTTTTTGGCCACAGTGTAATACTGTTCGGCCATCAACGCCGTCTCCACCTGGTTTTGGATCTCCTCCACGGTGATGCCGTTGGTCACGCGGACGCGACTCAAGATGCCGTTGAGGTCCTCATCGGTGGCATAGAATCCCGATGCGAGAAAGGCTTTACTGATGGCGACTTTGATTTTTTCGAGTGAGAAGGCTTCCTGCTTGCCGTCTCTCTTGGTAATGTACAATCCTCCGTTGCTCATATAATGTGCTCGTTTTCAAATTTTTGCGTTATATAAACGCAGAATATATCTGTTTTTCGTATTCTCCGCACACTTCCCTTACTTCCCGAGGGCCATAGTGCTCATCGTTCACAAGGCAGGTCTTCTGACTCGCTCCCGCTCAAACTGCCTTCCCGTCGAGGTCATCCCACGACAGTGGCGGGGGTTGTTCGGCGTTTCCTGAAGCTCACAGCTACGGGTATAGTCCCTGATTTTCACGGGGTTCCCTATTAATCTCCTCCGAAGAACCTTGTTTTGCAAAGGTATATCATTTTGGTTTTTCCGACCAAATTAATTCTCATTTTTTTTGTCAACAAAATTATCAACAGGGTTAATCGTATGATTTCATTATCTTTGCAGCTGAAATTTAGAATAGAAATCCAAATTATTATGGCAAAAAAGAAAAAAATCGAAAATAAATTGAGCACTTTCACGAGTGTGATTCTGGGCATTTTCGCCGACCAGCCTTTCCGCCCCAAGAACTACAAGCAGGTCTGCAAGATCATGGGTATCAAGGACCAGGCGGGCAAGGACGTGGTGTATAACCTCCTCATCGACCTGAAGAACAAAGGCTTGCTGCAAGAGGTGCGCCCCTATAGCTATGTGATGGGTCCGCAAGGCATGGCGCAGTTCGGTCCCAAGACGAAGTATGTGGAGGGTACGGTGGAGATGAAGTCGACGGGCAAGGCCTATGTGGTGCGCGACGATGGCGACGGTGAGGACATCTTCATCGCCGCTGCCGACACCGGCAAGGCACTGCATGGCGACCGCGTGCGCGTGGCCATGTTCCCCAAGCGTAACAACAGCAAGCCCGAAGGCGAGATTGTCGAAGTGCTCGAACGCAAGCATACCGAATTTGTAGGTGTATTGAGCATCTCGCATGGCTACGTCTTCGTCCGTCCCGATGTGGAGTGGATGCCTGTCGACATCTTCGTCCCACGCGGTGACCTCAACGGCGCCAAGGACGGCATGAAGGTCATCGTCCACCTCACCGACTGGCCCGACGGCTCGGGCAACCCCTTCGGCGAGATTGTCCGCGTGCTCGGCAAGCCCGGCGAGAACGATGTGGAGATGGAATCCATCCTCGCCGCCCACGACTATCCTATCGAGTTCCCGGAAGAGGTGGAGCGTGAAGCTGCACAGATTCCGATAAAAATCAGTGACACCGAGATCAAGAAACGCCGTGACTTCCGCAAGACCTTCACCATCACCATCGACCCGGCCGATGCCAAGGACTTCGACGATGCCATCAGCCTGCAGAAGATGAAAAACGGTCACTGGGAGGTGGGTGTCCACATCGCCGATGTGTCGCACTATGTGCAAAAAGGCTCCGCCATCGACAAGGAAGCCCTCGACCGTGGCACCAGTGTCTACCTCGTCGACCGCACCATCCCCATGCTCCCCGAGAAGCTCTGCAACAATGTCTGCTCGCTCCGTCCCGACGAGGAGAAACTGACATTCTCGGTCGTCTTCGAGATGGACGACGATGCCAAGATCTACGACAAGTGGATTGGCAAGACCATCATCAAGTCGTGCCGTAGATATACCTACGAGGAGGTGCAGACCATGATTGAAGGCGGCCCTGGCGACTACAAGGACGAAATCCTGACCTTCCACAGCCTGGCTACCAAGTTGCGCGAGAAACGCATGGAGGCAGGCAGTATCAACTTCCACTCGGAAGAGGTGCGTTTCATCCTCGACGAGAACAAGAAACCCATCGACACCTATGTGCGTGTGCAGAACGAGTCGCACGAATTAATCGAAGACTTCATGTTGCTGGCCAACCGCACCGTGGCCGAGACCTTCGGTCAGGCTGGAAGCAAATGGAGCAACTACACCTTCGTCTACCGCGTTCACGATGAGCCTAACCCCGAGAAACTCAACAAGTTCATGCTGCTTATCTCGCGCCTCGGCTATTCCATGAACCTCAGCAACCGCACCACTTTGGTAAATTCCTACAACAAACTCTTCGAGGATGTGGAAGGCAAGGGCGAGAAGAACCTCATCCAGACGGTAGCCCTGCGTACCATGGCCAAGGCCGTCTATAGCACCGACAACATCGGGCACTACGGCTTGGCCTTCGACTATTACACCCATTTCACTTCGCCCATCCGCCGCTATCCCGACTTGATGGTACACCGATTAATAGAAAGGTATCTCATCGAGAACCAAGGCTCGGTCAACAAGAAGGAATACGAGGAGATGTGCGTCCACGCCAGCGAGATGGAGAAGCAGGCCGAGGAGATGGAGCGCCAGAGCATCAAATACAAGCAAGCGGAATATCTGCAAGATAAGATCGGGCAGGTGTTCGAGGGCTTGGTGTCGGGCGTCAGCAAATGGGGCCTTTTCGTGGAACTGAAAGGCAACAAATGCGAGGGCATGGTGCGTTATGAGGACTTGCCGGGCGACTATTACTACCTCGACGACGACAACTTCCGCGTCATCGGGCAGGAGACGGGCCGCGTCATCCAGCTGGGCGACGAGGTGCGCGTGGTGGTCAAGGCCGTCGACCTCTTCAAGCACCGTATGGACTTCGAGATGCTGGCCGATACCCCGAAAAAGAAGTCGCCTGGCGCAAAGTCTCGCGTTTCGCGTCAAAAAAAGTGATGGGATATTGGGTTGATACTAATTAAAATATGTACTTTTGCACCATAAATCAACACAGACGGATATGAAAAAAAGCATCAAAACTATGGTCGTGGCAGCCTTGGCCTTGGTTGCCATAGTCGTCATGGCCTCCTGCGTCAAAGAATACCACATTACAGTGTCCAACCAGGACCTGTTGTTTTCAGTGAATGAAGAGACCTTAAATGTCGAAGTTACCGCCAACTGCAAATGGACCGTGGCGTTGCGCGACACCGCTACTTGGTATACGGTGACGCCGATGAGCGGCAAAAACGATGGCGTCATCTCCGTGAGCGTCAAACCGATGACCGACACCGACTATCGTGGCACCACCATCGTCGTTGAATCGCCCGGTGCCCACATCAGGCGCACCATCTTCATCTCGCAAAGCAAACTCAACTTCAGCGGGGTGATGAACAAAGTGTTTGGCGTGATGACTCGCGAAAAATGGAATACGGATTATGCCAACCAGATGATTGAAGACTCCTATAGGAAATACGAATACAATCCTTATGACTCCATGGTAGGCTATTGGATGTATTTCTACGAAGGTGGCATCGGTTTGCAGCGCGACCATCATACCGACACGGTGGCCTATTGGGTCTTCCACTACGAATACAAGCCAAACCTCCACGAGTTGTTCATTGAGTTTGAAGACATCGACGGTGCCCCTATCGACTATAATGTCGATGTGTTGGCCGCCTCCGATTCGCTCTTCCGCTTCATGCATGAGTACGAACCCCATTGGTGGGAGCGTGCCGACATGCGTAAGATTGGCACCATTCACCCTCGAGATATGCAGCTCATGCGTAGTGCCCTGTCACGTCGCAAAGGCCGCGGCCCGATCTTCCTGGAATGAGCAACAAGCTGCTCCGAAATATCAGCTTATTCGGCATAGGCCTTTATCTCTTGGCCCTTGTCGTGATCTGTGTGGCGTTTCATAGCCATGCCCTGCAGCTGAAATGGATGCTCTGGGGCATCGGCGAGGTGCTTTTCTTCTTCGTGCTGACCGCCGTCTTCTATCCCCGTTGGAAAGACGACGAAACGAAAAAGTTCAAGTGGAAAGTCTTCTTGGTGGCTTTCGTCATCCGCGGCTTGTATGCCTTCCTGATGTGTTATTACTATTATTGGGAGACAGGCGTCGGCTTCGAATATGGCGCCGCCGACAGCCTTGGCTACCACGCCACGGCCGTGCATCTGTCGAAAGCCGCAAGAGCGGGTTACATCTCCTATGTGTTCCAGTATCTTCATGCCTATACCATGGGCTGGTCCGACCAGGGCTATCCGCTTTGGCTGACATTGCTTTACACCCTCTTTGGCCCCATTTGGTTGGTGCCGAGGCTCTTCAAAGCCTTGATGAGCGCCTACCTCTGTGTGGTGGCCTACAAGTTGGGCGCACGCACCTTCGGTGAGCGCACTGGCCGTCTGGCGGCCGTGATGATGGTCTTCACACCCATCCTCATCCAGATGTGTGGAACGCATCTCAAGGAAATGGAGATGATCTTCCTTTCCATCCTCGCCCTCGAGCGTATGGACTACCTCATCCGTAGCAAGCGCTATACGGTTTGGAACATCGTGTTTCCTATCCTGCTTACCGGTTTGACTTTTGGTTTTCGCACCATCATAGGCATGTGCCTCATCTTTGCGTTCTTGGTCTTCGTGGTGCTGTCGTCGAAGGATTTGGTGGGGAAAAAGGGCAAAGTCATCACCGTGGCGGCCACCTTGGTCGTGTTTTTGGTCTTTTTGTTCACGCCCATGGGTCGCGAGATGAAGATTATTTATCGGCTGAAATTCTCCAACATGAACTATCAGTCGGAACAATACGCTTCCAAGGGGTTACAGCATAGTGAATTGGCCAAGAGTTGGGTGATGGCTCCTGGAGCCTTCGTGTTGCCGCTTTCGCCCATGGTGGAGGAGAGTCCCACACACAACAAGATGATCCATGGCAGCACTTATGTCACCAATTTCCTCGCCTTTTTCGCGATGTTGGCCATCGGCATCGCTTTCCGGCAAAAGAAATGGCGCGACTTCAGCCTCATCGGGGCCTACGAACTGTCGTATCTGGCCATCATCATGTTCTCGTTTGCCGCCAACTCCGAACGCTACCATGAGCCTGCCGTGCCGCTAATCATGATCATGGCAGCCTATGCGATGACGCATCTGCGACATAAAAACCTGAAAATCTTCTATGTATATTGCGGTTTGCTCTTCGTGGCCTTGGTCGTTTGGAACTGGCTGAAGCTGTCGGCACGAGGCCTTGTTTGAAATTTTTCTTTAAAATAGTTGGCGGTTCAGCAAAAAGTCGTATCTTTGCAGCCGCAAAAGGGTACCTTGCCCGAGTGGTTAGGGATCGGTCTGCAAAACCGGGGACGGCGGTTCGAGTCCGCCAGGTACCTCCAAGAAGCCTGCTGAAAGAGCGGGCTTTTTTCGTTTTAGTTTTTTTCCTACTTTTGCAACCCAATAAACAAGAGGCAGGAATACTATGCCGTTATGACGATGAAGGTTCGGATAATACTACCTGGTCTTAAGTCTTGGCGTCATGGCGGAGGAACATCCGCCATCTCCTACGCTAGAGGGTGTCCCTTTCGATTAGGAGATTGCGGATCGAGTCCGCAATGACGGCCATGGATCGAGGCTTGCCCCCGTACATTATCCGCCCGCAACGCCATGACGCCAAGAGACAAGGTGGTACCGTGTCTCGCAGTCTCGCAGTCCCGCGTCCCGCGTCAATAAAAGAATTGTAATTTATCAAAATAGCATCACAATATGAAAGAAGTCAGAGTAAGATTTGCCCCCAGCCCGACAGGCCCTTTGCACATCGGGGGCGTGCGTACCGCATTATACAACTACCTGTTCGCCAAAAAGAACGGCGGCAAGATGATCCTCCGCATCGAGGACACCGACCAGACCCGCTTCGTGCCCGGTGCCGAGCAATACATCGTCGAGTCACTCGACTGGTGTGGCATCAAGTTCGACGAGAGCGACTATGTGGGCGGCGAATTCGGTCCCTACAAACAGAGCAACCGCAAGCACCTCTATAAGCAATATAGCGACGAGCTGCTGGCCAAAGGCTGCGCCTACATCGCCTTCGATACCGCCGAAGAGCTCGACCAACACCGCAAGGAAGCCGAAGCCAACAAGCAGACTTTTATCTACAACTGCCAGAGCCGTAAGCACCTGCGTAACAGCCTGACGATGAGTAAGGAAGAGGTCGACAAACTGATGGCCGATGGCGTACCCTACACGGTGCGTTTCCTCATCCCCGAGGATCGTGAGATCGTCATGCACGACCTCATCCGCGGCGAGGTGCGCGTGCAGACCAACACCCTCGACGACAAGGTGTTGTTCAAGAGCGACGGCATGCCAACCTACCACCTGGCCAACATCGTCGATGACCATCTGATGCAGATCAGCCATGTCATCCGTGGCGAGGAATGGCTGCCTTCGATGCCGCTCCATGTCATGCTCTATGAGGCTTTCGGATGGGAGGCACCGCAGTTTGCCCACCTGCCCCTGCTGCTCAAACCCGACGGCAACGGCAAACTCAGCAAGCGCGACGGCGACCGTCTCGGATTCCCCGTCTTCCCGATGTATTGGGTCGATCCGAAGACGGGCGATACCGCCATGGGCTATAAGCAGTCGGGCTACTATCCCGAAGCCTTCATCAATATGCTGGCGCTGCTGGGTTGGAACCCCGGCACCGAGCAGGAGATTTTCACCATGGACGAGCTCATCCAGGCCTTCTCGCTCGAGCGTTGCAGCAAGAGCGGCGCCAAGTTCAACGTGGAAAAGACCAAGTGGTTCAACCACGAGTGGCTCATGCGCAAGTCCGACGAGGAAGTCGGCAAGGACTACCAGGCTTGGCTGAAGGAAGAGAAGGGCATCGACACCCCGCTCGACTTTGCCGTGAAAGTGGCTGGATTGGTGAAAGACCGTGTCAACTTCGTGAAGGAGATCTGGGACCAGAGTTTCTTCTTCTTCGAGGCGCCCATGGAATACGACCCCGTGACCGTCAAGAAGCGCTGGAAGGAGAACTCGGCCGAGACCATGCTCAAGGTGAAAGAAGTCATCAAGGGCATCGAGCCGTTTGATTTGGCCCATATCGACGAGACGCTCAACAATTGGATTACCTCCAACGAGCTGAACATGGGTCTGGTGATGAATGGCCTCCGCCTGATGGTGGTGGGTGCCGGCAAGGGTCCCCACATGGGCGAGATCCTCGAGCTCTTGGGCAAGGAGGAGACGCTGAAGCGCATCGACGCTGGCGTCAAAGCTTTGGGATAAGAGTATCCTAGGTCCCTGAGCCTGTCGAAGGGCCGACAATAAAATAACGGCCCTTCGACAGGCTCAGGGACCTGCAAGACAAGGGATTACCAAACGACCAAGCGTCGGGTGGCGGTCCCTTTTTTCGTGCTGATTTTCAATACATAAATCCCTGAAGGATAAGCGTCAGTGTCCAAGACGAATTGATTTCCTTGCGCTTCTTTTTGGGATAGGGTCTGCCCGATGAGGTTCACCACGGTGACGTGTTGGAGTCCGTCGTCAGCCAAAATGGTGACGGATGCTCTTGCCGGATTAGGATAGACCGCCACTTGAGGCAGGATGGTCTCCTCAACGCCGTCATGGTTGAGACCTGCCAAGGTGGCCACCGTGCCGAGGTTGAGTTCGGTGAAGCGTTTGCATTGCTCCAAATTGTTGACGCTCACGCCCAAGACATCCTGTCGGGTGTGGATGAAAGGCGAGCTGGCATGGGTGTCCTCGAAGGGGTGGATGGCAGCGTAGCCGTTGCGGTTGAACGACGAGTAGTCGCTGTCGCCCCAGGCGAGCCAGTCCTGCCAGATGCGCATGTCGGGGAAGTAGGTCCTGCTGAAGCGTTTGACATATTTGCCGAGGAGTGAATCCTGTGTAGTGTACATCAGGTTGACATGGATGTCGGAGCCTTGTTCAAGATATCCGGTCATGTCGAGGTTGAAATAGGCGACGATGTCCATGCGTTGTGCGGCACAGTCGGCGGCGTAGGCAGCGCTACCCACGAGGCCAATCTCCTCGGCGCACCAGTTGGCATAGATGATGGTGCGGTCGAAGGTGCAACGGCTTAATAGCCTGGCGGTTTCGAGGATGCCTGCCACCCCCGAGGCGTTGTCGTCGGCACCAGGCGAACGGATGGTGTCGGGGTCGTAGCCGTCGGCATTCCACGAGTCGTAATGGGCGCCACAGATGACATATTCCTCGGGCGTCTTGGTGCCCCATTGCACAGCGAGGATATTGTCGGCAGTGCCTTGTTCGAAATAGGGCACAGGGAAGTCATGGAGCATCACTGTGTCGACACCGAAATCGTTGTAACGGCCTACCAACCAGTCTTGTACCTCCCAAATGTAACGGCTGTCATAGCGACGCGTATGATAGGAGGATAGGTGCTCGATATTGGCTTTGATGCTGTCGACCGACACGGAATCCATCAAGGCCCTGATCTCGACATTTTGCGTCGTGACGATAGGGTAGGTATGCTCGAAGAGATGCGGTGCCTGTGCGACACAAAGGTTGCCTAGAAATAGAAACAATAATAGAAAGATGTTGTTTTTCATGATTTTGGATGTTTGTAGAGACGCGATTAATCGCGTCTCTACCAGATTATTACAACCATGGCCATTAAAGTCCCTTCACATGCGGCTTGCCCGCGATGAAGTCCTTGAGATAGAACGGCTCGAAATAGGCCACGTCGACGAAGTCATGCTCCCGTAAGGCCTTGTCCACCAAGGGGTACATATAGGCAGCCGAGGGCTTGAAACCGTCAACAATATGGATATTAGGTTGGTTTTCAAATACTTTGTTGAGTTTCGGCGCGCCGTCGCCAAAGAGCCAGAGCTGATGGTCTTTCAGCAAATCCTCGAACGAGTTCTCGTCGATCACCAAGGCCGCCGTGTCGTTGATTTTGTTCAGATGTGCATCGAAAATGGCGGCATACACCTCCATCCTTCGGGCGTCGATCATGGGGATGAGCAAGTCGTTCTCGCCCATCTGGCTGCCGAGCTTGGCTTTCATGCCGTAGGCCATGGCTTCAAGCGTGTCGATGGCCATCAGGGGCAGGTCGGCGGCATAGCAGATGCCTTTGGCTGTGCTCACCCCGATGCGCAGCCCCGTGTAGGAGCCCGGACCCTTGCTCACCGCCACGGCGTCGAGTTGTGGATAGTCGATATGCCCCGTTTCCATCACCTCACGGATGAAATTGGTAATCTTCTCTGAATGAGCGTTTTGTCCCTCTGTTTCGCGTATTGCTATGGTGCAGCAGCTATCGTTAAGTGCCACCGAACACACCGGTGTGGCCGTTTCCAAACACAGTATCATTTTCTTTCAGTTTTGATGGGGACAAAAATAGGCAAAAAACAAGTGTTAGCCTACTTTTATTAATTATAAAATTAATTGAGTTGTTTATAAGTGAAAAAACGTATATTTGCAAGATTAATTTGCCTTAATAGGCACTATTGTATATGTTTGAAATAGAGTTCGTTAAGCATTCTTGATGGGACTTAGGAGGCGAAGCTGTATCATGACAGAATCCAACATTTTCATATCAAAAGCCACGCAGCGCAACTGGGACAAGCTGAAAAACGACGGCACCGAACGCTTGAAACACCGCGCCAACAAGAGCCGTTCGCAGAAGATTGTCACCCCCGAAGGCTATGTGATGGCTGGTAGCCTGCCACGTTTTGTGGAAGAGCTCAGGGATACCACCTATCCCATCGACGACCTGATCTACACGCTTTGTGCCTTGTATATCGAGCATAATCGGGTGAGCGAGGCCAACAAGAGCCGTTTCTTTGAGGAATACACTCAATATCAACGGTTGAGTGTCAGCGTGCCACGCCAAATCCTGAAAAACAGGCAAGACGACTGGATCGGTTTCGTCTATCAGTCGCTGACCACGGAAGGCCGCCGCATCTTGAAGGGTCTTTACTATACGAAGCCCGTAATCGTTAACGAAATGCTTTCCGACATCCGGGTTTTGTCGGGCGAGCGCTTCCTCGACCCTTGCTGTGGCAGTGGCATCTTCCTGCTGAAG
This sequence comes from uncultured Bacteroidales bacterium, assembly GCA_900318085.1. Lineage (GTDB taxonomy): Bacteria > Bacteroidota > Bacteroidia > Bacteroidales > F082 > Limimorpha. The sequence continues at coordinate 20,547 of ONJF01000019.1, forward strand.
GTGGAACACGCCGAGCTTGAACAGCTTTATGGCATCGACAACGACCCGCTCGCCGTGATGATTGCCAAGGCCAACCTGATGGTGAAATACAGCGAGGCAACGATATATCCCCAAATCTATCAGATGGACTTCCTGCTGCATGCGGCATCGGCCTTGGGCGACATGAAATTTGACTACATCGTCACCAACCCGCCATGGGGCACCGAGAAGGGCAAGCTACACACCTCGGAGGTGATTCAGTCGAAAGAGAAAGCATCATTATTCTTCACTGAGGCGTTCAAGTTCTTGAACAAAAACGGGATACAACATTTCCTTTTGCCCTCATCGCTGATGAAGATCAAGGTGCATGGCGACTTCCGCCGCTTTGTGACACACGAGACACGCATGGAGACCCTGAAATGCTATCGTGAGCGTTTCAAAGGGGTGTTCACCGATTTCCTGAGCTTGAAAGTGAGCCGGAAACCCATCTTTGGGAGCCAAAACTATGTGGTGTATGGCGCCAACAACGAGGTGTCGCGCAAGGAGTTTAAGCCGCTTGAGGATGACTTCTGCGCCATCCCCATGCTCAACGACCGCGACGAGGCCATCATCGGCAAGGTGGAGCGCCTGCGTCACGACGACCTCTCGCACAGCCAATGGGCGCTCGGCATCATCACGGGCAACAACGCTAAGGTGCTGAAGGACCGCCCGCGCAAGGGCTTGGAACCTATCTATACGGGTAAGGACATCGGCAAATACAGTCTGAAGAAAGCCAGCCGTTATATCAAGTATAATCGCGTCGATTTTCAGCAGTGTGCCAAGGACGAGTTCTATCGCGCCAAGGAGAAGCTGGTGTACAAGTTCGTTTCGGGTCATCTTTGCTTCACCTACGACGACAAGCAGCGCCTCTTCCTCAACAGTGCCAACATTCTCATCCCCGAGGTCGACGGCATGAGTACCAAGACCGTGCTGGCGTTCCTGAATTCGGCTTTGTTCAACTTCTTGTACACCAAGCGCTTCAATGACCTCAAGATCTTGAAAGGCAACCTCTCGACTTTGCCGTTCCCGAAGATTAGCGCTGAGCAGAACCAACAACTCTCAGCCCTCGTCGACCGGGCTTTGGGCGGTGACATTAGTGCTGAAGACGAAATCAACGCGTTGGTTTTTTCTTTGTATGAGCTTGATCAAGAAGAGATAAGAATGATAGTGACACCCTAAGCGTGAGAGATGGCGGGTCTTCGCCCGCCATGAGGACTCCCGCTTTGGGTCTCTCTAATAAAGCGTTGTTTTCGGTTATCCTTTTCTAAACCTACACGACACCCTCCCGCCCTTTGGCCTCATCGCGGGCGCCAGACCCGTGATCTCCTAAACAAAACGACAACCCCTTATGTCCTTATTAAGGGCCCTCATTCCGCGAACGCGGAACGCGATCTCTGACACTAGAGACACACCAATACCAACAAAAAAACAGTGTTTTTAATCATATGAACATCCTAGTCACTGGTGGCGCCGGCTTCATCGGCAGCCACACCTTAGTTGAACTCAACGCTGCGGGCCACGAGACCGTAGTCATCGATAACCTCTGCAACAGCAACCGCAAGTCGCTCGAGCGCGTGGCGGAGCTGACAGGAAAAGAGATCCCATTCTATGAAGTCGACATCCGCGACCGCGAAGGCCTCAACCGCGTGATGAGCGAACATAACTTCGATGCCTGCATCCACTTCGCTGGGCTGAAAGCCGTGGGCGAGAGCGTGGAGAAGCCATGGGAATACTACGAAAACAACATCGGCGGCACGCTGACGCTCCTCGACGTGATGCGCCAACACGGCTGCAAGAACATCATCTTCTCGTCGTCGGCCACGGTCTACGGCGACCCAGCTATCATCCCCATCACGGAAGAATGCCCCAAGGGCCATTGCACCAACCCTTACGGCCAGACCAAGAGCATGCTCGAGGAGATCATGATGGATATGCAGAAGGCCGACAAGGAGTGGAACATCGTATTGTTGCGCTATTTCAACCCCATCGGCGCACACCCGAGCGGTAGGATAGGAGAGAACCCCAACGGCATCCCGAACAACCTGATGCCTTACGTCACACAGGTGGCCGTGGGCAAACGTGCCGAGTTAGGCGTGTTCGGCAATGACTACCCGACTCCCGATGGCACGGGTGTCCGCGACTATATCCATGTCGTCGACTTGGCACGCGGCCATGTGGCGGCCCTGCAGGCCATCGAACGCAAATGTGGCTGCGCCATCTATAACCTCGGCACAGGGCATGGATACTCAGTGCTCGACGTGGTAAAGACCTTCGAGAAGGTCAACGGCATTAAGATTCCATATAGCATCAAGCCGCGCCGCGCAGGCGACATTGCCACTTGCTACTCCGACCCGGCAAAGGCGGAACGCGAATTGGGTTGGAAAGCCCAGTATGGCCTCGAGGAGATGTGCCGCGACTCCTGGAACTGGCAGAAAAACAACCCCAATGGCTATTAATGGGTCGGCTAAAGCCTCTTTGACATGTTCCCTCTTAAGGAGTCATTGCGGTTCCGCCTCTGCGGAATGAGGCGACCCGCAATCTCCTGAATAAAACCAACAAATGTATTATTGTCAGAGCCTAAACAACTCAACTACTCTCAAAGGAGTCATTGCGGGCATCAGACCCGCAATCTCCTGAAAGAAACGACAACCTCTGTATAGATAATAACTTTTACAAATATGAAAGGCATCGTATTAGCAGGCGGTTCTGGAACCCGTCTTTATCCCATTACCAAGGGCGTCAGCAAGCAGCTGCTCCCCATCTACGACAAGCCGATGGTCTATTACCCCATCTCGGCCCTGATGCTCGCCGGCATCCGCGACATCCTCATCATCAGCACCCCGTATGACCTGCCGGGCTTCCAGCGTCTGCTGGGCGACGGCTCCGACTACGGCGTCCATTTCGAGTATGCCGAACAACCCTCGCCCGACGGTCTGGCCCAGGCCTTCATCATCGGCGAGAAGTTCATCGGCGACGACTGCGCCTGCCTCGTGTTGGGCGACAACATCTTCTACGGCAGCGGCTTCACCGGACTGCTCCGTAATGCCGTCAAAGACGCAGAGGAAAACAACAAAGCCACCGTGTTTGGCTATTGGGTCAGCGACCCCGAACGTTACGGCGTAGCCGAGTTCGACCGTCAGGGCAACTGCCTCAGCATCGAGGAGAAACCCAAGGAACCCAAGAGTAACTATGCCGTGGTGGGCTTGTATTTCTATCCCAACAAGGTCGTCGAAGTAGCGAAGAACATCAAGCCCTCGGCACGCGGAGAGTTGGAGATCACCACGGTGAACCAACGCTTCCTGGAAGACGGCGAGCTGAAGGTGCAGGTGTTCGGCCGTGGCTTCGCCTGGCTCGACACGGGCACACACGACAGCCTCAGCGAGGCCTCCACCTTCGTGGAAGTCATCGAGAAACGCCAAGGCCTGAAGATTGCATGTCTCGAAGGCATCGCCTACCGCAATGGCTGGATCAGCGAAGAGAAGATGCGCGAACTGGCCAAGCCCATGCTGAAGAACCAATACGGACAGTACCTCTTGAAGGTCATCGATGAATACAAGTCGGAGATCACTTCCGATACGTTGACGCATCCGAATAGGAAGTAGTACCAAAGCGTGGGAGATTGCGGGTCAAGCCCGCAATGAGGCTTTTCCCGCTTAGGGTGTCTCGTATAGCTAGCTTTAGGGTATTTCCCCTAAACAGCACCTTTACGACACACCACCCCTCAAGCCCTCATTGCGGGCGCCAGACCCGCAATCTCCTGAGCAACACGATAAACCAAACACAAGCATTATACAATCATGACATACAAACGCTCCATCATCATCACAGGCGGCGCCGGCTTCATCGGCAGCCACGTCGTCCGCCTCTTCGTCAACAAATATCCTGAATACAAAATCATCAACCTCGACAAGCTGACCTACGCCGGCAACCTCGCTAACCTGAAGGACATCGAGGACAAGCCGAACTACCGCTTCGTCAAGATGGACATCTGCGACTTCGAGGGTGTCTATAAGCTGATGCAGGACGAACATGTCGACGGCATCATCCACCTCGCCGCCGAGAGCCATGTGGACCGCTCCATCAAAGACCCGTTCACCTTCGCCCAGACCAATGTGATGGGAACGTTGAGCCTGCTGCAGGCAGCGAAATTGTATTGGGAACAGAAAAATGCGGAATGCGAAATGCGGAATGCGGAATTGCCTGCCGGATCCGATCATTCAGCATTTAGATTTTACCACATTAGCACCGACGAGGTCTACGGCGCCCTTGAGCTCACCGACCCTGAAGGCATCGTGCCGCCCTTCAGCACCAAGGCCAGCAGCGGCAAGCATCATCTGGCCTACGGCAGCAAGTTCTTCACCGAGGACCTGAAATACCAACCCCATAGCCCCTACAGCGCCGCCAAGGCCAGCAGCGACCACTTCGTGCGCGCCTTCCACGACACCTACGGTCTGCCCACCATCGTGACCAACTGCTCCAACAACTACGGCCCCTATCAGTTCCCAGAGAAGCTGATCCCGCTGTTCATCAACAACATCCGTCACCGCAAGCCGCTGCCCGTCTACGGCAAAGGCGAGAACGTGCGCGACTGGCTCTATGTGGAAGACCACGCTCGTGCCATCGACCTCATCTTCCATGAGGGCAAGGTGGCCGAGACCTACAACATCGGTGGCTTCAACGAGTGGAAGAACATCGACCTCATCAAGGTGCTCATCAACACGGTGGACCGCCTGCTGGGTCGCCCCGAAGGTGCCGACATGGACCTCATCACCTACGTCACCGACCGCGCCGGTCACGACCTGCGCTATGCCATCGACTCGACCAAACTCCAGAAAGAACTCGGCTGGGAGCCCAGCCTGCAGTTCGAGGAGGGCATCGAGAAGACCGTCCGTTGGTATCTCGACAACCAGGAATGGATGGACAACGTCACTTCGGGCGACTACCAGAAGTACTACGAAGATATGTATAAAGGAAGATGAATTGTCTAAAATGCATGGAATTAAACCTATATTAGTTCGAATAAGTGGTATCCGCTTCGCTGGGGTTGTGAAACCATTTCCGTAACCCAGACTGAGGCGACGGGCATAACCCGAACTCAGTCAAATGCTTGTTTTTTCTGTCATGCCGGACTTGATCCGGCATCTCCTTAGTCAAAGGAAACGCCTCTTAGGAGATTGAGGGTCAAGCCCGCAATGACAACAGAGGCCTATTCACAAACGAACACTAATAAAATGGATTAATGGATAAAGTAACAATCATAGACTACGACCGGATCTACAAGAACTTCATCGACGAGAAGTTCCTGCACGACGGTCACGACGAATACTACTACCGCAACCAACAGGTCAAGAAGCATGAGGGCGGTTGGCGTCACCTGCGCTCCGACGAGATCGAGCGTCTGGTGAAAAACAGCAACTCAGCCACCAACTGGGACGACATCTGGGTCACCGACGAGTTCGACACCAATATGATTCGCAACAACCATTTCTTTGGTATGGTGCGTATCGGTCGCGTGTGCAATAAAGTGTTGCAATACCACGACCTGCGTGTGCCCATCGGCATCACCGACAGCAGCATCATCTCGTGCGACATCGGCGACGACGTGGCCATCCACGACGTGCATTACATGGCCAACTACATCATCGGCGACCGCGCCATTCTCTTTAATATCCAGGAGATTTCGACCACCGACCACTCCAAGTTCGGCAACGGCACCATCAAGGAAGGCGAGCCCGAGGACGTGCGCGTGTGGCTCGAGGTGATGAACGAGATCGGCACCCGTCGCATCCTGCCCTTCGACGGCATGATCACGGCCGATGCCTACCTCTGGGCCAAATACACCGACGACACCAAGCTGCAGGAACGCCTCAAGGAGATCACCCAGGCCAGCGTCGACTTCCACCGCGGCTACTACGGCACCGTGGGCGAGTCGTGCGTCATCAAGAACTGCTGGATCCTCAAAGACGCCAAAATCGGTCCTTATTGTTATATCAAGGGCGCCAGCAAGCTGAAAAACATCACTATCAATTCGTCGGAAGAAGAGCCTTCGCAAATCGGCGAGGGCGTCATCCTCGTCAACGGCATCACGGGCTACGGCTGCCGCATTTTCTATTCGGTGACGGCCACCCGCTTCGTGCTGGGCGACAACTGCAACCTGAAATACGGCGCCCGCCTCATCAACTCGGTGCTGGGCGACAACTCCACCATCTCGTGCTGCGAGGTGCTCAACAACCTCATCTTCCCCTCGCACGAGCAGCATCACAACAACTCCTTCCTCATCTCGGCTTGCGTCATGGGACAGAGCAACATGGCCGCCGGCGCCACCATGGGTTCCAACCACAACAGCCGCGCCACCGACGGCGAGATTGTGGCCTCGCGCGGCTTCTGGCCGGGCCTCTGCTCCAGCGTGAAACACTCGTCGAAGTTCGCCAGCTTCACCCTGCTCAGCAAGGCCGACTACCCCAGCGAACTTAACATCATGCTGCCGTTCTGCCTGGTCAACAACAACACAACCAACAACGAGTTGGAGGTCATGCCCGCCTACTGGTGGATGTACAACATGTACGCCATCGCCCGCAACACCTCGAAATACCAGAAACGCGACAAGCGCAAGCGCAAGATCCAGAACATCGAGTTCGAGACCCTCGCCCCCGACACCGTGGAGGAGATTATCGAAGGCCGCAAGCTCCTGGAGGTATGGGTCGCCAAGGCCTATCTCCGCAAGAAAGGCGAGAATCCCGACAAATATGAATACTACGACCTGCGCGAATGCGGCAAGAACCTGCTCGACAACGAGCCCTCAACGGTGAAATCACTGGAGGTCTTCGGCGAACACATGGAGAAAGGCAAGCGTAAGGTGCGCATCCTCAAGCCTTTGGAGGCCTATCACGCCTATGGCGACATGATCACCTACTACGCCGTCAAGACTCTGATGCATTACTTAGAGAACCATCCCGACATCGACATGGAGACCATCGTGAACCACATGCGTGGCAAACGCCTCCGCAAATGGATCAACCTTGGCGGTCAGACCATGCCCGAAGAGGACGTCGAACAACTGCGTGCCGACATCCGTGAGGGTAAACTCAATACTTGGAATGAGATCCATCGCCGCTACGACGAGCTGTGGGACAATTACCAGCTGGAGAAGCTGCGTCACGCCTATTTCTCGCTAATGTTCCTCTACAAGGACGAGACCGACGTGCTCACCAAGGAGATGTGGCACGAGAACCTCGACAAGGCCATCTGCATACAGCATTTCATCTGCGACCAGGTGTACGAGAGCCGCAAGAAAGACTACGACAACGAATTCCGCAACGCCACCTTCCGCAACGAAGCCGAGAAACTGGCTGTAGTCGGCAAGATCGACGAGGTATCGTTCGTCAAGCAGATCCGTCAGGAGACGGAGGATTTCATTGCATTAATCCAAAAATACAGAAACACCCATTAATGGGCTTCTGGCTTCTGGCCTCTGGCTTTTGGCCTCTGGCAGCCTCATTCCCAAGGCGTCATGGCGGACAAGGATCCGCCATCTCCTGAAATAGAAGGTTTGTCTTTGTATTCAGGAGATCGCGGATCGAGTCCGCGATGACGTATTGGGGAAAGCCACTGAACAACTGAACAACTAAACAACTAAAAACTATACAACCATGAGAGTCATCATCGAAAAAAACTACGACGCCATGTCGCGTTGGGCCGCCAATCACATTGTTGAACGCATCAAGGCTTTCAAGCCGACGGCCAAGAAACCTTTTATCCTCGGTCTGCCTACGGGCTCAACCCCTATCGGCACCTATAAGGAACTCGTGCGTCTCTACAAGAAGGGCGAGATCTCTTTCAAGAACGTGGTCACCTTCAACATGGACGAATACGTCCGCATCCCTGAGGACCACCCCGAGAGCTACCACAGCTTCATGTGGAACAACTTCTTCAAGCACATCGACATCAAGAAGGAGAACGTCAACATCCTCAACGGCAACGCCGAAGACCTCGAGGCCGAGTGCGCCCGCTACGAGGAAAAGATCAAAAGCTACGGTGGCATCGACCTCTTCATGGGCGGCATCGGTCCCGACGGCCACATCGCCTTCAACGAGCCCGGCAGCAGCCTGACCTCGCGCACCCGCGTGAAGACCCTCACCAGCGACACCATCATCGCCAACTCACGTTTCTTCGACAATGACATCAACAAAGTGCCGAAGACGGCATTGACCGTGGGTGTGGGTACCGTCATGGACAGCCGCGAGGTGATGATCCTGGCCAATGGTCACGGCAAGGCCCGCGCCCTGGCCCACGCCATCGAAGGTGGTGTCAGCCAGATGTGGACCGTCAGCGTGCTGCAGATGCATCCGAAGGGCATCATTGTCTGCGATGACGCCGCCTGCGATGAACTCAAATACGGCACGGTGAAGTACTTTAAGGACATTGAAAAGAATAATATTTAATGGACTCTGGCTATTGGCTACTGGCCTCTGGCAACTTCAACAGGAGGGAAGGTCTTGATTTTCCAATAAAGCTGCCCGGGACCAATAGCCTTTAGCAACTGGTAAACAAACACTAAAGACTATGAGAAATTTCAAGAACTATGAAATTTGGATTGACTCTATAGAATTATCTGATGTAATTTATGATATTTGTGAGAGTTTTCCTCAAAAAGAGCTTTATCAACTAGCTAGTCAGATGGAAAGAGCCGTTGTTTCTATTCCTTCAAATATTGCCGAAGGAGCAGGCAGAAGGTCAGAAGCAGAGTTTGCCCATTTTCTTGATATTGCTTTAGGTTCTGCATACGAACTGGAAACACAACTCATCATAGCAAAAAGAAGAAAATACATTTCGAAAGAATTGTTTGAAACTACAGACGAAACCATTATGAGCCTACAAAAAAGAATAGGTTCGTTTATAGCTACAGTAATAGGAGAAAAATAATCTAGACTCTGGCCTTTGGCTACTGGCCTTTGGCAGCTTTAACAAAAGGAAGGACTTCCCCTTTACACAAAACTGCCAGTAGCCAGAAGCCAGCGGCCAGAAGCAAAAAGAAAATAATGAAGAATTTCGCACTCATCGGCGTCGGCGGCTACATCGCCCCGCGCCACCTCAAAGCCATCAAAGACACAGGTAACAACCTCGTCTCCGCCTACGACAGGAGCGACAGCGTCGGCATCATGGACAGCTACTTCCCCAAGGCTGCCTTCTTCACCGAGCAGGAGCTCTTCGACCGGCACAACACCAAGCTGCGCGACAGCGGCACCAACATCGACTACGTGAGCATCTGCACGCCCAACTACCTGCACGATGCCCACACGCGTTACGGCCTGCGCCTCGGCGCCGACGTCATCTGCGAGAAGCCTTTGGTGCTCAACCCGTGGAACATCGACGCCCTGCAGAAGGTGGAGGAACGTCAAGGCCATAAGGCCTACACCATCCTCCAGCTGCGTCTCCACGACAAGATCAAAGCGCTGAAGAAAAAGGTGGAAGAAGGTCCCAAGGACAAGATCTACGACGTCGACCTGACCTACATCACCTCGCGCGGCTACTGGTACTATGCCTCGTGGAAGGGTGACATCAACAAGAGCGGCGGCATCGCCACCAACATCGGCGTACATTTTTATGATATGCTGAGCTGGATCTTCGGCGACGTGCAGAAGAACATCGTCCACATCGCCTCGCACGACCGCGTGGCCGGCTACCTGGAGCTGAAACGCGCCCGCGTGCGTTACTTCCTCAGCATCAACGGCGACACTTTGCCGCCCAATGCCGTGGAAGGGGAGAAGCGCACCTATCGTACCATCATGATCGACGGCGAGGAGTTTGAGTTCAGCCAAGGCTTCACCGAGCTGCATACCGAGAGTTACAAGGAGATCCTGGCCGGTCGCGGCTTCGGCATCGAAGAGGCACGCCGTTGCATCAACATCGTGTACGAGATCCGCAACGCCACCCCCGTCGGTCTCATCGGCGACTACCATCCCATGGCGAAGCTCCCGCTGAGCGGACATCCTTTTGGATGGAAGTGATTTGCCCTTTAGGTTCATCCTTCTTCTCGGCAGTCATAGCGGACTCGATCCGCTATCCCCTGCCCAACAAAGTCCCCTTCCCTTTCGGCGGTCATAGAAGACCTTATCCCCTTCCAATAGGTTCATCCTTCATCCCGGCAGTCATAGCGGACTCGATCCGCTATCCCCATCCTCAGCAGTACCATTCTATCAACAGGCAGTCACTGCGGACCTGATCCGCAGTCCTCTCCAAAGCAGAACGCTTTTATGTCAAAGCGCGGATACGTTTACATTCTAACCAACAACCACAATACAACTTTGTATATTGGTGTCACCAATGACCTGATGCGAAGGGTGGCAGAACACAGGCTTCACCTTAATAAAGGTTTTACTAATAAATACAAAACAGAGAAACTGGTTTATTATGAAGTCATAGAAGGATTCGATATAGCCATTCAGCGAGAAAAGCAATTGAAGAACTGGCATAGAGCATGGAAAGAAGCGTTGATTAATGACTTTAATCCCGAATGGAAGGACTTGACTGAAGACATAGGGGTGGATGAAGCATTTATGCAATCAGTGAAAGAGTTTTATCAGAATAGGGATTCCGAGGAATCAGGAGACTGCGGATCGAGTCCGCAGTGACTCCAAAAGAATCAGGATGACATGAAAAGAAAGCGAATGACTTTCTCCCATTTCATAATGCCAGAACCGCCCCAACAATAGGCAGTCATAGCGGACTTGATCTGCTATCCCCTGCCCAACAGAACAACTTTCCATCTAGGCCATGGGAGGCCAAGGCATCATAATGGATTCCAGAAAATAGGAGACTGCGGATCGAGTCCGCAGTGACTCCAAAAGAATCAGGATGTCTTTAATAGAAAGCTAGTTTAACAATCAAATAGCAAACCAAGAAACCATGAACATCGCAGTAGCAGGCACCGGCTACGTCGGCCTCAGCACCGCCACCCTCTTGGCACAACACAACCACGTCACCGCCGTCGACGTCATCCCCGAAAAGGTAGCCCTCATCAACCAGAAGAAGTCACCCATCCAGGACGAGTACATCGAGAAATACCTGGCCGAGAAAGAATTGGACCTCACCGCCACCCTCGATGGCGCTGCGGCCTATCGCGACGCCGAGTTTGTCGTCATCGCCGCCCCCACCAACTACGACCCGCAGAAGAACTTCTTCGACACGAGCCACGTGGAAGAGGTCATCGACCTGGTCCTTTCGGTCAACCCCGACGCGGTGATGGTCATCAAGAGCACCATCCCGGTGGGTTACACCCGTAGTCTCTACGTGAAGTATGCCGCCAAGGGCGTGAAGCAGTTCAACCTCTTGTTCTCACCCGAGTTCCTCCGCGAGAGCAAGGCCCTCTACGACAACCTCTATCCCAGCCGTATCATCGTGGGCTACCCCAAGCCTATCGAAGGCTATGATGCGGAAAACGAGGCCATCCAACGCTTGGCTCGACCCGACCTGGAAGAGAAAGCCAAAGTCTTCGCCAGCCTCCTCGTCGAAGGAGCCATCAAGGAAGATGTCCCCGTGTTATTCATGGGCATGAAAGAAGCTGAGGCGGTGAAGCTCTTTGCCAACACCTACCTCGCCCTGCGTGTGAGCTACTTCAATGAGTTGGACACCTACGCCGAGGTCAAGGGTCTCGATACCCAGGCCATCATCGATGGTATCTGCCTTGACCCCCGCATCGGCTCACACTACAACAACCCGTCGTTTGGCTATGGAGGCTACTGTCTGCCCAAGGACACCAAGCAGCTCCTCGCCAACTACGAGGACGTGCCTGAGGACCTCATCCGCGCCATCGTGGAGAGCAACCGCACCCGTAAGGACTTCATCGCCGACCAGGTGCTGAAGAAGGCGGGCTATTACGACTACTACGACCAAGGACAATACAATGCCGCCCAGGAACGCCATTGTGTCATCGGGGTCTACAGGCTGACGATGAAGTCGAACAGCGACAACTTCCGGCAGAGCAGCATCCAAGGCGTGATGAAACGCATCAAGGCCAAAGGCGCCGAGGTCATCATCTACGAGCCCACCCTGCCCGACGGCACGACCTTCTTCGGCAGCCTCGTCGTCAACGACTTGGCCGAGTTCAAGACCAGGAGCCAGGCCATCATCGCCAACAGATACGACAGCGTCCTCGATGATGTCAAGGAGAAGGTATATACGAGAGACATCTTTAGGAGAGACTAAGGGCACACAGAAGAATAATAATGTCACACAGATCTCACAGATTACACAGATGGTATTGAGCCGTGGCTCAATACAATCAGTGAGATTAGTGAAATCTGTGTGAGAAAAAAATAGTGCGACAAAATATCAATACGAAATGACCGACAACGAATTGACATACGAGATTAGGGGAGCAATCTTTGATGTATATAATACATTAGGCCCAGGTTTGTTGGAATCCGTGTATGAAGAGGCTTTGTCATTTGAGCTTCAGCAACGCGGCTTGGAGGTAGTTCGGCAGATGGAAGTCCCTATCATGTATAAAGGAAACGAACTTAAAGCCCCTTTACGTCTGGATATACTCGTTGAAAACCAAGTTATTGTCGAGTTAAAATCGGTTGAAGAGATGAAGCCCGTATTTGCCAAACAACTACTTACTTATCTTAAGCTTCTTAATAAGCATGTAGGTATTTTGGTAAATTTCAATACTAATGATTTAAGTGGTAGTATTAAACGGATTGTAAATTAACGATCTACAGTGATCTACAGTATCCATTGAGCCGTAGGCTCAATAAATAATCTGTGGGATCTGTGTAATCTGTGTGAAACAACAATCCGTTTTATATACAGATAACTCAGTGTGATTTATGTTCAACAAAACCGACCCCACTTACTTCGACGGCCCATGGACCTTTGAGAAGACCGAACACGCCGTGCTCGGTCTCTGTAAGATTATCGACCGCTATGCCCCCAAGCTGACACTGGAGGACCTGCAGAACGACCCGCGCTGCGCCCGCATCCCCGACTTGAGTCTGGAGCGCGTCCAGGAGGTCATCGCCGACGTGGAGGCCAAGCTCTGGCGTGGCGCCAGGTTCTTCGAGAACGAGGTCATCTACCACACCGGCCCGCATCACGACGACATCATGCTCGGCATCATGCCCTTCATCAACCGCCAGCTGCGGACACCCACCAACCAGGTGCATTTCGCCATCATGACCTCGGGCTACCACTCCGTCACCGACGACTTCCTGCAACAGGCCCTGGAAGACACCCTGGACTACCTCCATCAAGGTCGCATCCAGATGGTGCTTTACCCCGACTTCTTCGAGCAGGGCTACCGCTTCAAGCAGGAGAAGGACATCCACCATTACCTCGACAACGTCGCCCGCCGCAACCCCGACGAGATGCGCCGTGGCTTCTGCCACCGCATCCTCCGCGACGCCGTGGGGCTGTGGGGGCTGAAGAGCGTCGCCGATGTCGAGGCACGCTTCACGGCGGAGATCGAAAACCTCAAGGCAGGCCAACCCAACAGCCATGAGATACAGAAGCTCAAAGGCGAGGTCCGAGAGTTCGAGGAAGAACTCGTCTGGGCCTATGCCGGCACCGCCTTGGACCATATCCATCATCTGAGGCTGGGGTTGTATGATCAAGGGTCCCTGAGCCCGTCGAAGGGCCCGGTTCATGACGATGACATCAACACTATCCTCAACCAACTCCGTACCATCAAGCCCACCGTCCTCACCGTCGCCATCGACTCGGAGGGACAGGGTCCCAACACGCACTACAAGGTGATGCAGAGCATCGCCGAGGCCGTCAGGCTGTGGGGCGAGGAAGAGGACCTCAGCCGGTTGCGGGTCTTCGGCTACCGCAACGTGTGGTCGACCTTCCATCCTGCCGAGGCCAACGTCTACGTGCCTGTGTCGCTCAACGCTTTCGCCGTGTTCGAGAAGGCTTTCAAGGACAGCTACCTGACCCAATACAAGGCGGAGTTTCCCAACCCCGACTTCGACGGTCCCTTCAGCGAGCTGGCGGAGCAGATCTGGGTGAAGAACTACAAGGACGTGCAGTTCATCCTCGGGAAGGACTTCTTCTACGAGAACAATCACCCGCTCATCCGCGCCACCCATGGACTTATCTTCTTGAAGGAAATGGATGCGAAGGGATTTGTCGCCTTGGCGGAGGAGATGGCAAAAAGAATAGTAATTGATAATTGATAATTTAAAATTGATAATTATGAGTAATGCAATACAAGATAAAACTAGAGCTTTTGCAATTAGAATCATCAATTGTTATAAATTCTTAACCGAAGAGAGACATGAATATGTCATGTCAAAGCAAGTGCTCCGCTGTGGTACTAGCATAGGAGCAAACACGCGTGAAAGTAAAAATGCTCAATCACGAAATGATTTTCTTAGCAAACTTAGCATAGCATTAAAAGAAGCTGACGAGACCGACTATTGGCTCGACCTTCTTCACGCTACAGATTATATAGATGATGATATGTATGATTCTTTAGCAACCGATTGTGCTGAGATTATAAAGATACTTACCGCCATCATAAAAACCCTAAAAGGCGAATAATCCTCAATTGGCTTCATCAAAAAACGGAGTCCTGATTTAATCAGCGATCCAATTGTCAATTGTCAATTGTCAATTTTTAATTCTATATAATGGAATTCCTCACCACCCACTGGCTCGACATCACCACCACGGCCCTTGGCCTCGCCTACATCCTCCTGGAATACAAGGCCAGCGTCTGGATGTGGGTCGTCGGCTTCGTCATGCAGAGCCTCGGCATCGTATTGTATTATCAGAAAGGCCTCTATGCCGACTGTGGCATGGAGTTCTACTACCTCGCCATGACGGTCTACGGCTTCGTCGCCTGGATGCGTCACAAGCAGAAGGCCAAGGACCTCCCCATCCGTCACATGCCGCTGAGGCTGGCCCTCGTCTGGGTCGGTGTCGCCGCCGCGGTATGGGCGGCCATCTATTTCCTGCTCAGCAGGTTCACCAACAGCAACGTCCCCGTCCTCGACGCCTTCACCACCGCCTTGAGCATCGTGGGCATCTGGGCCCTGGCGCGCAAGTACCTCGAGCAGTGGTTCGTCTGGATTGTCGTCGACGTGGTCACCTGCGGGCTCTATTTCTACAAGGACATCCCCTTCAAGGCCAGCCTTTACGGGGTTTATGTCATCATCGCGGTGTTTGGCTACTTCAAGTGGCGGAAGCTGATGGAGGAGGGGAATAAGGAAGTAAATCTAACGCAAATCTAAATTAAATTTTTGTGCTTCGCCCTATCGGGCTTGCATAGCAGCAGGCATGTCATCCCTGCGGAGGATTTGTGGGAGAGCATGGGATCTATGCCTGCGTCTGAAAGGTATTGACGTCAAATTACACACTAATTACGTTGAAAGGAAGGAAAAGGTGGTCCTGTAGCGTAGGAGATCGCGGATCAAGTCCGCGATGACGACAAGGGGTCGACTTTCAACTCTAAACTGACTCTAAACTCTAAACTCTCAACTAATAACTGACTCTCAACCTTAAACCATTAATAACGATGAACCTCATTTCCAAATACTACAACCGCTTCCTCAGCTACAAGGCCGTCTTCTGCCTCGACATGTTCCTGTCGCTGGCGGCTTCAGTCATCGTGTTGCTGGTGATGACTTTCTTCGCCGGCTCTCACAGCTATTACGCCGGCACCTTCTCCCTATGGTGGCTGGGCAGCAGCGTCGTGGCCACGGTCGTAGCCTTGTTCCTCTTCAAGAGCTATAGGCTGGTGATACGCCACACCTCGTTTCCCGACGTCATTCGCTACTTCCTTACCGCCCTGGTCAAGGTGGTGCTGATGGGCGTGGTCGTCGGCACGGCATGCCTCTTCAACTTCAGCGTTGTGGTGGCCTTTGGGCTCGACTTCCTCGTCACCCTGCTCTTCTTCGTCGGCGTGCGCGTGTTGATGATGACCGTCTACAACTACCACAAACAGCAGATGAACGAGTTGAAACACCGGCAGCGTGTGCTCGTCTACGGCATCACCGACAAGTCGGTGGCCACGGTCACGAGGCTGCACGAATCGCCGCATTACCATATCGTGGGCTTCCTGTCGCACGACACCCTCGACAGGCGCCTCAAGCTCTCCGACATCTCCATCTATTATTACGATACGGAAAGCGAACTGGAAGAGATTGTCAACAACCTGTCGGTGTCGGGCATCCTCTTCGCCACTGAGGACGACGTGAAAAACGAGACCGCCCTGGTGTCGTTCTGCAGCAGCCACAAGCTCAAGCTGCTCATCACCCCCACCATCAACGAGGTGGAGGAAGGCGTGCTGCTGAAGAAAAGGGTGCGTGAGGTGAAGATCGAAGACCTGTTGGGCCGTCCCGAGATCCAGATCTCGATGGACGTCATCCGACAGTCATTCGCCGACAAGGTGGTGCTGGTGACGGGTGCGGCAGGCAGCATCGGCAGCGAGTTGTGCCGTCAGCTGGCCACCTTCGGCATCAAGCAGCTCATCTTGTTTGACAACGCCGAGACACCCATGCACAACCTGCGCCTCGAGCTGGAAGGCCGCTTCCCCGAGCTGAGTTTCGTCCCCGTGATTGGCGATGTGAGGCATAAGGCACGTCTCGACTTCGCCTTCAGGCACTATCACCCCCAGGTGGTGTTCCATGCGGCGGCCTACAAGCACGTGCCGCTCATGGAGGAGAACCCCTGCGAGGCCGTGCTCGTCAACGTGTACGGCTCGCGCAACGTGGCCGACAAGTGCATCGAGTACGACGTGGAGAAGATGGTGATGATCAGTACCGACAAGGCGGTGAACCCCACCAATGTGATGGGGTGTTCGAAGCGTTTGGCCGAGATTTACGTCCAGACGCTGGGTCTCGCCGTTGCGCAAGGCAAGCACGAGGGGAAGACCAAGTTCGTCACCACGCGTTTCGGCAACGTGTTGGGCAGCAACGGCAGCGTCATCCCGCGTTTCCGCGAGCAGATCGAGAACGGCGGTCCTGTGACGGTGACCCATCCCGACATCACGCGTTTCTTCATGACCATCCCTGAGGCCTGCCGTCTGGTGATGGAGGCCGCCATCATGGGCGAGGGCAACCAGATCTTCGTCTTCGACATGGGCGAGAGCGTCAAGATCGACACCTTGGCGCGCCGCATGATCGAGCTGGCCGGCCTTGAGGTGGGCAAGGACATCGAAATCAAGTACACGGGCCTCCGTCCCGGCGAGAAGCTCTACGAGGAGGTGCTTTCCAACAAGGAGAACACACTCCCCACCTCGCATGAGCGTATCCGCATCGCCAAGGTGAGGGAATATGAATACAACGAGGTCGCCGCCATCGTCGACGAGTTGGAAGACCTGTCGCGCAAGGTGGAGATCCCCGACATGGTGAAGCTGATGAAGCGGACCGTGCCGGAGTTCATTAGCAAGAACAGCCGCTTCGAGATTTATGACAAACATTAATATAAGGTAGAGAAGGGAAGCAAATCTAACGTAAATCTAAAATAAATCTTTGTGCTTCGCCCTTATCGGGCTTGCACACCCGACACCCAGTCACCCAGTCACACAGATACCACAGATAGCACAGATTATAGCGCGCCTTCGCCGCGCTGCCTACCGGCTGCATTACTCTCAACTTTCCACTGACTCTAAACTCTAAACTCTAAACTTACTACTGACTCTCAACTCTAAACACTAAACACTAAACACTCAACCCTCAGCTCTTCCAATTATACGGTAATAAACATGGAAGAAAGTATTGTTTTTCAAAAAGTTTGTATCTTTGCGATATGAAAAATAACCACCGCGAAAATAACCGCCGCGAAAATTAAGAGTATGAAATTTTACGACAGACAAAAGGAACTTGCTGAATTGGAAAGGATTAGGACTGTGGCTTTTTCCGTCAGTTCGCAGATGACTGTGGTGACGGGCCGACGCAGGATCGGCAAGACCAAGCTGATCATGAAGAGTTGCGAGGCTTCTCCAACGTTGTATCTGTTTGTCAGCCGCAACAACGAGGCAACGCTTTGCAGCCAATTTTCGGAGGAGGCCAGGCGGTCGTTGGGCATTTTTGTTCCAGAAGGTATCACTTCATTTCGGGATCTGTTCCGACTTTGCATGGAATACGGAAAAAACATGCCTTTCAATCTGATACTCGATGAGTTTCAGGAGTTTTACAATATCAACCCAGCCATATTCAGCGAGATACAGAACATTTGGGACCAGACCAAAGACAACACCCATGTCAACTTGCTGGTTTGCGGATCTGTTTTTACTTTGATGCACCGTATTTCCCAGGATGCTAAAGAGCCTTTATACGGGAGAGCATCGGGCTTCATCAAGCTCAAGCCATTTATGCCAAGCGTGCTGAAGCAGATACTCAAAGACCATAATCCCAACTATTCAAACGACGATCTTTTGGCGCTCTATGCTACCACAGGGGGCGTGCCCAAATATGTGGAGTTGTTGATGGACAACGGTTGCGTAAAAGTGCAGAGCATATTGGAAAGAATGTGTGGCGAGAATTCCCTCTTCCTAGAGGAAGGGAACACGGTGCTCATTCAGGAGATGGGCAAGCAATATGGCACCTATTATTCGGTGTTGTCAGCCATTGCGAGTGGTGCAACCGAGAGTTCACGAATTTCACAACTCACTGGAGTTGCAAGTTTGGGAGGAATCATGCAGCGCTTGGAAGAGGATTACGACTTGGTTGGCAAAAAACGACCGGTGCTGTCTAAGCCTGGAAGCCAAACGGTTAGATATGAAATAAAAGATCATTTCTTGAGGTTTTGGTTCCGCTATATCGTGAAGTACCAGAATCTCATACAAACGGGGCAATGGGAAAGACTGAAGGATATTGTCGTTCAAGACTATCCCACCTATTCGGGTAAGGAGTTGGAAGACTATTTCAAGGATAAGTTATGTGAAGAGTTGCCCATTGGACAAATCGGATCGTGGTGGGAGAACAACCGAAGCAAGACGAACGACAGCGGCCAACACGAAGTAGACATCGTGGCGATATATCATGACCGCCCCAAAGTCCTCATTGCCGAGGTGAAGCGCGACAAGCGTAATTTCAAGCGACAGCCTTTTATGGACAAAGTAGAACTGTTACGTGACAAATACTTTGACAAATATGAGGTTGAGCCCCGCTGCTTTAGCTTGACGGACATGTGAAACCCAGAGCATCCTGACTCTCAACAATAAACTATCCACCGACTCTCAACTCTCAACACTAAACTCTCAACTCCCTCTGTCACACAGATACCACAGATAGCACAGATAATAGCGCGCCTTCGCCGCGCTGCCTGCCGGCTGCATGACTCTCAACTCTCAACTAATAACTGACTCTCAACTCTAAACTCTAAACTCTAAACTTTCAACTCTCAACTAAATACTGACTCTCAACTCTCAACTCTCAACTCTAAACTTTCAACTCTCAACTAAATACTGACTCTCAACTCTAAACTCTAAACTATCAATTGTCAATTATAAATTATCAATTAAATACATTATGATCAACGTAGGAATCATCGGCTGCGGCTTCGTAGGAGGAGCCCTCAAAGACTGGTTGGAACACAACAACCCTGATTGCAAACTCTTCATCAGCGACCCACCCAAGGGGTATAATGATGACTTAAGTAACATCGACATCGCTTTCTTGCAGATCCATGTCCCCACCGAGGACGACGGTACCCAAGACCTGCGCCTCATGAAGGAGCTGATCCGTAAGCTCCCCGATGTGCCCGTGTTTGTCCGCACCACCATCCTGCCGGGCACCAGCGAGATGCTCTCGCGCGAGACGGGCCACCAGGTGTGCTATATGCCTGAGTTCCTCACCGAGCGCACCTTCATTGAGGACTTCAAGAAGCAGACCATGGTGTTCACTGGGGCACACGAGCTGCTCACCAAGATCTTCGTGGGTAAGAAGTTCACCGTGATGACCCCTTTGGAGGCCGAGCTGACCAAGTACATGCACAACGTGTTCGGTGCCTATAAGGTCACCTATTTCAACGCCTGCCGCGAGTACTGCGAGCAGATGGGTGCCGACTGGCGCAAGGTGCACACGGGCGTGCTGCTCTCGGGCTATATCAACGACACGCACACCTACGTGCCGGGTCCCGATGGCAAGTACGGCTACGGCGGCAAGTGCTTCCCCAAGGACGTGAACGCCTTCACCAAGATGACCGAGGGCACGCCGCTCGGCACGCTGCTGGCACCGCTCCATGAGCTTAACGTGCATTTCCGTGGGGTGGAGGAACATATATAATGGTTTGAAGAAGCAAATCTAATGTAAAGTTTTAAGAAGCAAATCTTACGTAAATCTATAATAAATCTTTGTGCTTCGCCCTGATCGGGCTTGCACTCTCAACTCTCAACTCTAAACTCTCAACTGACTCTCAACTCTAAACTCTAAACTCTCAACTCCTTAGTCACACAGATACCACAGATATCACAGATAATAGCGCGCCTTCGCTGCGCTGCCTAGCGGCTGCATTACTCTCAACTTTCAACTTTCAACTGACTCTAAACTCTCAACTCTAAACTATCAACAACCTAGTCACACAGATACCACAGATAGCACAGATAATAGCGCGCCTTCGCCGCGCTTCCTACCGGCTGCAATACTCTCAACTCTCAACTCTTAACTCTAAACTTCCAACTGACTCTTAACTCTCAACTTTAAACTCTCAACTAATAACTGACTCTCAACTATAAACTCTAAACTCTAAACTTTAAACTCACCCCCAACTCTCAACAAATTTTCAATTATAAACTCTCAAATCTCAATTTTCAAATCGAAGATTGGCTCCGCCGAAATGCCTTGCATTCGATGTAATCAATCAGAGATTTCAACGTAGTTAATTAAAAAACCCTTATCTTTGTCCTTAAATTCCAAAGCGGACCACCAAAAACCAAAAATGAACGTGTTTAGGTAAGTCCGTAAAACCATGAAGACCAGCCCCTTGTCACCACGGAATGTGATTGACGGGGCGGAGCCGTTAAGAGAGGTAAGGAAGCAAACGCTCTGCGTTCGAAGGAGTCAAATCTTCCGCAAATCTAAAATAAGTCTTTGTGCGTCGCCCTTATCGGGCTCGCACCCTCGACTCTCAACTTACTACTCTCAACCCTCCACTGACTCTAAACCCTCAACTCTAAACTCTAAACTTTCAATTGTCAATTATAAATTCTCAATTATAAAATATGTCAATATTCAAAGACAAAGTATTACTCATTACCGGCGGCACCGGTAGCTTCGGCAACGCCGTGCTGCGCCGTTTCTTGACCAGCGATATCAAGGAGATCCGTATCCTCTCGCGCGACGAGAAGAAACAAGACGACATGCGTCACCACCTGCAGGCCAACCACCCCAACGAGGCGGCCAAGGTGAAGTTTTACATCGGCAACGTGCGCCAGAAAGAGGCTGTCGACTTTGCCATGAATGGCGTCGACTATGTCTTCAGCGCTGCTGCATTGAAGCAGGTGCCCTCCTGTGAGTTCTTCCCCATGGAGGCCGTGCGCACCAATGTGGAAGGCACCAATAACGTGTTGCTCTCCGCCATCGAGCATGGAGTGAAGAACGTGGTGGTGCTCTCCACCGACAAGGCGGCCTATCCCATCAACGCCATGGGTATCTCCAAGGCCATGATGGAGAAGGTGGCCATCGCGCAAGGACGTGCCCTCGGCCCCAACGCCAAGACGACCATCTGCTGCACACGCTATGGCAACGTCATGGCTAGCCGTGGCTCCGTCATTCCGCTGTGGGTGGAGCAGATGCAGGAAGGTAAGCCCATCACCATCACCGACCCCAACATGACACGTTTCATGATGACGCTCGACGATGCCGTCGACTTGGTCATCTATGCCTTCGAGCATGGCGAGAATGGCGACCTCTTCGTGCAGAAGGCCCCAGCTGCTACGCTGTCGGTACTGGCTCAAGCCTTGAAGGAGGTCTATGGCCGCATCGACAAGAAATACCTCGACACCGAGGTCAAGGTCATCGGCACCCGCCACGGCGAGAAGCTCTACGAGACCCTCGTCACACGTGAGGAGATGCTGCGTTCCATCGACATGGGCAACTATTTCCGCATCCCCTGCGACAGCCGCGACCTGAACTACGACAAATACTTCACCGAAGGCGACGACGCCATCTCGCGTACCGAAGACTACCACTCGCACAACACAGGTCGTCTCGACGTGGAAGGCATGAAGGAGCTGCTGCTCAAGTTGCGCTTCATCCGCGAAGATTTAGGCCTCGAACCTCGTGCCAAGTCCAAGGAGATTCGCTCGGAGTGATCTACATCGGCGTTGTTTTAACATCAGAAAAACCAGAAAACACAGAAAGTTAGAAACTATCCTTTCCGATTCTTCCGGTTATTCCGATGTTAAACGCAAAATAACAAATTGATGTGTTTATGAAAATACTAGTCACAGGCGCGAAAGGGTTCGTGGGAAAGAACCTCTGCGCCTCATTGAAGAACATACAAGACGGCAAGGACAAACGTTTCCCCGACCTGAAGATCGATGCCGTCTTCGAGTACGACCTGGGCAATACCCCAGAGGAGCTGGACGCCTGGTGCCGTGAGTGCGACTTCGTGTTCAACCTCGCCGGCGTCAACCGCCCGCAGAACCAAGAGGAGTTCATGCAAGGCAACTTTGGCTTCGCCAGCACCCTGCTCGACACCCTGAAGAAGCATGGCAACCGTTGCCCCGTTATGCTAAGCAGTTCCCAACAGGCTTCTTTGACAGGCCGTTTCGGCAACTCCGAATATGGCCGAAGCAAAAAGGCAGGAGAGGAGTTGTTCTTAAAGTATCAGGATGAGACGGGCGCTAAGGTGTTGGTCTATCGCTTCCCTAATCTTTTTGGCAAGTGGTGCCGTCCCAACTACAACAGTGCGGTGGCTACTTTTTGCAACAACATTGCCAATGACTTGCCTATCACCGTCAACGACCCCAGCGTGGAGCTGGAATTGTTGTATATTGAT
>ONJF01000023.1 GCA_900318085.1 uncultured Bacteroidales bacterium
TTTCCAGCATATTCCGGGCTTCTATCTGTTTGATGGAACGAGTTTGGCCATTAGCGATGAAGGAGTTGTGTACACGCCTCACTTCATGGGACTTCAGGCTGTTCTTTCCTATTCCACCGACCATGGCGAGTATTTCACCGAGTTAGGAGAGCACCTTCCCCTTGTTGATATTGCTCCAGGCGGCGAAAATCCTCGCCTTTTCAAAGGATATGACAACCATCTGTATTTTGATGGCGGCGGGGAGTACTGGAAGTGCATTCCGGATGCTGATGAAATTACCAATTATGGTAACTATGTCCCTTTGGTTCATGAGGGCAACGACCGCCAGAAATGGAATGTGGTTTCCATCAGTGCTGTGAATTGGCCGAATAATTATTACACTGAAATACAAAGTATTAGGGATTATATCACTCTTGATGGTGTGGACTATAAACTTGTTTGGAAGGAAGATGTGTATGATTCCAAAAGAATTGCAGGTGCGGTTCGTGAAGAGGACAAGAGGGTGTATTTCCGCAGAAAAATAGAACAAAACTATCAAGACGAAGTGCTGCTTTACGATTTCAACTTGACCGTGGGCGACACTGTCAACGTGAATTGGTTTGATCAAAAGTTGGGGGTGTTGGAAGAATCCGAAGTACAAGTAAATGGCAATATGAGACGAATGTTGGGATTGGCAGAGTATTATGAAGATGGCACTATAGGTGAAGTGGAAGAATATTGGATTGAAGGCGTTGGAAGCACTTATGGTTTCTTGAATAGTGGCTATGAAGCGATGGTTGGAGCATACATTCAACTCTTGTGCTATCACGAGAACAGCAACCTGGTTTGGGACAACGAGGAGTTTGAAGATTGCGTGATGAACAGTGATGGTACACTTGCATCGTTTGCTCCCCAAGGGGCGGAGTGGTATTTCCATGTGCTATCGCAAGGGCCGATTACGGAGCCTCCTTTCTATTACCTTAAGAGTGTTGTGACTGGCACGGAAGAAATTCAGGGTCACTTGTGCAGCGTTATTGATGGTTATCGATATGTTTATGAGGAGGATGGTGTCGTTTACATGTACAATCATTCAACCGATTCGTTTACGGTGATGTATGATTTCAATGCCGAAGAGGGTGATACGTGGTATTGCGATATTGAGGAAGGATACACGTGCCTTGTGACGGTTGAGAGCGTTGACAGCGTGACTTGGAACGGTCATACTTACCGCACCCAATATGTGACGGGTTATATCCCCGATGAGGGCTTTTTAATCTACGATGGTCGAATCATAGAGGGAATAGGATATGAAAAGGGATTGTTTCCACATGAATTTGTTTATGACGGCACAGAATATGCATATATGAGATGCTACCTTGAAGATGGTGAATTGCTGTATCACGAAGGCGATTATGATTGCGATTATGTGCCTGGCAACCAGCCACAACAACCCCAATTCAGGCTGGCGACACCATTGTCCAAGACGAACAGACGCATATCCTCGTGAAAATCAACACGCTTTACGACAAGGGATTGCGCGACGAGGTGACACACGAATATGTCTACGAGCGCGATGGCAAACTATATTGGTGGAACAGGACTTTGGAAGAGTTTACCGTACTGTATGACTATGAAGCCGAAGTGGGCGACTCGTGGGAAATCAAGGTCGGCACAAGAGCCCTTGACATGCATGTGGACGCAGTGGAAGAAATCGAATACACCTCACCAGTTTCTTCCCCGAAAGGTTGATGGGCGACGGCGACCGAATGCGCGTGGAAGGTATGCGTTGCTATTGGAATGAAGGCGAATTGGTGTTCAAATACGGTGATGAGGACTGCGATGCGATTTATTCGGAGGTACATGGTTTAGAGGAAGGCGGCCCTTCGATAGGCTCAGGGACCTTTGAGGTTTTTCCTAATCCTACCAACGGTGTTTTGTTTGTAGAGACGGTGTGCACACCGTCTCTACCAGACCAGACCTACCATATCACCAATCTGGTGGGCCAAACCGTCCTTTCAGGCAATATCATCGCTGATAACCAACAAATTAATGTTTCGTCATTGCCTCAAGGCATGTATTTCATTACCTTTGCAGGCGAAACGCAGAAATTTGTGGTGCGTTAATCGCGGTCTTGTAGGGCTGTCGTACCACGGCAGCCGCACATGGAAAACCAAGGCGGCTGCCACGTTGTGACAGCCCTACAAACCGAAACGAATAAATGAATAATAATCAAAAACATACGACAATGAAAAGATTAGTATTAACTTTAGCGATTTTGGCTGGCTTCGCTCTTGGTGGCGTGGCGCAAAGCCTCCATTACGACTTTGAAGACGGCACCCTTCAAGGTTGGACTACCCTCGATGGCGATGGCGACGGCCATTGTTGGGAACCTTCTATTGGCGGTATGGGCCACAATTCCAACGGGATGGTGATGGCTTATTCCAAAGACTATGCCACAGGCGATTCCCTTGCACCAAACGAGTATCTCGTTTCTCCACGATTGGTTTTGAGTGAAGACTGGCCCGTTATCAATTTTTATGCATGTGCTTTGGATGAAATCTACCCTGCCGAGCATTTTGGGGTATCCATCTCAACTACAGTCAACGATGACCCGTTGGCTTTCACGCTCTTGTCGGAATGGACCATAGCCGCTAAAGATGCGGGAAACCGTCAGGGCAACTGGTACTACTATACCGTTGACCTTTCCGCTTATACCGGTCAGGAGGTCTATGTCGCTATTCGTCACCACTATTGCTCTGGACAATCTGCCATTTGCGTTGACGACATCACAATTTATGGTACTTTACAGCAAGACGGTTTGGTCATTTCACCCGATATACTGACTTTTGAAGAGCCTTGGGTGCCACAGACTTTCACCATCAGCAACCAAACCGACGCGGCTGTCACCATTTCATCCATCAATGTGGAACCTGATGACAATGTGGTGCTTCTCTCTTATGGAGGTTTGCCCCGTACTTTGCAGCCCAATGCAACCATGAATGTGGAAGTGGAAGTGAACGGTGTCGGATATAAGGGCTATAACACTTACCATGTCAACATTGCCACTTCGATAGGCAACAGGCAAGTCACCGTTAGGGTCAATGAGGAAGCTTGGGACGAGGGTTTGTTGTGGATGCCAATGCAAGGACTTACTTTCGATGAAAACTCTCCATTGACTCAGGACTTCTACTTGTATAACACCAACGCCTTGGAGAGCATCACAATCTATGAGCTTTACGAAGCCGGCACTGACTATCTTGCGCTGATTCCTTCACACACTCTTCCATATGTAATCCCGCCTCACGAGTCGCTTAATGTATCCGCTACCTTGGTCAACTTCCCGGAAAATACAACCAATGTCAATATCTATTGCGAAAGCTCTCTGGGTCAAGGAAGTACTCCGTACATACATATTATTGGAGGACTCACACCTGGCAGCGGCGAATTGGTGATTACGCCTGATACGCTGTGGGTTACGGAAATGTACCAATACCAAAACTCCTTTACTATCTTGAATGTCACCGACCATGAAGTTGTCATTTCGGAGGTATATGCAGACGACTCCATCGTAGCAATCAATCATTACGATCCTGCGTATGGATATGTAGACGTTGAAGATATTCTGCCCATCACGCTTCAAATGGGAGAAGACATTGTACTTCATACTTACCTTACCAACCTCGTTGAACCTATGGCAAAACGCAGCGAGTACATTGTGGCACCGATTCACATTGTTTCCACCGAAGGCGAAGATGAAGTCGTCCTCATGATTGACGAAGCCGCCATTAGTTTTGGGCTGGTCGCATACCTGCCTTTCTATGGGCTTGATTCATACGAGCCACACCAATTCAGTCTGGTCAATGCGGAATGGTCGCAACCCATCACGATTACCGGAATCGAGGAAGTAGGTACAGATTATCTTGAAATCACCATCGAAGACTCGCTTCCTGTTACCTTGGAAAACTATGGCGACTATTTGCGAGGCAGCCTAAAATGCAGAGAGCCGTTCCCTTTTCATGCTTTTGTGTCGACAAGTATCATTGTTCATACTTCCATTGGGGATTTCGGTGCCATCGGTGTTGATATTGACGGCACTATGCTCTTCAGCCCCATTGGTAACGAATGGTACTACGAAATCGAGAACGAGAATGGCAGCATCACCTACCAATACCTCTATCAGGCGGGCGACACTATTGTCCAAGATGAACCGACACATATCCTTGTGAAAATCAACACACTTTACGACAAGGATTTGCATCAAGATGTGACGCACGAATATGTCTATGAGCGCGACGGCAAGTTGTATTGGTGGAACAAGACTTTGGAAGAGTTTACCGTGCTGTATGACTTTGGTGCCCATGAAGGCGACACTTGGGTCACCAAGGTCGGCACGGAAACGCTCACCATGCATGTGGATGCCGAGGAAATTGTTGAATACGAGGGCAGATTTTATCGAATGTTGCATGTAAGCGACACGGACGACATTTTCAGCGGCGACATCGTATGCGGCATCGGCCACCTGACGAGTTTCTTCCCCGAAAGGCTGATGGACAACGGTGACGGCATCCGTGTGGAAGGTATGCGCTGCTATTGGGTGGAGAACGAACTGGTCTTCAAATACGGCGACGAGGACTGCGATGCGATTTACAGCGACATTCATGGGGTTGAAGAGGAAAGCCCTTCGTCAGGCTCAGGGACCTTTGCGGTTTATCCTAATCCTACCAACGGCATCCTCACCATTCATCATTCTGCATTCCGCATTCATCATTCTGCATTCAGAATTACCAACCTCATGGGCCAGACCCTATTGACAGGCCAAATCACCGCCGAAAACCAACAAATTAATGTTTCGTCATTGCCGCAAGGCATGTATTTCATTACCTTTGCAGGCGAAACACATAAATTTGTGGTGCGATAATCCTATAGGGACACACCGCGTGTGTCCGCCAATGCAACCGGCGGACACATGCGATGCGTCCCTACAAATGGCAAACGCACGAACAACATTATACCCATATAATCTATGAAAAACCTACGGCTATTTGCTCTTCTTACGCTCCTGCTGTTGGCGGGGAAAATGACCATGGCCCAAACCGACCTCGAAACCTTGATGGCCACACGTGGGGAGTATTTCTTTTCCCTACCCATACAACAACGAGAGGAGGCTGCACGGATTACCCGTCTTTGTTCCATCGACAAACTGGAAGGCAACCATCTGATTTGTTATGCCAACGAAGAGCAGTACCGCCGACTCCTTGCCATGGGCTATCAGCCAACGCTGCTCACCCCACCTTCCATGCAGGAGCATTATGCCATGTGGGACGGCACGAACCGCGAGGCCTACGACTGGGATGCCTATCCTACCTATGAGGCCTACCAGGACATGATGAAGCATTACGCCGAGGATTATCCTGAACGGTGCACATACTTCGATTTGGGCACATTGGCGAGCGGACGCAAGCTCATGTTTTGCCGCTTCAACAACGGTGATCCCGATGGCAAGCCCAAGTTCCTCTACACTTCCACCATCCATGGCGACGAGCTGACAGGCATGATGCTCATGCTGCGTCTCATCGATGAGCTTTGCACCAGCAACGACCCTCGAATCCTCGCACTGCTCGACCGCCTCGACATTTTCATCTCGCCCTGTACCAACCCCGACGGCACCTATCACGGAGGCAACAACACCGTCTATGGCGCCCGTCGCAACAATGCCAACGATGCCGACCTCAACCGCAACTATCCCGACCTTGCCGAGCAATACCCCTTTACCATGGCGGCGAACTATCATGGCGGATCCGAGGTGCTGAACTATCCGTGGGACACCTACCAACCGCTGCATCCCGATGACGAATGGTGGCAATTGGTGTGTCATGAATATGCCGACTTGACCCATGAACACGATACCATGTATATGAGCGGTTTCGACAACGGCATCGTCAACGGTTATGTGTGGTATCCCATCTATGGCAGCCGCCAGGATTACATGAACTATTACCAGCAATGTCGCGAGGTGACCATCGAGTGCTCCATCCCCTATACACCGAATCCGTCGACGATGCCCATGTATTGGACTTATAACCATGAGAGCATGTTGCGTTACTTGGAACAATGTCTTTATGGGATTCACGGTAGGGTGACGGATTCGGTGACAGGTGCGCCTTTGGAGGCAGAGGTCACCATTCTCACCCACGATCATCACGGTTCTGCCGTCAGCAGTCATTTGCCTGTTGGCGACTACCACCGTCCCATCAAGGGCGGCACCTACGAGGTGACGTATTCTTGCGAGGGCTATTACCCCAAGACCCTCACCTTGACGGTGGCAGACTGGGAGACCTTGGTGCAGGATGTGCAATTGGTACCGGAAGGGTATGGGATTGAAGAAGGCGATCCTTCAACAGGCTCAGGGGCTGCATTTACGGTTTATCCTAATCCTACCAATGGCGTTTTGTTTGTAGAGACGGTGTGCACACCGTCTCTACCAGACCAATTCTATCGTATCAACAACCTTATGGGTCAAACTGTAATAGCAGGTCAAATCACCGCCGAAAACCAACAAATTAATGTGTCGTCATTGCCTCAAGGCATGTATTTCATCACCTTTGCAGGCGAAACGCGGAAATTTGTGGTGCGGTAAATGCAGTTTTGAAATTTAATCATGAAAGCCCACTTCGCAATGAGGTGGGCTTTCCTATGTTGTCAGTTTTTTTATTACTTTTGCACCCAAATTGAATCAATTATGGCAAAAGACATCGTACTTAGCGGCATCCGCCCCACCGGAAACCTTCACCTCGGTAACTACTACGGCGCCGTGCGTAGCTTCGTGAAGATGCAGGAAGATTATAATTGCTACTTCTTCATCGCCGACTGGCACTCGTTGACCACGCACCCCAAGCCAGAAAATATACAGCGTTCGGCCCGCACGATTTTGGCTGAATACCTCGCCTGTGGCATCGATCCTGAAAAGGCCACGATCTATATCCAGAGTGATGTGCCGGAGACCATCGAGTTGTATCTCTATTTCAACATGAACGCCTACATTGGTGAGTTGGGTCGCGTGACGACCTTCAAGGAGAAGGCCCGTCAACAGCCTGATAATGTGAATGCAGGCTTGTTTACCTATCCCACGCTGATGGCCGCCGACATCCTGCAACATCGTGCCAAATGGGTGCCAGTGGGAAAGGACCAGGAGCAGAACATGGAAATGGCCCGCAAGTGCGCCCGCCGCTTCAACAATATCTATCAGGTGGAATTCTTCCCCGAGCCCCAGAACTATTACTTCGGTGGCGATGCCATCAAAGTGCCAGGATTGGATGGTAGCGGCAAGATGGGCAAGAGCGACGGTAACTGCATCTACCTCTTCGAGGACGAGAAGACCATGCGTAAGAAAGTGATGCGCGCTGTCACCGACAGCGGCCCGACGGAGCCTAACAGTCCCAAACCGGAGGTCATCCAAAACCTCTTCACGATGATGAACATCGTCAGTGAGCCTGACACGGTGAAATATTTCGACGAGAAGTGGAACGACTGCTCCATCCGTTATGGCGACATGAAGAAACAACTTGCAGAGGACCTCGAAAAGACGGTCGCTCCCATCCGCGAGCGCATCATAGAATTTTCGTCCGATACGGAACGCCTTGACCGCATTGCCCGAATGGGCGCTGAAAAGGCACGTGAGAGCGCGTCGAAGACCTTGAATGAGGTAAGGAAGATCATAGGATTTAGAACATATTAATGCTTGTAGAGACGCGATTAATCGCGTCTCAACCAACACAACACAATGGGCGATTTCATCACATACGAAAAGATTCCCGAAAGGGCTGTGCTTATCGCTGTTGCCAGCAAACAACAAGGCCGCGAACGTACGGAGGAATACCTCGATGAGTTGGCTTTCCTGTTGGAGACGGCAGGCGGTATCCCAGTGGCTCGTTTTGTGCAGCCTTTGGACCGACCAAGCAGCGTGACTTATCTCGGCTCGGGCAAGTTGGAGGAGATTCACCAGTACATCAAGGCGGAGAACATAGAGATTGCCGTCATTGACGATGAGTTGAGCGCCACGCAAGCCCGTAACATGGAGCAAGCCTTGGAGTGTCGTGTCCTTGACCGTACGAGCCTTATCCTTGATATTTTCGCCTCAAATGCCCATACGGCACACGCAAAAGCCCAAGTGGAACTAGCACAATACCAATACCTTTTGCCCCGCCTGACCCGAATGTGGACCCACTTGGAGCGTCAACGTGGTGGTATCGGTATGCGTGGTCCTGGTGAGACCCAGATCGAAACCGACCGTCGCTTGATTCTGGAACGCATCGCGTTGTTGAAAGAGAAGCTGAAAGATATCGACAAACAGAAGACAGTGCAGCGCAAGAACCGCGGTAAGCTGGTGCGCGTGGCACTCGTTGGCTATACCAACGTTGGCAAGTCGACCATCATGAACCTGTTGAGCAAGTCGGAGGTCTACACCGAAAACAAACTCTTTGCCACTTTGGATACCACGGTGCGTAAGGTGGTGGTGGAGAATCTACCTTTCTTATTGTCTGATACTGTAGGATTTATCCGTAAACTGCCGCATCATCTCGTGGAGTCGTTCAAGTCGACCTTGGACGAGGTGCGCGAGTCGGACATCCTGTTGCATGTGGTCGACATCTCGCATCCCGACTTCGAGGCGCAGATGGAGGTGGTGAACCAGACCTTGGCCGAGCTAGGCTGTGCCGACAAGAAGACCATCGTGGTTTTCAACAAGACCGATGCCTACACATGGGAAGAGAAAGACCCTGATGACCTGACGCCGCCCACCAAGCGCAATGTCTCCTACGAGGATCTAAAAAAGACTTGGATGGCCAAGATGAACGAAAACTGCATCTTCATCTCCGCCAAGAACCGCGACAACTATCAGGAATTTCGAGATCTGCTCTACAAGGAAATCCGTGATATGCATGCAATTCGTTATCCTTACGACAATTTCCTCTATTAACCCTCCTCTCTCAACTCTCAACTCTCAACTCTAAACTATAGATGTACCTAGTCGATACCCATACCCACGTCTACGACCACCAATTCAGCCTTGATAGAAACGAGGCTATGAAGCGTGCTTTGGACGCTGGTGTAGGAATGATGCTCCTCCCTAATGTGGATGCCTCGACCATCGCACCGATGCTTGAATTGCATGAGCAATATCCTGACTGCACCCGAGTGATGATGGGCCTGCAGCCCGAGGAGGTGAAGGAGGACTACAAAGAGGTGCTTTCTATGATGGAAAAGGAGCTTGAACGTGGCATTTACATCGGAGTGGGGGAGGTCGGCCTCGATTTCTATTGGGATGTTACATTTGAGAGGCAACAACTTGATGCCCTCGAAATCCAATTGGATTGGGCAAAACAACTTGGTTTGCCGCTATCCATTCATTGTCGTAATGCCTTCGACAAGATGGTGAAGATCCTTGAAAAGAAGCAAGACGGCGGTTTGCATGGTATCATGCATTGCTTTACGGGTACAGAGGAAGAAGCCAAAGCCTATCTCGAATTGGGTTTTCATCTTGGTCTAGGAGGCGTAACGACTTATAAAAACTGTGGCGTGAAGGATTATCTGTCCAATCTGCCTTTGGATAGGATTGTTTTGGAGACGGATGCACCCTATCTGGCCCCAGTGCCATGCCGCGGCAAACGCAATGAACCTGCATTTTTGGTTCATACGGCGCAGAAGATCGCTGATGTTCTGCAAATGCCATTGGAAGACTTTGCAGTTGTTACAACGGCTAATGTGAAAAACTTGTTCCAATTTTGAGATTCCCTTCGGGAATGGAGTGTTATCGTTGTGTTATACAGCGGCGGCTTGTGGCGTTTACTGAATGTAAGATGTGTTTGCCGCCGCATTTTACAAAATGTGCTTGACTCCATTCCCCGAAGGGGAATCCCCAAAAAAAGGTCGCCGACTTGTGCCGGCGACCCACCATTATGAAGATAAAAAAAACAACTGTTTTCGTCTTGGTTTATCCGCACTTGGAATAGCCGCAGTTGCGGCAGTGTTTGCAGCCGTCTTCAAAGACGAGCTTCTCGCCACAGTTGGGGCATTTCTCTTTCTCGTCGACGACACCATCGGGCACATATTTCTTCAAGGCACGGGCAATGCCGTTTTTCCATGTGTTGATGCTTTCTTCCTCCACATTGAGGTTCTGCACCAACTCGATCACATATTGGATAGGCATACCGTGGCGCAAGATGCCTGAAATCAGCTTGGCATAGTTCCAGTATTCCTTGTCGAATGAGCGTGACAGGCCTTGCATCAGCACTTCATAGCCATCCTTGTCGTTGTAACGGAAGTCGTAACGGGTGGCCTCGCCTTTGATTTTCTCCTTGATGATGACACCCTTTTCGACATACGGAGGCAGGAAGAAGTCTTCGGCCTTGCCCAAGAAGATTTCGTAAGGTTTACCATGCAGTTTGCCGACGAAGGCGATCCACTTCTCATAGTTGTTCTGGAAACGCACCACGTCGCATTCGAGTTCCTTCGGACGTTGTGGGGCAACCGTTTCACGGATGTCGTTGGGACGGACACCGCCGTCAGCTTTCGGAGCCTCTTTTTTCTCCTCTTTGGCCACCAATACTCCGTCACGTGAGCCGTCGCGGTAGATGGTCATGCCTTTGCAGCCGCACTCCCATGCGGTCATGTAGATTTGGCTGACTAGTTCTTCGGTGGTCTCCTTCGGCACATTGACCGTCACGCTGATGCTGTGGTCGACCCATTTCTGCATCGAGCCTTGCATCTTCACTTTGTTTACCCAGTCGATGTCATTGGCCGTGGCTTTGTAGTATGGAGATTGTGCAATGATGCCATTCAGCTTTTCATCATCGTAATGCAGCACTTCATCCACATTGTAGCCGTTCACCTCAAGCCAGGTGACGAACTTGGGATGGAACACATTGTATTCCTCAAACGAGTTACCCGTCACATCGGTAAAGGTGACATGAACGTCTTTGTCGTTGGGATTCACCTTGCGACGGCGCTTGTAGCTGACCATAAAGACAGGCTCGATGCCCGAGGTGGTCTGGGTGCAGATGCTGACGGTGCCTGTGGGCGCGATGGTCAACATGGCAACATTGCGGCGACCCACACGACACATTTTTTGGTAGAGGTCCTCGTCCAAGGCACGCAGGCGCTTGATGAAGGGGTTGTTCTCTTCGCGTTTGGCATCGTACATGGGGAACTTGCCACGTTCTTCGGCCAAATTGACGGATGAACGGTAGGCATTGTAAGCCAACAACTTTTGTATCTCGGTGGAGAAGGCGATGGCTTCTTCAGAGGCGTAGCGCTTACCCAAAGCGGCTAGCATGTCGCCCTCGGCGGTGATGCCGATACCCGTGCGGCGCCCTTGCAAACACTTGGCCTTGATGTTCTTCCACAGGTTGACCTCGGTGCGTTTGATTTCATCGTCTTCGGGGTCGGCGGCAATCTTGGCGAGAATGGCGTCAACCTTCTCGATCTCCAGGTCGATGATGTCATCCATCATGCGTTGGGCGATGGCTACATGCTTGGAGAACAGCTGGTGGTTGAATCGGGCCTCGGGAGTAAAGGGGTGGTCAACATAACTGTAGAGGTTGATGGCGATAAGACGGCAGCTGTCATAGGCGCAGAGCGGAATCTCGCCGCAAGGATTGGTACTCAAGGTCTTGAATCCCAAGTCGGCATAGCAGTCGGGGATGGACTCGCGGATGATGGTGTCCCAGAACATCACCCCAGGTTCGGCCGACTTCCATGCGTTGTGGATGATCTTGTTCCACAAGGCGCGGGCATCCACTTCTTTGGTGTATTTCGGGTTGGGCGAGTCGATGGGATATTGCTGGATGAAAGGCTTGCCTTCTTTGACGCACTGCATGAACTCATCGGTGATGCGTACCGAGACGTTGGCGTTGGTGATCTTGCCTTGGGTCATCTTGGCGTCGATGAAGGCCTCCGAGTCGGGATGTTTGATGCTGATGGTCATCATCAAGGCACCGCGGCGACCATCTTGTGCCACCTCTTTGGTGGAGTTGGAGAAGCGTTCCATGAAAGGCACCACGCCGGTGGAGGTCAAGGCACAGTTCTTCACAGGACTACCCGTAGGACGGAGATGCGACAGGTCGTGACCCACGCCACCACGACGTTTCATCAGCTGCACCTGCTCTTGGTCGGTCTTCATGATGCCACCGTAGGAGTCGGAATCGCCGTTGTTGCCGATGACAAAGCAGTTCGACAATGACGAGATCTGGAAGTTGTTGCCGATGCCTGTCATAGGACTGCCTTGGGGCACGATATAGCGGAAGTCTTTTAACACCTCGAAAATCTCGTCTTCTGTCATCGGGTTGGGATAATTTCGTTCGATGCGGGCAATCTCACGTGCAATGCGATGGTGCATGTCGTCGGGAGTGAGCTCGTAGATGTTGCCGTCGCTGTCCTTGAGGGCATATTTGTTGGCCCACACGTCGCCTGCCAACGCATCGCCATGGAAATAAGCCTTGGCGGCGGCTTTCACCTCTTCGATGGGGTAGGAGTGGTATTCGATTTTTGGCTCGGTTTTGTCGACCACCTGCACTTCTTCTTGACGCTCAATCTGCTCGGAAGCAAAAGTGGTGTTTTTTCGGGTCTCTATGATTTTGTCATAAGGACGCTCTTCGGGTTGAGGCTCTTGGGCTTCTTCTAGGCCACTAAACAAATCTCCATCCAATTCCATTTGTGTATGGTTTGATCTCATCTTTCTGGTATTTAATATGTTAAATGCAAAGCAACAGCGCTTTTTCAGACGCTTGTTCAAATTGCGAAATTAATAAAGATGAATCATATAAGCCCCGAAAAAATCAATTTTTCGGGGCTTATTTTTTCAACATCAAGTGTTGATAAGGTTATTTCTTGAGCTGCTCCATGGCATAGGCATAGGCACCGATGGCCACTGCCGACGAGGTACCGAGTCGGGTGATGCCCACTCCAACGCGTTTGGTGGGGTCATACCACACCATCTGTTCGCTGAAGGGCACCTTGACCATCTTTCCTGACTTCTCCGTGAAGCGGATCATGTCTTGGGCATCCATCAGGTTGTAAGCCTCGGTTTCCATGCGGCTGTAGGGATGGCCGTCATTGAGGTCGGCGAAAGGCTCGTTCATTTTCTTGATTAGTGTAGGCATGAAAACAGGCCAGGCGCCCGACAAGCCTCCTCCGATGACGATGATGCCGTCGATAAGCGAAATGGCGTTGGCTAACACATCAGCCAAGGCTGTGGCCATCTCGTCCCATGACTTTTGTGCCGCCTCCTTGTTGCCAGGCAGCTGCCCCATGGCAATCTTGTAGATGTCATAGGGATGGGGTGTGTCTTCGAAGGCGATGCCTGCCTCGCGTCCATACACGCGGCGAACGGCACGTATGCTGATGCTGTCTTCGGCGCTGGTGGTGGGGTATAGCGGATTGCGGTGGCGGTTGATCTCGCCGCCAGCCGAGTTGTCGCCGTTGAGCAACACCTTATTAATTACAATACCTCCACCGAAGCCCGTTCCGAGGGTGACGCCCAAAAGGTTCTTGTAGCGTTTGGGATTGCGCTGTTGCTCCAGAAGTTTGTTTACTTCGGGCAGCAAGCCGTTCAAGGCTTCGCCGTAGGCAAACAAGTCACCGTCGTTGTTGATGTAGACGGGAACCTGAAACTCATTCTCCAGCATGGCTTTCAACGGCACACCGCCTTGGAAAGTGGGTAGGTTCTGCAAATCGCCAATGATGCCGTTGGGATAGTCGGCGGGACCGGGGAAACAGAAGCTGATGGCGGCAGCCTTGTTGCCACAGCGCGTCTCGCATTCATGAAATCCGGTGATGAGTTTTTGCAGTACCTCTTCCAAAGTAGGCGCGGCCGAAGGGATGGTGAAGGGTTCGATGATCTCGCGAGATTCTTGCACGGCAGAGAACTTGAATCCAGTGCCGCCTGCATCGAGGATGAAGATGATAGGTTGTTCGTTCATAGTGTTATGCTTTTGTCTTTGCTTTCAATGACTTATTGTAAAATAACTCTACCCAGAGCACCCACATGAGGAAGATGACGAGGTAGAAGAAGAACTTGAAGATGTAGTCATGGCCTAATTGGAAGGTGTTGATGTCACTGCCAAATAGGTGGATGTGGATGTTAGGCCAATAGATTTGCATGAGCAGGATGCCGCAGATCCTGATGGCATTGGTCCACTCGATGACGACCAAGCCAGCAGGGATGTACCACAGTTTGTGCTTCCATGGACCAGGGAAGAGGATCATAAGGAATAGCCAATGCATCCACTGCTTCAGACTCGCACATTCGGGTGCGATGATGACTCGTGCCCAACCTCCATCCACATTGAGTGCGGCGATGATGCGCTGGGCGTTGGATGTAGTGATATCTACACGAAAGACATGGTCGAGAAGCCAGCACGACTGGCGATAAACCAAATCAACCGACATGACCATGAGCTTGTGGACGAGCTTGCCTATAGGCCAATACCCTAAAGCCTGCCACCCCAAATAAAGAAAATGAAAGCTGATTATCAGTAAGATAAACAGTCCTACATTGACCGTGTTCCGGTTTTTAGGGTCTTTGCAATATGTCTTGATGCCTTCGAAGCTCATAAAAAGATTTGGGCTGCTAAATTAAGAATAATCGAAATATCATTACCTTTGCACCTCGAAATATTTGAAAAAATGGAAAACGACAGCATCGTAACCGAAGTTTCGGAGACCATTCAAGATACTACAGCTCTTACCCAGGTGCACGAGGGCCTCAAGTATATCACTACCACACCTGTCTCTGACTGGTTGCCGGAGTTGGTGCGCACTTATCTTGTCCCCTTGGGACTCAAGATTCTGGCTGCCATCGTCGTGTTTTTCTTGGGGCGTTGGATCATCAAGTTGATCAAGAAATGGATGGCCAATGGATTAATGAGTCGTCATGGTGATGCCACATTACACAGCTTTTTGTCCAACTTGCTGTCGGTGGTGCTCTATTTCTTCCTCATCATGGCCATTATCGGGATACTGGGCATCAACACGAGTTCTTTGGTGGCCCTCTTGGCTTCGGCAGGATTGGCGGTGGGCATGTCGCTTGGTGGCACTTTGCAGAATTTTGCCGGTGGAGTGCTCATCATCATGTTCAGGCCTTTTAAGGTGGGCGACTTTATCTCGGCCCAAGGGATGGAAGGCAAGGTGAACGAGATACAGATCTTCAATACGCATTTGCTGACGATGGACAACAAAGAGGTCATCCTGCCCAATGGTGCTCTCGCTACTGGGGTGATGACGAACTATTCCAAGCAGAAAACACGTCGTGTTGACTGGACTTTCTCTATTTCTTATGGCGACGATTACGATAAGGCCAAGGCCGTGTTAAGCCGTCTTTGCGCCGAAGATCCACTTATCTTGAAAGACCCCGAGCCGTTCATCCAGATTGGCAAGCTCAACGATAGCTCGGTAGACATCACCGTGAGGGTCTGGACTAATTCAGCTGACTATTGGGCTGTGTTTTTCGGCATGAACGAGAAAGTGTACAAAACCTTTGCCCAGGAAGGCCTCAACATACCTTTCCCGCAGGTGGATGTGCATGTAAAATGAATTTTTTTGAGGCATTTTTTGAGGAAAGAGGTTGGGAAATGAAAAATTTTGTATTTTTGCAGCCCCAAAAAAGGACAAAATAGCAATTATAAATCAATAAAGGATAAAGAGTCATGTCAAAAGTTTGTCAAATTACAGGTAAAAAGGTCATGCACGGCAACAATGTTTCTCACTCCAACAAGAAGACGAAGAGAACGTTTGAACCGAATCTGAAAATCAAGAAGTTCTATGTGCCGGAGTGGGATGAGTGGATCGTGCTGAAGGTTTCGGCTGCCGGTTTGCGCACCATCAACAAGAAGGGCGTTTATGCCGCTATTCTTGAAGCCTCTGAAAAGGGTAATCTGGAACGTTGGTAATTCTATTACCATGTAAAAGATATCTGAGCTGCTGTGCCTTGCGCAGCAGCTTTTTTTGTTGGGGCAAAAGAAGCCCTCGCAAATAATAATCCATGGTTTTTTCAGTTATCCTTTTATGCGAGCCAAGTTGATACTCATAGCGCTGATGCTGTTTGCTTTTGCGGCCAAGGCCCAACAGTTGCCGACGGCTACGGTCTACGGCAAGGTGACCGACGAGCAGGGCCATCCCATCGAGATGGCGAATGTGGTCGTCCCCGATTTGTTGGTGGGCTATACGACCAATGCAAGAGGCTACTATGAGTTGTCGCTGTTGTCGGATACTACCCTTACTATCCATTTCTCGTTTATTGGCTATGAGCAGAAGCATGTGACGGTCCGCCTCAAAAAAGGCGAGAAACGCAAGCTCGACATGACCTTGCACTCCACCGCCACGTTGCTCCCCGATGCTGTCATTAGCGACCGCGCTACCGAAGCCTCCAGCTTGACTCGGCTCAATGCAAAGCAAGCCACTTTGTTGCCCACCATGGGTGGAGGTGTGGAAACGCTCATCAAGACGTTGCCTGGCGTGGTGTCGAACAATGAATTGAGTTCGCAGTATCGTGTGCGAGGCGGTAACTTTGACGAAAACCTGATTTATGTCAACGGTATCGAAATCTACCGTCCGTTTCTCGTGGGTTCCGGACAACAGGAAGGCTTGAGCTTCGTCAACTCGCAATTGGTCAGCAACATCGAATTCTCTGCAGGAGGCTTCGCTGCCGAATATGGCGACAAGATGTCATCGGTCTTGGATGTGACCTACAAGCGACCCGCCGAGATGGCTGGCTCGTTGAGTTTAAGCCTCTTGGGCGCAGAAGCCCATGTGGAAGGCGCCACCAAGGATGAGAAGTTCAGTTATTTGGTCGGAGCCCGTTACAAAAACACCGCATTGGCTCTCGGCATGATGAACACGAAGGGCGACTATAAGCCTAACTTTACCGATGCACAGGCCTTACTCAGCTATAGGTTGAACGACAAATGGGAAATGTCGCTGCTTGGCTACTATTCACAAAACAAGTACATGCTCATCCCGCAAAATGCCACCATCGATGTCGGTACCATCGACATGCCGATGCGTGCCACCGTTTATTTCGATGGACAGGAGGTGGACGACTACACTACTGGCCTCGGCGCCTTGACGCTGGTTTATAAACCTCATAAAGACTTGAGCTTAAGATGGATAGCGTCTGCTTATTCTGCCTACGAAACGGAGACCTTCGACCTTCAGGAACAGTATTTCTTTGGCATACGCAACACCTCTTTCGGATCGGAAGAGTTTGGCGAAGTCATTGAAAACTATGATGTTGGCACACTTACCAAACATGCTCGCAACGGTTTCTATTCCCAAGTCTATAACCTCGACCACAAAGGCATGTATGCCTACGACAACAACCTGTTGAAATGGGGCCTGCGCTTTCAACACCAAGATATTGATGACAAGGTGGACGAGTGGCAGGTGTTCGACTCGGCAGGATACACCTTGCCACATACTCCTGATGTGATAGGCGGCTATCCTTTGGAGTTGCCCGACATCGGTATGGATTTCGCCCATAAGGCTCACAATAGGCTTTCAGTCAATAACTTGGATGGATTTGTGCAACATGCTTGGACGATTCCATACAACGACAAGGGGGAATTTGTCATCACAGGAGGCTTGAGGGCCAACTATTGGGGCTACAATAATAAGGTGTATGTCAGTCCGAGAGCGGGCATCGCCTACAAGCCTGAAAATGAGCAACGCGATGTGGTGTATCGTCTATCGGGTGGCGTTTACAACCAAACGCCGTTCTATAGAGAGATCCGCAATCGCGACGGAAGCCTCTACAAAGATGCCGAAGCACAACGCTCGTATCAGATTGTGGCGGGCAACGACTTCAAGTTTAGGGCCTGGAACAGACCTTTCATCCTCACTTCGGAGTTGTATTTCAAGTGGTTCACCCATGTCATCCCCTACGATATCGACAATGTGCGCATCCGTTATTATGCCGACCAGTCGGCGCGAGCCTATGCTACGGGTCTCGATTTCAAAGTAAATGGCGAATTCGTGAAGGGCATCGATAGTTGGGCGAGTCTCTCCATCATGAACACGCGTGAGGATATCAGAGGCGACTATTATCTTGTGGATGCCGAGGGCAAACGCTTGCCCTTCTATAACCATTCCGACGATCAAGTGGCCGATACCATTGCCATGGGTTGGCACTCTCGCCCGTCGAACCAGTTGGTTAACTTCTCGTTGTTTTTCCAGGACTATATCCCTAACTTCCCGACATGGCGTGTCAATATGACTTTGAATTTCGGTTTGGGATTGCCTTACAACAGTGACAACTCTGACTTTTACGACCCCCAAGGTCGTTATCCTGCCTACCGCCGTGTCGACATTGGTTTCAGCAAGCAACTTATCAGTGAGGCGTCAAGTTTCAGCAAGGGTAACCCACTACGCTATGTGCGCAATATGTTCATCAGTGTGGATGTCTTCAACCTCTTGGATATCCCTAACACGATTTCCTTCACTTGGGTGAAATACATTGACAATAGATACTATGGTGTGAACAATTATTTGACGCCACGGTATGTCAATGTCAAACTGGTGATGGAGTTTTAAAATGAAAAAAGCGAGGCAACACCTCGCTTTTTCTCGTTTTTAGTACAACCCCGCCAAGTGTATCCATTCTCGGCCTTGGGCGCACATGTCTTCCACTTCTGCCACGGTCTTTGGTATTGGCCGTCCGAGGATGCGGTTGCCGTCTTCAGTGATGAGCAGATCGTCCTCGATGCGGATGCCACCGAAGTCTTTGTAGCTCCCCAACTTGTCGTAGCAGATGAAGTCTTTGAGTTTGCCTTCGGCTTTCCACATGTCAATGAGGGTGGGAATGAAGTAGATGCCTGGCTCATCGGTGACCACGAAGCCTGGTTTTAGAGTCTTGCCGCAACGCAAGCCGCTGAAGCCCAATTTGATGGAACGCGGTGTGACATCGTCATAACCGACATAGGTCTCACCGAGGCCTTCCATGTCATGCACATCCATGCCCAGCATGTGGCCAAGGCCATGAGGCATGAAGAGCCAGTGTGCACCATTCATCAGTGCCTCTTCGGTGTCGCCCTTCATCAGGCCGACGCCTTTCAGACCTTCAATCAAGGTGCGGCAGGCCAAAGTGTGCATCACCATGTAAGGCATGTAGGGACGCGTGTTGGCAGCTACGGCCTGGTTGGCGGCGAGCACGATCTCATAGATCTCGCGTTGGCGTTGGTTGAACTTGCCGCCTACGGGAGTGGTACGGGTGAAGTCGGAGGCATAGTAGTTCTCCGTCTCGGCACCGGCATCGCACACCATCATACGGCCTTCTTTCAGCACATTGTGGTGACCATGGTTGTGCAAGGTCTGTCCATCGACACTCAAAATAACGGGGAACGACACGGGTCCGCCACCCGACAAAGAGAGGCCTTCGACTACGCCTGCAATCTCTTGCTCGACCATGCCTGGCTTACACATCTTCATGGCAGTGGTGTGCATGTAATAGGCTGTGTTGGCGGCACGCTCCATCTCGGCGATTTCGAGTTCGCTCTTCACCTCACGCATGGCGATGACCGCCTTGATGAGTTCGAGACTGGTATATTCAGCTACCTTATTAATAGGGCAGCCGAGCCATTCGGCGCATTGGATTTTGGTGTCGCCACGATAGGTGGGCAGCATGTGAATCTGGCGTCCTTTGGCGATGGCTTGTTGCAGATATTCGCCAAACTTGTTAAAGTCGCGGCAGTCGGTGATGCCGATACGGTCGCCTTGTTCCTGCAGTGAGGGCAGGGGACCGCACCAAATCACATCGTCTATGGTGACTTCTACGCCAAAGAGAATCTCTTCGCCTGACTCAAAGTCGATGACACCGATTAGGTCGGGGTGGTTGAGGCCGAAGAAATAGGAAAAATTACTATCCTGGCGGTAGATATAGGTGTTGTCAGGGTAATTGAAGGGAGCCTCGTTGTTGGCAGGGAAGAAGGCGATGCCCTTCGAAATCATCTTTTTCAATGTGGCGCGACGGCCACTGTAAACGTCTTTATTGAACATATTGGTTTGTTTTTGTTGTTGATTCGTTGTGTGTAGAGACGCGGCGCGCCACGTCTCTACATGGTTCTGCAAAAATAATCATTTTTTCATCGCCGCCTCAATTTCTTCGATTTCGGTTGGCAGGCCTTCGAACAGATTGATGGGCTCGCCTTCAGTGATCAAGAGGTCGTTTTCGATGCGGATGCCGATGCCTTCCTCGCGAATGTAGATGCCTGGTTCGCATGTGAGAATCATACCTGGTTCAAAGGGCTTGAACTTGTCGATGCTGTCGTGTACATCGAGGCCGATGTGATGCGACATGCCGTGCATCAGGTATTTACGCTCCAAAGGCTTGTTGGGGTCTTGGCGTTTTACATCCTCTGCAGTGAATAGGCCTAGTCGGATCATTTCCTGTTCCATCAGCCTGTGAGTGGTCTCATTGATAAGGTTGATAGTTCCGCCCGGTTTATACAGTTTGGTGATCTCTTTCATAACACGGAGCACGGCATTGTAGCAGTCGGCTTGACGCGGAGTGAATTTGCCATTAATAGGTATGGTTCGGCTTAAGTCAGAGGAATAGTTCTTCAGTTCGCAGCCGATGTCGAAAAGCAATAAGTCGCTGTCGTGCAATAGGCTTTGGTTTTTGGAGTAATGTAGGCAACAGCCGTTCTTTCCTCCCGCAATAATGGGGGCGTAAGCATGGCCAGTGGCGTTGTTCCGCTTGAAGATATACTCGATTTCTGCCTGCACCTCATATTCATACATGCCTGGTTTGACGGTCTCAAGACAGCGACGGAAGGCCTTTGCGGTGATGCCGCAGGCTTGCCGCGTGATGTCGATCTCATCCTCTGACTTTTTCATGCGCAAGGCGTTGAGGATAGGAGCGGTGCGCCCATAGTTGTGCATCGGGTATAAAGCCTTGACTTGTTGGATAAAGCGCTTTTGTATGGTTTCAACGGCGCATTCGTATTTCGGGTATTCGTAGCTGTTCAGGAAGATGGTATCGCCATAGCCCGAATAGGCGATATCATTCAGAGTCATCCAGAAAGCATCGCTGCCTTTGATGGTCTTTATTCCCGAGAGTTCCGTGGCTTGCTGGGCATCAAGCATCTCGCCCTGCCAAGTGGCTTTCACCTCGTCGTAGGGCTCGATGAAAAGCACCTCACGCATCGTCTCGTCAGGATAGTCGGGGGCGATGATGAGGTAGGCGTTCTCCTCGTTGATGCCCGTAAGGTAGAAGAAATCTGACTGTTGGCGGAAAGGATAGAATTCATCGCCGTTGCGCGGCATGGGCTCGTTGGCGGTGAAGACGGCTATGGATTTTGATGGCAGCTGTGCTGCGAGGTTCGCTCTGTTTCTAATGAAAAGACGGTTGGGAATGGGATTGTTCATGATGAGGAATGTCTTGCTATTGGTCCTACAAAGGTAGAAATTTTCCATGATTTATTCACCTTATCAAAAAAAAGACTACTTTTGTCCCCAAAATGAATCGTCAACGAAGATTAA
Organism: uncultured Bacteroidales bacterium; assembly: GCA_900318085.1. Classification (GTDB taxonomy): domain Bacteria; phylum Bacteroidota; class Bacteroidia; order Bacteroidales; family F082; genus Limimorpha. The sequence goes on from ONJF01000023.1 coordinate 21,505, forward strand.
TATTAACCTAAATCTATAAACAAATGAAGAAAAACTTACTTATCATTGGCCTTCTGCTGGCCATGTCGCTGGGTGTTTCAGCGCAAAACACGGGCTTTGCCTTTGGTTTAAAATTAGGTCCTGGTTTCGACTGGACTGGTTCAACAACGGGTGCTGCAAAGAGCGAAGGCGTGAGAACGGGCTTTGGTGTCGGTCTTGTCGCTGAATACTACTTTGCCGAGAACTATGCCATTGTCACGGGTGTCAATGTCAATATGAACCGTGGCCACTACAGCTTCCAGAATGCCCATTTGGACAGTGTGGCTGGTGTGTCGCCTTTCTCCGTCGACAGATATTACAAGTCGACCGTCTACGAGATCCCGTTGATGCTGAAGATGGTCACCAATGAACTTGGCAACCTTCCCCTTCGCGTCTATGCACAAGTGGGTGCTGGCTTCGGCTATGCCCAGAAAGTTAAGGTGAAGGATTCCTATGAGGACTTTAACGGTGATACCTATATCGCTTCAAACAAGGAGTACAGCAATTTCCGTACTTCTTTGAAGATTGGTGCTGGTGCCCAATATGCTCTTGATGAGAGCACACGCGTATTCCTCGGTGTGTATTTCTCGCATGACTTCATCAACAACATCAACTCCATTGCTCCTAACCATTACAAGTTCTATTTTGATGGTGACGAAAAGGTCGGTGAGCGTGATCCCAAGTTGAATGTGCTGCAAAACCGCGTTGGTATCGAAGCAGGTGTCCTCTTCTAAAACCGGTTTTAGTGTAAAAAAAGAGAGCGGCTCAATGAGTCGCTCTCTTTTGTTGTTATTGATGGCGTCGTGAATCAAAGGAACTTGAAGCCGACGGTCACCATGAACAGGTTCTGCTTGGTGTTGTCGATATTGGTGAAATCGAAAGTTTCGCCAAGTTGAGTGTCGTTCAGTTTGTCGAACATCTTGCTCAATCCGAAGTTGTAGTTGATGTCGAGGGTGATTCTCTTCAAAATGTCAACACCCAGGCCGGCTTGCACACCCCAAGAGATGGATTTGGTGTCGAAATTCTTGTCGGTGGTGGCATTGTTCTGGTCCAGTTCGAATTGTTGACCTTCAAGAGAATAGGTCTCGTCGTACAATGTTTGTGACTTCAAGGTGAAGTTGGCAGTGGGACCGACCTGGGCACGCAGGGTGACGATGTCAAGATCAATGATGTTGACGCCAATCATGATGGGCACTTGAAGGTTCATTTGGTTCAGTGTGAGGTTGAGATGGGCTCCAGTGGGGAGATTGAACAGATTTTCGCTTTCGACACCTACAACGCTGGCATCAAAGACATTGGTTGTCTTGAAATAAAGCACCTCGGGTTGTACATAGACGCGACCGACGGTGACGCGTCCAAAGACACCGGCAGTGAAATGGTTCGAGAAATCCGATTTGATGTTGGCCTTGTTGTACGACAACTTGGCGGTCTGGTAGCCGATTTTCGGACCGATGGCGAGGTCGATGCCTCCGCCTGCAAATGCTGCGCTGCCCAACATCAGGAGGGCTGCAATCAGTAAGAATGTCTTCTTCATTTTGAATTTGTTTTAGTGAATGATTAAGAATGATTTGGCGACAAAATTAAGAATCATTTTCGGATTTTGAGGAAATGTCGGCAAAATAAATTATCTTTGTAGGTCTAAATTTTGTTATTATGAGAAAAACATTGTTGATTTTCAGTATGGTAGCGGCCATGGCCGTGGGTGCCAACGCTCAGACAGGGAACGCTAGGTTTGGCATTAAAGTAGGGCCTACTTTCGATTGGGCCAGTTCGGGTTCTACAGCGGCCAGCAACGATGGTCTTTGGTTAGGCGCCAATTTGGGTTTGGTTTGCGATTATTATGTCACGAGCTATTTTGCGGTTTCCTCGGGTGTGGATGTCAATATCCTCAACATGAAGTATACCTTTACCGACCGCAGGTATGTGGAAGATTTTTTGGAAGAGACCAATGTGGCGGTCTCACGCCGGTTGAACGCTGTCAATATTGAGATTCCATTGAAAGCCAAACTCAGTTTTGATGTGGCTGATTCGTTCAAGGCATTTGCCGAAGCCGGTCTTGGATTGGGCATTAATTGCAGAGACGTCTGCAAGGATAGTTATAGCTTTTATTGGGTGAATTATGAAGAGGGTAAGAATTATGTCGATTGCACCAACCAATACCGTCCGTTGCAGTTGTCGATGATATTTGGCTTGGGTGCCGAGTATGAAATCAGCCATGACATTTCTGCTTTTGCCCAATTGACTTTTGACCATGCTTTCTCCAATGCTTTTGTACGTTCATTGGAAAAGCAAACGGGGAGTATTATTCGCAACAATTACATTGGCATTGAGATTGGTATCATGCATTAATATAGATTGCTTCTTCTGAAGTTGAACGACTCACTTTTCATATTGGGTTGTTGGGAAGTCAACAAAGCATAAAGAAAAAGCCTGGCGGAAATCCGTCAGGCTTTCTTGTTTGGATTATGTGTTGATTATTACTTGTCAGTATCCTTTTCCTTGAGGAGTTGGATGAGCACGCGGCGGTCGTATTCCGTCGGGTCAAGGATCTTCACACCACCGATGGGTTCGATGACGATCTGGCTTTCAGGAACACCCAGTTCAAGGAGTTCAACCTTAATCTTGTTGCAGCGGTTCTCCGACAGGGTCTGGTTGTAGGACGGCGTAGCAGTGGCGCTGTCGCACGAACCCGTCAGACGCAGCTTGTAACCATTCTTCTTGGCCACTTCGGCGATTTCTCTCAAGTTGACGATGTCTCTTCTTGACATCAGCTGATAAGAGTCGCGGTTGAAGAAGATGGAGAAAGGATAGCTCAAGACATCTTCCGACTGCACATTGACAAACTTCACGATGGTGTCATGAACGGTTTCGATAACCTTGATGATGCTGTCGTTTCTTTCCATGATTTCGGGGCAATCCTTAGGCAGATCGTACTCTCTGCTGAAGTAGTAGGTCAAGCCGAGGCCGACACCAAGGTTCTGGTCGATTCTGTTGCGGCTGTAGTAGGTCGGCATCTCACCAGCTGCGTTGGAAACGTTGCCGGGAGCGATGGTGCCATCAGGATAGACCCAACCACCTTGTTGGTTACCGGGCTCATTGAACCAGGTGTCGATGTTCCAACGTTGGGCAGACCACTTGAGGTCGAGATGGAGGTCGAGGTGGTTGCTTAATCTGAAGTTGTTGATCAAGCCAGCAGCAGCAGAGAACTCATAGTTGACACCTTTTTCATCGCCCACTTTTCTGCCATTGATGGTGACGGTTTCACCCTTGTGTTGCCAGTTATACCACTGGTTGGGGTTAATCAGGATGCCCTCGGAAACCGTAGCCACGCCCATACCGACATAAATGACGGGGGTCCAAATTCTTTCAGGGTTGTAGTAACCTTGGAAGAAGTCGATGGGGCTGAACAACACATCACCGTGCAGGTTGTGATACACGAAAGAGGTGTTGTAGTAGCCATTTTCATCCGGATCAGAGCCATCGTATGAAATGAAATTACCATTTTCGTCAAATTTGAACTCGCCATCATAGAGGAAATGGTACAGGGGGCGACCAACATGTAAACCATCTATGTAGCTTTTTCCACCGTTCACGTCATAGGAGAGGCGCAGTCCCAAGCTGTGGGTGAGCCATTTGCCGACGTTGATGTTGCCACCGAATGAGGGCTTGCCCCATTGAATAGCAGTATAGTTGCCAGCAGGATTCTTGTCTGAACCTTTCCACCAATCAATGTTCCCATCAGCGGAGATGAACCAGTTTTTCCAAGCCTTGGTGGCCAGGTAACGAGTCGAGTCATTTTGCTGTCCAGCAAAGGCTGACGCGCTCATTGCGAGAAATGCAATAATTGCGATAAATGTCTTCTTCATTGCTTCTAATTGTTCTTATTTTGTTAATACTCTATTGTCTTAAGAAGGGGGTGAAGTTTCGAGCGGCAAAAATAGACAATTTTTTCATATCAACTGACATAAAATCAGAAAAAACGAGTTTTTTTTCTTTTTTTCATTTTTCAGATAGTCTTTGCAGCGTGTTTTCCACGAGTTTTTTCACATAAGGATGATAGTCGGTGGCAAATTTTTCGGTCACACGATTGGCTACGACAACACAAATGGTCAAGCAATTGTGGCCCATCATCTTGCCGAGGCCGTAGAGCGCCGACGACTCCATCTCGAAGTTGCATACACGCCAGCCTTGATATTCAAAAGCTTCAATCTTGCGGTTGTTTTCAGGATAGGCCAAGTGCATTCTGAGCGTGCGGCCTTGGGGTCCGTAGAATCCTGGAGCAGTGGCGGTTACGCCTTGGTAATAACCTTGGGCCAGTTTGTCGAAAAGGCTTTTGGAGCCTTCAACGACGTAGGGCAGTGGCAGGTCTTTCGGATAGTCCATCTGCTTGATAAAAGCGTCGCGCATGCTGATGTCGTTCACTTCTTTATTCTTCTCGTAGAAGTAGATGAGGCCATCCAATCCAATGGCATAACGAGTGGCTACATAACTGTTGCCAACTTCGATGTCAGGCTGCAGAGCACCGCAAGTACCGAGACGGATGAGATTCAAGGAATGGTGCTCTTCTTTGGGCATTCGGGTTTTCAGGTCGATGTTGGCCAAAGTGTCGAGCTCGTTCATGACGATGTCGAGGTTGTCGGTGCCCATGCCGGTGCTGAGCACAGTGATGCGCTTGCCGTTGAAATAGCCTGTGCGGGTGACAAGCTCACGGTTTTGTCTTTTCACCTCTATCTTGTCGAAGAATGAGGCAATCAGCTCGACACGGCCAGGGTCGCCCACCATGATGACGTCGTCGGCCAATTGGTCGGGATGCAGGTTCAGATGATATATCGCACCCTCGGCGTTGAGCACGAGCTGCGATGCGGGAATGGGTTGGTTCATAATCGAAGTATTAATTGGTTATAAACCGCAAAGATACGAAAATTAATGAATTGAGCGTTGTTTTCTTTGCCGTAAGAAAATTGATGTATCTTTGCACAAATTGTTTCAGTATGAGAGAATTGATTGTAAAAAATATTTCCATCGGTGATGAACTGCTTATAGGTCAGGTTGTTAATACCAATGCTGCTTGGTTGGGAGAGCATCTTGCCGAAGCTGGATTCCAATTGGATTCGGTCTTGACCATCGGTGACTCGGAACAAGCTATCTTGAAAGCCTTCCAGGCTTGTATGGATGCCGATCTCGTGTTGGTCACAGGTGGTTTGGGACCTACTGCCGACGATATCACCAAGCCTACGGTTTGTAAGTTTTTTGATACGGAATTGGAGTTTTGTCAGGCTGCCTACGATAATGTTGTCGCCTTGTTCGAGCGTCGGGGTTTCCAGATGAGCGAACGCAACCGAGGTCAGGCCATGTTGCCGAAATCTTGCCAATATATTCCCAATACCTATGGAACTGCACCGTGCATGTGGCTCGAAAAGCAGGACACGGTGTTTGTCTTTATGCCTGGGGTGCCGTTCGAGATGAAGGGCATTTTCACCGATGAGTTATTGCCGCGTATTCAGGCGAGATTTCATGCTTTGCCTTACGAGAAGCGCGTGGTGATGACAACGGGCATCGGCGAGTCGTTTCTTGCCGACCGCATCAAGGAATGGGAAGAGAGTCTGCCCGATTTTCTTTCCCTGGCTTATCTGCCGCAATATGGCATGGTGCGTCTGCGCTTGAGTGGTAGGCATGAGGATGCCGCACTGCTCCATGCTACATTGGACAATGAGATTAATAAACTTGAAAAATTAATTCACGATTATATCTTTTCATTGGAGGATCAGCCTATCGAGCGTACGGTATTCGACATTCTAATTAATAAAGGTATGACTTTCGCCACGGCTGAAAGCTGCACTGGCGGCAACATCGCCCATGTCTTCACCTTGATTCCAGAAAGTTCGGCAGTTTTCAAAGGTTCTGCAGTCACTTATGCCAATCCCACTAAGACCAAAGTGTTGGGCGTCCCGTCCGAAACCATAGCAAGCTATGGCGTCGTGAGCCAACAGGTGGTGGAGTGTATGGCGCGTGGCGTGTGCGATTTGATGGAAGCTGACTTTGGTGTGGCCACTACGGGTGTGGCGGGTCCTGAAGGTGGCACTGAAGAAAATCCAGTGGGCACGGTGTGGATTGGTGTGGCATCGGCCAACGGAGTGGTCTCCAAACGATTCAATTTTGGCAAAGACCGCGAGAATGTGATTAATCGTGCTACAATCGCAGCGTATGAAATGTTAAGACAACAAATAATTGGATGACAATGAAGATAATAGTAAAGACTTTAACCTTGCTGTGCCTTTTTCTCATGGCAGCTTGTCAGAAGCAAGAGCCTGCCTATAAAGCCAAACTCAATGTCAAGCCCGAAGCCTACGATCTTGAATTTGACCGCTATGAGGAGGTACTTTTCAATCTCGACACTGCTGATTTCCAACAGGAGCTGAAAAGGATTCAGGACCGTTACAAGGTGTTCATTGGCGGTGATCTCAACAATCCCCAAGCCGTGCAATACCTCAAGGACTTTGCCACCGACCCGTTCAGCATCACCCTTTACGATAAAGTGATGACCGCTTTCCCTGACTTGAAAGAAGTTGAGCCTGTGGTGGAAGATGTAATGGCGCATTTCCATTATTATTATCCTGACATCTCGTTGCCCCAAAAGGCCTTTACCTGCATCACTGGCGTTCGTCCCGATGAGCCTCCTGTGCAAATCATCGCTGATAATTTGGTGATTTCGTTAGACTGGTACCTCAACGGCGACGAATTATACGACCAAATCGGGATGCCGAGATATATGGCAGTGCGTACCCATAAGGCGACATTGGCGAAAGATGTAGCACTTTGCTTGTATATGTATTACCTATATGAACAACGTAAACAGGGGCAGATCATCAGTGAGATGGTGTTTTACGGGAGGCGTAACTTTTTTGTAGAGGCGATGTGTCCCACGATGGCTGATAGTGTGGTGCTTGGTTATTCCTCCAGCCAATGGCAATGGGCAGTGGAGAACGAAGGTGCGGTGTGGGCCGACATTGTGGGTAACCGTCGGCTTTACGAGGCAGGTTTGGATACCTATATGATGTTCTTCGGTGATGGACCTTTCACGCAGGCATACAGCAATGACGCACCTTCACGCTTGGGCGAGTTTTTTGGTCTAAACATTACGCGTTCTTATTTCTCAAACAATGAGATTTCGCTCCAAGGCCTAATGCAACAAAAGGATTTGCAGAATATCTTCCAGGATTCGGGTTATAAGCCGAAGAAGTAGTTTAGAGTTGAGTGTTTAGAGTTTAGAGTAGGGGCAGACCTATGTGTCTGCCCGTTTTTTTTATTTTATTGATTATCAAAAATATATCCGACAGCAAACGACAACAAACGACTACAGTCGACTACAAACGTTTGTTCAACGGCTTTTTCTTGACAAGGGTTGCATCTTTGCGGCATGAAACTTTAAAAACGAAGAATCATGTTAGTAAAAACATTTGGATGTGCCCTTTTTGGCATCGAAGCAATTCAAGTCACCATTGAGGTGAACATTGACAGAGGTATCAATTTCTATCTGGTCGGCTTGCCCGACAACGCAGTCAAGGAAAGTCAGCAGCGTATCCAGGCTGCTATCATTAATTTAGGGTATTACTATCCCCACAAGAAAATCGTCATCAACATGGCGCCCGCCGACATCCGCAAGGAAGGCTCGGCTTATGACTTGCCCATCGCCATCGGCATCATGGCGGCTTCGGAACAGGTCAGCACCGACCTTTTGGAACAGTTCGTCATCATGGGCGAGCTCTCGCTTGACGGCACGCTCAAGCCTATCAAAGGGGCTTTGCCCATCGCCATCAAGGCTAAACAAGACGGTTTTCGTGGCCTTATCGTACCGAAAGCAAACGCACGTGAAGCCGCTGTCGTGGAAGGTTTGGATGTGTATGGTGTGGAAAACATTCATGATGTTGTGTCAATCTTGAATGGAGAACTCCTCAACCAGCCCGTGACCGTCGACATGGCGGAATCGTGGCAGGACGTCAGTTTCGAGTTTGACTTCAGTGATGTTAAAGGACAGGAGAACATCAAGCGTGCCTTGGAAATCGCGGCCGCAGGCGGACACAATGTCATTCTCATCGGCCCTCCAGGCAGCGGAAAGACGATGTTGGCCAAGCGCATGCCCACTATCTTGCCGCCGTTGACTATGGCCGAGGCCTTGGAGACTACCAAGATCCATTCTGTGGCTGGATTGATTGGGCGTAATGCCACATTGGTCAGGACGCGGCCTTTCCGCAGCCCGCACCATACCATTAGCGATGCCGGCTTGGTCGGTGGCGGCACCTATCCACAGCCTGGCGAGATTTCACTTGCACATAACGGAGTGCTATTTCTTGACGAACTCCCAGAGTTTAAACGCACTGTCTTAGAAGTAATGAGACAGCCAATGGAGGATAGGGTCGTAACAATTTCAAGAGCCAAGATGACCGTCGATTTTCCAGCTAGTTTCATGTTGGTGGCGGCGATGAATCCCTGTCCTTGTGGCTATTACAACCATCCCGACAAGGAATGCACCTGCAAGCCAGGCATGGTACAACAGTATCTCAACCGTATCAGTGGCCCTCTGATGGACCGTATCGACTTGCACGTCGAAGTCGTGCCCGTAGCCTATAAAGACTTGTCCGACAAGCAAAGAGGTGAATCAAGTGCGGCAGTGCGCGAGCGTGTTGTCAAGGCTAGGAAGATTCAGGAGGAACGCTACGCCCCATATCCGGCTATCCATGCCAATGCACAAATGACCTCGCAACTCATCCAGAAATACTGCGAGTTGGATGAGGACTGCCGCACCATCCTCAAAAATGCCATGAACAGGTTGGGACTCTCGGCACGTGCATACGATAGGATTCTCAAAGTTTCCCGCACCATTGCCGATCTGGACGGCAGCGAGAACATTCAGACTGGCCATTTGGCGGAAGCTATTAATTATAGGAGTCTGGATAGGGATAATTGGGGGAGCTGAGTTATGGAACAAGTAAACGAAATGGTTGTATATCAACCTGATGAAGTTGTCAGTTTGGAAGTCAGAGTCGAAAATGAGACGGTATGGCTAAATTTGAATCAAATTGCAATGCTGTTTGATAGAGATAAATCTGTGATATCCAGACATATAAATAATATTTACAAAGAGAAAGAGCTTTCCAAGACTTCAACTGTTGCAAAAAATGCAACGGTTCAAATCGAAAATGGCAGGTCAATTGTCCGCCAGATGGATTATTACAATTTGGATGTTATTATTTCTGTAGGATATCGGGTGAAGTCCCAAAGAGGTACACAGTTTCGTATTTGGGCTAATCAAGTGCTAAAACAATATCTACTTAAAGGTTATACGATCAATAGCCGATTGACACAATTGGAGCAAAGGATGGACAATAAGTTTTTGGAACACGAACGGCGTATTTCCGACAATGAAAAGCAAATCGATTTTTTTGTTCGGACGACTTTGCCTCCAACTGAAGGTGTGTTTTGCAATGGGCAAATCTTTGATGCGTATGTGTTCGCTTCTGATTTGATTAAGTCGGCAAAAACAAGTATTGTATTGATTGATAATTATGTTGATGAGAGTGCTTTGTTGCTATTGTCAAAAAGAAAAAAGGGCGTTTCTGCAACTATTTTTACAAAAGTAATCTCACAAGCGTTACAACAAGACCTTGACAAACATAACCTTCAATATGAACCAATCAGTGTGCTGACTATAGCAAATGTTCATGATCGTTTCTTTATCATAGATAACATGGTTTATCATTTAGGGGCGTCTTTGAAGGACCTAGGCAAGAAGTTGTTCGCTTTTTCTAAAATGGAATTGGCTGGAGATGAATTGTTGGAAAAGTTGTAATAGATTTTCAATTCTTTCTATCCCTGTCATACGACGTCCCAATCCACTACTGATTAAGCAGTTTTGGGATGTTCATATAGGAGTTGTTTTCGTCTGTTAAATAATTGGTTTTTTGGTTGAAGGACAAATTAATAGCTTTTACTTGAATTAGTGTCAAAATGTGTAACTTTGCGCACACGAACAATACAAACAAACCATGTTACAAAAAGGAACGAAAGCCCCTTACTTTGAAGGGCAAGACGAGAGCGGTAACCTCGTCAAACTGACGGATTTTGCTGGAAAGAAACTGGTGCTCTATTTCTATCCCAAAGACAGCACGCCAGGATGCACGGCTGAAGCTTGCGACCTTCGTGACAACTACGAGCGTTTTCTGGCATTGGGCTACAACGTGCTGGGTGTCAGTCGCGATAGTGCCAAGTCGCATCAGAACTTCATCGCCAAATACAACCTGCCTTTCCATCTCATCGTCGACACTGATTTGACTATCCTGAAAGCCTACGAGGCTTGGGGTGAGAAAAAGATGTACGGCAAAGTGACTGAAGGTACGCTGCGCACCACATACGTCATTGATGAACAAGGCATTATCGTTGACGCCATAGGTAAGGTGGATACCAAAAACCATACGGCACAGATTTTATAAGCCGTTGCGATAATGGAAATAATTCTTTATTTTTGCAGCCAGACAATTGAATAGTATTGAATGGATAAATACAGGTTATATAGTATAGGACATTCCAGCCAATCTTTAGAAGACTTTTTGAATTTATTGGCTGTTCATGGCGTCAATTGTGTCATTGATGTCAGAAGCATTCCTGCGAGTAAGTACTCTCCACAATTCAACCAAGATGGTTTGAAATGCTATTTGAAGTCTCACAACATTCAGTACTTGCACTTTGGCGACGAGTTTGGCGCAAGACGAACGGATTGCTTGGATGAGAATGAACAAGTCGATTTTGAAAAAGCAGTTGAGACTCCCCTTTTCAAGAAAGGTGTTGAGCGTGTTATGAAGGGCTTGGAAAAAGGCTTTCAAATTGCTTTCATGTGCTCTGAGGCCGATCCTTTAGAATGCCATCGTTTTTCACTTGTTTCTCGCTTTTTTTACGACAATGGAGTCGATGTTCAGCATATTTTGAAAGATGCGTCATTGGTGTCTCAAGCAGATCTGGAAAAAGAAATGATAGCATCTTTTCTCCATTCACGGAAATACCATCTTTCAGAAGTGGATTATCTATTTGGATCCTATACGGAAGAGGAACAACGTAAAGATGCATATCGCTTAAAAAACAAGGAGATAGGATATAGACCCAAACTCCAAGAGGAAGAAAACTATTGACTATGATTACGCTCTATACCATCGGTTTTACGAAAAAAAGTGCCGAACACTTCTTTAATTTGCTGCGCGACAACAATGTGAAGCAATTGGTGGATGTACGAATCAATAATAGTAGCCAATTGGCTGGTTTTGCCAAAGGAAAAGACTTGGAGTTTTTCGTCAGCGAGATTTGTCATATTCCATATCAGCATGTTGCCGATTTTGCACCGACAAAAGAATTACTCGACAAGTGGCACAAAGAGGAAGTGACATGGGAAGAATATGTAGAAATCTATGTGAACTTACTGAAAACCCGAGATGTCATTCGTAAATACGGTGTAAAGGCTTTTGATGGCTCGTGCTTCCTATGTAGCGAAGACACACCCGAACAATGCCACCGCAGGCTATTGGCCGAATACCTGCAAGCACACAGTAAAGAAAAGGTCACGATTGTTCACCTCATTTGAGCATTATGGATAAGTATTTCATTTGTTTGGCCAATTCATACAAACATGGTGGACGTTGCATTGCTGGCGTTGAGGTTTCGCCAAGGCCAGACGGTCGTATGGATATTGTTCGCCATAATGACGGTCGCCCATGTTGGATTCGCCCGGTTTCGATGGCTGAAAACGGAGAAATCCCAATGCAATTGGCGCAAGATGTCAAATTGCTTTCTTTGGTAAGACTTACCGACGTGGCACCTTGTCCTCATAAGGCTCACACCGAGGATGTGCATTGCTCACGCATGGAATGCTGCCCCAATGACAATGAGTTCAAAGACGATTTTATGAGCCAACTCGTTGACCCTGTTCACCAAGCGGTATTCTATTTTCGAGGGAAGGCTATCCCAGCAAAGATGATAGACCGGCTCAACTATTCGTTGATGCTCATACGACCTGAAATAGCTAGTGCCTATATTGACGAAGAAAGGGAAAAGTCTAAATATCGGATGAAGTTTACTTATTATGGCTCCAACTATGACTTCCCTATTACGGATCCTTATTTTTTGGATGCTTTTAAGAAGAATCCGGAAAGATACACGGACTTAAAAGGAGTTTACCTTACACTCTCATTGGGGTTGGAATTCGAAGGTTTTCATTTCAAACTGGTTGCAGGGGTGTTCTTGCCTCCAAAAATAGAATTGGAAAAGAAAGAAATTTCTTCTCCAGACAAGGAGCTTTCATATATAGATCGGCAGAAACAACTTCATCCAAATGCCTATGCTAAATGGAGTCAAGAGGATGATAGTTTATTGATGGAGATGCATAGACAGGGTGCTTCGCTTAATGAAATCATGACTCGATTTCAGCGGAATGAAGGATCGATCCGTGCTCGGTTGAAAAAACTACTTGTCGAAGATTCATCAGGTAATTGGTTTGATTATTATGATCAAGAATTGGCCCGTTTGATTGACCTCAAGAAAGAGACAGAGAGCCAAATTGGCGCATTGCGGAAAGAACTGCTTCAACAAATGGAAATCCATGATGAAGAGAAGATAAAAACGACAAGGTTCACGATTAGTTATTCTCCTCCAAAAACTGTTTTGAAATTTGATAGCGACCTTCTTCGAGAAAAAAACGAAGAACTATACAGAAGCTATTGTACTATTTTCGATAGCAAGTTGTTCCGCGAGGAGAATCAAGAATTGTATGAAAGCTGTTGCAAACCAGTACAAAAAGATGCTTCAATAGTGGTCAGGCAAAACAAAACAGATGAGTCTTAGTACAAAAAAAGAATCAAACTAAAACAATGACATACTATATCCTCGATGCCTTCACCAATCAACTTTTCGGCGGCAATCCCGCAGGTGTTGTGCTGCTCGAATCGGATCAGTTCCCCGAAGAGAAATTGATGCTGCAAATCGCTGCCGAGTTGCGCTATTCGGAGACGGCTTTCATCAGACGGCACTCGGATAAGGAGTTTACTATCAGGTATTTCACGCCCAAAGCCGAGGTTGAGCTATGTGGACATGCAACAATAGCCTCATTCTATTTGTTGCACCATGAAGGTTTGGCTTCGAGGAGTTGCCTTTGCCACACACTTGCTGGTGATTTACGCATCGAAGCAGGGGAGAGGGTGATGATGCAGATGGCTATGCCGCGTATTGTGGCTACTGTCGAAGAGACGGAAGAAATCTATAAGGCATTGGGCGTCAATGATTATCACCCCATTATGCCTATACAAATTGCCTACTCGGGCCTTCCCGATTTGATGATTCCCCTGCCCGATGTGGAAACCTTGCAGGCCTTGAATCCCGACATGGAGGCTATCGCTGCCATCACCAAGAAATATGATGCAGTAAGTTTCCATGTCTTTGCCTTCGCCAACGACAGCTACACAGCCCATGTACGCGACTTCGGGCCTTTGTATGGTGTGCCCGAGGAATCGGCCACAGGCACCGCCAACGCTGCCTTGACCTTCTATCTGCAACATAACGGATGCCTTGGCGCAGAAGCAGAATGTGCCTTCATGCAAGGCGAGGCTATGGGGCGGCCTTCAGTGGTGGCCACACAAATCCGAATGGATGGTACCATTTATGTGGGCGGCACGGCGGCGATTGTGGCAAAAGGTGAATTGTGTGTTTAGCCTATGTCGGAACTGAAATCCATATTGTCCGGCAGAATCAGCGGAGGCGATGCCCGAGCCTTGGCTGTTGGCGACTTCAAGGAGGAACTGTTTCAGTTGCTCTTCGACCCTGACAAGCGTACTTCCGACAATGCCGCTTGGGTGTTGACGCACCTGCCCAAGACCGCAGATGCCTGGTTGGCCGAAAGGCAGAACATCCTTATTGATGAGGCCATGCGCACCACCAGCACTACCAAGCGTCGCCTCATCATGAACCTGTTGGAAAGAACTCCCTTTGAGGCCGACAACATCCGCACCGATTTCCTCGATTTCTGCTTCAACGCCATGCTTTCCGACGAACCCATCGGCGTGAAGTCATTGGCCATCAAGCTCACTTATGCGCAAAGCATATTCTACCCTGAACTGATCGAAGAGTTCAACACGGCACTCCGGATGATGGAGCCAGAGGTATTGCCGGCCGCGTTGAAACATATTAGGGGAAAGATGCTGGAAAAATGATTAGTTTTGTGTTAAAATAATCAATTGTTGGAATCAATAATATGCTATTATGGAATTTGTATTGAACGAATATCATCGAAATACTCCAGACGAAGAATTGGTAGAGGATGTGAAACGAGTGGCAGATTTGCTCAAAAAGGAATCCTTGTCATGCAAAGACTATTCTTCGCACGGTCGTTTTAGTTATGGTACTTTGAGGAATCGATTTGGCTCTTGGAACGAAGTATTAAGACGGGCAGGGCTGTCTGTTGAGAAAGGACGTCTTAAGTTTCATGATTATTGCGAATCGGATGAGGTTTTTTTCGCTGATTTACGACGTGTTGCGAAGTTAATGGGACGTGGTTATGTTACGCGAACAGAATATGAAAAACATGGAAGATTTAATTACGGAGAGAGGACAAAAAAATATGGAGGATGGGGCTCTTTGCTGAAAGTGGCAGGATTAGAACAAACACCTTTTAGAACTGGCCCTAAGCAAATGTATTCTGAAAAAGAATTGTTTGAAGAAATAGAACGTGTTTGGATAAAACTTGGAAGGCAACCGTCAAGTACGGATTTTGAAAAGAATGAGTTTAAATATGGAAGAAATACATTCTTACGCAGGTTTGGTGGATGGAGGAAAGCATTAGAGGCTTTTGTGGACTATATCAATTCAGAGGATGATGAGGAAAAGTCTGAGATTGTTCCTGAAGAAGGAGTCCATGATAAAACCTTGATAGGTCAGAAGTCTTTCAAACATAAAACAAAACGAGATATTAACCTTCGTTTACGTTTTAAGGTGATGGCTCGGGATCATTTTAAATGCTGCAAATGTGGCAAATCGCCTGCAACAGACCCTTCTGTAGTATTGCATATTGATCATATTTACCCTTATTCAAAAGGCGGTGAGACGATAATGGAAAACCTTCAAACTCTTTGTTCCGACTGCAATTTGGGCAAAAGCGATCTTGTGATTTATTAAAGATATATAGTGATACAAATAGAACCAATCATGAATACTTCATTTATCATCCGTCCTGCGAAGCCCGAAGAGGCAGGCCTTGTCCTTGAATTCATCAAGAAACTCGCCGTTTACGAGAAATGCGCCGATGAAGTTGTGGCCGACGAAGCCACCATCTATCATTCCCTTTTTGTGGAGCATGCTGCCGAGGTGGTCTTTGCCGAGGAAGATGGCGTGGTCATCGGCTTCGCTTTGTTTTTCCACAACTTCTCCACTTTTGTCGGGCGCAAGGGTCTGTATCTCGAAGACCTGTTCATCCTTCCCGAAAAACGCGGTCGGGGCTATGGCAAGGCTCTGTTGAAATATCTCGCCAAGATTGCCGTGGAGCGCAACTGCGGCCGTATGGAGTGGATCTGTCTCGACTGGAACAAACCCGCCCTGACCGTTTACCGCAGCATCGGTGCCGTGCCCATGGACGAATGGACGGTGCAGCGCTTGGACGAAACGGCATTGAAAAAGTTTGCATTGGAGGATTGACGATGGACGTGTTCCGCTATCCGACCCCAGAAGATTTTGATGACCTGCTGATGAGTACAGACGGTGAGGTGTTGACGGGCATTTGGTTTGCAGGTTCGCGAGATGAAAACAAACATCCATTGGGCGTTGTAGAGACGTGGCACGCCGCGTCTCTACCGCCCGTAATCCATGACACCTATCGTTGGTTGGACCTCTATTTCACAGGTCGTCAACCCGATTTCACACCAGCCTATCGCATGGAAGGCCTGACGCCATTCCGCAAGACGGTGTTGGATATCGTGAGAGAGATACCTTTCGGAAGAACCATGACCTACGGCGAAATTGCGAAACGCATTGTAGAGACGTTTTCTGAAACGTCTCCGAAACCAAGAAAAATGTCAGCACAGGCGGTAGGTGGCGCAGTGGGTTGGAACCCCATCTGCCTCATCGTGCCCTGCCATCGCGTGATGGGCGCAAACGGCAACCTTACGGGATACGGAGGGGGCATTCACAACAAAATCGCTTTGCTGAAACTGGAAGGAAACCTTGTGTAAATCCCAAAAGTATTATCTTTGTGCGACAAGTGAATGTGCATATAAAAAATCACGGCTTTCAGCTATCAGCCATCAGCTTTTAGCAAAGATGCTACCAAGCTGATAGCTGACGGCTGATAGCTTATAGCCAACGAAGTTCAAAGAAATAGAAAAAGTAGTATTATGGAATTCAAATGGGAGGACGGCTTCACTATAGCCACGAGAATTGAGGCTGATGGCGCCATCGTCATTTCCGCCAATGCGGCAGGATTGCGGTCGCTGGCCAACCATCTTATGGCGCTCGCCGATGAGGAATCTAACCACTCACACTTTCATCTCGACGAATACAATTCTTTGGAGGATCACTCCGTGGAATTGATTGTTGAGAAGGCGGAAATGCCCTAAAATAGCATCACGATGAGATTAAAACAATATGACGGTCAGTGCGTTAGGATTGATTGCGTGGACGGGATTGTCTATGATGGCATTTGCAGTTACAACGATAAGGAGTATGACGAGCAGGAATATGGTCGCCCCGAGGAGTGCCTGGTGATGGTCAACTTCCTTTTTTTCAAAAGCGACATCATAGCCATAGAAAGTTTGGAAAACCATACGGGTCCCTACGGAAAATTCCTTGATCCGTTTGGGAAACTGGAGGAGATGAATGTGCAAGATGGTTTGAATAGCATCCTCGATTTCCTTGATTGTGAAGACCCTGAACATATTCTCCGCAT
>ONJF01000024.1 GCA_900318085.1 uncultured Bacteroidales bacterium
AGATTGATTTTTTGGGCCTGCTCAACGATGCGTTTGGCACGTTGCTTATGGTATTCGTTTTCGCCATAAAGCGCATCAAACAGCCTCACCAATCCGGCCTCACCGTAGCCTTTCTTGAGGATGGTGACGATGCATAGGTTTTGTAGTGCCACCGAATAGGCCACAATATCCAAACCAGTGCCGGCCAACTGGAGCAGTGCCAACTGGTAGGCGCTTTCTTTGTTTTCGTTGATCATTCTGACAATGTCGCCGATCGTCTTCATCTCCATGTGAAGCAGCACGTTGTAATATGGCATGAGGCTGTCCTCGTAGACCTCTCCTTGGTTGATGGCCGCAATCTTGTCGACAAGATTACGGAAAGGCTTGAGTTTGAGGAAACTACGGAATGTGTCACCATTGAGCGGTACCTCGTCGAAGTTGCCCGAAGCCACCATCGACTGCACATTGCGACGGTAATTGTTGACATCCTTGCGGATACGGTTAAACTGCTCGTCAGCCAGCTCCAGAATTCCGGCCAGACGGCTCATATTGCGTTGATATTCAATGGGAATTTCCACATCACTCTTATAACCGATGTAGTGGTACATGTTGGCCCATACGTGCTGCAAAGTGCTTCGCATCTGTAGCTCGAAGTGCATTTGGTTAAGTTGAGGCAGTTCAGGGTCTTTGTACAGAGTCTCGGGGATACAGCAGATATAGTGCAGCGACATATAGCCGAAACGGTCAATCTCCAACATCTTGCGCTTGTCGACGGAGTTAGCCCAATCGATTTCAAACATCTTTTCGGCCAAGGCGGAAATGATGTCAACTTCATCGCTGTAGTAGGTAATGATGCGTGCGCCAAGGACATCGGTAATATCTTCCAACGTATGGTATTTGTAGCCTTTCAGCTCCAACTTCCCAATTAGGCTTTGCTCCGACTTGACACGGGCTTCAATACCCGAAACGAGAATGTTGTTCTTGTCGAGGCAGCTACGCAACAAATCGAGAACCACGGTTTTCATCTTCTCATAAATGGGAAGTTTCTCGTGATACTCGTTGAGAAGCATCTCACAGTGCATATCGAGTTTCATAACACCCTATATTAGATTGTGGTGATGATATTGGAGAATCCGGTGATGTCAAAGACCTCCTTCACGCGTGGATTCATGTTGCGCAACACCATCTTGCCATTGCGAGCCATGACGCTTTTCTGCAAGAGCAGGAACACACGGAGACCTTGCGATGAGGTATAGGTCATGTTCGTGCAATCGATGTCGATGTCGGGCTTTTCACCTTCCATCAATGAGGCGATGTCTTGTTGGAACTGGTCGGCATTGGTGCTGTCGATGCGCCCGTCAAGCACAACAAGGGTCTTTTCGTTTTGTTTGTTTATTGTTACCTTCATATTTTATTATTGTTTTTCATCGCTACTAAATCGGCTGTCACATTGTGGAAGCCCTATGACGCTAAACTCTCTTACTCATAACCAGAACATTATTCCCGTCTTCATACCGATAGCTAATACTGTCCATCATGCTCTTACAAATGTAAATGCCCAGTCCACCGACGGGACGTTCACCGGCCGAAAGCGTGATGTCGGGGTCGTCTTTCTCAAGGGGGTTAAATGGCATGCCTGCATCTCGCAATTCTATCGTGAGAATCAAAGACTTGTCATCCAGACTAGTGCCTGCCTCAAGCCAGCCGATACCGCCTTCGTAGGCATATTGAACCACGTTTTCGACGGCTTCCTCAATGGAAAGCTCAATCTTGAAACGCAGGTCTTCATCCTTGGGCATGTCGGGCGAGGCCATCAGGAAGGCGACAATCTCGCTGCTTCGGTCCGTTATTGGATTAAAACGTTTCTTCATCATGTTTTCTTCTTTTTCAAATGACGGCTGCCGCACTGCGACATCCCTACAACTCATAACTTCAAACTGACTATGGTTAAATCGTCATTCTGCGGATTGCCTTCCACAAAGGCTTGCACTGAATCGTATAGATTTTCCACAACGTCTTTTTCCTGTACAGTCGTTTCGGGGAATGTCTCTACGATACTTTTTGCCCATGCCATCAGCCGTTCTTCCCCATATTGACTTTGATCCGCCTTTTCGGCCTCGGTCACGCCATCCGTATAGGCGATGATGCGGGTGCCTAGTTTCAAGTCGATTTGCTCCGCTTCATATTGAAAACCTGACATCACCCCAACTGCAACATTAGCTTTACTGTGAAGGAAATAAGGCTCGCTGTCAGGAGGAATGATTAGGATTTGGTTGTGTCCGGCATTGCAATAGTCCATGTGCCCTATCTTCAGGTCAAGGCGGGCCACAAACAGCGTCACGAACATACCCGTTTCGTTGGCTTCACTAAAGCTGTTATTAATACGAAGCAAGGTCTCGTCCAAAGGCAGGCCCATTCCCACCACAAATCGAAGCAACACTCTCGTGATAGCCATCACAATGGAAGCAGCCACGCCCTTGCCCGACACATCGCCAATGGCAAAATAGAGTTGGTCGCCCTTCAAGGTGAAGTCGTACAAGTCGCCTCCTACCCTCTTGGCAGGATGAAGCGTCGCATATAGGAAGGGAGGAAACTTTTTAAGGAGCATTCCCCTCTGGATCTTACGGGCCAACTCAATGTCCGACTGGATGCGCTCATTGGCAGCGGTAGTGGTCTTCAGTTCTTCGATATATTCAAGGAGCGAACTTTGCATGGTTTGGAAACTGTCGTGCAGCCGCCGCATCTCATCTTCGCTCTTGATTTCGGGCAACACGGCTTTCAGATTGCCATTGGCCATCTTAAGCACGGCTTTTGAAAGCTCGGAAACAGGACGCGTCATGTAATTGATGACGGCACGGCAGGCAAAAAAGATGGCAGCGAGGCTGGCCAACCCAATGGCTAGCATGACCAGGTGCATCACAGGGGTATCCTGCAACCACTTAAACGTAAAAAACACCGCTATTTGAGCGATGATGGAGATAGCCGACACAATGCCGATGATTCTCCAACTCAGCCTACCCGAAAACGTCTTGCCACTCATTTTTCCTTTTCTTATTCGCAGCAAAATTACAAAATCTTGGCTATCACAACAGTTTCCCACTATTTTTTCTACCTTTGCGACATAAAATCTCCATTGTCGATGGAAGCAATCAAAATTTCTTTAGATGACTTCGTCCTATTCGGTGGCGGGTTCAACGGTGAGAGTTATGACCACAAGACCGACCCGACGGTCATGCTCATCATCGAACGCGACACGCAATGCCCCATGCCGCAATTCCGCGCAGCGTTGTCGAGAGTCTTACAATGATGGGCAAAAAAAATGGGGCTGCCATGTTTATGGCAGCCCCATACATAAAATCAGATGATTACTTTCTCAATCTACCAGGATACACCCTCAAGGCTTCCTCAAGGCACTTGATGGCAGCCTTCAGGTCATCGATGCAGATACAGTAGGTGATACGGGCTTGATGGCGTCCCTTCTCGGGATCGGCATAGAAGCCTGTGGCGGGAGCCAACATCACCGTAGCACCGTTGTAGCTGAAGTCGGTGAGCAACCACTGGCAGAACTTGTCGCTGTCGTCCACCGGCAAATCAATCACCGTATAGAAAGCGCCTTTAGGCATCGGGCAGAAGCAGCCCGGAATCTTGTTGACGCCCTCGACGATGACATTACGGCGAGCGATGTATTCGTTATACACGCCATCGAAGTACGACTGCGGAGTCTCGACGGCAGCCTCGGCGAAGATTTGACCAAAGCTCGGCGGCGACAGACGGGCCTGTGCCAAACGCATGGCAATGGCGTATACCTCACTGTTGCGGGTCACCATGCAACCCACACGGGCACCGCAAGCGCTATAGCGCTTCGAGACCGAATCGAACAGGATGGTGTTGCGTTCCAATCCCTCAAGCTGCATCACGCTGAAGTGCTTGTGACCATCGTAGCAGAACTCACGGTACACCTCGTCGGCGAAGAGATAAAGGTCATACTTCTTGACCAAACCAGCCACCTTAAGCAGTTCCTCATGGGTGTAGAGATAACCCGTGGGGTTGTTGGGGTTACAAATCATGATGGCCCTGGTGCGCGGGGTGATGACCTTCTCGAATTCCTCGATGGGCGGCAAGGCAAAGCCTGTCTTGATATCGCTGGGAATGGTGACAATCTTGGCATCGCACAGCTTGGCGAAGGTATTATAGTTGGTGTAGTAAGGTTCCGGGATGATGATTTCGTCACCAGGATTGAGGCACACGGTGAAGGCCATTTGCAAGGCCTCGCTACCTCCTGTCGTGACAATAATCTGATTAGGGGTCACATCGATGCCGTGACGGTGGTAATAGTTGCACAAGGCACGACGATAGGAAGGAATACCTGCCGAGTGGCTATACTCCAACACACCGTGGCTGGCCGGAAGCTCCAGAGCCGTCTCTGACAAGGCCTTCAAAGCACCCTTGGGCGTCTCGATGTCGGGCTGGCCGATGTTGAGGTGATACACATGGATGCCGCGTTCCTTGGCAGCATCAGCAAAGGGAACAAGTTTACGGATTGCCGACTGCGGCAGTTCCATACCTTTATTGGAAATTTGTGGCATATAGTTTTTGTTTTATGAATAAAAAGCCATCTAACAATACATTAGACGGCTTTATGTATTTATTTGACTCTATGTGGATTAACGATTGTTGACGGGAGACCCGTTGCCAAAATCGTTCTTTTTCTCGGGCAATGCTTCAGAGGTCTGGTCAAGAACGCGTCCTTTGATGCGCAACACCACAGTCGGGTTATCGATGGCATTGGAAGTGACGGTAATGGTTTTGTTGATGTTACCAGGACGGTTGGTCCTATAAGTCACTTTGATGACATCCGACTCACCAGGGAGGATGGGCTCGTTGGGCCACGACGGGATAGTGCAGCCGCAGCTTGACTTGGGTTTCTGGACAAGGAGGGGCTCTGTACCGGTATTGGTGAAGCGGAACTCGCATTCGCCGTTGCCGTTGTAGGGAACATCGCCATAGTTGTGTTCAAGTTTTTCAAACTGGATCTTGGGTCCCAATTGGTTTTTCGTGTCTTGAGCCTTGGCCACGCCTGCGAAGAGGAGCATAATGCCAAGCAGGTAAATCACTTTCTTCATTTCGTTATGATTTTAAAATTGTTGCAAAATTAGTAATTATTGTTGTATGTTGTTCAATTATGCCACTTTTTCCAACAATTTTTCTCTTTGACAAAAACCGTACCAAAATAACAATCCCCCAAGAAAACTCTTGGAGGATTGGAAAAGATTCAAGCCAAGACCTTTCTACCCATAGATACACTCGGCTTAAGCCTCGGTATGACATGGGTAGAAGGGTCTTTGTTGGATTACAGCAGGTGGCAGGTAACCGTCAAACCGGCCATCACGATGCTCACCATGCTCATCAGCTTGATGAGGATGTTCAGCGAAGGTCCTGATGTATCCTTGAACGGGTCGCCAACGGTGTCGCCAACGACGGTAGCCTTGTGGTTTTCAGAACCCTTGCCACCGAAGTTGCCCTCTTCGACATACTTCTTGGCATTGTCCCAAGCACCGCCCGAGTTGGCCATAAACACAGCCAACACGAAGCCAGTGGCCAAGCCGCCGATCAACAGACCGAGGACACCAGGCACACCGAGGATGACACCTGTCAGGATCGGGACGAGGATGGCGAGGATGGAAGGCACCAGCATTTCGTGTTGGGCACCCTTCGTCGAGATAGCCACGCAGCGCTCGTAGTCGGGTTCAGCCTTGCCCTCAAGGATACCCTTGATGGTGCTGAACTGACGGCGGACTTCCTCCACCATCTTCTGGGCAGCACGACCCACGGCATTCATCGTCATGCCGCAGAACACGAAGGCCATCATGGCGCCGATGAAGACACCGACGAGAACGACGGGGTTCATCAAGTTGACATTGTAGGCTTCCATAAAGTCGACCAAAGTGGCTTTGGCGGCTTCCACGCCGTTAGGCAGATCTTGACCGATACGGATCAATGCAATCTTGATTTCCTCAACGTATGAAGCCAACAGGGCCAGAGCCGTCAGAGCGGCCGAGCCGATGGCGAAGCCCTTACCTGTGGCAGCAGTGGTGTTGCCAAGGGCGTCAAGAGCATCGGTGCGTTTGCGCACTTCAGGTTCCAGACCGCTCATCTCGGCGTTACCGCCAGCATTGTCGGCGATAGGACCGTAAGCGTCGGTGGCCAGGGTGATGCCCAAGGTAGACAGCATACCCACGGCAGCGATACCGATACCGTAAAGACCTCTCGAAAGGTTAGCGGCAGTGAACTCAATATTGAAGCCATTGGCGCAGAGATAGGCCAACACGATGGCCACGCCCACGGTGACGACGGGGATGGCCGTAGAAAGCATACCCAAGCCCAAGCCAGAAATGATGACCGTGGCAGGACCTGTCTTCGAGCTCTCGGCCACCTTTTGCGTAGGCTTGTAGCTCTGTGAGGTATAGTATTCAGTAGCTTTACCAATGATCACGCCAGCCAGTAAGCCGACCACCACGGAGAGTGAAGTCTGCCACCACATATTGGCGTATTCGCCCGTCTCTTTTCCAAAGAGGAAATACATGATGCCGAAGGTAGCGGCAGCAATCAAGACGGCGGCCGTATTGGTACCACGGCTCAAAGCACCAAGAAGTTCCTTCATGCCAGCGTTTTCCTTGGTGCGCACCAAGAAGATACCAATCAAGGAAAGCAACACACCGACAGCTGCGATGAGCATAGGAGCAAGCACGGCCTTAAACTGCATACCTTCAACGGCAGCAGTGGCGAAAGCAGAAGCACCCAGGGCCATGGTAGCCAAGATGGAGCCAGCGTATGACTCGTAAAGGTCGGCGCCCATGCCAGCCACGTCACCTACATTGTCGCCCACATTGTCGGCGATGGTGGCGGGGTTACGCGGGTCATCCTCGGGGATGTTGTACTCGGTCTTACCAACGAGGTCGGCACCAACATCAGCAGCCTTGGTGTAGATACCGCCACCCACACGGGCAAACAGAGCCTGCGTGGAAGCACCCATACCGAAGGTCAGCATGGTGGTGGTGATGGTGATGAGGTCGTTCTCGGCTCCGACAGCCTTAAGCAGACCCGTGCCATTCAACACGAGGAACCACACGGACACATCGAGGAGTGCGAGACCCACCACGACGAGACCCATGACAGCACCCGAACGGAAGGCCACCTTCAGGCCGCTATTCAACGAGTTGCGAGCGGCGTTGGCCGTACGAGCCGAGGCATAGGTGGCCGTCTTCATGCCGAAGAAGCCTGCCAAGCCCGAGAAGAAACCGCCCGTGAGGAAGGCAAACCACACGATGCCGTTCTGCAACTTGAAGTAGGCCATGATACCGAAAATGGCTGCCAAGATGATGAACACAATGATCACCACCTTGTACTGCTGCTTCAGGTAAGCCATGGCTCCCTTGCGGACGTGTGCAGCGATTTTCTTCATCAGGTCAGTACCTTCGTCTTGTTTCATCATCTGTTTGTAGAAGATGAAAGCAAATGCCAGGGCCAAGATGGAGGCCGCCAGCACAATGTAAATAATACTGTTGCTAATCATAAGATTGTTATTTAGTTAAACTTGTTTTGATTCAAAAATAACAGTTCTTTTAGATGTTTTCAGTTGCTTTGAGGGGACAAAAATAAGGACAAATTATATTGAAATGAAAATTTTTTGCAGAGTTTTTTTCATAAAAACAACTTTTTTTGCTCGTTTCCAAAAAAGTCCCTACTTTTGACGATTGAAGGAAATAGGTGTTGTCTTGGAATAGAAACTTAAAAATCAGTTTTTTAGCAGAGTCACCACCCTCATCCTTCCAAAATTGAGCAGTTATGAACAAGGTCAATTTGGAAATCGTAGGCCTGACCTATAGCGAATCCTCGACAGGAGCGTATGTCTTGATCCTGGGCGACAAGAACTCGCAACGCCGTCTGCCCATCGTCATCGGCAGCGCCGAAGCCGAGAGCATCGCCGTAGGCATCGACCACCAACGCAAAGGCCGTCCCCTCACCCACGACCTATTCTTGAGGTTTGCCAAGGAATTTGGCATCGAAATCATGGAGGTGGTCATCAACCGCTTCCGCGATGGTGTCTACTATGCCATGCTGGTGTGCAAGCAGGGCGACGACCTCACGATGATCGACGCGCGTCCTTCCGACGCCATCGCCATCGCCGTGCGGGCAGAATGCGAGATCTATGCCTACGAAACCGTCATGGACGAAGCCGGCATCATCATGGATGACATGGAAAAGGAAGAGACCGAAGAACCCGCCGAGGCCCCTATTAATATAGGTAAGGCTCAAACCAGCCTCGACATGCTCGACTTGGACACTTTGGAGGAACTGCTTCAAGAAGCCATCGACAATGAGGACTACCAGAAAGCGGCGGAGATTAGGGATGAGATCAATAGGAGGAAATGAGGAATGTGGAATGCTGAATGAGGAATGAGGAATGTGGAATGCTGAATGAGGAATGTGGAATGTGGAATGTAGAATGTGGAATGTAGAATGTAGAATGAGGAGTGTGGCTCATCTGTATTAATCCGCAGCGAAGCTGCAAAATTTCGACTCGAAAACATCTGTAAAATCTGTGAAATCTGTAGTTAAATAAAACCTTGAATCTTGAATCTTTGAATATTAAATCATTAAATCGACAAATATGAAAGCAATCAAATTCAGACTGATCGTGATGAACTTCCTCATCTTTGCGGTGTGGGGAGCTTATCTTTGCTCGTTGGGCATCTACCTGGGCCGTATCGGCATGGGTGCCAACATCGGTAAATTCTTCGCCATCCAAGGCATCGTCTCTCTCTTCATGCCCGCCTTGATGGGCATCGTGGCCGACCGTTGGATTCCCGCACAAAAGCTCTTGGGCATTTGCCACTTCTTGGCCGCTGTCTTCATGGCCCTAGCCGGCTATATGGGCATGAAATATGGTGCAGATGTCACCTTTGGACAGCTGTTCCCCTACTATGCCATCAGCGTGGCTTTCTTTATGCCGACCATCGCCTTAGGCAACTCGGTTTCATACAATGCCTTGAACCAAGCCGGACTCGACACTGTGAAGGCCTTCCCTCCTATCCGTGTATTCGGCACCATCGGCTTCATCCTCTCCATGTGGATTGTCAACTTCACGGGCTATAAGAACGGCTACGAGCAACTGTTTGTCTCCGCCGCATGGGGCATCATCTTGGCCATCTATGCCTTCACCTTGCCGAACTGCCCCGTCAACAAGAATGTGGAGAGCAAGTCGTTCGTCGACACCTTCGGTCTGCGCGCCTTTGCCTTGTTCAAGGACGCCCGCATGGCTGTGTTCTTCATCTTCTCGTTCCTCTTGGGCATGTGCCTGCAGGTGACCAACGGCTTCGCCACGCCTTTCTTGGATGCTTTCGGCCAATCGCCAGAATATGCCAATGCCTTCGCGGTGAAGAACAATGTTTTCCTTTCGTCCATCTCGCAAGTCTCTGAAACGCTATGCATCTTGCTCATCCCCTTCTTCCTGAAGAAATTCGGCATCAAGAAGGTGATGCTCATCGCCTTTGGTGCTTGGGCCCTGCGTTTCTTCTTCCTCGGCGCTGGCAGCCCGACAGGCTTCGGCCTCGTGCTCTTCATCCTCTCGATGATCGTCTACGGCGTGGCCTTCGACTTCTTCAACATCAGCGGCTCGCTCTTCGTCGACCAAAACACCGACGAGAAGATCCGCAGCAGTGCGCAAGGCGTGTTCATGATGATGACCAACGGTCTCGGTGCCACCATCGGTTCGTTCTGCGCCCAGGCTG
Source organism: uncultured Bacteroidales bacterium (assembly GCA_900318085.1). GTDB lineage: Bacteria > Bacteroidota > Bacteroidia > Bacteroidales > F082 > Limimorpha. Next base: position 9,771 of record ONJF01000024.1, read on the forward strand.
TCGTCAACCACTTCACCCTTGGCAAAGCAGACTTCAACGAACTGATGACGGGCTGGTCGAACGCATGGTATGTGTTTGCCGCCTTCGCTCTTGTGGTGGGTATCCTGTTCGCCATCCTATTCAAATACAAACACCAACCCGAACAGAAATAATTCTTCATTCAGCATTCAACATTCAGCATTCTAAATGAAGCAATATCTAGACCTACTTCAATATATCCTTGACCACGGCCATCAGAAAGGCGACCGTACGGGAACGGGCACCATCAGCGTGTTCGGCTACCAGATGCGTTTCGACCTCTCTGAAGGCTTCCCTTTAGTCACGACGAAGAAGGTGCACCTGAAGAGCATCATCCACGAGTTGTTGTGGCTGTTGAGTGGCGATACCAACATCAAGTATTTGCACGACAACAAGGTCAGCATCTGGGACGAATGGGCCGACCCCAACGGTGACCTGGGTCCCGTCTACGGTGCCCAATGGCGTAATTGGAACAATGAGGGCATCGACCAGATTGCCGAGGTGGTGAAGAGCATCAAGGAGAACCCGAACAGCCGCCGGCATATCGTCACGGCATGGAATCCGAGTGTGCTCCCCGACGAACATGAGAAGAACTTCGCCGCCAATGTTGCGGCAGGCAAGGCGGCCCTCCCACCCTGCCATGCCTTCTTTCAGTTCTATGTGGCCGACGGCAAGCTGTCGTGCCAACTCTACCAACGCAGCGCCGATGTTTTTCTCGGCGTGCCGTTCAACATTGCCTCCTATGCCCTCCTCACCATGATGATGGCACAGGTGTGTGGGCTTCAGCCTGGCGACTTCGTCCACACCTTTGGTGACGTGCATATCTACAACAACCTCATCGAGCAGGTGAAGACACAGCTGCAGCGCACACCACGTCCCCTGCCCACGATGAAAATAAATCCAGAGGTGAAAGACATCTTTGGCTTCAAATTTGATGACTTCACATTAGAGAACTACGACCCGTGGCCTGCCATTAAGGGTGAGGTTTCGGTGTGAGAATCCGACCAGCCGTCAGGAGATTGCGGGTCAAGCCCGCAATGACGGCTTCCGGCTAAAACAACATAACTGAACAACTGACAACTGAACAACTGACAACTAATATGACAATATCCATCATCGTCGCCATGGCCGCCAACCGCGCCATCGGCATCAACAACCAGCTCATCTGGCACAACAGCAACGACCTGAAGCACTTCAAGAAGGTGACCTCAGGACATTGTGTCATCATGGGCCACAACACATGGCTCTCGTTGCCAGGACAGAAGGCTTTGCCTAACCGTCGCAACATCGTCATCTCCGATCGTCTCGACGAGGCCCCCGAAGGCTATGAACTCGCCACTTCCATCCCACAAGCCATCGAGATGGCGCAGAACGAAGACGAAGTCTTCATCATGGGCGGCGGCAGCATCTACGAGCAGTTCCTGCCCAAGGCCGACCGTCTCTACCTGACCCGCCTCGACAAGGAGTTTGAGGCCGACACCTTCTTCCCCTACATCAATTTCGACGAATGGGATCTGGTAGACCTTGAGGTCATCGACGACGACCCGCAAGTCGACTACAGCTACCGCTTCGAGATTTGGGAGAGAAAGGATGAGGAATGAACAATAAATGCGGAATGAACTTCATCATTCCGCATTATTAGCAGCGTAAAAAAAGAAAAACGGTTGCCTCGACGAGGCAACCGTTTTTACTTTACATAGACATCGGCTTATCTAATGACCGTGATGCGCTTGGTCACTTCGCCGTTGGCAGTAGCCACGCGAACCATGTAGATGCCCGTCTCAACATTCAGGTCGATGTCGACCGATTCAGCCTGGGTGCTCATTTCATACACCTTCTGACCCATCGTGTTGAAGACCGTCACATGGCTCAAGCCTTCAGCTTCGATGGTGAAGCGGCTTGTGGTAGGATTGGGGAACACGGCCACGTTGCTGGCTTCCACTTCGTTGATGCCGTCAGTGTAATAAGGGGCATGCAGATAGAAACGATTGTGGTCATAGATCCAGTAAGCGGGAGCGGAGGTGCAGTCGAGGTCGCCATAGTAGGCATACAACTTATAGTAATAGTCTCCGTCCTGATTGGCAGAATTGTCGGTGTAGCTGGTAGCATTAGCACCAAGTTGCTTCACTCTTTCGTAGACGCCGTCTTCACCGAATTTTCTATAGACATAGTAACCCGAAAGGCCGTCTGAAGGTTCAGGGCGTTCCCACTTCACCTTGATCTTGTTGGTATTCGTATACTCCAGGTCGATGTTGGTGGGAGCATAGCAGACGCCTGAAGTGGCACACGACTCATTGGAGTACATGCCGTTTTCACCGCCATCATACATATAACCTACATAGTAGCAGTGACCGCCTTGGGGAGCATTCTCATCAACGAAGGAAGTGCCGCTGGGGATGAGGCGATGAAGAACGCCGTCGCGATACACCGTATAGCCATAGCCGTCTTCTCTGATGCCGTCCCACGACACATTGATGTTGTTGGGGTTGTCTGCGTCAACGAGGGCCACCAAATTGGAAGGAACACCATCGCCAACGGTTTGACCGCAGCTGTTGTTGGTCTCGAAGAAGATGCCTTCTGCCAAGTTAGCGGAACTGCCCGTATAGGTATAGACAGTGGCGTTTTGCGAATCCTTGATGTTGAAGCTCATGTTGAAAGGCTCGCCATAGGTCTGGGCCGACCAACCGAACGACACATGGCCAAGAGGCATGTCGACAGAGATGGACTGGACGCTCGAGCTGGTCGTCGTGATTTGTGCAATGTCATTGCCAGAAGCATTATAGACATGGATCATACCACCACGGAAACCGTTCATAGCGGCTTGGGAGATATTCACCGTCCAACCGCAAGTGGGACCGAAGCTAATGTTCGTCTTATAGGCAATCTTACCATGGGCGTCTTGGCAAACGGCATACACCATGTAATCGAAAGCATCGAAACGCGGGACGCGGTCATCGACGAAGGTCATCGTGGCACCAGGAGTGACATTGTTCTCGGTGTGAATGATTTCGTTGCCACGGCAAACCACGATCTGGTCGATAATCGTAAGGTTAGTGTTGTTCAAAGTCTTGGTAGGATTGACCCATGAAAGCGTGGCCTTCAATTCGTTGTTGGCGGCAGGAGTCACCGTGAAGTTGGTAGGAGCCTGGGCCGTTGCGTTATACACTGCGGTAGGAACGAAGTTGAAGATGGCACCGTCGCTCGAGTTGTATTCGATTTGGTCGAAATCAAAGTAACCGTCACCAGAACCGCTCCAGCCCCAGTTGTAGTGGAACAGGCCACTGTCGTCATAGCCGTCGCACACGAAAGCGTGGCCGCCTTCAGGTCCTTGACCGGAATAATAAACGGGCCAGCCCATGTCGAACGACTCCTTCAGCATCTGTGCCCAGTTGGCATAGGTGTAGCTATCCCTGCTTCTAAAAGTAGCTTGGTTGGAGTAGCTAAAATATTGGATAATTCTGGAGGGCACATCCTGCGAATAGGCGCCGCTACCGTCGATGGCATAGTGCATGTCAACAGCGATACCGCAGTGATACATCAGCAGAGCCACAGCTTCAATTTCCTCTTGAGGAGAGTTGTTTCTCAACTTTAAAGGCATTTTATCCCATTCATAGGTAGTCTCACCGAAATTGGCCGACAGAGGACCAAAGCCAGAGTTGTAGTTGGTATGGCTACCCGTGCCTTGCAGCGGATGGTTCCAATACTTCATCATCTGGCTCATTGCGGTGGCAACGCAACCGGCATAAACGCGGCCGCCAGGGCCACCAGCGGCTTGAGGGCAATAATAGTTGTAAGGTGAGCCCTGATCCCACTGGGTCTGCACGAGATTGAATTGCTCGCGACCGCCATTGCGCGACATCAAGGCACCCGAGTTCATCACGCTCTGCCATTCGGCAGCCACTTCGGGAACAGCGACACCCGTGTTTCTTCCCGAACGTCCGGCGATCAACTCATTGAGCATATAACCCAACTCGGGGTTAATGTTTTCAGCATCGAAATTGTGATTATCGGAATAACCGACAATAGGACGATAGAAGTCGTCAGCCGAGACCATAACAAAGCCATGGTCACCGACATTGAACACATAGAAACAAGCCTCGCCACGAGTGGAGGAGCCAGTATAGACCAAGGTGAGGTCTTGGCTTTGGCGCGACTGTTCGAAGTTGGTCTGGACAAACTGCTGTCCAACGAACTTGGCTTGGCTCACGCTGACCGGATTGGCATACACCATCCCGATACCGAGAACCAAAGCGAGTAAACTCATTAAATACTTCTTCATTTTTGTTGAGATTAAGATTAGATTCTGTTTAGTGTTTAAGGGTGCAAATATATACAAAATCCAATAAACCCATGCTTCTTTTGTTCATATTGTTGAAAAAATACTCCATCAATGGACAATGGAAACACGGCGGATGAACCATCCGCTTTGGGTTTGCACCTTCACGAAATAGAGGCCTTCCGTCCAATCCGACACATTGAGCGTCAGGTTATTGGATTCAGTTTCCTGCTGATACACCAATTGTCCGAGCACATCATAGACCTCCATGTGAGTCATCCCTTCAGCCTCAAGGCTCAAACTTTGTTGCGCCGGATTAGGATACAGCTTAAGTGCAGAGGCTTGGTTTTCGTCAACCTCGGTGGGCGAATAGTACACCTTCAAGTAGAACTTGGTAGGATCGTCCTTGAGGGATGCCGGTGCGGAGGTGCAGTCAATGCCGCCATAATAGGCATAAAGACGGTAATAGTAGTCGCCCTGCACATTGGCCGTGTTGTCGGTGTAGACAGTCGCTGAAGCGCCAAGTTGCTTGATCTTTTCATAGGTACCCTCTTCACCGAATTTTCTGTAAAGATAGTAGCCCGAAAGGCCCGCGCTCACCTCGGGTCTGGTCCACGAGAGCTTGATCTTATAGTTCTCGCCCACATATTCATAGTCAAAGTCGGAGGCACCCATACAATCGCCTGCCGAGGCGCAGGTCTCGTTGGAGTGTTCTGTCTCGCCACCGAGGCCCAAGGCCGTGACCGTGTAACAATGGCCTGCCGTAAGGTCTTCATCGACATACATGCGCGACTCACCACCAATGACCATGGCGATACGCTGTTCGTCACGGTACACGAGATAGCCATATTCTGGCTCATCGCCCGACATCTCCCAGGTAAGGGTAGCATCACCCGCTTCCGTAGCAGCCCTCAAATTGTAGGGCGCCTGCACATTCAACTCGTTACCACAACCATTATTGGCTTCGAGGAGGATGCCTTCCGTCAAACCAGAGGTGTTGCCTTGATAGGTGTACATGGTGTTGTTTTCCGAGTCCTTGATGATGATCGTGACATTGTTCACATTGTTACGAGGTCTTGACCAGCCAAAGCTGACCTGACCCACAGGAACGGCAAATTCTACACTCTGCGGCGAGGAGTTCGTCGTCGTCAAACGGCAGATTTCCTTGCCCGTGCCACTATAGAGGATGACATAGCCGCCGTTCCACCCTTGGAAGGCAGACGACTGCATGATGATATTCCAATTGCATGTGGGGCTAACGAGCACCTTCTCGGCCACTGCCGAAGCGCCACGCTGTCCGTTGACCACAGCATACACGGCATAGTCGAACACATCGTAATAAGGGACGGTCTCGTCGACGATGCTCATTTCAGCACCTGGGGTCGGGTTGTCTTCCGTATAGACCACCTGGCCATTGCGTTCCACCACGATCTGGTCGATGGCAGCGAGGTTTTGGTTGGTCAATGTTATCATCGGGTTTTTCCATGTGAGAGCCGCCGAGAGCGTGCCATCGGTGGAGGGCACCACATTCAAATCGGTAGGCATATTGGGCGTGGCGGCATAGATTTCGGCCGGAACATAGTTGTAGATGACGCTCTCGCCTTCGGCGTAGCCATGCTCGTCGATGTTGAACCATCCGTCGCTGCTACCGCTCCATCCCCAGTTGAAGTGCACCATATCGTTGTCATTGTAACCGTCTAGCACATAGGCATGGCCGCCTCCGCGATGCACCATAGGCCAGTTCATATCGATGGCCTTGATGATGAGCTGCATATATTCCTCATGGGTGTATTCCTCACGATAGAGGTTGGCCATCTGATCCGTATAGAAGAAATAGGCGGGCATCGTCTGGCAAAGCAAACCGGTAACCGCACCGCTGCTTGAAGGACGATAGTTCATGTCCACGCTGACACCCGCATGGTAGATCAGCAGGGCCACGGCCTCAATCTGCTCGATGGGAGAGCTGGACGAGATGGAGTTGGGCATATTGGCCCAGTCGTAGGTGGTCTCGCCAAAGTTAGCCGTCAGCGGGCCGTATTCCGGATGATCCTCGGGATAGTAGGTGTGGCTTCCCTGCCCTTGTATCGGATAGCTCCAATAGCGCATCAGCTGGGCGGCGGCAGTAGCCACACAACCCGCATAGCAGTGTCCGCCAGGACCGCCAGCGCCTTCTGGGCAAAAGTAGTTGTAGGGATAGTTCTGGTTCCATTTGGTCTCCACGAGGTATTCATCTTCCCTACCCCCATGGCGCGACACCATGCGACCTGTCTTTTCCAGCATCGCCCAATCGGCGGCGACAGCAGGTTGGGCGGCAGGGGCCGCGGCAGCCTCCATCACCCCTTGACGAACGCCTTCGAGATAGTCAACCAAGGCGGGTGCCATGTCGTCGGGTTCAAAGATGCCTTCTTCGGAATAGCCGATGACGGGACGGTAGTGGTCGTCGCCCGCGATGATGACGAACCCCGTATCGCCTATGTTGAACACATAATAGCAGGCTTCACCCCTATCGGAGAAGGCGGTATACACCAAGTTAAGGTCAGAGCTCTGGCGTGAGAACTCGAAGTTGGATGCGGCAAAGGACTGCCCCAAGCGTCTTGCGGTCTCTTGGCCAACCGGATTGGCGTGCATGGAAAGGCATGCTACGACCAATGCCAACAAAGTGAGAATGTGTTTTTTCATCGTATTGAATTTGTCAGATTAAGCCGCAAATATACAAAAAAAAGGAAACACGCATGTGTTTCCTTTTCATTTTCAATGTCTTTGGAGTACATTAGTGGATGACGGAGAAGCGCTTCGTCATGGTGCCTTGGATGGTCTTCACGCTAATGGTGTAGACGCCCGAAGCCAGGTCGGAGGTATTCAGGACCACGCCATCCTCGCTGCACTGCTGACGCATCACAACTTGACCCATCACATTGTGAATGGTCACTTGCTGCAGGCCTTCGGCCTCCACGCTCATCAAGGCGTTGGCGGGGTTGGGATACAAGTTGAGACCGTCCTCGCCATTCTCGCTCACCGAAGTCACCTCGATGAAGACATAGTCGTTGCCGTCGTTGGCCCATGCCGGGGTCGACTCGCAGTAGCTGCGGAAAGCGGTCACCTTGTAGTAATAGGTACCGGCTTCGCCCGTGACATCGAAATACTCGCGCAGCGTCTTTTCGACGGTGGCGACCACCTCGTAATTAGTGCCGTCGGCACTGCGATAGACCTTGAACGACTGGGGATCCTGTTCGTAGCTCCAAGTCAACAGAGTGCCGAAGCCTTCGTTGGTCCACTGATACTCACCAGCGAGGTTGGTAGGAGGCTCACAACCGGCGCAATCGTTATTGCCCGTGTATAGCGTAGCGGGGATCTGGTTGGAGTTACCCGTATAGGTATACACCGAGGTGTTCGACGAATTCTTGATGTTGATAGTGATGTTGTTGACCGGGGAATTAGGAGCCACCCAAGTGAAGGTCACATTGCCCTCGGGCATGGCGATTTGTTGGCTGACAGGCGTCGAGTTGGTCAAGGTGATCTCCTGCATGAGCGAGCCGAAGCTGTTCTTCACTTGGATCTTGCCACCGTTCCAGCCTTGGAAGTTGGAGGTCTGGCCGACGACTTTCCAAGTGCAGGTGGGACCATACTGGTATCTGGTCTCGGCAGAACGGCCTTTGGCGCCATTGGTCAAGTAATACACGCGATAGGCATAGCAGTCAAAATTAGGCACCTCGTCCTCGATCTGCATCGTCTCGCCAGGCGTCAAGTTGGTTCCGGTATAAATCACCTGGTCGTTGCGCAGCACCTGTACCTCTTCGATGTTTTCCAGGGTCATGCCACCCAACGACACCGTCGGGTTGACCCAGCTGACGATGCCTCTCTTGGAGTTGGCGTTTTCCGAAACCACCTGAAGTGCATCGGGAGCAGGAAGCAGCGCGTCATAGATATAGTCGGGGATAAAGTCGAAGATGGCAGCCTGATTGCTGTTAAAGTAGCCCGAATAGGTATTCAAGGCGTCGATGGCGAAGTAGTTGTTGTTGAAGCCACTCCAGCCCCAGTTGAAGTAGAACTTACGGTCGCTTTCACGATAGCCGCAGCACACGAAAGCATGGCCGCCATCGGTATCGCTACCTGAATAGTACATCGGGAAACCTTCCTGCAGGCTCTCGATGAGCATCTCTTCCCAATCATATTTCGAATACAAGTCGCGTTCGAGACGGGTGGCATGGCTGGTATAGCGGAAATAACTGGAAATGGCGCCCGGAACATCCTGCGAATAAGCACCCGAACCTTGACTGCCGTACTGCATGTCGACAGCGACACCGCAATGGTACATCAAGGTGGCTACGGCCTGGTAGTTGGAATTGTTGCAAGTGTTCGGCATGTTGTTCCACTCGTAGTAGGTGTTCTCAAAATTGACCGTTTGGGTAGGATAGCCTTGAGGCGTATAGCTATGCGAGCTCTGACCGTGGTCAGGCCAGTTCCATTTCTTCATCACCATCGACATGGCGGTAGCCACACAACCGGCATAGGCATGGCCGCCAGGGCCGCCTTGTCCCGTCGGGCAATACAGGTTATACGGGTTGTCTTGGTTCCAGTTGGTGGAAATCAAAGGAGCGACATCGCCACGGATGCCACGGGTCGCAGTCCCCTCGAAACCCGTTCTGGCGATGTTTTCCCATTGGGCCGCGACTTCAGCATCGGGCTGGAGGTTGTTTTCAACGGCATAGCCGATCTGGCGGGCATAATAGCGAAGGTAATAGGCCAAGCCTTCTGAAATCTGGGTGGCATCGAAGTTGCCTTCTTCGCCATAGGCCAAGATAGGCAGGGCCACATCGTCGGCGGCGACAATGATGTAGCCACCATCAAAGTTGAAGACATAGAGGGCGTTGGCACCGCTCTCGGTCGTTTCAGTGTAGGCCAAGTTAAGCTCGGTGACTTGACGGGCAGCATGGCTCTGCACATATTTCATGCCCAAGTGACGGGCATGCTCCACGTCGACGGGCGAAGCGACGAGCTGGCTCACGAAGAGAGCCAAGGTCATCATCAGAAATAAAGTTTTTTTCATTGTTTTATAATTTATTGATTGTTATTGATCTACATCTTAACCACACGCTGCATGACGGCACCATTACGGGTCTCTACCTTCACCATATAGATGCCGTTCTGAAGGTTGTCCATGTCGATGACAACTTGGTCATTGTCGACCGATTGTCTCATCACGCATTGACCCACGAGGTCGTACACGCTGACTGCGGTCATCGCCTCTGCCTCTATGGTCAGCTGGCCCGAAGTGGGATTGGGATAGACAACGGCGTTGATGACACCCTCGGAAACCGACAAGTTGTTGACATTCACGAAATCGTCGCCGCTCTCGGTCAAGGCGAACTCCGATTCACATTCCTCATAGACGGCCTTCACCTTGTAAGACTTGTCCATTTCCTCAACAGTGAGGGCGTCCTCATAATACAAGTCGGCGACACCAGTAACCTCAGTGGTCTCGTTGGTGATATTGTTGACGATCACCACAGTATAGCTGTCAGGAGTGCGTTCTTCAGGAGCGTCCCATGCGATATGCGCCACATTCATCGGAGCTTCGCGGCGCAGACGACGCGGGGCGTTGCAAGGCAAGACAGGGGGTGCAGGTGGCTCGGGCATGGTGACGCAGGCTTCATTCGTCGAGGCCTCAAAGCCATCTCCTATCGCGACGACCGTATAGCAATAGGTCTCACCTAATGCAAGTTCCTCGTCGATATACGAAGCCACTGTCGATTCACCGATCTTCTCGCCATTGCGCATGATGTCATACAAGTTGGCGTGATAGGCTGATTTCCAGCAGAGGCTAACCAAGGTGTCTTCCTCGTTGTAGGTGGCTTGCAAGTCTCTCGGTTCATTGCTCCAGTCCACTTCAACGAAGAACTTGTTCTTGTCGAACATGTCATTGGCATAGGCCGTCGTGCAATCGATATCCCTATAGTAGGCCGAGACTGCGTATTGATAGACGACACCTTCCTCGGCCGTATTGTCCCTTACCATAGGAGCAGTAGTCTGCTTGATGCGTTTGAAAGGCGTATCTTCAGTCTTACGATAAATGTAATAGCCGGTCAAGTTTTCATTGTCAGGCGCAGTCCAATCCAGTTGGACCTTATTATTAGCGGTATAGCTGAAATGCAAGTCGACGGGAGGCTCGCAGCCCGTGCCCGAAGTGACGCAATACTCGTTGGAGAAGGCAGTCTCGCCACCATTGCACAGGGCGGTGATGTAGTAGCAATGGCCGCCGATCTCCGTATTCTCATCGAGATACTGGAGTTCGTGCGACATGTTGAACAGGAAACCGTCGCGATAGATGCAATAACCGAACTCCGGGGTGTGGTCCGACTCCCAGGTAAGGAGGATGTTACGGTCGTTGTCGGGGTCGACGGTGGCTCTCAATTCATACGGCGCATCGCAAACGTTTTCGTTGCCGCAGCCGTTGTTGAGCGTACGGAGAATGCCTGCTTCCAACCCAGTCGAAGAGCCAGCGTATTCATAAACCACTTGGTTGTTGGCGTCTTTCACCTTGAAAGAGAGGTTGGAGATGGTGGACGAAGGCTCTGTCCAATAGAGGTTGCTGTTGCCCAGAGGCATCTGGAAACGCTGCATCGAAGCCGTGGCTTGGTTGGTGGTCAAGAAGTCGATGTAGGAACCGGCTGCATTCTGCACGGTGATGCCGCCACCGTTCCAACCGTGGAAATCGGAAGAGGTCATGATAACGGTCCACTCGCAATAGGGTCCAAAGACGCCCTTGGTGTGGGCCAAACGGCCATAACTGCCTTCGTTGACAGCCATGACAGCGTAGTCGTATTGGTCGAAGAAAGGCACCACGTCGTCGTAGGTCATGGTTTGGCCGGGTTGTCCACCTTCCAGTTCCGCGACGACGAAGCCCTTGCGGGTGACGATGACTTTGTCGATGGAGGTCAAGGCATCTCCGTTTTCTGTCGTTGAGGGGTTGGTCCAAGTGAGGTGTCCCGTAAGGCTCACATCGCTATCAACACTCACGCTCAAATTGGTAGGTGCAGCGGGCATCGTATTGTAGATGTAATCCGGGACGAAGTCGTAGACGATGGCTTGGCTGCCCGAGTATTCGAAGTTCTCGCCATCGATGAGGAAGAAGCCGTTGCTTGATCCGCCCCAGCCCCAGTTGAAATAGAAGAGGTCGTCGACATCATAGCCGTCGCAAATGAAGGCATGACCGCCCTGCGGGCTCTGACCCGAATAGTACAGGGGGATGCGTTGGTCGATGTTTGACTTCAACAGGGCAATCCATTCGTCATAGTTGCCGCCCTTGGTGATATGGGTGGCGTGGTCGGAATACGAGAAGTAGTTGTTGATGGCCACAGGCACATCCACGGAATAGGCACCGCTGCCATCGGGTTCGTAGGCCATGTCGACCGACACGCCGCAATGGTACATCAGCACGGCCACGGCCTCTTTCTGTTCAGGTGTAGGAGCACCGGTGCTATAGGACTCAAGCATATTGGCCCAGTCATAGGTGGTCTCGCCGAAGTTGGCGTATTGCTGACCGTAGCCCGGCGCGTAATAGCTGTGTTCGCCCGTGCCTTGGGCAGGCCATTCCCAATATTTCATGAGCTGCGCCATGGCGGTGGCGACGCATCCCGTGGGGCAGCCGCCAGGGGCATACATGTTGTAAGGGGCGTCTTGGTTCCATTTCAGCTTCACCAAGAAATCCACAACGGGAGCGCCTCTGTCGAGGTGCATCACGCCATGCTCTTCGAGGTTCTTCCAGCGGGCGAGGACAGCGCTCGATGCAGCATGCTTCTGCGCCACAAGGGTCTCGATGCCTCTCATGTGCTCACTCATCATGAAGAGCAAGCCATCGGGGGCTGTTTCATAATCGAAATTGCCTTGGTCGGAATAGCCGAGGATGGGCGACGACAAGTCGTTGGCCGCCACGATGACGAAGCCGCCGTCGAAATTGAAGGCATAGGCGCCTGCCATGCCGCTTTCGGTGCGGAAGGTGTAGGCCAAGTCGATGTTTTGCACGTCGTTCTTGGCAAACATGGCCTTATGTTGGACAAAGTTCAGTCCAAGCCGTTGGGCCTTGGCCACGTCGACGGGCTTGGCTTGAAGTGTGGTGAAGCCCAGCAACAAGGCAAGGATGACGAGTAGATTTCTTCTCATAGTCTATGATTTAAGTAAATGTATAAAATTAAACTGAAGTATTATAAGCAATCAGCCTTCAGCTATCAGCTATCAGCTATGTTGAACCATGGCTGACGGCTGACGGCTGATGGCTGACTGCCAAATTTTCTGGCCTTTTATGTAAACTAATTATGCTCATCAACTTAATGAAACGATTTTCTTTTCTGTTTTTAAAGCGGCAAATATAAACATTTTCAGGTTTTCTGTTCTTTTTTCTTTGCTGCTGGGAACAAAATATTGTTCAAAATGAGACGATAACCTGGTGAATTGGGGTGCATGTCGAGCTCGGTGGGCGGGTCGCCGACGATGTGCTGGTAGTCCTCGGGGTCGTGGCCGCCAAGGAAGGTCCAGAAGCCGTTGCCGAAGTTGCCGTGGATGTAACGGTCCTCGTTCAAGGCGCCGTTGTCGCCCAAGACGACCACCGACGGCTTGACCGTCGCCTTGTTGAAGGCCGTGGTCTGCCCCATGAAGCCTTTCACCAGACGTTCGTGGCATTGGGTGAGCATGGTCGGCACGGGGTCCCACTTGGCCGAGAAGTCGAAAAGCAGGAAATAGTCGTTCTGCTCGTTCACCAGCCGCGAACGGCCTTGGGTGACGTCGATGTTGGAGACTTCATATTCCTGCGGGTTGGTCGACACCTTGAAGTCGGTGAAGGCGAAGCAGTTGTCGTAGTTGAGGCGCTGCGGGTCGCCGCTGCGGATGGGGTCGCCGTCGAACATATAGTCGCAGATGTCGAGGCCGTCGGCGGCGAGGGCAATGTCGAAGCTGTCGGGCGCGGAACACATGGAGAACATATAGCCGCCGCCTGCCACAAACTCACGGATCTTCTTCACCACGGCGAGTTTCAGTTGCGACACTTTGGTAAAGCCCCAGCGTTGCGCCGTGGCTTCCTGCATACGCACATCCTCCTGATACCAAGGATAGTTGCGGTAGCGCGCCCAGAACTTGCCGTACTGTCCCGTGAAGTCCTCGTGGTGCAGGTGGAGCCAGTCGTAGGTGGGCAGCACGCCCTGCAGCACCTCGTCGTCATAGATGACATCATAGGGAATCTCTGCGTAGGTCAGCACGAGGGTGACGGCATCGTCCCAAGGCAGGTTGTTCTTGGGCGCATAGACCGCGATGCGTGGCACCTTTTGGAGTTTCATCTCGTCCATGTTGACGCCCGGGTCGGCGATTTCGGCGAGGATGGCATCGGCTTGGGCGTCGGCGATGACATTGTACGACACATTACGCATCTTGCACTCGCGCTCAAACATCTCATGATAAGGGATGAGGTAACTCCCTCCCCTATAGTTGAGCAGCCAGCTGATCTCCACCTCGCGTTGCAGCACCCAATAGGCCACGCCGTAGGCTTTCAGGTGGTTCGTCTGGGTGTTGTCCATGGGGATGAGGAGGTAGGCGGCCTTAGAAGGCATCGCCAAGACCAAAAGCAGAAGGATAAGATATAGTTTACGCATGGCGGGATTACCTTATTAATAGAGCGCAAAAATAACAAAAAACAAAAAAAACAGCGCGAAAAAGCCATACTTTTCAGATAATGTTGTCTAATTTGCGCAAAAGCAAAGGTTTTTGCGCAAGATCCTGAACATTATGAAACGTTACACAGTTGGGGAATCACTATTCCTTCACCCATTTCCCCGTTTCCACCAAGGTCCCTGAGCCTGTGGTCGCTGAGCCTGGTCGAAGCGTCGAAGGGCCGCCATCCAAAGTATAAACCTTCCATATATAACTCCCCGCAGCCCATCCTCCAGCATCAATCCCCGTCACATTCTCCGTAATGGCTTGGCTGTGAATGAGTCTTCCGTTCATGTCATACACCTCCACCCAAGCATCCCGCAATCCTGTACGGATGTTAAGCACATCCTTCCCCGGATTAGGATAGGCATTTGCAACCTTCAGGCCGTCGTCGTGGGCTTCGTCGATATTCCAAGACGAATCGGCGGAGATACGATAGATGTGATAGGCGCTGGTGGTGACAACGCAATCGCCATTAGGCATGGTACAAATATCATAAGGGTCGTCAAACCCAGCAAAACAAGGCTTATGGACTTCGCTGATTTTGTTTAGGTCTTCATCAAAACGGGCGACATAAAAGCCATTTTGGACCATCGCACACATGGCAATGCTGCCATCAGGGAAAAAGTCAATCGACTTTATCCATGCGCGTTGGTCGTTAGCAGGTGTGTCTTTCGACATTTCCCATTTGTCAATGTGCGCCATATCCTCGTCAAACATGGCGATGACGACATCTTGGAAGAATTCCTGCCAAGTGTTGGGGTCGTTCCAGCCAGTGAAGCCCACCACATAGATCCTACCGTTCACAGGGTGTTTGGCGACATAGGGAAAGACAAGACTGTAGCGCCATCCGGGAAAAGGGAAGTCCATATAAATCTCATCATGCAGTCGGGTTGTGTCAAGGTTAAAATCCAAATTATAGCATGGAGTGCCGACGATGGGTTGGTTGGCCATGTCGATTCCACCAACGAGATACCCAGTTGAATCGGCATTGAGGGCAAAAAGCCTGTCGATGTCGTAAACTACGGAAGTGAACGTCCTGTCGGCAAGCACCTCACCGTATTTGTTGAACCGTATGATGCGGTGGGCGTTGGCTGTCGTCTGTCCCGACTGTTGGTTGGTGAAATAACTCACGGCAAAAGTCGTGTCATTCTCAATGATGTATTGGGGTTCCATATAATAAAAGAGACTGGTGCCTACGCCACTGAGCAACACAGCTCCGGTTTCAACCGCCATCAAATCCTCGTTGATGTCGCCCACACAGATCCATAGGGAATCAGCCTTGCGCTTATGATAAATAACAAAAAGCTGGTCGTCATTTCCTTTTGACAAGATAGAGCGGCCATACATCTCAAAGCCTCCTTCGTTGAGATGAGCTTGCTCGACGTACTCCAGTTCCGTGCCGTCAGTTGTCATCCTGCACAGCCCCATTTGCCTATCCTCATTGAATGTAGTGACCAGAACTTCATCTTTAGCGATAGGCAGCAGAGCAACATAACATCTGCTGTCACCAATGAGTTCCACTTCCAATTGTTCTTGGGCTTGCATCGTCACTCCTCCCGCCATCATCAGGAGCGCAAGCAGGGTGTAAAATCTTGTTGCTTTCATATTTATATTAGTCTTATTTGTCCTATAAGTCTCACTTCGTTAGCACGATAATACGCATAACGTTAGCACGAAAAAAAACACTACCTCACCATCACCTTCTCCATAAAGATTCTTCCTTCTATATCCGCAATACGCAGCATATAAACCCCTTGCGGCAAGTCTGCAACGGGGATTTCATTCGTCCCCCGCACGGTCTTCACCACCTGCCCAAGTGCATTATAAACATTCACTTCCGCAGATTCAACGCCGTCAATAAAAACAGTTTGGAAAGCAGGATTAGGCCACAATGTAAAGGCTTTATTTTCCGTCTCTTCCACAGCTTCAATACTGACAAAATGCGCCGTAATCTGTCCACCTCTTGCAACCATGTGTGCATATTCAGGATCTGTAGAGATGGTGTCGCCATCCTGGTTAGTCCAGCCAACAAACTGGTAGTTTTCATTTGCGGTGGCGGAAAGATGGGCTCTTTCACCGAAAAGGTAAGACCCGGAACCGATTGCCATACCCCCGTCACTTGGCTCTGCTATCACATCAAGTTCAAAAGGTGTGTAAACTGACTCACGGCTGACGAACATCTTTCCAAAGAAGACAGAGCCGTTATACTCGTATGATAGCATGTAGCCATCGGGCAATAATGCTAGGCCTGTCTGAATATAATCCATGCCGGAACTGATGTTTTCGTAATTATAGCCACCGTCATTAGAACGATACAATCCTTGAAAGTCGATATGTGCAATGTAAACATTGTCATTGTCATCAATTACAATGGAATTGACACGAAAACCACCATTCAGCATTTCCCAAGTCTCACCATTATCCTCTGTCCTGAACACGCCGACATCTTCATCGTTATTATATCCATCACATCCTGCATATACAGTTCCGTCAGGACTTTTTGCGAAAGAAATCAAATAGTTCTCATCCAAACCAACCGACTCCCAAGAAAGCCCATGGTCTATTGAACGGATAACACCTATATGATAATCGCTAGAATTAGTCAAACATGCGAACAGGGTTCCATCGTCAAGTTCAACAAAACCATTAACGTCGGACACTCTTTCATGGGGATTGTCCCACGAAGTCCACCAAGAATCACCACCGTCAACCGACATACCTATACCTCTAAAGTCGCCAACATAAAGCGCGCCGTCAGATGCCTTAAAGAATGATCGAGGTGCCGAAAAGGAAGCATATCCTAACGGGTTCCATGAATATCCATCCCATTTATATAAAGGGGATGTACTATTAATGGAAGCATACAACTCATCGTCTTCGGAAAGATACAGAAAATCAACAGATTGGTTTTGAAACCCAATGCACTGCCATGTATGACAACTATCAGTACTGCGATAAACGCCGTGCATTGATGCCACATAAACAGTGTCGATACTACGCCCAACGGGATGATGAAACCAGTCGTTGTTGGTGTTGACTTCAATCCAAAAATCATCTGCCGATTGTCCTTGCATCGTCACCCCTCCCGCCATCAGCAGCAGCGCAAGCAGGGTCGTAATTCTTGTTGCTTTCATATTCATATTTGTCTTATTTGTCCTATTAGTCTCATCTCTTGCGTCTGGCAGTTCCCCCTCTGAGAGGGGGTGCCCACCGGGCGGGGAAGTAAGGGTGCCGCGCAGCGGCGGGGAATTCATCCCCCTCTCCTTCGGGAGAGGGTCGGGGTGAGGGCCTCTTCGTAAGCACGTTAGCACGCATAACGATAGTACGAAAAATCCTATCTTCCCACAGCCATTTTCGCAGTAAAGCTTCTCCCTTCCTCATCCTCAATGGATTTCAATTCAAAGTGGTTTAGTTCCCTCGCTTACTGTCACTTATTCAACTCCACTCCAGACTCTCCATGTAATTCTTGCCACCACTCCTTTTTTATCCGTTGGATATAGGCACTCATCGTGTCATCATTTAGGCTGTCCGCTGCCGTGTTGATACTTTTATACGTATGGGAGGATATTTAGTGACTGTGTCGCCTTGAAGTCCTTTCCCGCTTTTCGAAGGAGTTAAGGAAGACCCCTTGTACTCACCTTGGCATCCCGCCAGCAGCAGGAACCCAAGCACAATGTAAATTCTTGTCGTTTTCATTTCTTAATCATTTTATATCTTCTTCAGTATATTCCCTTCTTGACACATTTTTGTTTTGCTTTCCCTTTGAGAACCAATAGTCTATCTTCAGGAAAATACCGGATGTATACGAAAGCGACTTCGTAAGCTGCGTGTAGGTGTCGTATTCTACGGTCTTTTCATATATGTCTTTGAAAACGTTTTGGTAGGCCAGCATAATAGCTCCGCGATTTCCCAGGAAGGATTGCCGCAAATAGATGCTGCTGATTTGTGGTGTACCCTTTGCGAATCCTTGAGGAAGCAGTTGTTTGTTGGTGTAATCGAAAGAAACGCCCGTGCTCATTCCCCATGGGAAAGAATAATCGATGGACAAACTGGTGCTTATGATGAATGCGCTTTTCTGCTCTTGATCATACGAGTAGGTGTCGTGATGAAAATCAACCAACGACTCTATCTCCAACGATTCATCGAACAGATTGAACGAAGCACTTGCTTTTGCGCCATATTTGTTGAGGGTGGAGATATTGAAGGGCTTAGCGTACAATCTGCCGTTGTCCAGATAATAAATGGTGCGGATGACGCTGCCTGAATGGGTATAGTACAAGCTTGTCGAAAACACATTCTTGTTCCTGTTCAGCCTCAGGTTCAATTCGGCAACATCATTGATTTGCGGACGGAGATAAGGGTTGCCGGAGGAAAAAGTCACCGAGTCCTGCATGGTGACTTGCGGGCATAATGACCAAATGGCCGGGGTGTACAGCCGGCGGTTGTACTTCAAACTGATGATGTCGTCATCCATACGATAGGCAGCCGAAACGGAAGGAAGGAAATAATGGTAATGCGAAAGGGAATCGTTCGAGTTCCTGTCGTCATAAGTGTAGCGTGCTCCAGCCTTCAGGCTCCATTTGTTGATGGTTGCATAATAATCGGAATATAACGACACCTGTCCTTCTTTGAAATTGAAAGTGAAGTCGTCCTGTGCCTCAGTGAACACATCGTTGAAATGCTGGTAATAATACTGTCCTCCAAACTCAATCCGATGGGCTTCGGCAAGAGCAACGATGCCATCCAAATGATAATTCACCGATGCCTTATATCCATCGTCGTATTGCAGTCTGTCAACCGCAGATGAAGTGTTCCCTATCTGGTAATCCTCGTCATAATGGGCGACATCCCTGCTTTTCATAAAGTATATGTTGGCGTCAGAACTGATTTGTCTCAAAGCGCCATCGAATGTTCTCTTGAAATAGAGCGAGTAGTTTTGATAGAGTCCTTTCGTCGTGTCGTTTTGCAATGAATGGTTCAGCGTTTCCAAGCCGTTCGTATATTGTATCATGGTCGTGTCCGTAAGGCGCTTGTCGTATGCTTTAATCTCTGCAAAAGCATTGAACAGGGTCTTGTCGTTGGGGACATAGTCGAATCCCAAACGGAAGGAGTGGTAATTCTCTTTCGGCAAATACATGCTCTGTGAAGTGTATGAATTGTCCATTGTCCCGTCAAGGGGAGTCCTGAAGGTTTCCGTTTCATTCTTCGTTGCCCAACGGCCATAATAATAGTTGCCATACAGTCTCATTTTGGAAAAAGAGTACTGTAGCACAAGCGAACCTTCTGTCCTTTTGGCTGGAAACAGATTGCTCGCACTTGCATATCCGAAAACTCCTTTGTCCACTTCACTTTTCAATACAATGTTCACGATGCCTTCAATGTCTGTTTCATATCGTGACGAAGGGTTTTGCACCACTTCGATTTTCGCTATGTCATCCATCGAAATCGTACTGATATCGAAGCCTTCGCGCATCATCCCGTTGACAAGGACCAGCGTCGATTTCCCGATGATGGAAACACTGTTGTTGATTTTGTTCACCTGCAACTCAGGCACATGCCCCAGCAGGTCGATGGAGGTAACGGAATTTGCCATCGCTATCGAGTCGGGAACAAACACCGACCTGTCCGAGTTCATGATATAGGGACTTGTCGTGACCGACACTTCGTTGAGGGTAAAGGAACTTGGATGAAGCAGGATGGGCTGTTCGATTCTCGTCTTGTTCCTGTTCAGGCTGATTTGTACGTTCTTTCTCGTGTATCCGATGCAGGAAATGGCCAAAGTCACTTGGTCAGGCAGGGAGCCTGAAAGGACGAAATATCCGGTGGAGTCGGTAATGGTCGAGACCAAAGGCCTCATTTCGTCAGTCACGTCCGAAGCCTGTATGGCTGCATATTCCACAGGCAGCCTTTGACAAGAATCCAGAACATAACCCGATACGGTTCTATTCTTCAGTTGTGTTTTCCGTTGCTGTCCATACCCCATGGCCGACAAAGCCACCAGACAGCAAATCATCATGAGTTTCATTGTTGTTTTCATATCCGTTAGATTTTGAATTTTCATTTTTATCTTATCTCCGTATTATTATTCCATTCCTGCGTCTACAATCGCTATGCCAAAATTATAAACATCTATATATCAATTATCTACAAATTTCAATCATTTTCATATTGTCAAGTTTTTTTACACCGTTGTAAAGATTCTTTACAGTCTCATCAGCCCCATCTGTCCTATATGTCCAACGGTCGTAAGTACGTAAGCACGATAGCACGAAATGCAAAGCATTCAACGAAGTTAATAACGAAACTAATCAACTCCCAACTAACAACCCTAAACTCCCCACAACTCTAAACTCTAAACTCTAAACTCTAAACTAAAACAATCACCTATCCAACTCCACTCCCGCACCAACCCACTCAATCAGTTCCATCTCCATCCTCGTGCTATCCACCGCCGCCGTCCTGCTGCTTTCAGCAGGCACATTCTTCGCCTGTGCCGCCTTCTCCCGTCGGCATCCCGCCAGCAGCATCACAGCCGCCATCAAAACCAAAGCCCCAATCCTCATCGCTCTCATAGTGTCTTATTATTTGTCTTATTAGTCCTATTAGTCCCCTTCGTAAGCACGTTAGCACGTTAGCACGAAATGCAAAGCATTCAACGAAGTTAATAACGATAGCACGAAAAAAAACACTACCTCACCATCACCTTCTCCAAAAAGCCTCACCATCACCTTCTCCAAAAAGATTCTCCCTTCCTTATCCCTAATCCTCACCAAATAAACCCCTTCCGCCAATCCGCTCAAATCAACCTCATTCGTCCGCCGCACTATTTTCACCATCTGCCCAAGTGCATTATAAACCCGCACCTCATCAGCAATAACACCCTCAATGCGAAAAATTCCATCAGTCGGATTGGGATAAACCATCAATAAAACAGCGCACTCGCCATTTTCTCCAACAGCCTCAATACCGTCCTCGAACATCGGGATATAGTAAGGCTCATAGACAGGCTTCCAATGTTTATAAATTGATGGGCTTTCCTGCATGTCCACCCAAGCGTTGAGGGCATCCAACATAATGTCAGTCGAAGTGGAGCCTACCATCACGTTTGTTTCCAATTGGCAGGGTCCGGTAGGAACAAATTCCGCACATTCCATGGCTAAACCCTGATTGTCGCCGAAAAGCCCTGCTTGTCCGTAGTTGTTCCAAATATGGCCATAGCAGTTTTCCACCACGCAACCTTTCATGTTGTAACCCACTACGGAACCTTTGTATTCCATAAAACCATTCAACCTGGCAAGGACTTCGGCAAAGCAATTCTTTACCACGGCTTTGCCGCCCTGACTATCTGATTCGTTGAAGCAGACAATCCCGCCAAACGACTGGGCGCTATACGAACCTTTAACGCTTCCATAGAAGAAGCAATTAACCACCTCTGCGTCGGCATACCCGCCTTCCGAAAGGTTGTGATATACGATACCTCCTCCGTTCCTTGAAACCAAATAGTCATTGTCAGCATAGCAATAGGCGCAATTCCTTACAACGGAGTTCCTGTTCAATCCGACAATACTGCCACATTGGTCGTCTCCTCCAGCACTTCCAGCCCTTATTTTCACAATGCAACCATCCACTACAGAGAGGGAATCGGAGACACCCACCAAACACCCATCAAAAAACTCGCTGCCGTTGAGGTGATGGCCTGTAACAAACAAGCCTGAATTGACAACAAAATCTTTCACTGTTCCATGTTTGAGACATCCGAACATGCCTATATCAAAAGCGGGATCATACTCTGGGGAATTATACGCGACATACAAGCCGTCAATCGTATGACCGCCACCGTCAAAAGTACCCATGAAGGGATGTTCGCGGCTGCCGATGGGCGAAAAGCGCCGATGCGCACCAGCGTCAAGGTCGATGTCGCAAGTGAGTCTCACGGTGCGCCCATCGAAATTGTCAGGCTCGCAGCCGTTCAGCCCGTTCGCTGCGCTTATCAACCACGCCAAACCTTCAGGCGTGGAGATTTCCACATTGCCGATGGCATCCATCACAAAGCCATCAGGCTGCACTGTGACAGAATCAATCCACAATGGATATTCTTCAATATAATGTGGCCATGGGTCGTCATTGTTTTGTGCCTGAATCCTTGCCCCAAGCATTAAAAGGGCAACCAAAGCAATAAGTCTTATGTTTTTCATCGTACCGTGATTTTGTTCGTGTAAACTTTTCCTTCCGCGTCCGCAATCCGCAGCAAATAAACCCCTTCCGCCAATCCCTCAACATCAATCTCATTCGTCCCCCGCACACATTTCACCATCTGCCCTGAAGTATTGTAAACCTTTACCTCAACAGCCTCCATGCCTTCAATAACAACCCTGTCCCTTGCCGGATTGGGATAAACGCCAATGCTTTCAGCTTCTTCTTCGACCCCATCATACGAACCTTCAATAAAAATGTCATCAATACAGATGGCGGAATATCCTGTGCTGCTGAAGTGACGGAAAGCAATATAGACCTCCTGACCGGCATAATTGGAAATGTCAACTGTATACCGATACCAATTGCCTTGACGTTTTCCCACGCATTTGGCCATCAAAGTCCATTCACGAAAGTTGGCAAAAGCCAACGGGTCGTCATTGACAGTAGTGGAGATGGCCACCGCAAAATGTTCCGCACTGCTGTACTCATCCAAAGCGCAGGCATAGAAGCTGAGAATGGGATATTGTGAATTTAAGGATATTTGTGGTGAGACGAGATAGTTGTCAGGTGTCAAAGGGTTGCCAGTGGTAGGGTCCACTGAAAACGATAGTAACACTCCATCGGAACCCAAGTGTCCCAATCCGTTGGCAGACTGCCGTTGCCAGTTGTGGCCATCGCCGTCGGCATCAATAGTGGTCCAGCCTTGAAGGGTGCCGTCTTCAAAGTCGAACGAGATTTGCGCTTGCATCGCTCCGCATACCAGCAATGCGGCAAGGATAAATGATAGTTTCTTCATAGTTTATTCTGTTTTAATGATTTGTTATTTACTAGTTTTCTGCGCTTGTCGTCACTGCGAGGAACGAAGCAGTCCAGACTATTGGTTTTTAGAAAACTTGTTCCCTGGATTGCTTCACTGCGTTCGCAAAGACGCGAAGCGACGATTCATTCCCTCAGCACTTTCCGTGTGAGGCACACTTCCGCATTGCGGATTCTCAGCATGTACATCCCTTTGGGCAAGTCGCCCATCTCCATCCAACTGCCTTTGCCGCTGAAGGTCTTTGTGGCCACCACCTGGCCGCTCATGTTGATGAGTTCCATTTCCGTAGCCTCGGCCTCGTTGGGCAGCAGTACGCAAACCGTGTTGTTCGTGGGGTTGGGATAAACCTCCACCGCAGCCTCTTCCTTTGGCATTGGTCGTTCCGGCACCTGCAATGTGGTGTAGTCCACCGTGTCGGTGATGTGGAGAATCCAATAATCCCAATTCATGACAGTAGGGGTTGGGGTGTAAGAGAATGCGCAGTTAGAACAGCTCACATCTCCGCTGGAGCCGTTTGGGGGACATATCAGCTCGCCCACGATGGTATATTCCCTATCGTTGTGTTGGATGACCTCCCTAAATCTTGTATAGCCCCCATTCTTACCTAAGCAGCGTTCCCAAAGAAGATTGCCATTGGCATCAATGCGAAACACCCATCCCACGCCATCGTTAAGATCTCCCAAATTTAGGTGCGCCGCACTGGCCACATCACCATTATTGGATTGCGTTGTTCCAAACGCCATGAAGCCGCCATCTTCCAAAGGAAACACTCTCGTCATACCTTCGTGGGAGCTTCCACCATAGCACTTGCTCCAAACGACATTGCGGTCTAAATCCAAGCGCAACAGCCAAATGTCGTCGCATGGAAAACCTCCTCCGTAATATCCCGGATGCCATCCTGCACCTTGCAAATTGCCGTCCGTGCAGTTCGCAGTCCCCATGCCGATATAACCGTCTTCAAGGTCAATAAACCTCCATATTCCAGCCTCTTTTCCATTACATCCATAACATTCCTGCCATTCTATTCCTCCAACGGAATCCAGTTTGATGAACGTGGCATTGCTGTTCATGGGAGGATCATAACACGGGGCAAGATTTCCGTAAGGCCCCAAAGTGTTATTGTACATAGAGACATAATAACCGCCTTTGTCGCTTCTGTCAACCCTATCCAAAAAATCCGCCCCTTCTGTTCCAAGAGTGGTTTCCCATGTCATGTTCCCCAGACTATCCATTGCCACCATCCAACCATCCACGCCGCCATAATGGTGGCTGATGTCACACCCTCCAGAAGTATAGTTCGCGAAAGCAAGCACACCGCCGTCATAAGTCAATTCCCCACCGCCTGGTTCGAAATAATACTCGTGTTCGTTGCCAAAACAACTGCTCCAAATCTCCTCTCCGTCGGAATTGATTTTGATCACTCTCAGATTGCGCCTAACATATCCGCAAATGTCACACGCCGCTCCTCCGACCAAATAATACTCTTTTTTTTCACTGTTTTCAACCTTCAGGATATCTTTGATTCCTAAATCATAGCACCAACTGTCAATGAGTTCGTAATCGTAGTTGATTTTCACAACCCAAGCATGGTCGTTGCCAGGAACATTGCTGCAATATTCGGGCACCAGCCCCGTGCCGCTGCCTGGTTTGTTGGAAGTGCCCGCAAGCAATATGAAGTCATCTTCCATGATGATTCCTCTCCCTCGCACGAGGTCTTCGTCATATCCCCCAAAGCATTGCTGCTTGTCGATACGGATTTGGGCTTGCATCGTCACCCCTCCCACCATCAGCAGGAGCACAAGCAGGGTGTAAAGTCTTGGTGTTTTCATTGCTTTATAGTTTTATGCAAAACTATAACAAAAAACCGTCAAAAAAACAATCAAAACGCCCAATTCATATTTTTCTCAAAAAGTGCTTTTGAAAATCAACGAGTTAGAAGCCCGCAATTCAGATTTTTCCTTCTGCAAGAAGTGCAGAAATTGGGTCGGAACCAGCCTTTTTGTTGAGGTTGGAGCGGTATTTTAAGGTCGTTCCCTCGGTGTATCCCGTCAGGTTGGCTTCCTCCTTTGCACGGAAGTGCAGGAAGTTGAGCACAGCAATCTGTCGCTCCACCTCGTTCAACTCAGGGTGTGCAGCGGCCAGTTTCTCCAAGGCCTTCGGATAGGCCGCCTCAAACTCGGCCATGATGCGCTCCAAGCGGTTCTCCACCTTCGAGCTGTAAATCTCGTTCGCCCGCTGCGGTAGCATCGCCCGCGCCTGTTGCAAGGCATCGTCCGCTTGCGTCTGCAATTGCTGCAGCGCGTCATCCACTGTCTGAAGCTGCTGCAAGGCATCATCCACCCGCGTCTGAAGCTGTTGCTTCTCCACGTTCAAGGTCTGCGTCTCAGCCTCATGTTCCTTTCTCCGCTTGGCCATCCACCACCACAGCCCAAGCCCCAAAACCAGCAGCACCACCATAGCCGTCACCACACCCCGCACCAAGCGTCGCCGTGCCGCCAACTGTTCGGCTTGCCGTCTCTCAGCCTCAGCCTTCTCCTGTTCCCACTGCAAATACTGCTGGAATAGGTCGTTAAGCTGCGATACTTGCGCGTTACTTTCCCCTTGCGAAACGCTATTCTCGGCAAGGTACACCGCAAATTGTGCAGCCTTCACCGTGTCACCTTTGCTTTGGTAAATCTCGTGCAAATAAGAAGCGGCAACCCTTTGCTTAACAGCATTGTCCTTGTTCTCAAACATAGGTACCAGATAAACCAATGCCGAGTCGTTTAGGCCTTTGTCCATATAGATTGCGCCAATAGCGAGATAACGTGTCAGCCTTTCGCTTTCGTCAGCAGCTTGTGCCATCATACATTTCAAGTCTTGTATAAACGATTCGCCATCCTCCTCTGTTTCATATTTGAGTAGTGCATATTGCGAAACCACATCCCTATAAACTAAATTGTTCGTGTCGGGCAACAAGCGCAAAGCCTCATCGAAACAATACGCCGCGCTGTCATATAGGTTCAGCTTGCTATACTGTCTTCCCAAAAACTCCAGCGATCTGCAATAAAAAAGTTGAGGAACAGGCTCAATCCTTTTGTAAGCAAGAGCTTTCTTGCAGCAAACAATGGCGGGTTCCTGCATAAACTGGTCCGAAAACAACTCCGCAAGCCGGCAATAGGTCAAATCCATAAACCGAGGCAGGTGCTCAACCTGTAGAGACGCAACATCTTGCGTCTCAATCCCCGGGAAATGCGTCTCCACCACCTCCAACGCCTTCAGATACTCCCCGCAAGCCGCCACCACGCTATCCCGTTCATAGAACCCCACGCCATTCATATAATGGGCGCGGGCCGCAAGGAAAACGATATTGTCGTTTCGTGTCGGAGATAGCGGGTCTGCACCCGCTATGAGGCTTTTGGGAGTAGGGGTGTCGTTCGGGGTGAAGTTTAGGCTGTCGAAATATGCCACCGCCTTCAGCAGCTCCTTCCTGTTGCTCTGCTTATAGTAATTCTTATAAAGCAGCTCCGCAATCAGCACCTGGCAATAATGCCCCTCAAACACATCCAAGCTATCCGCCTCGAGGCTTGCGGCAAACTCCATCATCACCGCAAAAGCGCTGTCGGGCTGGTGCCACATCAGGGTGTCGATTTGAGATAATGCTAAGGTCGGCCCTTCGACCCTTCGAGGGGCCTCAGGGACCGCAGGCTCAGGGACCTCAGCTGGTTTGGAGCAAGCCACCAGCATGGCCAGCCCAACCAAAAAGCTCACTATGTGCAAACACCTTTTCACGCGGCAAAAATACTCAAAATCCATCTAAGCATCCAAAATCTTGGGGTCAAACAAGAATTCATAGATTCCTGTCATGACAATGTTTATTAGCTATTTCTATTGTTTTCATTACGGATTTATGGCAATTTTTCCAAAAATCCGTATTAATATTTCACATACTGCTCCAACAAAGGGTTCACCTCCCCTTCTTCCTTGATCAGTTCCTCCAATTGCGCCCAGTTCTTGATCATGCCTCGCTTCTCGCGCTGGTTGACGATGCGTTTCACTTGCTCGTAGTTGAGGTAGGGATGATGCACCAAGGTCTTGAAATCGGCTCGGTTGACGTCGACTTTCCGTATCTCAACCGCAGCTAGGTTGATATAGGGTTGAATGGCAGCAAAACGCGCATCGTCCATGCCCTTCACGTCGCGGAGCTGCTCCTTGTCGATGAAGCCGCCCAACTTCTCGCGGAACTCAATGATGCGCACCGCCGTGTAAGGCCCAATCTGCGGTAACTCCACCAAAGTTGTCGAGTCCACCGTGTTCAAGTCTACGATGGGGATGGCTTTCTTTTCAGTAGGTGCGGTCGTTGAGCCCGTCGAAACGCCGCTTTTAGCAGAAGTTTTAGTATTTTTCCCTCTTGAAACCTCCGGCAACACAATAAAAGGCTCCAACTGTGCAAACTCCTCCTCGCTGATGGTGTAAAGTTTGCCTAAATCGTTTTTTGAATAGAACTTGCCGCCTTTGGCCTTGTAGTTCATGATGTTGCGCACCTGACGGTCGGTGAGACCCATCTGAAGCCATTCTTCTTCCGTGAGGGTATTGGGATTGAAGGGAAAAGGATGCAACTCCGCCACCTCTTGGGACTTCTCGGCTTGTTGCTGCTGTTGCAACTCGATGGCCGCCTGACGCAAGGCCAACAAAGAGTCCAGATTGTGCAAGGATTCATCAGTCAGCGACTTGCGCGACGGACGAAACACGCAGGCCAGGATCAAAAGCAGTATCAATGCCAAAATCGTGATGATGGCAACACGCTCGCCTTTGCTGAAGGAAAACCATTTGCGCAAGGAATCCATTTTGAATGTTTATTTACCATGACCACTGACCATGACTGCTTTCACTACCGTTGAAGCGGTCATAGTCAGGGGCCATTGTCATTTAATCAATCCTCTGATGAACACAATCGTGATGGCAATGGGCGCCAGATATCGGATAATAAAGAAGATAACCTTTTTCAACGATGCCTTGATGGTGCCCTCGTTGGTCACCTCCTCGAAGAACTTGGCCTTGCCCAGTCGCCAACCCACGAAGATGACGATCAACACGCCGCCGAGGGGCAATAGGATGTTGGATGAGACGAAGTCCATGAGGTCGAAGACTGTCCTGCCGCCAATGACAAAAGGCGTGTTTTCCATCAGACTCAACGAGGCAAAACTACCGATGAATAGCGTGGCCGCACTAGCCAACACCGTCGACCACTTGCGGTTGATGTGCAACTCCTCGGAGAGGTAGGCCACCACAACCTCAAGCAGCGAAATGGTCGAAGTCAACGCGGCGATGGCCAACAGCACGAAGAAGATGATGCAGAAGATATAGCCTCCCGTCATCTGGTTGAAAATCATCGGTATCGTATTGAACACCAACCCCATGCCTGCCGTCGGACGGATGCCAAACGAGAATGCAGCCGGAAAGATGACGAGACCCGCCAACAGTGCGATCAAGGTGTCGGCAAGCACCACCGAAAAGGCGGTGGAAGTCAGGTTGTCTTTTTTCTTGATGTATGAGCCGTAGGTGATGAGCGCCCCCATGCCGAGACTCAAGGAGAAGAAACCTTGTCCCAAAGCACTGATGAGGACATTGCCATCGATTTTGGAGAAATCCGGACGGAACAGGAACGACAAGCCTTCTTTGGCCCCTGGGAGCGTCACAGAGCGTATGCCCAGCACGATAAGAATGACCAAGAGCAGCGGCATGAGGATCTTTGCGTATCTCTCAATACCGTTTTGTACCCCTTTGAAGACCACAAAGCCCGTCAGGAAGATGAAGATGGCCTGCCACATCACATTGCGCCAACCCATATTGTGGAAGTCGGTAAAGTCTTGCTCCATGGCAGCCAAGTCCTTGCCTTGGAACGAGTTGGTCACCGCTTTGATGATATATTCCAACGTCCAGCCCGACACGGTGGAATAGAAGGCAAAGATGATGAAGCCGCACAACACGCCCATATAGCCCACAATCGGCCACCCCGACTTGGGTGCGAGTTTCTTGAATGCCCCGACGGCATTGCTCTGCGAGCGGCGACCGATGACCAACTCCGACAGCATCACGGGGATGCCCAAGAAGATGACCACAGCGAGATAAACCAACAGAAAGGCCGCGCCGCCGTTGTTGCCCAACTCGCATGGGAAACGGTAGATATTGCCTAATCCGATGGCCGAGCCCGCTGCAGCGGCAATGATGCCTATCTTCGAGCCAAAGCCATCACGGTTTTTCTTTTCTTCAGCCATATTGTAATTTTTGACTCGAGACGCGGGACTTCGGGACACGGGACAGTCTCGTGTCTCGCGTCTCGTAGTCTCGTGTCATTGTTTATCTCTTTTCTCCGTATGCAAGGTCGCCCACATCACCCATGCCTGGGACCACGTAAGCGCGGGCCGTCAGTTCTTCATCGACGCTACCGACCCAAATGGTAACTGGCTGGCGCGACATGGTACGCTTCACATAATCAAGACCGTCTTGCGAGGCCACCGCCACAGCGATATGGATCTGTTTGGGTTCCTCTTCCTCCATCAGGCCCCGCAGGGTCTTCACGATAGACTCACCCGTGGCCAGCAGCGGGTCGCAGAGGATAAGGATACGGTCTTCAAGACTGGGCGAAGAATAATACTCCACGCGGATTTCCGAGTCCTCCTCGTTCTTGTCGTATTTGCGGTAGGCCGCAATGAATGCACTGTCGGCATGGTCGAACATGTTGAGCATCCCGTTATGGAACGGCAAGCCTGCCCTCAAGATGGTGGCAACGACAGGCTGTTCGCGCATCGTACGAATCTCCTTGATGCCCAATGGGGTTTGCACCTCTTCATCGTCATAGTCGAATGTCTTACTGATTTCGTAGGCCATGATCTCGCCGATGCGTTCAAGGTTGCGACGGAAGCGCATGCGGTCTTGTTGGATGGTGGCATCGCGCAGTTCAGCCATGATCTGGTTGAACACGCTGTCGGTTTTTTCAAGGTTGTGGATCGTAATCATAGATGTTGGCATTTTTCTTCTTGCCACAAAAATAGGGAAAAGAAACGAATCCCATGCAAATCTCGAAGTTTTTTTTTCAGAGAACCTGCCACAAATCAAAAAATACTTATTTTTGCCATGAAATACTTCATGTAAAACTAATTAACGAAAGGAACACACCATGGCAGATGAACTGAAAGACAAATGGAAGAAAGTCGGCAAGGACTGGGCCGCATTAGGAACAGATTTGGGCAAATCGATTGTTAGTTCGATCAAGACCGGAGTGACCGCTGCCACCGAATGGGCCAGCAAAGACGATGAGCCCAAGGACAAGGCGGAAGAAGAGCCCAAAGCCGAAGAAGCCAAGGCAGAGGAGCCTAAAGACGAAGCGCCCAAGGCGGAGGAATAATCACGAGCTCACAGCTTTTTCCATACTTTCAATAGGGCTTTCCCTATCGGTGACAGATTGTTGAAAGTATAGGAAGGATATTGCACTTCCCGGCCGCCAAAGCCAAGATAGAAACGTGCCAAGTTGTCGTCGTCGGATCCTTCAAAATCGAAGGTGACGGACTGCTTGGCATGTTTTTGTATCACCTGGTCCAAGAGATAGGTCATGGCTTGGCGTTGCTTGCCTTCCTCGGTAAGGCCCGAGAACAGGAAGGTTATCCGCCTTTCGGTTTTCATGAAGATGGCGGCACAAAGCAACAGCCCCACTCCTTTTTCGGTCACGCCTAAAACACAGGCGGCGTCGTGACTGATGGCAGCTTGGGTCAGATCGACCAAACGGGCATATTCCGCGTCACCCCACTTCCCTATCATCGCCCCACGGTTGTCGCGAAACAGGGCAATCACATCGTTGGCATCCACCGTATCCACAAGCTGAAGGTTGCCGTTCTCGGCCTTCGCCAAATTACGCTTCGTGTTTTGATGATATTGGGAATGTATGGCCTCATACTCTTGGTTCAAATCGAGCAGCACATTCCGATGATATTCAACACCTTCATAACCTTCAGCAAAGACATTGCCTTCGTTCAATCTGATTTCAGCGAAACGGTATTTCGAAGGAATGGCTTTCAGGAAAGCCTCCGTTGTTTCAGCGGTCAATGACTTGGAAAACACGCCCAACTGCTGCACAAAAAAAGGCTGAAACAGATAGTTCACGCCAAACTTCTTCCCGCCCGTCAAAGGCATCACCGACTGGTAGTCATCTTCGACAAGGGCTTCCCAACCCGGATGGACGATGTCGAGATACCAAGAATAGGCATAGATGTTGCCGCACTCGGCGATGAGGGCGTCCCATTTGGGTTTGTCGATGGCGTTATGTTCGAGATAGGTAATCATCATAAATGTAATTTGACGCGGGACTGCGGGACACGGGACACGGGACATGGTCCATCGTCTCGTGTCTCGCGTCTCAAAGTCTCGTGTCTATCATGCATTAACATACTCCAATATATTTCTGTACATTTCAGGCCAGCCTACCCAGCGTTTTTGGCCGCCAAGCGTCTCGTTATGAGTGAGATAAATAAACTTCCCTCCTACTGCTTTCACTTCGTCGACCAGTTGTTTGGCGAGGTCGAGTGAGGCCTCCACGTCGAGGTTGAGGTAGTCGCGCATGGTACCGTCCATCAAGGCGAAGGGATGCACAAGCAGATTGGTGACCATATCGTTCTCCAGGTCATAGAAGCGGAACGTGTCGGCAATGCCTGCGCGGAATCCGGCTTGCGACGCGAAGCCCATCGTATAGTCGTCGCTGATGTCCAACTCGATGAGTTTCTGGTAACTTCGCGGCAGGTTCATCCTCAAGAAATGTTGGCGGCTCTTGGTGATTGGGCGGTGCAACACTTCCGACAGGCGTTCGATTTCCGTCCCCAACTTGTTAATATCCAGATAGGAGGAGAAAGAAGGATGGATGCCCACGTCGGCATAGTCGCCCAAGCGCTTGATCAAAGACTGGAAAGCAGGCTTGCGGATGGAGATATTCTTGTCATTGGTGTCGTAATCGCCGCAAAGGATGAAATAGATCGGCTTGAGTTTGAACTCCTTCTGCAACGCGAACTGAAACTCAAAGGAATCGAAAGGGTCTTCCCTCTTCCCGCGCAACACTTGATGCCGTTCGCGGATATTATCACGGTCGCCCGACGCCATATCCCGCACAAAGCCTCCCAAGGTACGATACAGTCCCTTGTGCTTGTAGGCCCAGGCGGCATCAATGTCATAGGTAGGGATGAACTCAAATTTCGCCTGTTTGACGGGCAATTCCGGATAATGTTCCTGCAGGCGTTTGCCCAAGGCTATAGCCCAGATATTGACCAAGGGCTTTTGGAGCATGCCGTTCTCGAACATCCACGTCGACTCGGCACGGAAGCGGCCATAATTGTCGCGTACCTGTGAGAGATATTCCTCATAGCGCGCCACCAGGAAAAACGAGGCGGCAAACACGTCGAATGGCATGAGGTTGCCTTGTCCATAGACCGCATAAGGCGCCACCGTCCCTTCGAACCCCACCGTACGAAACGACTGCTCATGAATATGACGCTCAAAGAGCAGGTCGACCGACTTTATAAAAGGCTCATCGTTAATACGTTGTGGACCATAATGCAATTTAGGGCCATCAAAAGCCATAAATTGATCGGCATCGGTGACCATATCAAATTCAAGGCCCAACAATTGCTTGAGCATCAAATCGAAAATATACATCACGCGACCGGTGACCTTCGGGACAAGAACCAACAATTTCATAGGCACAAAAATAGAAGGAATTTCAATGCCATCAACAATTGCGCAGAAAAATATCAAGCAACTCAGCTTGCCTTTTCTTTATAAAACACGAATTATCAGAAATTTACCACAAATTGATTCATAAATTGATTTTTTGATAATTCGTGGATAATCCATGGCAATTCATGTTGGAAACGAACAGAATATTCTTTTTCCAAGACAATTTATGTAATCCAACGCCGAAAATTTGTATTTTTGTCGGTTTAAAAAAGGGCTTTCCCGATATGGAAAATTTCGTCGTATCAGCAAGAAAATACAGACCGATAACCTTCGACACCGTCGTGGGTCAAGGCTCGATCACCAACACACTGAAGAATGCCATCCGCAACAACACCTTGGCGCAGGCCTTCCTGTTTTGCGGACCGCGAGGCGTGGGCAAGACCACCTGCGCCCGTATCATGGCCAAAACCATCAACTGTCTCAACCCCACCGAGAACATGGAGGCATGCAACGAATGCGAGTCGTGCCGTGCCTTCAACAACAACGCCTCGTTCAACATCTACGAACTCGACGCCGCTTCCAACAACTCGGTGGAGGACATCCGCAGTCTCGTCGACCAAGTGAGGATCCCTCCGCAAATCGGACAATACAAGGTGTATATCATCGACGAGGTCCACATGCTTTCGGCGGCCGCTTTCAACGCCTTCCTGAAGACTCTGGAAGAGCCTCCGGCGTACGCCAAGTTCATCCTCGCCACGACGGAAAAACACAAAATCATCCCGACCATCCTGTCGCGCTGCCAGATCTTCGACTTCAAGCGCATCACGGTGGACGACATCGCCAAGCACTTGGCCTATGTCGCACAAAGCGAAGGCGTCAATGCCGAACCCGAGGCGCTGAACATCATCGCACAGAAGGCCGACGGCGCCTTGCGCGACGCGCTCTCCATCTTCGACCAAATGGTGAGTTTTTCGGGCAAGAACATCACCTACAAGGATGTCATTGACAACCTCAATGTGTTGGATTACGACTATTATTTCCAAATTGTCGACCACATCCTGCGCGGCGAGACCAGCGACATCCTGCTCATCTTGAACGATATCATCAGCAAGGGCTTTGAGCCCCAGCACTTTGTCAGTGGCATGGGCAACCATTTGAGAAGCCTCATGGTGTGCAAAGATCCCGCTACCGTGCAACTTTTGGAGGTCAGCGAGCAACTGCGGCAACGATATCTGGCCCAGTCGCAGGCTTGCCCCATGCCTTTCCTCATCAGGGCTTTGGAGATCAACAACAAGTGTGACATCGACTACCGTGCCGCCAACAACAAACGGCTGCATCTGGAGATTGCCTTGTTGAAAATGTGCGCCTTGTGCAGCCAGGCCTTGAACATGCCTACGGCACAGGCGCAACCTGCACAGATGCCACAAAACAGACCTGCGCAACCGGTAAACCCTACAGTACCTAGCGGCGTTTCGACGGGCTCAACGTCCGCTGCTACAAAGGTCCCCGAGCCCGTGGTTACCACCAAGGTCCCTGAGCCCGCGGTTACCACCAAGGTCCATGAGCCCGCAGTTACCACCAAGGTCCATGAGCCCGCAGTTACCACCAAGGTCCCTGAGCCCGTCGAAGGGCCGGCCCCCCAACCCAACAATTCAACAACTCAACAATCAACAATTCAACAACAAACCGCTCCCGTTTCGACGAGCTCAACGTCCGCTACCACCGCAACGTCCGCCCAGCCCTCCATCCGCCCCCGCGGCACTACCAGCAGCGTCAGCATCAACAAGGCGCTACAGCAGGCTGAGCAACAAGCAGCGGAAAAGGAAGAGACCTGGGACACGCCCTTTACGCAAGAGCAACTGACCGCTTCGTGGGCTGATTTCATCAACCGTTACAAGACCGTTTCGCCCAACTTTGCGGCTGCCTTAGGCAAATACACCCCAAAGTTGATTGGCACAACAGAAATACATTTCAGCGTCGACAACCTCCTCTTCGAATACGACACAGAGGGCATCAGCGCTTTAAAACATCACCTGAAGCAGAGTCTGCACAACAACCAGTTCGCACTGAAGCCAGAGGTGATGGAACATCCTGCAGAGATTGAGGCCTACACCGACAAGGACAAGTTTGAGAAGATGGTGGAAGAACGGCCGTTTTTGAGGACTTTGCAGACGGAACTTAAGCTTGAAGGAGATTTGTAATAATGAGGAATGATGAATGATGAATGATGAATGATGAATGATGAATGATGAAATGCGAAGCATTCGACGGAGTCAATGTGGAATTGCTTCTGGCCTTTGGCTTCTGGCCTCTGGCAGTTGCAGACGATAGGCGGCCTTTCCCCAACCCGTCACTGCGGTTCCGCATTCGCGGAATGAGGAAACCGCAGTCTCCTGAGGAACAGGAGGGCTGCCAATGGCCAGTAGCCAGCAGCCAATATTTGAATCTTAAATCTTTAAATAACATAAATAATGAAGAAAAAACACATTATCGCCATGATGACATTATGTACAATGGCAGCAGGCTGCGCCGAGAAGGCAGTCGAGACACCTGAACCTGAACCCCAAAAAGAAGTTGTTCCAGCCATCGAGATGAGCAACATGGACACCGTAATCAACCCGGCTGAAGATTTCTTCCGCTTCGTCAACAACGAGTGGTTGAAGAACAACCCGATTCCGGAAGAGTACTCCACCTACGGAGCCTTCACTGAGATCGACCAACGCAACGAGCTGCTGATCCAAGACATCATCAATGAGGTGTCGCAAGACACCAGCGCC
>ONJF01000025.1 GCA_900318085.1 uncultured Bacteroidales bacterium
CACTCAACGATTTCCAAAAAGAGATTCTTGCCGGCATCCCCGATGAACTGCCGGAAGTGAAACCTTATGATACCACCATCAACCATGCGCCCAAGCGCAAGGACATCTTGACAAAGGCCGAGAAGAAGCTGGCCATCCGCAACGCTTTGCGTTACTTCCCCGCCAAGTTCCACGCCACTTTGGCCCCTGAGTTTGCTAAGGAGCTGGAGAAATACGGCCGCATCTACATGTACCGTTTCCGTCCGTCCTATAAGATGTACGCCCGTCCAATCGAGGAATACCCTGCCAAATGCAAGCAGGCCGCAGCCATCATGCTGATGATCCAGAACAACCTCGACCCTGCAGTGGCTCAGCATCCGCACGAGCTCATCATCTACGGCGGCAACGGCGCCATCTTCCAGAACTGGGCACAATACCGCCTCGTGATGCAATACCTCGCCAACATGGACGAAGACCAGACCCTCGCCATGTACAGCGGTCACCCGATGGGCCTCTTCCCGTCGCATAAGGACGCCCCGCGCGTGGTCGTCACCAACGGCATGATGATCCCGAACTACAGCAAACCCGACGATTGGGAGCGTTACAACGCCCTCGGCGTGACGCAATACGGTCAGATGACCGCCGGCTCCTATATGTATATCGGACCCCAAGGCATCGTCCACGGCACCACCATCACCGTGTTGAACGCAGCCCGCAAACACGGCGGCAGCACCGCCGGTAAGTTGTTTGTCACCGCTGGCCTCGGCGGCATGAGCGGTGCCCAGCCCAAAGCTGGCAACATCGCCGGCGTGGTAAGCATCACCGCCGAAATCAACCCGGCCGCCACGCAAAAGCGCTACCAGCAAGGCTGGGTCGATGAGGTGTACGACAATATCGAGGAACTGTTCAAGCATGTCAACGCAAGCCTTGCCAAGAAGGAAGCCCGCAGCTATGCCTACCAAGGCAATGTGGTGGACCTTTGGGAATATGCCGCCGAGCATGACATCCATGTCGACCTCGGCTCCGACCAGACCTCGCTCCACAACCCGTGGGCTGGTGGTTACTATCCTGTCGGACAGTCGTTTGAGGAGTCGAAAGCCATGATGGCCGAGAACCCCGAACTCTTCAAGGAGAAGGTGCAGGCTTCGTTGCGCCGCCATGTGGCCGCCATCAACAAGCTGACCGCCAAGGGCATGTACTTCTTCGACTACGGCAACGCCTTCCTGCTGCAGAGCAGCCGCGCCGGTGCTGACATCCTGAAAGAAGATGGTACTTTCCGCTATCCTTCTTATGTGCAGGATATCATGGGTCCCATGTGCTTCGACTACGGCTTCGGCCCCTTCCGTTGGGTCTGCGCCTCTGGCAAACCTGAAGACCTCGCCGTCACCGACGACATCGCCTGCAACGTGCTTGAAGAGATTGCCCGCACGGCTCCTGCCGAGATTCAGCAGCAGATGCGCGACAACATCCAGTGGATCCGTGGCGCACAAGAGAACCACCTCGTGGTCGGCTCGCAAGCCCGTATCCTCTATGCCGACTGCGAAGGCCGCACAAAGATCGCTGCCGAGTTCAACAAGGCTATTGCTGACGG
Source organism: uncultured Bacteroidales bacterium (assembly GCA_900318085.1). GTDB lineage: Bacteria > Bacteroidota > Bacteroidia > Bacteroidales > F082 > Limimorpha. The sequence goes on from ONJF01000025.1 coordinate 1,571, forward strand.
TCGCTTGAGCGGTCCCGTTGTGCTTGGCCGCGACCACCACGACGTGAGCGGCACCGACAGCCCGTTCCGTGAGACCTCCAACATCTATGACGGTTCAAGCTTCACCGCCGACATGGCTGTGCAGAACGTCATCGGCGACGGTTTCCGTGGGGCCACCTGGGTGAGCATCCACAACGGCGGCGGTGTAGGCTGGGGTGAAGTCATCAATGGTGGCTTCGGTATGGTCCTCGACGGCACTGCCGATGCTGACAGACGCCTCCACTGTATGCTGCATTGGGATGTGAACAACGGCATCGCCCGCCGCAACTGGGCTCGCAACGAAGGTGCCACCTTCGCCATCAAACGTGCCATGGCTGCAGAACCCAAGCTGAAAGTCACATTGCCGAATTTGGTGGAAGACAAGATTCTGGAAGGATTGTTTTAAGTAACATTCTCACAAAAGAATACTAATTATGAGAAAGAGCAAAAAAATCCTATTTGCAATAGTCGGATTCCTGTTTACAGCAGCCATGTTCTCGTCTTGTGCCACCACTTATACCGCAAGTGGCACGAATGTATCCAAAATCGACGAACTTGCCTTTATTGAGCCCAGGTCGCTTATGTACTATTTCTCGCCAGAATCTGGCTATCTCGACTCATCGTTGGTGGTTGGTTCTGAAGAGTTGATCACCGAGATCATAACATCCAACCGCTACCCCTTTACCGACCCTGTTGCAGCCGACTACGAAGGCGAGGGAGCATCCATCGCGAAATGGATCGACAGTTTCTCGGACCTCGAATCCTCCGATATTCCACGCCTTAAAGTGCCCAAAGCACTTACCGAGTTGATTAAGTCCACGGGGCATCGCTATGGCATTGTCGTACATGCTTATGGCTATATCAAAAGCAATGAACTCTATGACCAGGAAAAACTGGAAGAGCTTGTGGGCAACATCTTAAGAACAGTCTTTGACGAGCCCAAGCGCTACACCGCAGGTGACCAGGCAGGTAACGCACTCTACACGGCCGTCATTGACACGCAGACCGACCGGGTCATTTACTTCAACAGTGTCCTCTCCAATGCTGACCACCCGTTGAGCAGAAGAAATGTCGGCAGCCAGATGAAGAGACTCCTCAAGAAGTTTGATTGAAAAAGTACAGTATATTTCATTCAGTGAAAACAACAAACGAATTATCCCAATTATTAACCTTAAAAAATCAAAGCTATGAAGAAAGTTATTTTCTCAATCATTGCAGTGGTCGTCATGGCCTTGAGCTTTGTTTCCTGCGGCAATAGCGGCAACAACGGTGGCGACAAAGGCAACGACAAACAACAACAAGGTCTCGTTGGTAACTGGTACTACAACGACAACACCTACTACACCTTCAACGAAGACGGTACTGGTTCCAACACGGCTTATGGTGTTTTGGTCGGCAACTTCACCTACAGTGAAAGCAACGGCAAACTCACCCTCAATTACGAAGGATTCACCGATCCCACCGTATTCAACATCAAGGTGGACGGCAAGACCCTGACCATCCTTTCTGGTGAAGGGAACATCGGCAGTGAGGTGGAATACACACGCAAATAAGCGTTGTTTCGTGACTTTGTAGAGACGGAATTCTACAAAACCTCTAAAGCGGACGCATTAGTACGTCCGCTTTTTTGTTTTATCGCTTTAAAAAAGCAAAAAGTATTGCAGGTAATAAAATTATTACCTATTTTTGCAGAAATGAAAATAGAAAAAGTTTGGCTGACGGATACAGTCGTATGGATTAGAACCGATGAAGGCAAGGAAGCCTGCGAACTCTTTGCAGACTATCCTCGCTTGCGTTATGCCACGAAAGAACAACTTGTTGATTTCACGACAGATGAATTTGGAATTCATTGGGAAGAACTGGATGAAGATTTAAGTTTTGAGGGTTTCTTTGAAAAACAAGAACCGACAGCTCTTTATCAACTCTTCATGGCGCACCCTGAACTGAACGTGTCTGCGTTGGCACGCCGAATAGGCATCTCGCAAAGCTTGATGGCACAATATATCAGTGGAAAGAAAAACGCCAGCAAAGCCCGAATGGCTTTGATCCTCGACACGATTCATGCCGTTGGGCGGGAATTGGCGGCAGTGTAAAGAGAGGGCGCGACATGATTGCCGCGCCCATTTTTTTGTCTTTTCTTCGTCTTGCATTACAAATGCTGATATTCAAGGCTTTCTGATTGCAAATCCGAAAGAACTTCAGTAATCTGCTCTAATTAGATGTTTGAAGAGAATTTCTGTATTGTTTTATGGCTCATCCCCTAATATTGTTTCGTCGCTAATTGCGATGGCTATTCCATCACTCGAAAGGAGGTATGTTGTTTGAACCCAGCCAACATTGTCAGGTGAAAGCTCCGTATATAATTTCAACCTTATGGCATTTGGTTGTGCAAAAAAAGCCTTTGGCCTACCCCTAAAGATTTTGTATTCGCTATCAAAAATTTGTTCTCCTTCATCATATTCAAATACATGAATGATTAAGTATTCGTTGTGACCATTATAGGATATTGTGTATGCCTTGCCTAAGATTACCTCTTCACTTTTTTGACAACCTGCAAATAAAACAATCACCATATATAGCAATAATAGTAACCTTTTTGCTTTCATCATCAAATACCCTCATTCGTGTCGGGCACAACTTCTTATTTTTTCTATTTTGATGGTTTTATAAACAGATACACATTACATAAATAAGCCGTCTCAAAACTGCTATTTTTATAAGGCTCACCACCTAATCTCGTGTTGTCATCAATAACAATACTAACGCCATAATAATCCTGTTTTTCATTGCGACTATTATATTTAGAATTTCATTCCTATGGATAAAACTAGATTGCTGGTGTACCCAACCACAGTTTCAGAAGGTATACCAAAATGTTCGTAATGTGTATGTTGAACATTCAATCCCACTGCAAAATACAAAGAGCTCTTCCCGCTTGTTGAAATATCAAGCCCTACAGCTGGGTGGAAAAAGAGGCCTTCGGTGTTTTTGTTTTTATTCTGTCCAATATCAAAAGTATACCCTAGATCGCAACGGAGAAAAGGCTTCAATCCTTCTTTTGTTAGGTTTACCGCAACTCTTGCAAAAACAGGAATAAGATATTTTCCATCGTACGATTTGTCGTGAGTCAGCGATGAAGTATAATACAAAGCCTCAGTATACCTAAATCCTGCACCTCCTCCAAGATGAAACCTTTCACTCCAAGTTCCTCCTATTTCGTATGATGTTCCAAATGAATATTTGGAGTAATTGTCAATGCTTATTCCTCCATATGCCTCAAGTGATTGCTCTACAATTTGTGAGTGTAAATTCGAGGCAACTAACAATAGTAACAACACAAAAATGCTTTTCTTCATCTTTATATACCCTAAATACGTCAATCGGGCGCAACCTTTAATTTCCTTTTCAGCACCACAAAGGACAATTACTAAAAAGAAGCGTGGCACTGATATGCCACTTCTTTCGTAAGAGGTTGTGAGATGACCTTAATGTGAAGATGCGACAAACAGCCCACGCTAAAACAGCGCGAACCGCCATGTCTCTCTTGCACATTATAGAAGTTTCTCACATTTCTTACGACAAGACGAGCATAACGCTTCGTGTTTCTATAAGTCGGCGGAACAGAGTCCGCCATAAGAACCACTGCAAAGATAGTACTTTTTTAATAAACAAGCGAAACAAGCCGATTTTTTAAAAGAATTCACGGGAAAAGTTGTACCTTTGCAGTGCAAATTAAAATTGTCTAAATCACTACAAAATAATGAAAAAAGAAGTAAAATTCAGCCTGGTCTACCGCGACATGTGGCAGTCGTCAGGCAAATATGTGCCCCGTAAGGACCAACTGGAGCAAATTGCCCCCTTGATTATCGAGATGGGCTGCTTCGACCGTGTGGAGACCAACGGTGGCGCCGCCGAGCAGGTCAACCTGCTGTATGGCGAAAACCCGAACCCGTCCGTTCGTGCTTTCACGGCAGCACTGCACAAAGGAGGCATCGAGTGCCACATGCTCGACCGCGCCCTCAACGCCTTGAGAATGAACCCCGTGCCTGCCGATGTGCGCCAACTCATGTACAAGGTGAAGAAAGCACAAGGCGTCGACATCACCCGTATCTTCTGCGGCCTCAACGACGTGCGCAACATCATCCCGTCCATCCATTGGGCCAACGAAGCCGGCATGATCTCGCAAGCCGCCATGAGTATCACCTACTCGCAGGTGCATACCGCCGAATATTATATGCACATCGCCGACCAACTCATCGAAGCTGGCGCAAAGGAAATCGCTTTGAAGGACATGGCCGGTGTGGGTCGTCCCGTCAGCTTGGGCCGCATCGTCGAGCATATCAAAAAACAACACCCTGAAATCAAGGTACAGTACCACGGTCATACCACTCCTGGCCTCTCGATGGCTTCGATGCTTGAAGTCTGCAAGGCTGGCTGCGACTATGTCGACGTGGCCATGGAGCCGCTGTCGTGGGGCACCGTCCATCCCGACGTCATCAGCGTGCAAGCCATGCTGAAAGACGCTGGCTTCCTCGTGAAGGACATCGACATGAAGACCTATATGGCCGCCCGAAGCATGACGCAGAGTTTCATCGATGACTTCCTCGGCTACTGGATCGACCCGCGCAACCGCTACATCAACTCACTGCTGGTGGGCTGCGGCCTGCCTGGTGGCATGATGGGTTCGCTGATGGCCGACCTCAAGCCAGTGCACGCCGCCATCAACATGAACCGCGAGAAGCAAGGCTTGCCGGCATTGAGCGAAGACGAGATGCTGGTCGAGCTGTTCCAAGAGGTGCAGGATATCTGGCCGAAACTCGGCAACCCGCCTTTGGTGACCCCATTCAGCCAATACACCAAGAACATCGCCCTGATGAACCTCTTCGCATTGAGCAAGGGCGAGCCGCGTTACGAGACCAGCATCGACCCTGCCGCTTGGGATATGATCCTCGGCAAGGCTGGTAAGCTGCCTGGCACACTTGCACCCGAAATCGTGGAACTGGCCAAGAAGAAAGGTCTGGAGTTCTTCACAGGCAACCCGCAGGACAACTACCCGAATGCCTTGCCTCACTTCATCGAAATGATGAAGCAAGAGGGCTGGGACCGCGGTCAGGACGACGAGGAACTCTTTGAGTTCGCCATGCACGAGAAGCAATATCGCGAGTACAAGTCGGGCGAGGCCAAGCGTCGTTTCAACCAAGAGTTGGAGGCCAAGATGAAGGCCAAGTTCGAGAAAGCGGGCGGCGAGGCCAAGATTCCGGATCTGCGTGCTTTGCGTCACCCCAACGCCGAGCCTGTTATCGCCCCTGTAAGCGGCATTGTGATGTGGGAAGTCGACTTCGACGACAAGAGCATCGCTCCCGCACCTGGCAAGGTCTACAAGGAAGGCGACCTGCTCTGCGCCATCAATAGCGAACACGGCATGGAGCCCGTCTACGCCCTCTGGCCTGGCAAGATTGTCGAAGCCACAGCTGACCAAGGCAAGCGCGTCACAAAGGGCGAAACCATCGCATTCATAGAAAAATAAAGCCCATTCAGAGATTTTTCCCTGATGGGCATAATAAGATGGCACGCAATTTGTTATTTTTGCCTTGTATTTGAAATACGAATGATAACAACCTTATTTACTTAACCTAATTATTAACTAAAACTTAATCAAAATGAAAAAGTTATTCTTAATCCTGGCCCTTGCCTTCGCAGGCATTTTCACGGCTAATGCTCAAACTTGGATTGGTGGCGGCGTCGGTGCCAAAATCTATCAAGATTACACCCACTTCTCCATCTCTCCCGAATTTGGCTACAACATCAACAACCATTGGACGATAGCCCTTGGCGCCAGCTATGGCTTCACTCAAGACAAGAACCTTCTGGGCGAAAAAGTTACCACAAACGAATTGAGCCTCGAGCCTTATGTCCGTTACATTGGCGGCACCATCGGCCACAAGTTCTCTTTGTTCTTGGACCTGACCGGTGACTTCGGTCTGATCGACAAGAGCGGCTACGCTGTGAGTCTCCGTCCTGGCATCGCTTGGGCTGCTACCGAGAAGTTCACTGCTGCTTTCCGCTTTGGCTTCGCCGGCTATGACCACGGTTTCTATGGCCCCAACAACGGCTTCTTCCTGAACTGCGAGACCGTCGCCCCTGAAATCAGATTCTACTACAGCTTCTAAATCATTGGAGTTGCATACATATAGAGGCGCAGCATGCTGCGCCTCTATTTTTTTTGCCATCAAGTGACTCGTACTTAAACCCGTCCGTACACCGTCGCCACGCGACTCACATTGTAGATCTTCATCGTGATATCATCCCCTTTCTTCTCCGAAGGGAACTTCACACTTGCATCGATATTGCCAAAGCCACCGAAAGCTTTGTCATCAGAAGTAAGGATGATACGGTAATCGCCCGTTTGTCTGACGGGGATCTTGTAATCGGGAATAGATTTCGGGCCCCAGTTGAAGACAAAGATGAGATTGCCACGCTCGTAGACGACAGTCTTGTTTTCCTCGTCGGCATAGAGCATCCACGCAGGTGGTGCCTGCATCACGGGATGGTGCTTCACGAAATCGAGCATGGCCTTGTCGAAAGCACCCATGAAGCGGTATTTCAGGTTGTCATTATCGACCAGCGACCATTGGCGACGGGCATATTGGTAGCTCCAGCCGTTGTCGAGGCGCGGGAAATCAATCCACTCGGGATGACCGAACTCGTTGCCCATGAAGTTGAGCCAAGCCTCGCCGCCCAAGGTGAGCGTGAAGAGGCGAATCATCTTGTGCAGTGCGATACCGCGGTCAACGGTCATGGAAGGTGTGTCAACACTCATCGAAGTGTACATCTCCCTATCCATCAAGCGGAAAGCGATGGTCTTGTCGCCCACCAACGCTTGATCGTGGCTCTCGGCGTAGGCCACCGTCTTGGTCTGCGGCAGATGGTTGGTCATGGTGAAGAAGAAATTCTTCATGTTCCACTGTTCCTCGGGCTCGTCTTTTAGCACTTTAATCCAGAAGTCGGGCAAGCCCATGCCCAAGCGGTAGTCGAAGCCCATGCCGCCATCGGCAATCGGGTTGCAGAGACCCGGCATGCCGCTCACATCCTCCGCAATGGTGACCGCCTTCGGGTTCAGTTCATGACACAGCGTATTGGCCAGCTGCATATAGGTGACCGCATCGTCATCCACATTATCGCCAAAGTATTTCTCCGGTGCATCGAATGTCGTTCCAATGCCATGATCGAGGTAAAGCATCGAGGTCACACCGTCGAAACGGAAACCATCAAAGCGGAACTCCTCCAACCAGTAGCGCACATTGGAGAGCAGGAACTGCAGGGTCTCCTCCTTGCCATAGTTGAAGAGTTTGGAGTCCCAAAGGTCGTGGTTGCCACGCGCTCCAGGATGCAGGTATTGGCTGTCAGAACCATCGAAGAGATTGATACCTTCGCGGATGTTCTTCACCGTGTGGGAATGCACAAGATCCATGATGACCAGCATGCCCATGCCGTGCGCCGTGTCGATGAGTTCCTTTAATTCCTCGGGCGTACCGAAACGCGAACTCGGCGCGAAGAAATTGGAGACATGGTAACCAAACGAGCCGTAATAGGGATGCTCGGCGATGGCCATGAGTTGAATGGCGTTGTAACCATCCGCCTTGATGCGTGGCAATATCTTTTCTGTAAACTCCTTGTAAGTCCCTACCCTAGCCTCCTCCTGTGCCATGCCGACATGCGTCTCATAGATCAGCAGAGGCTCGTCTTTCAGTTGCGGTGCGGCATGCTTATATATATAAGGTGTAGGCGGATTCCAAAACTGACCTGCGAAGTCCTTGTTGCCTTCATCTTGAATCACCCGCTCGATATACACAGGGATGCGCTCATGTTCCCCAATTTGCGACTGCACCAACACTTTTAGTTTACTGCCATGGACAAGCCTATCACCTAATTCGCTGTCGGGCAAAAAGATCTCCCATAGACCGGCACCTGCGAGTTCCAAAGGATACTCATAGCGGTTCCAGTTGTTGAAGTCGCCCATCAGAGAAAGGTAATGCGCTGCAGGCGCCCATTCGCGGTACCACCAACCGTGACGGCGCTTGTCGTAGTTGAAGCCCAAGAACTGATGTGCCGTGGCAAAAGTCTTGAGGCTACCATAGCGGGCAATGATACCACGCAGCCGCTCTTCATAGCGGTCGTGTCGCTTGTCTACCTGCTTGGCAACAGGTTCCAGCCAAGGGTCGTTTTTTACAAGGGGAAGCATAGCATAGTTCTTTTGTATAGTGCAAAAATATCAAAAACTCCTCAATTCCAACCGTTTTCAAACACAATCTTTCCCGAATCCAAATCGATAATCTTTGTCTCGGCTGGCGCCAAATGGACAGCATGCACCTCTGATGCAAAGTCGTTCATGTCAAACTCATTGGCCTTGCTACGGCCCATCATGGCCAAGGCATCGTGCGGAATCTTCACCTCCACATCCCTCACCTCGTTGCGGTTGATGTTCACAACCACCAGCAAGCGCTCCGACTCGGAATAGCGCAAGAAAGCATAGACAAATTGCGGATCGAAGTTCATGTACCAAGGGTTGCACCACATCAGGTCATAGAACTTGCCTTCGCTGATGGCTGAATGTTCATTTCTGAAATGCAACAGCTTGCGGTAATAGCCAAAAAGTTTCTTTTGCGCATCATCAAAACCACCGCCATCATATTTACCGCCGTTCAACCACTTCTGATGTTCGGGCATATGGCAATAGTCGAAGATGGAAGTGCGACCATCGTCGCCGCTGTAACCCACTTCGCCGATGGCATTCTCGCCGCTCTCCTGACCGTTGTATACCATAAACGGCCCCGTGTTCATCAAGGCAGAGAGGGCTACGGCGGGCAAGGCAGCGAAAGCATCACCCACAAACTGCGACGAGGCCAATCGCTTCTCGTCGTGGTTCTCCATGAAACGCAACATGTGGGCATCCATCTCATGCAAGTCCTTCCACACCTGACTGATTTCCTTCGCCTCGTGGCCTTCGCAAAGCACACGTTCCAAAGTGTTATACAATCCCACCTTATCATAAAGGTAGTCAAAGCCTGCATCCAAGAAGGGTTTGTAAAGGTCAGGCTGATAGATTTCCGCAATCATCAGAGGTTGATAGTCTTTCCTCAAATGCTCGATCAACCACTGCCAGAAGGCCACTGGCACCATTTCGGCCATGTCAACGCGGAAGCCATCGACATTCTTGCCACACCAGAAACGCAAAATCTCGAGCATCTTCTCCCAAGTGTCGTGCTCATCGTAGTTCAGCTTCACCGTGTCGTACCAATCGTTGATACTTGGATTGGGCGCAAATACATTGTTGCCCGTTGCCTTGGCAGGGAACTCTTCGTATGGTTGCTCGCCGATTCTTCTTGGCGACACAAACGCCTGTCCATCGCAATAATAGAAATTGCAAGGGTCAAAGCCCTTGTTCTGTCGCGCCAAGTGATTGGGAATAAAGTCCATGATGACTTTCATCCCTTTTCCGTGGATACGCTCAACCAGTTGCTCAAAGTCGGCCATCGTACCCAAATCGGGGTCAACGGTGTGGTAATCGGTGACAGCGTATGGCGAGCCTGCGCGGCCTTTGGTGATATCGGGATGCGTTCCCGTGCTTTCAGAGGCATGTTCCAAGATGCCCGTCAGCCAGATATGGGTGAAGCCCAAGTCCTTGATGGCATCAAGAGCGGTTTCGTCAATGTCATTGAAAGTACCGCAGCCGTTCTCTGCATTGCTGCCATTGACGCGGAAGTCGGTTTGTTTGTTGCCAAACAGTCGGGGGAAGAGTTGATAGATATTAAAAGACATGTCCATATCTTGGTTTTACGCTGTAAAATTAGTACTTTTTCCCGGAATTATTATAACTTTGTGAGCCATTTTCCTACATATTCCAGGAACATGTTACACTCTTTGGGGGAATAACCGAAAACCATTTGCAAAGTAAACGATTATTTATAGACATGCAATCGACACCATTATTCAAATACATATCTGATGCGGTTGTCAACGGAGAACTGCCAGAAGACTTCTCGCTTCCCAAGCTCAGCGACGACAATTGCGTGATTGCCTACGCAGACGGTGCCATAGACGGAATAGGCATCTATCACATGCAGGCAAAGGAATTGTCGGAATCAGACCTTTCATTAATAGCCGAGGCTATCCAAGCCGTAAGCATCCGGGATTTTGCCAAGGCAGACGAGCTGTTTTTGAAGCTCTCGGAAACGGCGAACGCCCTCTATGCTATTGATGCCATCCAAAAATATATTGTCGATAACAAAGACGCGTTGAAAGCCGGCAACCTATCCGAATACGCAATCACATTGGTCAAACTTTCAAGCAACAGGGAGTGTGTCAAGTATGGTTTGACTGTTTTGGAACTGTTCGACACCGACCGCAACGAATCCATTAAGAACGATATCAGGACGATTGGCCTCAGCGACGAATTCACGCTGTTTTCACTCTACGTTATGCATCATTGGAAAGACGGCAACGACGAGATTTTCCGTCTTGCGAAAAAGGTTCACGGCTGGGGAAGGATACACGCCATCGAACTGTTGGAGCCTGAAACGGAAGAAATCCGGAGATGGCTGCTGACCGATGCCGTCCACAACAACATCAGTCCAACCTATTCCGCGCTTACATGCTGGAGAAAGTCCAACGCGGAGCAGGTGCTGAAAAGCCAACCGACCTACGAGGAGTTTGCCGGCATCAGGGACATCATGGACGGCCTTTTCGACGAAGACTCCGTCGCCGGAATTTCAGCCCTCGAAAACGAAGAAGAAATCGTCACAACCTTCCTCGACGTAGCACAAACAATGCAACTGGAGTTAAAAGACTATGAACTGATTCACGCCATACTCGCTTATTGCAAGAAAACCGGTGCCGAGAAATGCCCCATAGCGCTATCATGCGGGAAATTCCTTTCCTCTTACCGTTGCTGGTGCCTCGTCAAGGATGCCGTAATAGTAGGCAAGAATATCGATATGGCCATCGACATCGGTTTCCCCTGCAAGCCCTACATCATAGAATTAATGAAATCGTCTTTTGAAGCGCATTACCCGCTTTGCAGACATTTGGCGCATGACGCGGAATCGAGGAAGATTTTGCTGGATTTGTACAGGGAAAAACTGCCTTTGGAAACCATGAAAACCCTTCCGGGAACCACGCACGGCCTTGGGAAAGAATATTGGAGGCAGAGCGCACTGGAGTTTTTGCTGCAGGAATTGCGCCAATATCCGTTTGAAGGACAGGAGTTTGTGGAAACCGCATTGCAATCAGAACCCGTCAGAACCAGAAATGGCGCGCTGTATGTGTTGGAGTTTTGGGTTGCCATAAATGGAAAGCCCTTGGCCGAGATACTTCCGGGTTTTTATGACCTGCTTACGCGACTGCGTGCGCTGGAGCCAACGGAACACAACAAGGACAGGATAGACAAACTGTTGTCGGGTGCCACCGCTTTCGATGAGATAGGCGAAATCAAGAAGAATGTCGAATTCTCCAGAAACACGCTAAACATCCTGGCAGATGCAATATCCGACATCGGGTCGTGGCTATGGTGGAGAATCGACGACGATATGGTGCAAATGGAGTTCTGCGACGTGCAGCTCTACGATGACTCAAAAGCCGAAAAAGAAGCCCACTCCAGCACGATTGCGGTAAGGTTTTATGGAAACACTTTCGCGGTGTTCCTTGACAACATAGAAGACGAGGAATGGCCCTACAAACTATACAACGACATCATAGATCCCTTCCCTTTGGAAACGTATGAACTCAACTTCGACAATGTGAAATTCGCGAAAGAGGTGATGCGTGAATACAGGCACAGGAAGCCAATGCGGCCAAGGTTTGACGAAAGTTTGTTTTCTTCAACGAAACACCTGATGGCAGGCAAATGCAATGACGTCGGATTTGTGGTTGGTGGCGATGAAATTAAGGTGGTGACTCATAACAAAGCGTTCACGGAAGAGAACATTGAAGCTGCGAACAAAAGATGGTGGAAGTATTGGGAGGATTACTGGCGCAAAGGGAAAAAGGAAGGATACGAAAAGGATTGGGCTTGTGAAGTAACCATTCCGATAGATCTCAACAATCCAATCGATAACTACCCTGAGGAAAAATGACAGCAGATAGCGAGTTTTTATCGCATTTGGAAGAAAACCATTACTTTTGTACCACAAAGCAACACAAATAATACAATCAGACTCGCATGTTAAAAACCACCAATATGAAAAATAACATACTAATTATCATAGCCTTGCTGTTACTATGCGATCTCCTCCCCGCCCAAGTGCAACCCACCTGGGAATCCATCAACGAGCGCGGCTATCCGCAGTGGTTCTCCGACGCCAAACTGGGCATCTTCATCCATTGGGGTGTGTATTCCGTGCCGGCCTATGCCAGCCTCGAAGGCTATGCCGAGTGGTACTATCGTGGCCTGATGACCAACGACGACCGCAAGGCTTTCCAAGAGCGCATCTACGGCAAGGACTTCAAATATGAAGACTTTGCACCCATGTGGAAAGCCGAACTTTGGGATCCCGACGAATGGGCAGAGTTGTTCAAGAAATCGGGAGCAAAATACGTCCTGTTGGTCTCGAAGCACCACGACGGCTTCTGCCTCTGGCCGAGCCAATATGCGCCAGGTTGGAACTCCGTTGAGGTCGGGCCACACCGCGACATTTGCGGCGAGCTGACCGAAGCGGTACGCAAAAAAGGCCTCAAGATGGGCTTCTACTACTCCCTGCCCGAGTGGAAAAGCGACATCCATCGCTGGTATGTCGACCCCGACGATCAAATAGGAACATACGTCGACACGCACATGATTCCGCAGTTCAAGGAACTCGTCACCAAATACAAGCCCACCGTCCTTTTCACTGACGGCGAGTGGCGCAACAGCGCGGAGCAATGGCACGCCACCGAACTCATCTCGTGGTACTACAATACCGTAGGCAAAGACGCCATCGTCAACGACCGCTGGGGCGACGGACAGCAGCACGGTTTCCGCACACCTGAATACAGCGCGGGCATCACCCTCACCGACAGGCCTTGGGCTGAATGCCGCGGTTTGGGTCGCTCGTTTGGCCTCAACCGCAACGAGCCTTTGGAAAACTACATGACCTCCGACGAGCTCATCCGCCATTTCTGCGTCCTCGTGGCGGCTGGCGGCGGCATGACCCTCAATGTGGGCCCTGCCGCCGACGGCAAAATCCCGTTGTTGCAGCAAGAAAGATTGTTGGACCTCGGCAAGTGGCTCGATTTTAACGGTGATGCCATCTATGGCACACGGCCTTACAAGAAATTCTACGAGATGAAACCCGTCAAGGTGGTACGTAACGACAGCGAAATTAACTTCGACTGGAAGCGCAACTCCCCCGACCCCGCCATTAGTTGCGATCATTTCCAAGCGCATTGGCAAGGCGTATTCTTCTGTGAGAAAGACAAATACACCTTTGAAATCCAGACTGACGACAAGGCCAAACTGATCATCGACGGGAAGACAGTCATCGAAGACACGAACAAAGCGAAGACGGGAAAAATGAAATTGGACCAAGGCCAGCATAGCATCGAAATCTTCTACGAAGAAGACGAGCTCGAAGCCACGATCGCTTTGTATTGGTCGTCAAAGAAGATGGAGAGACAGGTGACGAAAGACTTCCAAATGGGGGCTATGCTTCCCGCCATGGGTTTGAAAGCCACCTATACCTGCGAACAGCCCAGCATTTGCTACACGCAAGGCAAAGATGCCCTTTATGCTATCGCTTTGGATTATCCTGAAGACCAATTGGTGTTGAATCTCGATCAGCCTGCCGACAACATGAAGGTTACGCTGTTGGGATGCCCGAAGGCATTGCCTTGGAAATACAAAGATGGAAAACTTTACATCGACACTGGCGGACTGAAGTACAATGACATCCGCAGCACAGCGGCTTGGGTGTTCAAGATGAAATAAAAAAAACGATTCCTTCGACGCTTCGACAGGCTCAGCGACCGAAGGAACCGTTTTTTCGCTTATTTAATCCGTCAGCTCTTTGATGCCTTGCAGCCGGATGATATGATTCGTTCCCTTGGGGACTCTCGTGACATAAAAACGTTCGTCCTCCTGCACAAACTTGAAATGCAGCAAATCGCCTTTCGGGAAGCAGTCGATCGCACTGATTCTCATAATATTGTGCGTCTGATAGGAAAAGTCGGAAGTCTTCACAAAAGTGACGCGTTTCCCTGATTTGAGGATATTGGGGGTAAAGCCATCGAAATAGTTGCGGTTACGCCATTTCCCGGCAAATTGAGCAGGGTCTTTCAAGTCGTGGATATAGACGCGGAACTGCTTGTCGTTCTTGGGCTTCACTTCAAGAACTTTCTGCAATACCACCTGTTTGCCCACAGAGGCCTCAAGATAAAGCCACTGGAATCGGTTGCCCGAACTCTCCCAAATGGGCGTGAAATGCACATCGGCCGTGGTCGAGTCATTGACGATCATGGTATAATCGCCTTGCATCGTGCGGTAAAACTGCTTGGCATCTTCTTCGGTAAACTTGGGTTGTTTTTGAGCGAAACCACTAAATGCCAACAATATAGCGGCAACAACCAATGCTATTCTCTTCATATCAGTATTTTCCTTCGGTTTGAGTGCGCAAAAATAGCAAAACTTATTCTCTTTTGCCAAGGAATTATGCAATTCTCCCCTATCGTTTCTTCTTCAATTCCTCAAACGCCTTGTCAAAATCGCTTTCAGTGTAGCTGTCGTCTAAGACATGGCGCTCGGGGCCCATGGTCCCATACATTGTGTTCTCGAAATGGAAGAGCAACCGACCCGTTCGAATCAGTTGGTCGTTGTCATAGTCGTCGGGGAAAGAGCCCAGTCTATCAAAAATCTCTTTGGTTATCTCATAAAGGAAGCGAGTCTGCCCTTCGCGATCGGTGTACATGAGATAGCCATAGTACTTTTTGCGTTGTTGGTCATAACAAGCCTTCCAACAATTTCCTTCTTTATAGAGTTTCATTATTCTTTGTTTTTAGATGATATCATTCCCAGTTCGTCCAACATGAAAGCATATTCCAGAGCGACTTCTTTATAGCCCTCGAAACGACCCGAAGCGCCACCATGGCCGTAATCCATCTCGGTCTTCAGGTACAAAGGATTCTTGTCCGTCTTCAAGGCACGAAGCTTGGCTGCCCACTTGGCAGGCTCCCAATACTGCACCTGACTGTCATGCAAGCCCGTGGTAATCAGCATGGCAGGATATTCTTTGGCCTCCACGTTGTCGTATGGCGAATAGGAAAGCATGTAGTCGTAATACTTTTTCTCGTTGGGATTGCCCCATTCGTCATACTCACCCGTAGTAAGCGGGATGGATTCGTCCAGCATAGTAGTCACCACATCGACAAAGGGAACCTGCGCAATGACACCTTTCCATAAGTCGGGACGCATGTTGGTTACTGCGCCAACCAAAAGGCCGCCGGCACTACCGCCCATGGCAAACATCTTTTGCGGAGTGGTGTAGCCTTTATTAATAAGGTATTCAGCGCAAGCGATGAAATCAAGGAAAGTGTTTTTCTTGTTCAACATCTTACCATCATCATACCATTGTCTTCCCATCTCCTCTCCTCCACGGATGTGGGCGATGGCCCAAACGAAGCCACGATTCAAGAGGCTAAGACGCGCCACTGAGAAGTAGGCATCCATGCTGGAGCCATAGGAACCATAACCATATAACACCAATGGTCGATCAAGGGCTCCTGAGCCCGTCGAAGGGCCCGACCCTTTTGTGCGCGGCCCTTCGACGGGCTCAGGGACCTCGGCATCCACGTTTTTCTTATACACAATAGAAATCGGCACCAGCACGCCGTCATGCGAAGGTGCCATCAAGCGCTCGGTTACATAGTCTTCTGGATTGTAACCGCCCACGATTTCCTGCCTTTTGAGCAAAGTCTTGGTGCGTTGTTCCATGTCCCATTCGTAGACCGACGAAGGCGTGGTCATGGAGTTATAGGCATAACGCAAGGTGGTCGCTTCGAAATCGGGATTGGCACCCACACCAGCGGTGTAGGCCGGCTCACCGAAGTCGAGGTAGTAGTCCGTCAAGCCATCCCATGACTTGACGCGGATCTTCACCAAGCCGCACTCCCGTTCCTCGACGACGAAAAACTTGTCGAAGATGGTAAAGCCCTCAAGCATCACTTTTTCGCGATGAGGAACAACTTCTTCCCAATGGGACTTCTCTGTCTGTCCCACGGGTGTCCGCATAATCTTGTAGTTCTTCGCCCCGTCGGCATTGGTCTGAATGTAGAAATGCTCTCTGTAGTGGTCGATGCCATAGAGCATATCGGGTTGGCGCTCCTGAAACACGCGAAACTCATTCATGGGTTGGTCGCTCTCAAGGATGCGGCATTCCGACGACAACGTCGAATCCGAGTTGATAATCAGATATTTTCTTGATTTCGTCTTGCTGATGTAGCACACGAAAGTCTCATCGGTCTCTTCGTAAACCAGCACATCGTCTGCGGCAGGTGTTCCCAAACGATGGCGCATAATCTTGCAAGGCCGCAAGGTCTCGTCTTTCACGCCATAGAACAAGGTCTTGTTGTCACTGGCCCAGACCAAATTGCCCGAAGTGCCCGTGATAGGTTCGCCCATAAGCTCACCCGTCTCCAAATCCTTTACATAAACCGAGTAGATGCGTCGGCTGACCGTATCCACCGAATAGGCCAGCAACCTATCGTCTTCGCTCAAGCTCACCTCCCCGATGTCGAAGAAGGCATGGCCTTCGGCCAAGACATTGCCATCGAGAATGATCTCTTCTGCAGCATCCAAACTATGCTTTTTCCGACAATAGATGGGGTACTCCTTCCCTTCCTCATAGCGCGTATAATGGTAATAGTCGCGGATCTTGACGGGTACCGAGTTGTCATCCTGTTTGATGCGGCCCGTGATCTCCTTAAACAATTGCTCCTGAAGCGGTTCGGTATGCTTTAGGCATGCTTCCTCATATTGGTTCTCTGCTTCGAGATAAGCGATAACCTCCGGATTTTCGCGTTCGTTGAGCCAATAATAGTTGTCGACACGGGTATGGCCGTGCACCGTCATCTCATGAGGGCGGATGGCGGCTTTAGGGGGTGTCGGTAAAGATTTCATAAGTCGTTCAAACTATCAGAATGACAAGGTCATGCCTACAGTAGGCAGGATGGGCAGCTGGCGCGAAATCTCACTTGTCACGAGGTTGACATAGAACACATTGTTGCGGTTGTACACATTGGTCACACTCAAGTCGACTTCCAAATTGACATTTTCGGTGAAGAAGAACTTGCGCTTCACGTCGATGTCGAAACGGTGGTACGTGGGAAGACGGCCTTGGTTGAGTTCGCCATAAAGCACGCCCAATTCACCGTTGGTGGTGGTGTAGTCGAAGTTGATGCCGTCCTGGAAGGAGTAGTACTCATAGAAGCCTTGCACCTGCGTAAAGGGGAAGCCCGTACCGAAGTTCCAGCGTCCGCTGAACTCCCACTCGCGCTTAGCACCAGCCGTATAGGTCAAGATAAGATTGATGTTATGACGACGGTCGAAGTGCGGCGCATATTGCACCATCTCGACACCATTCTCGACGGCTTTCTCATACTCGCGACTGACAAAACCCAAGGCATACACAGCCCACAGATACCAGTGCTGGTCCTCATACTTCAAAGAGATGTCGGCGCCATAGGCATCGCCCGTCTCCTTGGTAAAGTCCTTTTTAAGCAGGTCAGGGATATCGGCATTTTGCGGCGTGTCAGCATAGATCTTGTTACGGTTGATGTTGGTCAGCTGGACAAAGTCTTTCCAATAGCCCTCAATATTAACCGTGGCTTTATCCGTCAAGTCATATTCAGCACCCAAAATGAAGTGATTGGCCTTCTGGAGATAGCTGTTGATCTCCTTGCCATCGTAGGTCTTGGGCAAGTTGTCGATACCCGAGAGGAAGCCATAGAACAAGTTGACCACGTCGCGGTCGCTGGTGGCGGCCACGAAGTTCTGCGAATACATACCTGCAGCAGCTTTCAGACGAAGGCGGTCGTTGGCATTGTATTTCACAGCCAAACGCGGTTCGGGCGAGAAGTCGGGCAAAGAGGCATAGTATTGCAAGCGCAGACTCGGCTCGAGCAAGAAATCACCCAGCACCGCTTTGTATTTGACATAGGCACCAATCTCGGTTGAATTCAGTTTGCTACCAATTTTATTGTTGCCATAG
Source organism: uncultured Bacteroidales bacterium (assembly GCA_900318085.1). Lineage (GTDB taxonomy): Bacteria > Bacteroidota > Bacteroidia > Bacteroidales > F082 > Limimorpha. The sequence goes on from ONJF01000025.1 coordinate 19,822, forward strand.
ACACTATAGGTGAGATAATCCGTCGTGTAACCCAACATCTCAATACCGTATTTCAAGGTGTTTCTTCCCATGAACTGGCTGAAGTCGAAGCCCATGTTGAAACCATTGATGTTGCTATAACGGTCGGGACTACTCTCCTCCTTCATTCGTGAAGTATAACTCGAATAGGCGATATTACCCTCAATCATGACGGGAGCCTTGCCCGGGATGATGAGGAAATTGGTGCCGACGCCATAGGATTTCCAACTAAAGTCGGACAGCGACATGTAGTTGTTCACCTGGTCGTTGAACGAAAAACCGAACAAGTTGACCTTGCTGCCGTTGTTTGCATTGAGGGAGACCTTGCCATAGATGTCTTGGAAGTTGAACGGCAGACCGTTTTTCTTGATTTCTTCGTTGTACAAGCCATACAATGATTTGCTGGTCTTCTCCAAATAAGAGTTCTTGGCAGAGAGGATGAAAGAGATGGAAGTATCGTCAGAACCCTTGGCTTTCTTCAAAGGGCCCTCCACCATCACCTTGGCGCCAAAGGTGTTGCCTCCGATCTTACCGGAGATGCGTTTCTTATTACCGTCACGGGTCGAGATGTCCATGATCGACGAGATACGGCCACTATATTCGGCGCCGAAACCGCCAGTATAGACATCGGCGTTGCGGATAATGTCGGTGTCGAACACCGAGAACAGTCCGATACTGTGGAAGGGATTGTAAACCACCATGCCATCAAGGAGGACCTTGTTTTGGATGGGAGAACCGCCACGGATGTAGAGCTGACCGCCCTGGTCGCCAGTGAAGATGACACCTGGCACCACCTGTAGGTATTGTGCGAAGTCGGCCTGGCCACCCACGCTCGGAATCTTGGTGATCGTCTTGGGCGTAACGGTAATCACCGAGGTCTTCGTTTCAGTACGCGACTCGATTTTGTCGGCCGTAATGGTTACCGTCTCCAGTTTCTGGCTGGTCTCTTTCATATAGTATTTGCGGCTGATAGTTTGGTTTTTCGAGAGGTTGAACACCTCCGAAATGGTGTCGTAGCCCACGCTCGTGATTAGCAGGGTGTAGCGTCCGTCGGGAATGCGGTTGATATTGAAGTAACCGTTCTCATTTGTCGAGCCACCGTATGTGGTGCCTTTGAGATAGACATTGGTGAACATCATTGGTTCGCCAGTAGATTCCTCATAAACGAAGCCCTTGATACTATTGTCGTTTTGCGCAATAGCAGCAAAGCCCATGAAGAAGAACAACATGACGAGAATCGGTCTGGTAAAATGGCGGTTAGTCATAGTATAAAGATTGTTATGTTACCTATTTTAAACTTGCAAAGAAAAGGAAAGTTTTTCAAACTACAAACGAAAAACTGAAAAAAGTGCAAAAAATCCAATTCAAACCTAAAAACGGCTTGTTTAAAACCAAAAAGGGTGATGTAAAACCACATCACCCTTTCTAAAGCATTACCAAAAGGACTTACTTCTTGACCACGAATTTTTCAGTGGCATAAGCACGGCCATTGACCATCATCGTGCAGAAGTAGATGCCTTCCTGCAGGTCGGCGACCGAAAGGGTCATCTGGCCATCGTTGGCGTTCAGGTCTTGACGAAGCACTTCCTGACCCAGCAGGTTGTACACCACTGCCTTAAGGTTGCCATCGAAGCTGTAGTCGAAGTGGACGAGTGAGGAAGCGGGATTAGGATAGGCCTTGCTCATCGTCATAGGACGAGTGTTTTCGCCAACGCCTTCACCCGACTTGTGGAACTTGACAATGATGTTGACACGATCGTCAGGATTTGCCTCGTCGTAGATGTAGTATCTCATCACCAGATAGCCATAGACATTCTCATCAAAGAGAGCGTGGAAAGAGAGGGCTTCCTCACTAGACACGCTGTTGGCTTCGACCGTCACAGGGCGAGGGCTGACAAAGACATCGGGGCTAAAGCAAGAACCCCAGCAGAAGAAGTTCATGACGCCTTCAAGGTCTTCCATCACTTCTTTCTCGACGATGACATTGAGGTCACCCGAGGTGAGATTGCGGATCTGCATGTGCTGAATGTATTCTCCGTAACCGAATTCATCGTTGTCGCACTCAACGGCATCGCCACTGTTGTAAACAGTGCCGTTCCACTCAAACTGCAGCGACTGGGCAGAAACAAAGCTGACCAAAGCCAGCAAAATCAAGGTAAAAATGGATTTTCTCATGGTTATAGTTTTAATTGTTTGACTTCTATATATTAGTTGCAAAGATAGGAAACTTTTTTCAAAGAAGAGCAAAAATATTGCCATTTTTGAAAAATTGGCTAATTTTGTACTCCTTTTCCATCAGATGAACCTCAAACACTACCATTTCGACCAACTCGATTCCACCAACGCCTACTTGCAGCGGATGCAGTCGGAGCATGACATCTGCAACTGGGTGGTCAGCGCCGACGAGCAGACTGCTGGCAAAGGCATGGGCAGCAATGGATGGGAGAGCGAGACTGGAAAGAACCTCACGTTCTCTTTGGCCGTCGACATGGGCTTTCTGCCTGCCGAGCGACAGTTTCTGCTATCGGAAGCCGTGGCATTGGGCATCATTGAGGTATTGGACAAAACGTTGCCTACAGAACAGTTAAGCATCAAATGGCCCAACGATATCTATTATGGGAACTGCAAACTTGCAGGCATCCTCATCAACAGCACGATAAAGGCCAACATGATGGACCTTTCTATCATCGGCATCGGACTGAACGTCAACCAGATGCAGTTTCAGGATTGGCCTACGCATCCGATTTCGTTGAAGATGATTACAGGTAAGGAATACGATTTGAAGCCGATGTTGGAGCAAATCGCATCACAAGTCATAAAAAAGGTGGAGCTGCTGAAGAGCGACCCCACCTCTATAGAGCAAGACTATTTAAAACGATTGTTCCGCTATCAAACTTGGGCAGATTATGAAGTCGGCGGAAATGTTCGTAGGCTATTCATGACGGGAATCGACTCGTTCGGGCGGCTGATGCTCGTGGATGAGAAGAACAATTCCTATTGTTTTGACATTAAGGAAATAAGATTTTTATTGTAGAGACGCATTCAATACGTCTCTACAAATACAGAACAGCCGACGAAAGCTCGGCTGTTCTGTATTATTTTGATATGTCAGATTTGTTTCCCTAATCTCATTTAATTCCAGTGGTCGCTCCAGGCCTGTTGGTCCTTGCGCCATTCCTTGAGTGACTGTACGTCTTCCTCGGTGACGTATTTCTCTTCGACAGCCTTTTGAATCAGCGTCTCGTAGTTCGAGAGAGTTACTAACTGACAGTCTTTCTCCTCGAAGTTCTTCTTGGCGAGTTCCATCTGGTAGGTGAAGATGGCCACCATGCCTTTCACCTCGGCACCTGCCTCACGCAAGGCATCGACGGCCAAGAGGCTCGACTTGCCCGTGGAGACCAAGTCCTCGATGACCACCACCGACTGTCCAGGTGTAAGTACGCCTTCAATCTGGTTCTGCATGCCGTGCGATTTCTTCTCGCTACGCACATACACGAAAGGCAGGCCCAACTCCTGTGCCACCAGCGCGCCTTGGGCGATACCTCCAGTGGCCACACCCGCAATCACATCGGGTTTGCCATAGTTTTGGATGATTTTCTCCACAAACTGCTGGCGGATATAGGTGCGCACGGCAGGATAGGAAAGCGTGACACGGTTGTCGCAATAAATGGGGCTTTTCAGTCCGGACGCCCACGTGAACGGAGCCTTAGGGCTGAGCTTCACGGCCTTGATCTGTAGCAGATGCTGGGCCAAAGTCAATGCTGAATCTTCGTATTTCATGGTTGCTTGATTTGTTTCTCTCATTTCGGTGGCTGCCACGGCGTGACAGCACTACATTCAACGAATTTGTTTATCTTTGTCGCTTCAAAACATAAACAGACTGCAAATGTACAAGATTTTTCAAGAAAACAAAGCACTAGTTTTTCCAAAAATTGAAGGCGATTCATTGAAATTTGATGCAACGCCCCAAGAATCCGACAGATACGATGCCGAGCTTTTGTGCGATTTTTTACCAGAATGGCTCGACGACCACGATCCCGGCGACACTTTCATCCACGAAGTGGGTGAAAATGCCGTGGTGCAAGCCTTGAAAGAGACCTTCAGAATGGCTCCTGCAGCAGGTGGAATCGTCATGAAAGACGGCAAATTCGTCAGCATCGTGCGCAAAAGCATCCCCGACCTTCCCAAGGGACATGTCGAACAAGGAGAGACACCTGAAGAAGCCGCCTTGCGCGAGGTGGAGGAAGAGACTGGAATTGGCAACTTGAAGATCGTCAAGGCTTTGCCAACCACTTGGCATTGCTATCTTGAGCATGAAGAGTGGGCGCTGAAACCGACCTATTGGTACCTCATGAGCACCATCGAGGACATCCAACCCAAGCCGCAAACTGAAGAAGGTATCACCGAGATAAAACTCATTGGGAATGAAGAGATTGAAGACTTTCTGAAAAACACTTTCCGTTCCATCAGTGAAATTCTTGGAAAAGATTTACGTCAAATCATAACAAAGTAATACTTTTGCAGGCTGACAACGGAGCACGTAATACGTACCGCAAAACCCTCATTGCGGGCTCGACCCGCAATCTCCTAAGCGACAGGAATACCTTAAAGCGCAGGAGATGGCGGATGTTCCTCCGCCATGAGGGTATAAAGCGTTAGTGTCGTGCTTCGAAGTCCAATAAGGAAATGATAATCTAATAAATCATGAAAAGAATAGCCGTATTCCCCGGTTCCTTCGACCCCATCACCTTGGGTCACCGTTCCATCGTATTGAGAGCCCTCCCCATGTTCGACGAGATCTATGTCGCCGTCGGCATCAACATGGAAAAACGCTCCACCTTTGATCTTCAAGACCGCATCAAATGGTGCGAGGCCGTATTCGCCGATTACCCGAATGTGAAGGTGGAGAGCTACCAAGGCCTCACCGCCGACTTCTGCAAGAAGGTGGGGGCCAACACCATCATCCGTGGCCTGCGCTGTGGCAGCGACTTCGAGTACGAGAACATGATCGGGCACGCCAACAAGCGCCTGCACCCCGAGTTGGAGACCATCTTCCTGCTCACCGAGAGCGAGTTGGTGGGCGTGTCGTCGAGTGTTGTCCGCGACATCTATAAGAACGGCGGCGACACTTCCAAGTTTTTGCCGAAAGAAGTGGAGTTGCCGAAAAGATAAAGCAATAGACTTTATCAGCAATAATCACTTTGTTTTTTCGTTCTAATCACATGAAACGAAGTATTATCACGCTATTCTTATCCCTTCTCTTCCTCACGGCAAGCGCCCAGAATGTGACGATTACTGGACGGAGCAACAAAACCAGCACCTTGATCAGGCTCTTTGCCTACGAAGACCTCGTCAACGAGACAGGCGTTATGCTTGACCAAAGCCATACCGACCCCCAAGGACATTTCATCCTCGAAGGCAAGGTGAAACAAAACCTGCCCGCTCGCATTTTCATCGGCCTCGAATCCGTCGACCTCATCCTCACCCCCAACGCCACCTACGACATCGAGATCATCGTGCCCGAGCAGCAGGACAACGTCTCCTATTTTGAGAAAGAGCTACCCACCATCCGCGTGAAACGTGCCACCGACAAGGGTATCTACCGCCAAATCATCTATTCGGAGGAGATCATCAACGGATACATGATTGAGCACTTCAACCAGATCTATCGAGGTCGCCAACTGCGCTATCTCGACTCCATACAGAACGCCATCAGCCGTGAGGTGCCCGACATCAAGTCGGACTATGTGAAAAACCACAACCGTTACAAGATTGCCGCTATCCGCTTGGGTATCAGCACTGACGGAGGAAAAAAGATCATCAAGGATTATTTTGACGGTCAACCTGTGCTCTACACCCAAAGCGCCTACATCGACTTGTTCAAGGAACTGTTTGACGGCTACTTCAACAGCGCCGCCTACGACAGCCACTTGCTCAACGACGCCTTCGACGAAGGCCCCTCTGCCTTCAAGAAATACCTGGCCACCGATCCCCTGATGGCGAAAAACCCACAATTGGCCGAGCTGATCACCATCTATAACTTGCAGAAACTCTGCTATGGCGACCGCGGCACGAGCCGACTAGCCAAAGACCATCTGAATTATATCAAGAGCCAGACGAAATATGCTGAACACAAGACCATCATCAGTGATTTCTTTGCAAAATATGAACGTCTTGCCCCCGGTGCCGACGCGCCCGGATTCAATTTGAACGACAGCAATGGCAAGACTGTAAGCCTCGCCGACTACAAAGATGGTTTGGTGTTGCTCCAGTTCGTTGATGGCACCTCGGCGGTCAGCGAGCACCAGTTCGCAGAGTTGCGGAACCTCCATTACCAATGGCGCGACACCATCCAAATCTTGACTATCGCCCCGCATGAAAAAATGGAATTCTTCAAAAAACAATTCGCCGAAAAGCGGATGGACTGGCCCCTCCTCGACCTCGGCGACAACATCCTGCTTTTGGAGGATTACAATGTTCGTACTTTCCCCGAATACATCCTCATCAAGCGCAACAACAAAATCGGCGAGGCCCCTGCGCCTTCACCAGAGCGGTATTTGGAGGATAGGGTGAGGCGACTTTACGGAAAGTAGTCAAACGGGAATAGTCCTTTTTTTAGCATACTATTGCACAAAAAACATACTTTTTTATGCAGTACAGCGTATTTATTGCATAAAAACAGACATTTTCGCACGATGATTTGAGGTATCGTCATCCTAAAGCCATGCAAAATAGAAACTTTCCACTGCCTTTTTGGCACATTTTTCCGATAATTTACGGAAAAACCGTACCTTTGCACGAATTTTGCGTAACCTCGCAATCATCTAATTGTCAAATCGTAGATTCAACGTAGTTAATTATCAATTTTCAACTATCAATTACAAATAAATGGGATTCTTCAAGAAACTCTTTGGCGACAAGGCCTCACGCGACAACAAGGCCCTGGAGCCCATACTCCAAAAGACGCTCAAGGCTTACGAGCAAATCGTGAAACTCGACATCGACAGCCTGAGACATAAGACACAAGAATTCAAGGAATACATCAAGAGCAAGACCGCTGCCGAGGTGGCCGAAATCGCTGAACTGAAATCCAAGGCCGAAGCCAACCCCGACATGGAGCCCGATGAGAAGGAAAAACTCTACAACCAAATCGACAAACTGGAAAAGCAAGAGCTTGACCACATCGAGGAGGCCCTGAACGAGATCCTTCCCGAGGCATTTTCCGTAGTGAAAGCCGCCGCCAAATACTTCTGCGAGCACGAGACCGTGGAGGTGACTGCCACCGACCTCGACCGCGAGTTGGCCGCCAAATACGAGCATGTCACCATAGAAGGCGACAAGGCCTACTACAAGAACAGCTGGATGGCTGGCGGCAACATGGTCACTTGGGACATGGTGCATTACGACTGCCAGATCATCGGCGGTATCGTGCTGCACCAAGGCAAAATCGCCGAGATGGCCACTGGTGAAGGTAAGACCCTCGTGGCTACGCTGCCCGTCTACCTCAATGCCTTGGCAGGCAAGGGCGTGCATGTGGTCACCGTAAACGACTACCTGGCCAAGCGTGACTCCGAGTGGATGGGCGCGATGTATGAGTTCCTCGGCCTCACCGTGGACTGCATCGACAAACATGAGCCCAATTCGGCCGCACGTCGACGCGCCTACAACTGCGACATCACTTACGGTACCAACAACGAGTTCGGTTTCGACTACCTGCGTGACAACATGACAGGTAACCCTGAAGAGTTGGTGCAACGCAAACACCACTACGCCATCGTCGACGAGGTCGACTCGGTGTTGATCGACGATGCCCGTACGCCTTTGATCATCAGCGGTCCCACGCCGCGCGGCGACCAACAGGAATTTGACCAACTGAAGCCCGACGTTGTCAAGCTATACGAAGCCCAAAAGCGTTATGTGACGACGATTTTGGCCGAGGCCAAGAGAATCCTCACCGATCCTAACGCCACCGAAGACGAGAAGAAACACGGCGCCGACCAACTCTTCCGTGCCTTCCGCGGCCTTCCGAAGAACAACGCCTTGATTAAGTTCCTCAGCGAAGAGGGCATGAAGAGCCTGATGCAGAAGACCGAAGGTTTCTACATGCAAAACCGTAACGAGAACATGCATATCATCGATGACGAGTTGTATTTCGTCATCGACGAGAAACTGAATACCGTGGTCCTCACCGACAAGGGAAGTGAGCAACTGGCGCAAGCCTACAACGACCCGTCGTTCTTCATCATTCCCGATGTGGGTAGCGAGATTGCTGAGCTAGAGCATTCCAACCTGACCAATGACGAGAAGGTGTTGCGCAAGGCCGAGCTGATGCGTAACTTCGCCGAGAAGTCGGAGCGTCTGCACACCGTACAACAGCTGCTGAAGGCCTACACCCTGTTTGAGAAGGACGTCGACTATGTCATCATCGACAACAAGGTCAAGATCGTGGACGAGCAGACGGGCCGTATCATGGAAGGCCGCCGCTGGAGCGATGGTCTGCACCAAGCCGTGGAGGCCAAGGAAAACGTGAAGGTCGAAGCCGCCACGCAGACCTATGCCACCATCACCTTGCAGAACTACTTCCGCATGTACCACAAGTTGGCTGGTATGACTGGTACCGCTGAGACGGAGGCTGGCGAGTTTTGGGACATCTACAAACTCGACGTGGTCGTCATCCCGACCAACCGCCCCATCGCCCGTATCGACCAAGAGGACATGATCTACAAGACCAAACGCGAGAAATACAACGCCGTCATTGACGAGATTCAGGCTTTGGTCCAAGCTGGCCGTCCTGTGTTGGTGGGTACCACCTCAGTGGAGGTCTCCGAGTTGCTCAGCCGCATGCTGACCCGTAAGAACATCCCGCACAACGTGTTGAACGCCAAGTTGCACTTCAAGGAAGCACAGATTGTCAAGGAAGCCGGTCAGGCGGGCACGGTGACCATCGCCACCAACATGGCAGGTCGTGGTACCGATATCAAGCTTGGCCCTGGCGTGAAGGAAGCCGGCGGTCTGGCCATCATCGGCACCGAGCGCCACGAGAGCCGTCGTGTCGACCGTCAGCTGCGTGGTCGTTCCGGCCGTCAAGGCGACCCGGGTAGCTCACAGTTCTACGTCTCTTTGGAAGACAACCTGATGCGTATGTTCGGCTCCGAGCGTATCGCTGGCATCATGGACCGCATGGGCTTGCAGGAAGGCGAAGTCATCCAGCACCCGATGATCACCAAGCAGATCGAGAAGGCACAGAAGAAAGTCGAAGAGAACCACTTCGGCGTGCGTAAACACCTGCTGGAATACGACGACGTGATGAACGCCCAGCGTGAAGTCATCTACAAGAAGCGCCGTCACGCCTTATTCGGAGAGCGTCTCTCCATCGACCTCAACAACATGATGTATGACTTCGGTGAGAAACTCATCGAAGGCTATCAAGACGCCAAGGACTACGAGGGCTTCAAGATGGACCTGCTCTCCTGCATGGGCATTGATGCACCGTTCAGCGAAGAAGACTTCGACCGTCTGAAGACCAAGGAACTGGCCGACAAACTGTTTGAAGCCGCCCTTGAGCATTACCGCGAGAAAGCCCGCATCATCGGAGAGAAGACCTTGCCCGTCATCAAGAACGTGTACGAAAACCAGACCCATTTCGAGAACATCGCCATCCCGATCACCGACGGCAAGCGTGGCATGAACGTCATCGTCAACCTGAAGAAAGCCGTAGAGAACGGTGCCCGCGAGGTGAACCTCTGCATTGAGAAGAGCATCACCCTGGGCCTCATCGACAATGCTTGGAAAGAACACCTCCGCGAACTCGACGACCTGAAAGAAGCCGTGCAGAACGCCTCATACGAACAGAAAGACCCGCTGGTCATCTACAAGTTGGAGTCGTTCAACCTGTTTAAGGCCATGCTTGAGAAGATCAACGAAGACGTCATCTCGTTCCTGATGCGTGCCGACATCCCGACGCAAGACCCGAACACCGTGCGCGAGTCACGTCCACAAGGTATCGACAAGTCGAAGATCCGCGAGCAGCGTCAAGACCTGCTGGCGCAATCGCATAGCGACACGCAGCAACGCCAGGTCACGCAGCCCATTCGCAAAGAAGTGAAGGTAGGGCGCAACGACCCCTGCCCCTGCGGTAGCGGCAAGAAATATAAGAACTGCCACGGAAAGCTGGAGGCCGGAGAATAATTTTTTGGCTGTTAGCTATTAGCCATTAGCTGTTAGCGCAAAAGCTACCAGCTAATGGCTAACGGCTAACATCTAAATTCCAAAATGAAGCTAAATTCTTGAATATGAAATACAATCGAGTACTCTTAAAACTCAGCGGCGAAGCCCTGATGGGCAGCCAGCAATACGGCATCGACCCGGTGCGTCTGGGTGAATATGCCGACGAGATCATCGAAGCCGCCCAGGCGGGCGTGCAGATCGGCATCGTCATCGGCGGCGGCAACATCTACCGCGGCCTGCAAGGTGCCTCGAAGGGCATGGACCGCATCCAAGGCGACTATATGGGCATGCTCGCCACCGTCATCAACTCGATGGCCATG
>ONJF01000030.1 GCA_900318085.1 uncultured Bacteroidales bacterium
AATAGAAAGCAGTACTATCTTTTTGGTCAACAATGTCATATTGTATTCCCAAACGATATAACAAAACAGGTATTCCATATTTAGATGTCGACTCTCGTCGGCAATAAAACAAAGCTTTTTTATAGCAAGTAATGGAAGGTTCGGCCAACAGCTGATCCGAAAACATTTCACCAAGGCGACTGCAAATATACGCCATAAACTGTGCCTTTTTCCCTACTAGTTCTTTCTCTTCAAAAAGCTCCTCCATCATTTCGAGCGCCTTCAGGTATTCTGTACAGGCGTTCACCACGCTGTCGTGTTCGTAATAGCCTACGCCGTTGATGTAGTGGGCGCGGGCGTCCAGAAACGCAAGGGTTTGGGCAGACGTTTCGTTGGCGGACGCATGCGATGCGTCCCTACGGAATAGTCCGTGTAGGGACACACCGCGTGTGTCCGCCAGCTGCAACAACGAATCAAAATAAACCACCGCTTGAAGCAGTTCCTCTCGGTTAGTCTGCTCACAGTCGTTTTTATAAAGCAACTCCGAAATCAGCAACCGGCAATAGTGCCCGTCAAAAGTATCAAGCTCTTCCGCCTCAGGACCGACAACGAACTCCTGCAGCAGCACAAAAGCACTATCAGCCCGCCGCCACATCAGTGAGTCAATCCCAGCCAACGCCGCATGGGCATTATTGTCCTTCCCTTTGCTTGGTTGCACTTCCCTTCCTCCACAATAGGGAAAAAGCAGCAGCACCAACAATATACCTATGACATTCAAGCATCTTTTCATTTCACTCAAAACGAAAGACGCTTCAAATATACGACTTTTTCTTTTGTTACTATCAGTCGAGAACTTAACCCTAAATACAAAGCCTTATTGTCATCCCAATGCCCGGCAGGGAAACCGAAACAAACAGGATAATCGTATTCCGAAACGGCTTCGGCGATGACTTGTTCTGCCGTCATCCCAAAGGGATGCGCGTTGTCTTTGATTTGGGTCAGGCCGCCCACGATGAGGCCTTTCAGGCGGTCGAGTTTTCCGGCGCGTTTCAGGCAGTGCATCATCCTGTCGATGTGATAGATATATTCGTCCACCTCCTCAATGAACAATATTTTTCCGTCGGTTTCAGGAAAGGTTTCGGATCCCATCATCCCAATCAAAACAGAAAGATTGCCGCCCACCACCTCGGCTTCGGCTTCTCCACAACGGTTCAAAGGATCGCTCGAAAAAGTATATTGTAAAGGTTTTCCCGTCAAGGCGTCGTATAACGACTGCTTGGCTTCGGGCGTCTTGTTGGCGAAATAGAAAGGCATGGCAGCATGAAGGCTGGGCACACCCAAACGGTTGAGTTTGCCATGAAGTATCGTCCCATCGCTGAAACCGACAATCCATTTCGGATGCTGCAAAAACTTGGTGAAGTCCAACTTGTCGATGATGCGGATGCTGCCATAACCACCACGGGCCAACCAAATGGCATCAATTTCTTCATTGTCAAGATATTCCTGAAACACGGCAGCACGCGTGTCATCGTCACCAGAGAATATATAATGCTGGTTGAAGAGTCGGTCGTCGTAAACTGGGACAAAACCCATGTCCTTCAACCACTGTATGCCGAAGGCCATCTCTTCGTGTGTCACCATCCGCGCCGGGGCTGCGATGGCTACTTTGGAGCCTTGTTTTAAGAACGGAATAACCATAAATGTATTCTTTTGTCACAAAACAAACAAAACCGTCAAAACTAGTTTTCTTGGTTGGGAAAGCACGCCAACCGGCTGCTTTCCGGCGACGCACGGTTGTGCAGTCGCCACACACATATTTTTTAAGTTTTGCATTGTTTTGCAGGTTTTGTGATACCATTATTCCTTGATGATTTCGTCTGCATCTAAGGCTTCGCCGTCATACTTCACTTCCTTGCCTTGGTCGTAGGTGATGGTGAAATACAACTCGCCTGTATCCAAGTATTTCTTCCAGTCGCCATGTTTGACGCCTGCCTTATAATTCTGTATTTCGCGCAACCTGCCGTTTTCGTAATAGAAGAAATGCTCACCATCGGGATAACCCACATTGAACATGCCCTTGAAAGCCATCTTGTCGTTGTCGTAATACGACACCCACTCACCCACCTGCTTGTCGTTGCGGTATTCTCCCTCGCTGCGCATGTCGCCAATCTGCTCGGTCCACTTGCCGTTTTTCATGCCATCGAAATAGGTGCCGCTGACTATCATATTTCCTTTGGCATCATATTCCTTGTAGGGCCCGTTGGGTTGTCCCTTATAGAACTGTTCTTCGATCTGTTTTTGGCCGTTGTCATAGTACCATGTCCAGGCACCGTCGGGTTGACCTTCTTTGTAACTGCCTATCTCTTGGAGTTGGCCGTTGTGATAATAGAACTTCCACTCGCCAGAGCGTTCACCACCAATGAAAAGACCTTCTGCACGGAGCGTGCTGTCAGGATAGAATTCCTTGTATTCGCCGCGCCGTTTGCCGTCGGTGTCGACAATGCCCTCGCCTACCAAAACGCCCTTTTTGTAGGTCTGTGATTTGATGACATTGCCGTCTTCATCGAAATCGCGCCACACACCCTCGCGTCGGCCGTCGCGGAACGAGGCCTCACGGCGCACCTTGCCGTTGGGATAATACTCATGTTGCACAACGAGCGGCTTTTGGTCGCTTTCGAGCACTTGTTCCACATCATTCACGAACTTGGTGATCTTCTTCAGGTTTCCTTTCTCGTCGTATTCTTTGTAGAACCCGTCGCGTAAGCCATGGCGGTAATAGCATTCGGTATGCACGGTCCAATCGTCGTAGAATGTCTTCCAATAGCCATGTTTCTTACCTTCACGATCGTAACGGTTCAAGGCTTCTCGCGTCATCACAAAACCTTTACGATAGTTGACGATTTCGCGGAGTAAGCCCGTAGTATCGAAAACAGGGGAAATGCCTTCCTCCAGACCGTTGATGAATTGCACTGTTTGGAGGACATGGCGCCGCCTGTCCATCCGCTTGCCTTCGCCTTGCTTGACATCATTGACAAACGGCTCCATCATCACCTCGGTTTCACTATAAGTGAAACGAGGCCCGTTTTTCAAGTCTTTTCTGTAGTTGACAATCAAACTGGTATCGCCATTCTCCTTGAAAAACATCCAAGTGCTGTCCAATAGGAAATCTGTGCGCTTGCCCACCGACTTCAGCTGGCCGCTCTCATAGTAGGTCTTCCACATCCCATCAGGCCTGCCGTCGCGCAGCATTCCTTCGCTCGACACCTGTCCGCTGGGATAGGTGAAGCTTTGGTATCCCGTCTGCGAAAACAAGTCGTGACCGAAAGCCAAAAACGTCAAAACCAATGAGATAATGCCAATAATGCGTTTCATTTTGTTGCTAAATTCGGGTCAAAATTAGGCATTTTTATTGGATTGGCGACATGATGAATCCTTTTACTGGAAAATCGCCGCCGAGTTATCAACACGCCAATTATCAATATTCCATTTTATATTTTTTAAACTTATAATTTTAAAAATTGTATTACCCATGTTAATATGCCTGTGAATTGGTTGATAACTTTTCAATAAAAATCTTGCATTAATGGTTACCACTTTGAGAATTGGTTTTTGAAAAAGACCAAAAGTTTCTTTTTCAGTCCAATCAACACCTTTTCGGCTATTCGCTGAAAAACGAAAAAACGGATAAAAATGGCCCATATTTTTTGAAAATGTGTTCATTTTTACCTCATTTTCGGGTTGAAAAATGTTGATATCAACAGGCCGATTTTTTATCTACCAAAATGAAAAAGTTATCAACAAGTTATCTGTTGATAACTTAACAATATACTGATTATCAATCTTTTACTTTAAAAATGTTGATTTTTTTCAAGCGGATAAGTGATTCAGAAATAGTGTAATAAGTCTATGGCGAACAATGAAAATATGTACTTTTGCGAATTGAATTATCAACAGTGGAAAAAATGGAACACATCATACCCATAGCGAGCGACCATGGTGGCTTCGAGATGAAGCAGTTTTTGGTTGAAAAACTGACAGAGGCAGGTTATCAGATTCGTGATTATGGCACTTATAGTTCAGAGAGTGTCGACTATCCTGACATGATCCATCCTTTGGCTTCCGCCATAGAGCATGGAGAATATCCTTTAGGCATCATCCTTTGCGGTAGTGGCAACGGTGCCCAGATGACGGCCAACCATCACCATAATGTTCGTGCGGCTTTGTGTTGGAATGTTGAGTTGGCCAAATTGGCCCGTCAGCACAACGATGCCAACATTCTGGCCTTGCCTGGGCGTTTCATCCCCAACGAACTGGCATGGGAGATGGTGCAGGCTTTCCTCCATACCGATTTCGAGGGAGGTCGCCATGAAAGAAGAGTTGCAAAGATTGAACCTGTTGAAACCCATGACGATGAGTGAACCTAAAACCTTATTCAATGAAGGCTGTTCGATGGCTTTCGATGAAGAGCATTGGCAGAAAATCAACTACAGCACGGGTTGTTTTGAGCAGAGTTTTTCAAAAGGAAAGGAAAACTATCGCAACCTCGAGTTGGAGAAACAGCGTGCCTATACCTTGCGCAACAAGTCGCTGTTGAGCCTGGAAAAGCTATTGGTTGATTTTGAGACCCATTTCGTCGAAAACGGGGGCAAAGTGTTGTGGGCACGCAACGCCGACGATGCCTTGACGATGATATTCGATCTCATAGCCAAGGAAAAGGCCAATGCCATCACACGATCCAATTCCAATGTGCTCGATGAGATAGAACTCAATGGTTTCTTGGAGAGTAAGAACATCCAGATCGTTGAGACGCAAGTGGCTCGTTTCGTTGAGCATGCCGCAGGCAAACGGTCATATCACCCGGTGTCGCCTTCCATCCATCTCTCGAAGGAAGAAAACAATGCCATACTTACCGAAAACTACAAACTGAAGCCCGATAGCACGGCCAAGCAGATGGTCAACTTTGTGCGGCATCGTGTGGGTGTGGAGAGTAATGATGTGCCGATTTGCATCACGGGAGCCAACTTCTTGCTTTCCGATGTGGGTGGTGTGGTGCTCACCGAGAATGAGGGTAATATTTTGAAAGCCACTTCTCAAGCCAAGGTTCATATTGTGGTGGCAGGCATTGCCAAAGTCATTCCGAGTTTGGATGATTTGGGTGTCTTGTTGCCTTTGTTGTCGTTGCATGCCTCCGGACAAAGTATGGCTGCTTGCAATAGCATCACCTTTGGTCCTGTCCAACAGGGTTTGGGTCCCGAGCAGATGTATGTCATCCTTTTGGACAACAACCGTTCGGAGTTGCTTAAGCACGAGGACCAGCGCAAGGTGATGTCGTGCATCCATTGTGGTGCTTGCGTCAGTGTTTGTCCCATCTATAAACACATTGGAGGCTATGCCTATGGCACCAAGCATGTGGGTCCCGTGGGCACGGTGATGACGCCATTGATGGAGGGACTGGAGGACTACAACCACCTCAACTCGGCTTGTTCGCTTTGCGGCAAATGCACGGATATCTGTCCCGTGAAGATTCCGTTGGACGACTTGATTATCGCCAACCGTCATTTGGCCATTGTGGAAAAGACGGGCAACTCAAGATACGATGCCCTGTTGAAGGCCATGATTTGGCATTGCAAGTCGCGCAAGAAGATGGACAGTCCGCTGTTCTTGAAAAAACTGGAGGCCAAACGCTTGATGGCTTCATTGGGGAGTCAAGTGGCGATGCCTGAATTTGCCGCCAAGTCGTTCAGCCAGCAGTGGAGGGAACGGAATCTTTAAGCCAATAAGTTTCCTAGTTTTTCACCTATGTCGCTTTTGGCTTCCTGATGGCCTTCAAGGTCAAGTTCGGTGGAGTATTTTTCAATGGCGTTATTGAAAGCCTCTTCGTTAGGTGTGCCTTCGTCGTAAAGTGCGAAGATATCGCCAAACTTGATTTGATAGTCGTGATCCATGAGCAAGGCATCGCTCACATCCTGCATCTCATCGAACATCTTGATGTATTCTTCCACAAAGGTTCGTGCATCTTTATCAGGGTCGCCGGTTGGTTGGATAGGTTCTATGGTTTCCGTTCCATCTTCACGCTTCATGATTCTTGTCATATAAAGCATTGAGGCTTTGATATTCTCTTGTTCATCTTCTGTCATTTGGCCGAAAACCTTGTTGAATTCGTCGAGTTTACCATTGGCAGTATAGTGGTCGAAATACATTTTCTTGATGCGTTCGATTTCGCTGCTGGCGGTTTCGACATCATCGATGTTTTCGACAGAGATGCCATACATGATGGTCGTTTTGATCAAGTCTCTTGCGTCTTGGGTCATGTCGTCGGTTGGACTCAATGCGTCCACGATGGATTGATAGAAGTAATCTGTGTTCATAGTGTTGGTGTTTTTATGGGTTAGTTTTGTTCTTGTTTCTTATAGTTATAGTATTCGTTAACCAAACTCTTGTAGCCTAAGTCTTTAAGTCTTTCATAATCCACTCTAAAGTTTGTCTTGTTGTGTTTTCCAGTGCTGATGAAGCGGATATACTGCTGCAGGTAATGGTCGATTTCCTTTAGGCCATCGGTTTGGTTGATGACGGGAAAAAACCACCGTGACCAGGTGAGTGTTTCGGGGTCGTCGCTCTCGAAGAACTTGCGGTTGAAATAGTTGATGAGGGCTTTCATGGCCTTTTCGGAGTCGATATGGTTCTTATGGCTCCAACGCAATAATGATCTCGCTTTGCGGGATATTTTTCCCTTCATTTTCTTTTTAGTGGCTTCCGAGATGTCGATGTCGTGACCATGGCATTTGAAGCCTAAAAACTCATAGGCCTCATCGGGCGAGTAAACCTTCTCCTTGTCAGGGTTGACCTCCAAATGATATTGTGCCAAAAAGTGGCACATCCTCTCTTTGTATTGTTGGAGCGTGTCATAGTCAGGCGCAAACATGATGATGTCGTCGGAATAGCGGGCATATACCACACCTTGATTATAAAAGTATAAGTCCACTTCTTTCAGAAACACATCCGCCAGGAAAGGTGCCGTGGGTGTGCCGGCCATCACGCCATGTTTTTCCTCTATGACTTGGCCATTGCTGATGGCAAGGTTGGTCGTCAATAGTTTTTCGAAGAAATGATACAAAGGCAGGTCATTGGCTAACATCTCGGCTAACATAGGCAACAAAATGTCGATATCGATGGAGTTGAAATAGTCGTGGATGTCGAGTTTGTAGGCCCACATATTCTGTCCTTGGATGGCCTTGTTGATTTTGAAGACGGCATCATGGGCTTTCTGGCCACGGCGGAAGGCGTAGCAGTTGGGTGCAAATTGGTCGTCGTATTTGTAGAGCAGGAAGGCGATGAGTTTGAGGACAAGCATTTCGTCGGGTGCGAAGCTGTAGACTATGCGTTTCTTGCCCGAGCCCATCTTGTTGACCAGTTTCTTGGTGGGGATACCTATACCTTCGCCTTGTGCGATTTTGGTGGCCAAAGGGAGATAGTCTTCCCTTTCCACAAAGGCATCGGCTTCGTTGAACTCATGCCAGTTGAAGCGACCTTTCAGCAGTCGATAGGCGAGAAACTCTTCCCAGGTTTGTTGAAAGGTCAGTTGAGAGATAATAGAGACACGAGACTTCAAGTCTTTTGGACAAAGAGTCGGCCCTTCGACAGGCTCAGGGACTTTTTGTCCCGTGTCTCGAAGTCTTGTGTCCCGCGTCAAAGACATACTTAAGATAGATGTTGAGATTAATGAAAAAGAAAAAGGGGAATGATTTTGAATCGGTAAAATTACCGATCACGAGAGGGTACCTTGTCGGGTTGCCTGCAAAACCGAGAAATGAACGACAAGGCTGCCTCCTTCGGCAGGCGCGGCGGTGCCGCATCCCCTTTTTCTGTGTTTTTAGTTCAAGAACTTGCGGATGCGACCGATGACATAGTCGCGTTCGTTGGGCATCTGGGTGTAGAAGTTGATGTAAGGAAAGCCCAATTTCTTGGCATACATGCGGGCGATGAGGTACTTCACGTTGCTGTCGTGGCTATGGCCTTTGCCGAGCATCACCACGCCTTTGACGCTGCCCAGTTGTTCGAGCACGAAGGTATAAGGCTGTCCCCATTCGGCTTTGTAGGCCTGACGCGGGCGCGTCTTGTAGAGTTGGAACTCGTCGTTGGCGAAACCTGCGATGTCGGTCACCGGCACGTTTTCCCTGACTGTGTATTGAGGAAATGCCGTGGCCAGAATCTCGCGGAAGTAGGCCAGCCATTCCGAGTCAGTCCGTACGATTTCTTCTTCATAGTGCGGTGTGGCGGGCTGTGGTGTAGGTTTAGGCTGTGCCGTCGGTTGTGATGCAGGTTTGGCTGCTGCGGTTTCGATGTTTTCTTTCACGACATCGACCAGTTTCGAGAATAGTTTTCCGAAGTCCATGATATTAAAGTTTTTATATTATTCGAGGCAAAGATAAATCTTTTAATTGAAATCTTATTTTTCTTTTTCAATTATTTTCATCATCTCAGCCGGTGTGACTACAAAATCCACTTTTGGATAATGTTTCATGTTGCCAGTTACGAGAAACGAATCTTCTTTTGACAAAGCCACCTCGTAAAACACTATATCTTGTGGGTCGGGAAAGAACTCTTTTGAAGGTTTTCTTGTTGTTGAAACGCCATCTGATTTCAACATGTTGATGAAGTTTTCTATTTTTTCTTTTGGGAGTTGGAACTTCTCTCTGTTCAATACGCTTTTGTATTCTTCAAGTATTTCTTCACAATACAATGGCGTAATGTTTTTGTCGCTCAAACTTGCCAATACACCAACTGTCGGAGATTCAGGATTTTTTGTAATCATTCCTGAAACGACAACATTGGTATCAATGACAGCAAATATTTTGCTCATCACTTCTTCTCCCTTGCTAATCGGATTTCTTCATTGATTTCATCCAAGGTCATATCGGGAAATGCACCTTGTTCCGCCATTTTTCTGATTTCCCAAAATGCTCTACGGCCTTCCTCATGGATGGCATCTTTTTCAGATATTTCGATCTCGAAAGGTATTTTGCGCTTGCGGATAACGGTACGGATAAAAATGTTGAAAGCAGTTGTTGCGCTCATGCCGAAATCTTCGCAAAGTGTATCAAACCGATTTTTTAAATCTGAATCCAAACGGATAGTATAAGCAGATTGTGACATAATGTTTATATTTTGACTGCAAATATACAGCATTTTTTGAATATTTGTATATTTTTATTCAAAAAAAGTACCAATACTATTATTATAAAGAATACAAAGTTTCCTAAATAAAGGAAACTTTTATTTCTAAGCATAAATAAACCGCCACGGCAACCGCGGTTTGTCGCAAGTGGTTCGCATTACAAATGCTGATATTCGATGCTGGGGGATGGCAAATCTGCCAGAACTGGGAAAATTATATCTCTCTAGGCCAGAACTGATTATTCTGGTTTTCTTAAGGTATGAGTCCAAAAATCATTCAATTCGTATTTCCTTTTCCATAAATGCTCTTTGATAGCCTTATCGGTTTCACAAATATCTAGAAGAAATAGATAATATTGATACTTTCTGTTTGGAAGATACTCTTCTATTGTTTTATATGTTGTTCTATAGTATTCCTCTTCCTCTTTCTCAATTTGAATATCATCCGTACCATCACGTACGATGTTATATAAGCTTCTATATACCTCGATGTTGTCCAAATACGCATACCGAATCTTTTTTATCGCATAATACTTGCCTCCTATTTTATACACTTCGGTATTATCCATGGTCATAAGATTATCCAAATGTTGCGAAAAACAAACTCGGTGTACATACTTATTTTGCACAGAATCAAATATTTCCCAATTACTATAATGTGGAACTAAATAAGTTAGTGAATCTAAATTGATGAAATCAGCAGCAATCGCATTTAATAGATAATCCTCATCTGCAATGTAATACAAATCATAATGTGTTTTCAACCTTAAGCAACAGGCAAATGGAGGATAAAACTCTGGATAACCATATACCACCTCTTGAATGACATAGTTTGTTCCTGTCTTACAATCCGTTCCAATGATTTCATCCCCCTTGTCTTTTGAATCTGTAACTATGTGAAGCCCGTCAAGATTATCAGTTGTGTATATATTTTGAAACCATAATCTACCATAATCCAGTTTATAACAAACCTCATGTATGAAAAAGTTGTCATATATACCGTGCTTCGGATAAAAATCATGGTTATTGTATGGCTTTATCTCTAAAAAGCATGTGTCGGATACCTTTATCTCATTATTATAAGTTATTCCAGTAGTAGAAGGCGATAGCAAAACAAATATTCCATCTTTGTTTTCAATATGAATAATATATGTTTCGTTCCACTTACTATTCTCACATGAGTGTTCCTTTTTGTTTAGCGATTGTATAGAAAGAATCCTAAAAGTGTCTTTTACAACAGAAGGAGTCTCGCTAATAAATAATCCTTTACATTGATATTTATTAGTGTGAACAGAAATCTCAACCTGTCCAAAAATATGCGCAACGGGCAACAATAGTAGTAATAAAAATGATGTCTTTTTCATTTTCCTCTTCTTATTCTAAATTCTTCTAGTATTTGTTCTATATCAGGTAAAACAGGTTGTAATGTAGCTGCTTTATGTGCTTCTTCAAATTCTTGTCCCCGTTCCAGCGAATTTGCAATTCGCTGGTGCCGAATACGGGGATTTGCAATCCCCGAAATATGTATCACGTCTTCCCATAACATACTTGTTTTGCGGACAAAAATAACAAAAAAACCCCGCCACGGTAACCGCAGCGGGGAAAAAATGCAATACTTATGAAAAAATACTCTTGTTTCTTTTTTATTCTTCTTCCTTCTGGCTCTCTTCGTACTCCTTGAGGAGGCGGTTCTGCACATCGGTGGGCACTTGCTGGTATTCAGCATACTTCATGGTGAAGGTGCCACGGCCCGAGGTCAGCGAGCTCAGTGAGGTCGAATAGCGGTCCATCTCAGCCAACGGAACCTTGGCGTGAATGGTCTGGTAGTTGTGGTCGCTGTCCATGCCCATGACAATGGCGCGACGGCCTTGCAAATCGGTCATGACGGCACCCATGAGGTCGGCGGGCATGCGCACGTCGAGGTCGTAGATGGGTTCCATGATCTTCGGGCCAGCGTTCTTGAAGGCGGCGCTGAAGGCCATACGACCGGCAATCTTAAAGGCCATTTCGTTGGAGTCGACCGGGTGCATCTTACCATCGTAAATGTAGACGATGATGTCGCGGGCATAAGAACCCGTCAGCGGGCCTTGCTCGAGGCGCTCGTTGACACCCTTCAGGATGGCAGGCATGAAGCGGGCATCGATGGCACCACCGACGACGCAGTTGGCGAAGATGAGCTTGCCGCCCCAAGGCAGTTCGTACTCCTGCTTGTCGCGCACCTGCAGTTCGCTCGGGTCGGTGTAACCTTCGAAGTAAGGAGCCAGTTGCATGTGCACCTCACCGAACTGACCGCTACCACCTGATTGTTTCTTGTGACGGTAGCTTGCGCTTGCGCTCTTGGTGATGGTCTCACGATACGGGATCTTCGGCGAAGCCGTCTCGATGGCGATCTTATAGACATTGTCGAAGTACCACTTCAGGGTGTTGAAGTGATATTCGCCTTGGCACTGCAGGATGTTCTGGCGCAGCTCACGCGACATGCCGGCGATGACGGTCGGGTCGGTCTTGTGGATGTCGTTGAGGATGCTACCGAGTTTTTCGTCTTCCTGTGAGTTGACGGCCTTGACGGCGATCGAGAAGATCGGGGTTGGGAACGGGATCTCGGGGAAGGTGGCTTCGGCGGCCTTGGCGTCAACCAAGGAGTCACCGATACGGCCGTCCTTCAACTTGATGGTGCAGATGATGTCGCCAGCGTTGACTTTCTCAACCTCTTCGCGGTTCTTGCCGCGGAAAGCGAGCAGCTGTGAGAGACGCTCCTTGTTGCCGGTACGCGGGTTGATGAGGTCTTGGCTCTTCACGACGGTGCCGCCGTAGACGCGCATCCAGGCCACATCGCCGAGGTTTTGCTCGGTGGTCACCTTGAAGATGAACAGGGCGGTCGGGTCGTCGACGCTGTTGTGGAACTCTTGGCCGTTGTTGGCTTTCACAGCCGGCATGTCGGCAGGCGACGGGCAGGCGTTGATGAGGAAGTCCATCAGACGGGTGACACCCACGCCACGCTTGGCAGCGCCGCAAATGACGGGGAACATCTCACGGTTGACGATACCCAGGTGGATACCGCGTTCCATATCCTCTTCGCTCAAGGTCATCTCTTCGAAGAACTTCTCCATCAGAGCCTCTTCGCCTTCGGCGGCGTGCTCGATGAGGTTGTTGTGCAGTTCTTCAGCCTTGGCCATCTCGGCAGCGGGGATGTCCTGGATCTCAGGGGCACCGTTGCCATCCTTGAAGACCAACATCTTCATCATGATCAGGTCGATGACAGCGTTGAAGTCTTCACCGGCGTTGACGGGATATTGGATGGGCGTGACTTTGTCGCCGAAATACTCCTTCAGTTCACGGATGGTGTTGTCGAAGTTGGCGTTGCTGTGGTCGAGTTGGTTCATGAAGAACACAACAGGCTTGTTGGTGTTGGCAGCGTGACGCCAGGCGTTCTCGGTGGTGGCTTCCACACCCGACTGGGCGTTCACCATGCACACGGCGATGTCGGCAGCGGCGAGGCAGCTGACGATGTCGCCAGAGAAATCGCTGAAACCAGGGGTGTCAAGGATGTTGATTTTCTTGTCGTTGTAGAGGGTGTACATCAAGGAGGCGTTCACTGAAATCTGACGCTCCATTTCGATGGGACGGTAGTCGGAAACGGTGTTCTTCTCGTCGGTGCTACCTTTTCTGTTGATGAGCTTGCCTTCGAAAAGCATGTTTTCGGCAAGTGTGGTCTTACCCGACTTTGCTGCGCCGATGAGGGCAACATTGCGGATGTCTTTTGTCTGGAATTCCTTCATTTTTATCTAACTAGCTAATTATTAAATATTTACTTTTCGCGAAAAATACTTAAGTGGGCGCAAAGGTACAAAATAAAATGATAGCTTGAGCAATTATGTTACAAATTAATGAGGAATGATGAATGTGGAATGCGGAATGAAGACGAGTTTCTACATAGATTCGCGTCATTCAGCATTCCTAATTCAGCATTCAGCATTTTTATAATTCTGTTATAGCCTTATGAATATTATCCCACCGCGCTTCATCCATCTTGGCGCCCATCACTTCGATGATGTTTTTGGCCACGATGGCGCCCATCATGCCGCATTTCTGCAAGGGTTCGCCTTTGACGAGTCCGGCGAGGAAGCCCGAGGCCCAAACGTCGCCAGCACCTGTAGTGTCGATGACATTGGCTTTCATGGGAGGGATGGTGACGACTTCGTCACCGCGTTGGATATAGGCGCCCTTGGCCCCCACTTTCACCACTGCGATTTGACAGCGTTCGGCGATATAATGCAATGCGGCTTCAGGGTCTTCCAAACCCGTCAGCGCCTGTGCCTCTTGTTCGTTGGCGAAGACGATGTCCAATCTGTCTTCAAGAAGGCGTAGCAGCAGGTCGCGGTGTTTGGCCACTTCGTTGTAGCTGGCCATGTCCATGGCGATGGTCATGCCTTTGGCGTGGGCAGTGTCGATGGCTTTTTCGAGCAGAGGCGGGTTGGCCACGAGATAGCCTTCCACATAGAAGATGTCCCAGCCATCCAGGAGGTCGGGATGGATGTCATCGGGACCCATTTCGATGGCGGCGCCGAGGCATGTGGCGAAGGTGCGTTCTCCGTCGGGGGTCACCATGGCGATGACGCGGCCCGAAGGTGTGTCGGTGGTCAGCAGCTGCGGTTTCACATGGCAGTCGATCATTTGTTTCTTGAAGAACTCGCCCACTTCGTCCTTGCCGATTTTGCTGAGGAAGCCTGTTTCAACACCGAGGCGTGACAGACCGCACATCGTATTGGCCGTGGAGCCACCGCTGGCGTGTTGGCTGCCAAACTGTTGGGCCACTTTTTCGCCGATTTTGACGGCGTCGTCGGCATTCACATAGGTCATGCTTCCTTTGGGAAGATTTAATTCATTGAGGATTTGATCGGTGGGGATTTGGGTCAGGATGTCGACCAGAGCGCTTCCTATTCCTAGTATTTTCTTGTATGCCATAGTTTATTTGGGTTTTGGCTGCAAAGGTAATAAAAAACTAGATTCCCTTCGGGAATGGAGTGATGCGTTTTATTTAATGCGGCGGCTTGAGGGCTCTTTTTTATGTCCAATTCTTTCTGCCGCCGCAGGAAAACGAAGACAAAACCTCCATTCCCTTGGGAATCTCCATCACGTTTTGACTTGATTATCAATTAAATATAAAATTCTTGAAAAATTTTGTCCGAAAAAGATTGTCAGTAATGAAAAAAGCCGTATTTTTGCAGCCGCAAACGGAACAAGTTCTGTGACATTGTGCAGCCTCCTTAGCTCAGTTGGTTAGAGCATCTGACTGTTAATCAGGGGTGTTTCATGTTATTAATTTTTTGGCCTCGTAGTTTCTCCCCGATTCTACGGGGTTTTTTTATGTGTTCAGCGGCACACCGCTGAACACATGCAAAAAGCAGGGGCTTACGCCGCCTGCTTATTCCCTGTCGCTCCTTCGGAGCTGAGCGGTAATATCTTATCTTTTTGCTGTCGCCCCTACGGGGCTAGGATTAAAACACAGTCTTGAAAATCAGTTGAATGTCTCCCAAAAATGTCCAATGGTCAAGGTAATCTAGGTTGATTTTCACCTTGTCAGGCCAAATCACATTATCATTATAAGCCTTCGGGTCGGCTTGTTGGGCGAGCAGTTCTTCTTCGTTGCGGTATTTAATGCTGGCTGGACCAGTGATGCCTGGGCGTAACTGAAGGATACGACGGTCGTCGCCTTGAAGTTGGTCGGCATAGCCGGGCACGTCGGGACGCGGGCCGACAAAGCTCATCTGACCAATGAGGACGTTGACCAATTCGGTCAGGCAGTCTACCTTGCTATGGCGTAGCCAATGGCCCATGCGCGTGACGCGTGGGTCGTCGGCCGTGGTGATACTGTCGCCTTCGGCTTGGTCTTTCATGGTGCGGAACTTGCAGATTCTGAAAGGCTTCCCTCCCCTACCTATGCGCCATTGCATGAAAAACATAGGGCCTTTCGAGTCGATCTTGATAAGAATGCCGATGATGAGCAAAGGCAGAAAAAGCACAAGAAGTCCTATGAGTGCCATGAACCTGTCGAAGCACCACTTGAAGAAGAACCCTATCCTGTGTCTATTTTTCTCCACGCTGCATGGCCTCCATGTTGAGAATTGCCTTTATGCGCGGCAAAGTTATGATTTTTCTGAATGGATACAACGTTTTTACTGCCATCTTCATCCACCCATTGTAGTGCACAGCAAGGCGGCAATACGATTTGCGGAAGTGGAATTTTTCGATGAGGAAGTCTTGAATTTGGGAGTGTTCGGTGATGCTGCGAGCGCCATCTGTGACATAACGAAAGCCTTTCTCCTGCAAGTAGTATTGATTCATGGTGAGGAAGAGTCCGTAATAGGGATAAGTCGTGTTCTTCCTTTTGTATTCGGGCAGTACGGCCACCAGGCCATATTCACAAGCATCTTCCCAGAGCATCACCGTGAAGAATCCTATAAAGCGGTCGTCATCGAAATCGAAAATCCCCCAATAGTCAAACTCTTTTTTATCACATTCATCCATGTAAGTTTCAAAAGTCTTTTGGGTCATGATGCGGTCTTTGACAGGGTAGTCCTCAAAAGAGGCTTTCAGAATGGGGTATCCTAAGTTTTTGATGAAGTCGTTGTTCACTTTCCGGAACTCTAGCTTCTCCAATGATCTCCTGACTTTTTTCCTCGTGTTGCCTGATAGTTCGTCCAAACCTTCATATCGGTCTTTGATGAGATTCCAGAAGGTGGTTTCCTCTTGACAGTCGAAGTCAAAGGTGTTTCTCACCATGAGGCCGCCTTGTTTGAGTAAGGCTTTCCATTCGGCCTCTTGTAGTTGTGGCTCTTGGTGGGGCGCGCCATCATAGCGCCAGGCCTTGCGATATAGATAGAAACCGTTCATCACAGGCGTTTTTTGATGGCGTTGATGGCGTAGCAGCAGAAGCAATGTAAGGCCTTGAAAAAAGGCAGTTTTTCGTTTTTTCGGTATACCTTCCAGAGGTCGGCGGAGGCTTTCAGTTTGTTAGAACTAGCCGATTTTCTTCTAATCCTATATGAAACAAGTGGTTCGTCCAAAGCGTATGCCAAATGACCTTTTTTCAGGATGTTGAGCCAAGTGGCCGTGTCTTCGCTGGTGCGGAAACTGGGTACGACGACTTGTCCCACGATGGATGTGTCGACCATCACCGTGGAGCAGCCTATGATGGTGTTGCGGAGGTATTTCTCGTAATCAAGGTTGCCGATGGTGTTGATGAATTTGTTCAAAGTGTGGCCTTCTTCGTCAATCCAATCATAAGTGGTATATGTGAACCCCACGTTGTTGTCCAACATAAAACGAAGTTGCTTCTCCATCTTTTCGGGATGCCAGATGTCGTCGGCGTCGAGGAAGGCCAAAAAACAGCCTTTAGCCATCTGGATGCATTGGTTGCGGGTGTCGGCGATGCCCGAGTGTTGCGCTTTAACCACAAAATGGATTTTCTCGTCGTGTTCGGCGAGATGAGTTACGATTGCTGCCGTCCTGTCGGTCGAGGCATCGTCGACGATGAAAAGTTCCCAATGGGGATAGGTCTGTCTTTGCACGGATGCGATGCTGTCGGCAACATAGTTTTCCATGTTGTAGCAAGGCATGATGACCGATACCAAAGGCTGACTTTCCACGGTGAAAGGTGTTATTTCAGTCCTTCAATCCAGATCTTGATTTGCTGCTCATCATGAAGCTTGCACACGAGCAGTGAATGGTCGCGGTAGGCCACGAGGTAGTCTTCCAGGCCTTCCACCACGGCTTCAGTGCCTTCCTCGATGTTGATGATGGTGTTCTTGTTGTCGACCGAAACCACCTTGCCACGCAAGGCATTGCCATTCTCGTCTTTCTTGGCATGGGTGAAGAGCGACCCCCAGGTGCCGATGTCGCTCCAACCGAAGTCGGCAGGGATGGTGAAGGTGTTGGGCGACTTCTCCATGACGCCATAGTCGATGCTGATGTTGGGGCAGTCGACGAAATGGTCGTTGATGAAGTCTTGCTCTTCGGGCGTGCCGAAGTTGTAGATGCCTTTGTCGAACACCTCAACCATCTCGGGAAGATATTGCCTGAAAGCCTGCATGATGCCGTCCAAGGTCCAAAGGAAGATGCCGCTGTTCCAGAAATAGTTGCCTTCGTTGACAAACTTCACGGCGGTATCATAGTCAGGTTTTTCCTTGAACATCTCAACTTTGACCACATTAGAAAATGCTGAATTATGAATGCTGAATGCTGAATTATTCCTATTGGCAGTAATTCCGCATTCCACATTCTGCATTCCACATTCCGCATTCATTTTGGGCACTTGGATGTAACCATACCCCGTTTCCGGTCGGCTAGGTTTGATGCCTATGGTCATGAGTGCTTGTGGGTTCTTCGCCAAGAAATCGAAGCCCAGACGTATGATACGTTGAAACTCTGTTTCATTCGTTACCAAATGGTCGGCAGGAGTGACGACGATATTGGCGTCAGCGCAACGACTTTGGATGTGATAAGCGGCGTATGCGATGCAAGGTGCGGTATTTCTTCTTGCCGGCTCACAAAGCACTTGGTCGGGACGGAGCATAGGCAGGTGTTCCAACACCAAGTGTTTGTAAGCTTTGTTGGTCACCACGAGGAAATTCTCGTCGGGGATGACAGGGCTGAAACGTTCGTAGGTGCTACGGATAAAGCTTTTGCCCGTGCCTAATATATCAAGAAATTGCTTGGGGTAATTGTCTTTGCTGAGGGGCCAAAAGCGGCTACCGATGCCGCCGGCCATAATGATACAGTAGTTATTCATTTTCAATCGTTTAATAGACTCTTGCCTTTCTCGCTCAAATAAGGTTTCAAGTCAGTGAGTGCGATTTTGCATAAAGGCATTCCGGCGGAAAAAGAGGCGATTTCGTAAGGCTCAAAGCAAAACACCACGCTGTCGGTTTCGATCCAAGGTTCGTTGTTGGGCAGAGCGGTTATTTCTTCGAATTCCAAAAACAAATCTTCTTTCTCCAGTTTTTCAAAATATTGTATTTCAATATTTTCTGCTATCAGATCAATGAGTTTTTCTGGTTCTTCAAATAAGTCATAGCCTACGATACTGCCATCGATTTTGCTAAAAGTGGTGCCATTATACCAAGGCATCTCATGGGCACCGCCCGTATAGAGATAGCCCTCAGTGGTATATGTGACGTATTTGTCGGTTTGTTCCGACAAGGTGTAGTTTTCTTCGTATTCCGAGCGAGGTTCGCTGCCGTCTTCCTCAAAGAAATCATCCCTCATCGACTGCAGGTAGCCGACATGGTCTTCCGTTTCGTCGGAGAGCATCCAATGCAAGATGTTTTGCTTCAGGGTTTTGTTTTTGGTGACTGGCAGGTCGAGGCTGACATTGAAGCGGGAATAGCCTTCGCTATACTCACTCTCGATAAAAATGCTGTCGCACAATGTATAGGTTTCAACTTCAACTTCGTTAGGGTCCTTAGGCTGGCAGCCCGCAATGATTAAAAGAAGCATCGCGATAGGGAAGAGTAGTTTTTTCATGACAAATATTTATTAATTAACGTGGCAAAGATACTGCTTTTTTAGAGAACGCGGAAAAGGATTGATTATTTCACCCAACGATAGAGGATTTCGATGGGGTGAACGGCATGTACGCCTGTGCCGTCGAGGATCTGCTGCCGGCAAGAAGTGCCAGGTGCCGAGACGATGGTCGGGACACTGTTGTTCTTGTTGTCCATAGCCTTGCGGATGGTGGGGAAGAGGACCATCTCGCCGATGGCCAACGAGGTTTTGTAGTGTTCTTTTTCATAGCCGAACGAACCTGCCATACCGCAGCAGCCACTAGGGATGACATGCACTTGGGCGCCTGCAAGTAATTTGAAGGCAGCAACGGTCTTTTCCGTGCCCACCAAGGCTTTTTGATGGCAATGGCCATGGAGCCAGATCTCCACCGCATCGGCTTTGAAATCGGCAGGGCTGATGCGCCCAGCGGCCACTCCACGCATGATGAACTCGTCGAAGAGGAGGGCGTTGCGTCCTAGTTGTTGGGCTTGTGGGCGCAGCTCGGCTGGCACCAAGTCGGGGTATTCATCGCGGAAACTGAGGATGCACGAAGGCTCTATGCCGACCAAAGGTGTTTGTTCTGATATTTTGTCCTTCAACAGGTTGACATTCCTTAAAGCAAACTTTTTTGCAAGCTTGAGGTTACCTTTCGACATAGCAGCGCGACCGCTTTCCACATGTTTCGGAATCTCTACCTCATACCCTAGACGTATGAGGAGTTTGGCGAAGGTCAATCCTAGTTCGGCTTCCTGGAAGTTGGTGAACTCGTCGGCAAAGAGGTAGACTTTGCCTTTGGTGGCCTGTCCGTGGTGTCGGCGACATTCCTTTTTGACCGCTTTGCGCATCGTCACGCGGCTCAGGGTCGGAATGTCTCTCTCGGTCGAGAACTTGATGATGCGCTTAATGAGGTTAGATGACGGCTTCCATGAGGCAAACAAGTTATATAATGGCCAAACGTAGTGTCCAAATTGTTCCACAGTAGCCATCCAAGATACGGCAAAGGAGCGCAAGGGCATCCCACTGACATCATATTTGTGTTGTAGGATCTCTGAACGCAGGCGGGTCATGTCGACGTTGGAGGGACACTCGCTGCGGCAGCCTTTACAGGCGAGGCAACTGTCCAAGACATCGGCTAGTTCTTCCGATAGTAAGATGCTTTTCTTTGTTGCGAACTGTGTCTCGCAGTTCGAAGAAGTGCTTTGTTCAAACTGCGGGACGCAGTTTGCGACAGTGAAGGCCTCGCTCTCCCACCCTCTCGTCAAGATTTCGCGCAGCACGTTAGCACGGGCACGAGTGGCCTTGGTCTCGTCGCCGCTCACCTTGAATGCGGGACAAAGTGTGCCGCCCATCAGGTTCGACTTGCGACAGTCGCCGGCGCCGTTACACTGCTCGATGCTGCACATCAGGGCGTGGAGTTGTGTCTTTGCTCCCGTGGCACCTTCCACCTTGCATTCGTCGAAGGCAGCCTTCCAGTTATAATAAGTTCGGCAGGACCCTGAGCCTGTCGAAGGGCCGTCTTTTAGCTCCTCCTCTATGGCATACCGCTGTCCCACCTCGAAGCGCAGCATGCTATCCATAGGTAATGTGTCGACGATTTTGTGCAGGTTAAAGACTTGCAGCGGATCCCAGCATTTTTTTAGGTCTTGCATCAAGGCGTAGACCTCGTCGCCATACATGAGTTGGATGAACTCGCCACGCAGCCTGCCGTCGCCGTGTTCGCCGCTGAGCGAGCCCTTGTATTTCTTGACCAAGAGGGCAGTTTCGTACGCTACTTCGCGGAATTTTCTTAGTCCTTCGGCTTCTTTGATATTGATAATTGGTCTCAGGTGAAGCTCGCCTGTGCTAATATGGGCGTGATAGACACAACTCAAGCTGAGGTTGTCAAGCATTTGCGCGAAGTCGGCCATATAGTCAGGCAGTTTTTCCGGTGCTACAGCCGTGTCTTCGATGACGCCGATAGGTTTGGCATCGCCTTTCATCCCGGTGAGCAGACCCAAGCCTGCCTTACGCAGACTCCACACCTTGGAGATTTCGGAGCCGTAGACGCGTGAACAGGCATAAACCAAATGCGCGTCATTCTCTATCAATGCTTTTTCCAATTGGTCAGCTACGGCATCGATTTCTTCGCGGGTCTCACCCCTCAACTCGATGATGAGGATGGCAGCGGGGTTGCCTTGCACGAAGAAGCGGTTTTTTTGTTGCTCGACGTTCTGTTTGCTGAGTTCCAAGATATTGCGGTCCATCAACTCAACGGCTGAGGGATGGAACTGCAAGGCAACCAGGTTGCCCAAGAAACTCTTTTGCAAAGTGTCGCAATGGGCGCACACCACCATTTTCTCTTTGGGAGGCAAGGGGTCGAGGTCGACTTTGATTTCGGTGATGAAGGCCAAGGTGCCTTCGCTGCCTGCCAACACTTTACAGAGGTTGATGGTGCGTTGCTCAAGCGGTTTTTCGGTATGGTGTAGGTCTTCTATGACTTCATCGATGGCATAGCCGCACGAGCGTCGACGAAGGCTCTTGTCGGGATAGTTTTCCTCAATGAGTCGGACTGTCTCGTCATCCAAGGCCCAATTAATGAGTTGTGAATATATGTCTTGGATTAATGTGTTGGATTCGTTTTCCCAAAAGCGATTGCCAAACCTTTCCTCCAGTTCCTTGATGGTGTAGGTCTTGAACACTTCGACGCTGCCGTCGCAGAGCACGCCTCGGGCTTCCAACACATGGTGGCGGGTGCTTCCATAGACGAGGGAATGCGATCCGCAGGAATTGTTGCCAAACATGCCGCCGATGCAGCAGCGGTTGCTAGTGGAGGTCTCGGGGCTGAAGAAGAGGCCGTAGGGTGCCAAGGCGAGGTTGAGTTCGTCGAGGACGACACCGGGTTGCACCCTTGCCCACCGTTCTTCGGCGTTGACTTCCAAGATTTTCTTGAAATGCTTGCTGATGTCGACCACAATACCGCTGCCTACCACTTGTCCCGCAATAGAAGTGCCACCAGCCCGAGGGATGAGATGGGTATTTCGTTGCTGGGCTTCTTGGATGAGATAGACGATATCTTGATCGTTTTCAGGGAATGCAACGCCGCAGGGTACCTCGCGATAGGCCGAGGCATCGGTAGCATAGGCAATGCGGTGGAGCGGGTCGGTCAGTAAGGTATACATTGCAGATTAATGGTCTAGCTGGCAATAAATGCTGTTGTTGCTTTTGAACTCAGGCACGATGACCTTCATTTGGGCCACGATCTTCATTGGGTCGCAGGTCTCCAGTTCGACATGGAGCTGTTCTATCATGTGATCCACCTCTGCGGCTTCGTATTTGCGCACGATGGCATGCATGATCTTTTCGTTTTCGGTCTTGATGGTATTCTCTTCGTTGGCCAGTACTTCTTCGTAGAGTTTTTCGCCAGGTCGGAGTCCGGTCTCGATGATTTCTATTTCGGGTCGGTGGGCCAGCTTACGCATCTTCTCTGCCAAATCCCAAATCTTGACTTTTTCACCCATGTCGAAGACAAAGATATCGCCGCCTTCGCCGATGGAGCCGGCTTCGAGTACCAGGCTGCAGGCTTCGGGGATGGTCATGAAATAGCGTGTGATGCGGCGGTCGGTGACGGTGATGGGCCCGCCTTGATCGATCTGTTTGCGGAACAACGGTACTACTGAGCCGTTAGAACCCAACACATTGCCGAATCGTGTCGTGATGAACTTGGTTTGTCCCTGTCGGCTTTGCGTATAAATCTCGGCGATGCGTTTGGTGGCTCCCATCACATTGGTCGGGTTGACCGCTTTGTCGGTCGAGATCATCACGAACTTCTCAACACCATATTCGATGGCCAAGTCGGCCACAAGCTTGGTGCCGAACACGTTGACAAACACGGCTTCGTAGGCATTCTCCTCCATGAAAGGCACATGTTTGTAGGCTGCTGCATGAAACACCACTTGTGGATGATACATCTCAAATACCTCTCTCATGCGCACGGGGTCTTTCACGTTGGTGATGACAAAAGCCATGCGGTCTTTCATCTTCGTGAAATCGGGCGTGTTGTTCATCTCGAACTGGAAGTCATAGAGCGGCGACTCGGCTTGGTCAAGCATAACGAGTTTAGTGGGGTTGTAGTGCATTACCTGGCGGCAGATCTCGCTGCCGATGGAGCCGGCGGCGCCGGTGACGAGCACCACTTTCTCGTTGATTTCACGGATGACATTGCTCTTGCCCAAGATGATGGGCTTGCGGCCCAAGAGGTCTTCAATCTTGATGTCTTGAATTTGGCTGGTCGAAAGTTTGCCGTCAACCCATTTGTCGAAAGCGGGAATCGACTTCACGATGAGGTTGAGTGCCAGTCCTTGTTCGATGATTTCCTTGTTGCGTTCTTGTGACAGGCTGGGGATGGCCACGATCATCACATCGATGTCGAATTTTTCGATGAATTCGGGGGTCATGGCCACCTTGGGAGAGTAAATCTTGATGGTATTAATCTGGGTGCCGACACGTTTGGGATTGTCGTCGACAAAAGCCTTAATTCTGAATTTCGAGTTTGTGTCTTGACTCAATGTGCGCATCAGCATCGTGCCACCGTCGCCCGCACCGTAAATAATCGTGTTCATTTTGTCGGCCACATTCTTGTAGACTTCGTTATACAGCCGCCTGATGGAAAACCGCATAATAATCATCACCACCATGGTGATGAGATAATGGTAGATGAGGGTCACATAACGGGGATAAAGGTCGGTCGCCAATTGAGGGGAGAATTGTCGGATGACCAACTTGCTGATAATCAAGAAAGACAGTGCGCCCGTGCAGGCATAGAAAATCTTTATGATATCGTTAAAGCCAGAATAACGAAGCATTCCATCGTAGGTTTTACTGATGAGGAATGCCAAAAAATAAATCACAGGTACTAACCAGATACGGCTCCAGTCAAAGGTAGATGCGCTGATGTCTCTGAAATACAACATCAAAATGGCCACGACATAAGCCAGGACCACAATCACCATGTCTACGGTTAGGATCCAATATCGGGGCAGTGTGTTGTTTTTATGTTTTCCAAAGATAAAATTACAAATACGTGTAATAATCTTTCGCATAGGACAGACAAGGTTATTAAGATTGCAATATTACGACATTTTTTGGAATCTTTTGCCAATCTCAAAAAAAACACATGTTCTTTCCGTAAAAACCTATAATGGTTGGACTTCTGCCAATGCCGAAACGAAATACCATCGTCCGTTGCTTTCGCAATAGCATTTGTAACGTGTGCGCTGCTTCTCACCTTTTTGGAAGACGAGGCCGTTTTTGGTGGCGAAGCGTGAGCCGACAGGCAGGCTTTCCAGTGTGTTGGCGGTATTGGCGTTTTTGTCGTATTGGTGCAGTATGCGTTGCAGGTTTTGGTCGGCGGTGCTGCTCGCCTTGATGTGTTGCAGATGCTTTTGGAGGGCATCAAGCACATCTTGAGGAAAGACGTTTTCGGTCATCAATGGCTGCAGCAGCGTTGCAAACCGGTTTTGCCATTCGGTCCCGTGGGGTTTCACTACTCGCGAGCCATACTGCTGATACACATCGTAATGTGCCACTTCGTGCACGTAGGTGATGAGCATTTGGTAGGGGTTCAAATCCATGTTCAGGGTGATGGAACAGATGCCGTTTTTCGCTCTCGGTGGGCGGAAGTCGCCCAGTTTGGAGGTTCTTGGTCGTTTGAAATGCAGCTTGAAACGGCGTTGTGTGAACATCTCTCCCACCGTCGTCACCGCTGCATCGGGAAAATAGCGTTTCAGCAGTTCGAGTTCTTCAGGTTTCATCGTTCAGCAAATGTCAAATCGATGGTTTTTGTCTGCATGGGCGGAAAGGCAAGCGTATCCATGCCTTCGACTTGAGGGGCATAGCTCCATTTGGTGCAGGTGTTGCAGTGGCGGGGCGTACGGCGACGGCCTGGCACTTCTTTGGTCTTACAGGAAGACATGAGAACCGTGGTAAGGATAAATGCTAGGATTAGGATTGTTTTTACTCCCCCTGCCCCCCTCACAGAGGGGGACTGTCCCCCTTTTAAGGGGGGCAGGGGGGATTTAAAACACCCTCTTCTATTTATGTTACTTTTCATTGCGATAGCCAATTTGCTGGGTTCTGTCGTGCTTGTTCTTTCAATAGCTCGAAATGCAGCTCGGTCTTACCTTCGTTTTTGTTGGTGTGTACCATACCGATGTTTTGCTTGGTCTTCACCTTGTCGCCGCGTTTCACGGTGACGTTTTCGAGGTTGGAATAAACCGTGAAATATTCGCCGTGACGGATGATGACCACCGTGTTGGCACCGGTCAGTTTGGTGACGCTGGTGACTTCGCCATCGAAGACGGCGCGGGCCTTGGCGCCTTCGGTGGTGGCGATGTCGATACCGTTGTTGGTCACCGTGACTTTGTTGGAGACCACCGATGCGTGTTTGCCATAGGATGAAGAGATCACGCCGCGTTCCACGGGCCAAGGCAGTTTGCCCTTGTTGCTGACGAAGTTGGTCGACAAAGTCTTCTCGGCGGGTGTCAAGGCCATGCCTTTTTCCTTGGGAGCAGGTGTGGTGGTTGCGGTCTTGCCTTTGTTGGCGTTCTTTTTTTCTTCCTCTCTACGCTTTCTTTCGGCTTCTTCGTTAGCTTTTCTAATCTCTTCGGCGATGATGTCGTCGATGGCTTTTTGCAGTTTTTGTGCCTGTTGTTGCTTGTTCTTGATGTCCTGTTGGATGTTGCCTTCCTTTTTCTTGAGGTTGGCCACTTGTTTGTTGAGGTCGTCCTTCTCTGACTTCATGGCCTCTTGCTGTGTCTTCTCGTCTTTCAGCAAGGTGTTTTGTTCCTCGCGGGCTTGTTGGCTGGCTTCCACGGCATTGCTGATTTGCCGTCGTGTGGAACTGATTTGTTCCATCTTCACTTTGCGGGCATCGCTGAACTCGCGTATATAGCGCAGGCGGCTGAAGGCTTGGTTGAAGTCTTTTGAAGCGAAGATGAAGCCCAAGCGGTCGTAATGGCTACGGTTTTT
Organism: uncultured Bacteroidales bacterium; assembly: GCA_900318085.1. Taxonomy (GTDB): domain Bacteria; phylum Bacteroidota; class Bacteroidia; order Bacteroidales; family F082; genus Limimorpha. The sequence goes on from ONJF01000030.1 coordinate 25,705, forward strand.
GTTGGCGAAGGTGACCATCTTGGCATATTCCTTCTGTAGTTTGGAGAGGTCGGAATTGAGCGCTTTGATAGTGCTTTGTCCTGTTTGGATTTCTTCGTCGAGAACGGCGATTTGTTCGTTGTAGGCCTTGATGAGTTTCTCGCGTTGCTTGATTTTCTTGTCCAAGAGGTTGACTTCATTCAAGGTCATCTCTTTGTCTTTGGTGGTCTTTTTCAGCAATTGGTTGGCGGTTGAAATCTCGTTTTGCAAGGTCGTGATTTCGCTTTGCAGTTGCTTCTTCGTCTTGCCTTTGGTCTTTTGGGCGTAGGCGGGAGATGAAGCCAAAGCTAAGAGAAACAGAACAATGAACGACAAACACCACCCCATGCCCTCATGGCGGAGGCACATCCGCCATCTCCTAAGCTTGAAGGCGAACCCCTTTTGCTTAGGAGATTGCGGGTCATTCGCGGTTCTGAGACCGCGATGAGGGCAAGTGTATGGTTTTTCTATTCTTGGTCTATCGTTCATTGTATTGGTTTGATTTGAATCCGTTCCATCTTATCGCTAATTTTCAGCGGGAAGCTTGTCTTTTCGTCCAGTTTGATGTTTTTATATCTCATTTTGGCGCTCAAGTTACCCATGACGAAGGTCTTGAGCAGCACCGTTTGATTCTCAACGGGCGGAATGCCTTCGTTATTGTCCAAGAGCAGAGTTTGTATAAGCGAAAGGCTAAGGGGCATGCCGAGTTGGGTGGCTAATGAGTCCAAGGGTTCGGCAAGGTAGGTCTTTTCCAGTCGGTTGACAATCCAAACCGAGTCGGTGCTGACTTTGGCGCGTGCCACCTCTATACCCATAGAGGCAGTCACACTGAGCCAGACGAGGCTATCCTTACGCATACGCATTTGACCCGAGAGGTCGTCGAAGTTCATGCCATTGCCTTCAGCCTGGATGTCCATGTTGGCCGTGAGCCATTCGAAAGATTGCGGCGGTATGGGCGCAACGGTTTTCTTGCGCGAGGCACAAGAGGTAGCGGCCAGCAAGAGGACGAGCAATGCTATTTTTGATAAAACCTTCACGCTTGGTTTTCTTTCAATTTTCGTTCCAAAACGAGGAGGCAAAAATAGCAAAAAACTCAAATGCTCGCCATAGGTATGCCCCACCATGGTCTCATCAATGTTTCAGTTTCTGGTCCAATTCTTTCGATGCCCCGCCCGCTTGTTGTGCTTTTTTCCAATATTCCATGGCTTCGCTTTCTTTGCCGAGTTTGAGCAAGATGTCGCCGTAGTGCTCTAGATTTGCCCCTGAAGGGTTCTTCTCGAGCCCCAAGCATTTTTTCATTATCTTCTCAGCTTCTTTGTAGCGTCCGAGCTTGTAGAGCACCCAGGCGTAGGTGTCGGTGTAGTAGACATTGTCGGGGACCAATTCGTTGGCGCGTATGGCCATTTCCAAGGCTTCCTCCAGCCTTTCGCCACGCAACGAGAGGTAATAGGCATAATTGTTTAAAACCAAAGCATTGTCAGGGTTGTTGCGCAAGGTTCGGTCATACGCGTCGAAGGCTTTGTCTTCGTCGCCTTGCTGATGGTAGATGTCGCCCAAGAAAGCGTCGAATTCCGACATCTGCATCTTGTCGGAGGTGTATCTCCTGCCCTTCTCGAGATAGCTGATGGCGTCTACGTTGTTTTCCATCACGGCGTTGGCTACGCCTGCATACCAATAGAACACCGGTTGCATGGGATAGTATTTCAAGGCGGCGACGGCATGGTCGCGCACGGCCTCATTTTCGTTAAGGCGTGACTCGCTGACGATGAGGTTTTGCCATCCGAAGAAGTCGGTGCTGTCGATGGCCAGCACCTTTTGGTACAATTCCTTAGATTTCACCGCATTCTCCTCGATGAAGTAGCAAGAGCCAAGGATGAGGTAGCCGAGTTTGTTGTCGGGATGGGTCTCGACGAAAGCCTCTCCGCATTGACGCGCCTGTTCGTCGATGTTGGACGCGCCTTGGTTTTTGTTCATCCAATAGTCGTAGGTGTTGGCTTTGGTGGTGATGTCGAGGTTTTTGTTGCGGATGGCAGCCAGTAGCTCGTCGAACGCCTTGTCCTTGTCGCCGGTCATGTCGTAGAGCTCGAGGAGCGAAACATTGATGTAGGGGTGCTCGGGATTGATTTCCTCAATCTTCTCGTAGGTCTTGATGGCCTCCTTGATCTTCCCATTTTCGGCATAAAACGAGGCTAACAAGCCATAATAGCGGATGTTGTCGGGATTTTGTTCGATGAGTTTTTCGAGTTCCGAAACCACTTTCTTGGTGTTGCCTTGGCGTTTGAAAACCTGGAGCCTTTGCTCGGTGATGAACTCGTTTTCCCCGACTTGTTGTTCCAAGAGGTCCATCTTCTCCAAGGCCTTGCTGTAGTTCTCTGTGACGAGGTAGGCATCGATAAGCTCGCTGAGCATATCGGGGTCTTCGGGGTATTTTTGCGTCAGCTTCTCGTATAGCTTGATGAAGTCGTTGTATTGCTCCAAGTTGCGATAGAAGAGGCCGAGGCGCATTTGGTACCACTTGTTCTCGGGTTCGATTTTGGCCGCCTTTTGGATCATGTTGAAGGCTTCCTCGATACGGCCGGCATTGGAGTATTGTTCGCTCAGTTCGTACATCGAGGCGGCATCGTCGGGCATGAAGCGCAGGGCTTGCTCGAAGTTGCGGATGGCGCCTTCGGTATCCTCGCGATATTTGCTCTGCAAGCCGTTGGAGAAGTAGGTGGCGTTCTTCTTTTTGTCAGGCTTGCCGTCATATTCCGATTCCATCTGCTGGGCGAAGAGGGGCGCGCAAATTAACGACATGCCCAGTATGGCGATAATGAAAACTGTCCTTTTGCCGTCATGGCGGAGCAGCATCCGCCATCTCCTAAGCACAGAGACGAGTCTTTCTTGCTTAGGAGATTGCGGATCAAGTCCGCAATGACGGTTAAGAGAATGGTTTATTGTTCTTTTTTTCATGGTTCTCAGTTTTTTCCAGTGTGACCGAAACCGCCTGCGCCGCGCTCGGTTTCCGTAAGCGTCTCCACCTGCACGGGCTCGGCCTGTTCGCAGCGGGCGATGATTAGTTGTGCGATGCGGTCGCCGCTGTTGATGACAAACGATTTGTCGGAGAGATTAATAAGGATGACGCACACTTGACCGCGATAGTCGGCGTCGATGGTGCCAGGTGAGTTCAATACGGTGATGCCGCTCTTGATGGCCAAGCCGCTACGGGGACGCACCTGACCTTCATAGCCTTCGGGGATCTCCATGTAGAGTCCCGTCGGCACGAGGCCGCGCTGCATGGGTTCAAGGGTGATGGGACCTTCGGGCAGATAGGCGCGGAGGTCCATGCCGGCCGAGTTCTTGGTCTCGTAGGCTGGCATAGGGTTATTTGAAGTGTTGACGATGTTGAGTTTCATATCTATTTCTTTTTCAATATTTTACTATTTACTATATGCATAACGCCATTCACCAGGTCTTTTTCTTTCCAGCAGATGAAGGCGAAGAAGACCAGCAGCAAGGCCGTATTGATGACCAAGGTCCAGACTGTGCTATCAATTTGTATGTATCTCTGGGCAAAGAACAATCCGATGGCAATGGCGAAATAGAGGAAGGCCGACTTCAAGTCATAGGGTATGGGGGCTTTCTTCTGTCCGACGAAATACGAGAGTATCATGCAGGTGCCATAGCCCGCGAAACCGCCCCAGGCACAGGCCATGTAGCCGTATTTGGGCACAAAGATGAAGTTGATGGCGAGCAATACTACACATCCTATTGCGGAGAATACGGCTCCCCACCAGGTCTGGTCGGTGAGTTTGTACCAAAACGAGAGGTTGAAATAGATGCCCATGAAGATTTCGGCCATCATCACGATGGGCACCACACGCAGACCTGCATGGTAGTCTTCACCGACAAGATATTTCAATATAGGCATGTACATCACCACGGCAAGGAATGCCAGCAATGTGAAGATGATGAAATACTTCATCACCTTAGCTTGCAGCACTTTGTCGTTTTTGTCGCGCTGACCGCCGAAGACAAAAGGCTCATAAGCATAACGGAAGGCTTGTGTAATCATCGCCATGATCATCGCTATCTTAACGCAGGCGCCATAGATGCCAAGTTGTTCTTCACCTTCGAGACCGGGAACAATTTTCTTGAAAACGATCTTGTCGGCCACTTGATTGAGGATACCCGCCAAACCCAAAAGGAGGATGGGCCAAGTATAGTTCAGCATTTGCTTCAATAGCGTAAAGTCGATTCCAGATTTCAGCTTCTTGATTTCAGGAATGAATCCGAAGGTAACCAACACGGTACAAATCAGATTGGCGATGAAGATATAACCCACCTGGTAGCTGGGATGGTACCATTCCATCATAGCGGGGAAATGCGCTTTCAAATAGGGTGCCAGATAGAAGATAAACAGGTTGAGCAACAAACTCATGATGATGAAAGAAAGTTTCAGCACCATGAATTTTACAGGGCGGTTTTCATAACGTAATCTTGCAAACAAAATGGCTTGGAAAGCATCGAAAGCCACGATAATGGCCATGATTTCCACAAACTCGGGATGTGTGGCATAATCTAAAGCCGCAGCAATAGGTTGGAGGAAAATAGATACCAATAATAGGAAAACCAAGGATACGAAGCCGACAGAGAGTCCAGCTGTAGAGAAAGCTTTGTTGGGGTTGACGCCTTCTTTGTTGGAGAAACGGAAGAAGGTGGTTTCCATGCCAAAGGTCAGAATGACGAGGAGTAAGGCGGTGTAGGCATAAAGATTTGTGACAATGCCGTATCCACCCGATTCAGCGGCCATCCTATGGGTGTGGATGGGTACCAACAGGTAGTTCAAGAACCTACCTATAATGCTGCTCAAGCCGTAAATGGCGGTTTGCTTCGCCAAGGAGCCCAATCTGTTGTCTGCCATAGGTCGTTTAGATTTAGGTTAAAATTCTTCAAAGACTCTTATTGGAACGGCATTAATGATGATTTTAGTTTGTTCTTCATCAAGTTGGTCGTAAGTTTTTTTGAATATCTTTATTGACAAGTCCTCTTTCCTCTCTTTAAAAGCCTGTAATATTTCTTTTTGTACGTCTAAATAGCGTGCAAATAAAGCGTTCCTATCTGAGTCAAAGTAGACAATTCCTTTTGAATACAAAATGGAGTCTATATTATCAAAAGTTTTCCATTCTACTTCTGGAGCGTTATTATCGTTAGGATGTGGTGTTATGAAGTTTTTTACCAAATCTTTTAGTTCTTCTAATGCGGTTTCGTGACCATTGACGAGTATTTTGTTATTTTCGTCTAAATAAACCCGCATTACATTTTTTTCGCCAATTCTTGTGTCTTCAAGATTTGGAGCAACGAATACTATTTTCCCAAAATTGTGCTTTTCTGCAAATGACTTTACATATCGTTCCAAATGCTTGAAGTATTCTGTATTAGACGGCATGTTATCATCTTTGCAGAGGACAGAGAGTCCTTCATTTTTTGTGTATTGGAGAAAATGAAAGTTATCATAATTACTACTATCTACTTCGTTAGGATAGACCATTCTAAAGTAACGCTGTGTTTTACTTCTAAATTCCCTTGATAATAAATCGTCACGATAATGTTCTGTAATATGACCATTCAAATCATAGAATTTTGGAGCATACATAACTATCTCCCAAGGGATTTCATCAAACCGATGACAAGGAAAACCTGGATTCAGATAATTATAAAAGATGGTATCAGTATTTACCTTAATCATTAACAAAGTGTCTTCACAATGCCATGTAATTTCATCGCTATGGTTTAAGAAATAACGAAAAACAGCAGCACTATTCCGTTCATCAATATGACCCCAAAGGCCATACCCTTCTCTGCTTTTGTCAATAGCCACAGTATCAGTATCTATCAGGGGTTGCAATCCTGAATACTCAATAAAGTCATTGAGCGAATTGGGAAATTTGAAATAATCTTCGATATATTGATCTAAAATATACTCCCAATTCCATGCTGAATACTGTCTACCAAATTTAACGACCAATCCGTTTTCGGCAACAATTCCTTCTAAAGAGTAAGAGTCCTTAAAAATTGTATCTCTTTTTGAAAGTATGGTTAAATCGGTTTCTTCCCACGGATAGGTCGTTTCACATTTCCAAAATAGCTTGTCCTTTTCTTTATGAAGATATGCCAATGTGGTTTCTATACTATCTTTTGCCGTTTCTTTTTCCCAATATTCTCTATACACATTTGTAAAAGAAACTAGTTCGTCTGCTGAAGTTGGAAATTCAATATAACGGTTATAATAACTCTCTATCAACATAGGTAATGCGGAGTATTTTTCTGTATTTGTAAGACGATGACTTGCACAAGACGTTAGGATACAGGTTAAACACAGTATGTAAAGCGTTTTTTTCATGTGTTTTGTTCTTGTTGTTTTGGTAGTTGTATAATAAATTCTGCCCCCTCCCCTTCTTGGCTTTCAAAGGAGATGGTGCCTCCAGCGGCCTGCACGATATTGTAGGTCAACGAGAGACCCACACCCGAGCCTCCTGTCTTGGTGGTGAAATTGGGAAGGAAAATCTTGTCCTTGTCTTCTTCTTTGATGCCTTTTCCGTTGTCTTTCACACGGATGACAAATGTGCTTTCAGTGGCTGTCAATGACACATCGATGTGTCCCTCTGGCTTCGATCCGATGGCTTGTACCGCGTTCTTCACAACGTTTGTGACCGCGCTGTTCAAGTTGGTCTTGTCGCCGTTGATGGAATGGTCGACTGTTGGGTCGTATTGATATGTGAAAGTGATGTTTTCTACATTATCGTAGAAGTGTACCACATTGCCCACCAACTCTGCCAAATCCATGGGTTGGGGATGGTTTTCGGGCAGTTTTGCGTATGTTGAAAACGAGGAAGCTATATCAGATAATGCGTCGATTTGTTCGATGAGCGTATTGTTTGTACGTTGGATTTGTTCGGCTGTGGCATTACCGTTTTCCATGTTGCGTTGCAGCATTTGAATGCTAAGACGCATGGGTGTGAGCGAGTTTTTGATTTCATGTGCCACTTGTCGGGCCACGCCACGCCATGCCGATTCTGTTGTGGTGCGTTTCAATTCTTCGACACTCTTGTGCAGTTTCACAATTAGATTGTTGTATTCCTGCACTAATTGTCCGATTTCATCTTTTCCTTTATATTCTATCGGCTCGTTTTTTCCGATGAGTTCGTATTTGCTCAAGTTGCTTTGTATGAGTGCTAATGGTTGCGTGATGCGTTTTGTGAGGTGCAGGATTAATACCAAAGCTGCGCCCAAAAGTACGAGTATGATATTGACATAGGTCAATACAAAATTCTTGATCTCATTGTGTAAGTCTGCGCTGCTTGAGAAATATGGGGTGTTGAGATAGGCTAATGTGTTGCCATTTGCATCGTTTAATGGAATATAGGCTGAGGCATATTTTCCCTTGCCTAGTTTTTCTGCATGAGTGAAATAGAGTTCCTTGTTTCTGTGAATGTTTTGGTAAGCCTCTGCATTCATCACAGGGGCTTGTAGGTGTAGTTCGTAGATCTCGGGTCGCGTAGTGGCCAGGAGTTGTCCGTTTCGATGGTATAGGTTAAGATCGGTGAAGAAAGTGGTTGCGTATTGTTGCAAAATCCCATTCCACGTGTCTCTTGATGCATTCCTTAACAGTTCAGCTATGTTTAAATCGTTGCTCATTTCGAGCATGAGGGTTCTTGTAGTTTCGAATTGGGCTGACTCGGTTTTTTGGTTGTAAAGGGTCTGCATATAGACTACAGAGACTGGTCCAATGGCGAAGAGTGCGACGCCTAATGTCAGGAAGATGATGGTTTGAAGTCGGCGACGGAAGGTTTTTCTTTTCTTGCTGTCTTCTTTTGGCCTGCTCAGCCAAATGATGAGTAGGAATGGCACTGCAAGTCCCAGGAAAAACACGGCGAAAGGACTTACCTTTTCCGAGAACTTCATCGTAGGTGTGCTGATGATGAGGGCATTGTGCTCTGCATCAATAACGGCGTAATGCTTGTAGTTTTTACTATAGGTTATTTCTTTGTCTTTAACCTTCAGGCTATTTAGAAAATTCGGGTAGACATACTTACCGTATTTGTAGACCAACTGGTTGTCGCGGTAGCTACCGACAGAGTATTGATAAGGTTTCTGACTATTGGTTTCTTGTAGTAGTTGTGGAAATCCGAATCCTTCCGGTGCAATGGGCCTATAGAACTCAAAGTAGAGTGTTTTCTTTTGTTGGTTGTCCTTGGAACTAATCTGGATCTTTCCTAAATAGTTGGGGTCTAAGGTATAATAGTCTAGGAAGTAGAGGCCATCTCCTACCCTTTTCTGTTTGTTGTTGGCTAGTTTTTCGAGGAAATAGTTGTCACAACCGGTTACATACCCCTCGGGTTCGATGTTGATTTCTTCGTCAGGTGCACAAAGAGTAAGTGTGGTATGGTAGGCCTGCATCGTCGTGTCGAACATGAGCTCCTTTGTGTAGCCTAGGATGACATCGCTCAACACATTGCTTTCTGCAAATAGCATTTCCCGCAAAGTGGTGTCGGTTTTCAGATGTTCGGCAAAGATGGCATAGCTTTCTTCAAATGTCAAATCGCGTTTTTCTACCAGACTATGCGCCAATCGTTGCAATTGTTCGTTTTCTCGTTTAACGTTGTATTTGTAGTAAATAAAGGTGCCTATGATGGATATAAGAAGGATGACGGCGATTCCGATTTCCACCACGCGAGTCTTTCTTTCTTCTTTTTGTGGTTCTGTTGCCGTTTTCTTATAGGCCATAATTAGGCCAATTGCAAGAAGCATGATAAAGGGAATCGGCCAGATGCTCCTGTAAGGTTGTTTTAACCTTGGCTTTTTCACGATGTTGTAATTGGCCAATACTTTGCCGTCGCAGTTTGTGATCTTTGTTCCGCCTTCATCGGTCAGGTTGATGTCCGCCTCGATGAATGGTGGTAAGGTCTGCAGGTGGTTCTCGAAATACTTGTTCTCAATTTGGTATGTGGTATTAATGAGGCGGTAGACGTAATAAGTCATCGTGCCCTTTTGGTACGATTTGACGAAGTAGTTGCCTGTAAGTAGTGGGCAGATGGTGTCATTTCCGACGACCACTTTTCGTTTCATCAGTTTTGGACTGACATCGTTACGGTTCCAAAATACCAAGGTGTCGCTCATGAAGATGGTCAATCCCGTGTTGGTTTTTTCGAGTTCCTCGTGGTTGAGGCCTTTATCGATGAGTTTCTGCATGGAGCTGTCCATCTTCTGTATCGACTTTTGAAAGTGTTTCTGGACGAATGTCTCGTTCGTCGCTAGAAGGATGAACAACCCAGTGACGATGAACAGGGCGATGCTGATCGTCCATATACTTTTGCCAATCCGCTTCCTTGTTTCGTCTTTCATTTTTGGTCTTTTTTTGAAAACTATGTTTTCTTGCTGATATTGTGTGTGTTATAAAACGAGCCGAATTTTCGGTTTTTTATACACTTATGTTCTTCTGTTCCATTTTTGTCCACAAACGCCTTAAATGGCTTAAAAACGGGTTCTTTTTCAATTTTGGTCATTCTTCTCAAAAACGTATACCAAACTCGACCATTCACCGGACCGTCTTGCTTTCATGTTAGAGAGCCATCCTCTGAAAGCGCCTCTAAACAATGGTAATTTATGTAGCTTGTATTGCTCACTCATAAATGAAATGTAATAAGCATCCCACTTCAGTTTGTCTGTTTTGTAGAGGCGTAATCCTTTGGTTTTGAATATTTTAGTTATTGTTGTTTTGTTGAAATGGTTGAGATGCCGTGGCACGTCGTAGGCAGCCCATTTTTCTTTGTAATACTGACCGTCGTAGGATTTATAGTTTGGTAATGCGATGACGATCCTTCCTGTTGGCTTTATAAGTCGTTGTAATTGTTCGACTTGCCATTTTAGGTTGTCCACATGTTCCAAGACATGCCACATGGTGATGATGTCAAAAGTTTGTTCAGGAATATTTTCGAGTTCCTTGCTTTTGATGATTTGTGCTTTTGTTCGCTGTCTTGCTATTTCTTTTGCTTCTTCGGATGGTTCCACACCAATACATTCCCAGCCATGAGTTTCGGCTGTGTGGAGGAAATCACCAACACCACAACCAATATCTAATAGTTTTCCTACTTTTAATCCCTCTGTTGCGATTTTATATTTGTGCTTTAAGTTTGTCTTTTTAACGCTTTCGTAGATTTTCGGAATGAATCCTTTTTTATTTTCTTGGTGGCTGTAGTATTCTTCCGATTTGTAATAATTGCCTATTTTTTCTTCATCTGGTCTGGGCATTGTGTATAGTAGTCCGCAGTTTAGGCATTCGCAAATATGGAAGTCCTCCTTGGTCAAAAACTCGTCTTTTAGCCAGAGGTTGATTTGTGCTTTATCTGATCCGCACCAGGGGCATTGGTTGTTCATGGCTTTAAATGTTTCATGTGGAACAATTTTGTTATCTTCCTAAAAATATGGCTAGTACGTTAATATCTGCTGGCGATATGCCGCTAATTCTTGATGCTTGACCTAGTGTTTCAGGTTTGTATCGGTTCAATTTTTCACGGCATTCGTATGATAGGGATTGTATTGAATGGTAATCGAATTCAATTGGTAGTTTTATGTTTTCTAATCTATTGAGTTTTTCTGCCAGTTCGTATTCCTTTTGTATGTAGCTGTCGTATTTGATCTGAATTTCTGCCTCTTCAAGGCATTCCTTCATAAATCTATCTTGTGTCTTGAATTTTTCTAATGTGGTAACCGTGTCAATTATATCAGATAGATTGATTTGTGGCCTCAATAGTATATATGACAATTTTAACTTTTGATCGATTTTTGAGCTTTCTTTTTGCTCTAATAAACCATTGATCTCATCAGGATAAACGTATGTATCTTGCAGGAATTGCTTTATCTCTTCAACTTTGGTCTGTTTTTCTTGATATTTTTGATATCTGTCTTCTTTTGCTAGTCCTAATTTATAGGACAATTCTGTGAGTCGTGCATCGGCATTGTCTTGTCGGAGAAGTATCCTATACTCTGCCCTACTTGTGAACATCCTATAGGGTTCATCAACGCCTTTCGTGATGAGATCGTCGATGAGTACCCCGATATAGGCTTGTGTCCTTGTTAATACTAATGGTTCTTGGTCGCGTATTGATAATGACGCATTGATGCCCGCCATCATGCCTTGGCAAGCGGCTTCTTCATATCCTGTTGTGCCATTGATTTGCCCTGCGAAGTATAAGCCATGCATAAGTCTTGTTTCCAGGGAATGGTGCAATTGTTCAGGTGGAAAATAATCATATTCGATGGCATAACCCGGTCTGTAGATCTTGGCGTTTTCGAAGCCTTCTATCTGTCGCAAGGCTTCGTATTGGATATAATCAGGCAAAGAAGAGCTGAAACCATTTAGGTAATATTCTTCCGTTGTCCAACCTTCGGGTTCCACGAAGAGTTGATGACTGTCCTTGCCCGAAAAACGTTCGATTTTATCCTCGATGCTGGGACAATACCTGGGTCCAACTCCTTGAATTCTGCCGTTAAACATAGGCGAGTATTTGAACCCTTTGCGTAGCGTTTCATGCACCTTTAACGAGGTATGAGCAATCCAGCAACTTCTTTGCTTTGTGATTCTGAAAGGCTCGGTATACGAGAAGCCCACCACTTCATCGTCTCCCTTTTGCTCGATGAGTTTGCTAAAGTCGATGGTGCGGCCGTCGATTCGTACCGGTGTGCCGGTCTTGAGCCGTTTGGCCTCAAAACCATAGTCTTTGAGTTGCTCTGTGATGCCGTGACTGGCCACCTCACCCATCCTGCCGCCCGGGAAATGCTGTTCGCCGATATGTATCAATCCGTTCAGGAAGGTGCCATTGGTAAGGATGACGGCCTTACTCTGGATCTCCCCTCCCATCAAGGTCTTCACGCCTTTCACTTGGTCGCCTTCGATCAATAGACCCGTTACGGTGTCCTGCCAAAAATCGAGGTTGGGTGTCTTTTCCAGTAGGCTACGCCACTCTGCCGAGAACATCATCTTGTCGCTTTGGCATCGTGGACTCCACATGGCAGGACCTTTCGACTTGTTGAGCATCCTGAATTGGATCATGGTGCGGTCGCTGACAATGCCCGAATAGCCGCCCATGGCGTCGATTTCGCGGACGATTTGTCCTTTGGCGATGCCGCCCATGGCCGGGTTGCACGACATGGAAGCAAACAGCCGCAGGTCCATGGTGACGAGCATCACCTTGCTGCCCATATTGGCCGCCGCTGCTGCCGCTTCGCATCCGGCGTGACCGGCGCCTACAACGATGATATCATACGGTTCAAAATACATGGTCTTTGTCAGTGTTTCACGGGAAACAATTTGTTTAAACTATTGAATATCAGATATTTATTATAAATTTGTAATACAAGTATAAAACTTAACCCGTCATTGCGGTCTTCATCGCGGTCTTAGAACCGCGATTGACCCGCAATCTCCTGAATGCGGGGTTTTGTCTTCGCATAAAGGAGATGGCGGATCTGCGTCCGCCATGACGGTAGAGGGCTCTTGAGTTGTACCTCCTGTCAGTAAGGTTAAAGCCTTTTCTTCCTGGTCTCTCATCTCTTTCTCCTCTTCCTCGCTATGGTCGTCGAAACCAATGAGATGCAGCACACCATGAATGATGACACGATGCAATTCACTCTCATAACTGCGTCCAAAGGTCACGGCATTCTCCTTGATGCGGTCGATGCTGATACAGAACTCGCTCGACAGCACGGTCTCACAGTCAGTCAAAGGGAAAGTGACGATATCGGTATAGAAGTCGTGGCCGAGACGCTCCCTGTTGATCTCCAACAGCTTCTCATCGCTGCAGAAATAGTAGTACAACTCCCCTACCGTCTTGCCATAGCTTTCCACTACCTGGCTGATCCAAGCCTTGTCGCGCTGCGGGTCGATAGGTGGCATTTCCACATCCAATGTGCTGAATCTAATCATTTTAGTGTGTGTTTTTCTTCAAGTAGTAATCGTTGATTTTCTCCTGGTAATAGGGAGCATATTCTATCGGATTGGTCTTCAAGAACTCCTGGTTCTTTTTCAACATTTCTTTGTAGCGTATCTCATCAATCTGTCTCTCGAAATGCGAGCCTTTGTATTCGTTCGACTTGCGCTTCTCCTCTTGTTCGCGTTTCTCCTGCGCCTTCTGCGACTCCAGCATGCGTGATTCGATGCGTTGGCTGCGCTCAATCATCTGTCGGTTGATCTTCTTGTTCACCAACTCCTCTTCCAACTTCTCCATATCCTTGATGATCTCATTTAGGCCGTCATTGCCGATTTGTCCGTTCTCTTTCATGTCGTTAAGCATCTGCTGCATGCCTTGGCGTAGCATCTCCTGTTCGGCGGCCATGCGGGCAAACTCCTCGCTCATCGAATTGGGCATTTGTTGCCCTGATTTCTCCATCTGCTGTTGCATCTGCTTCAGTTGTTCACTCAACTGTTGTTGCAGTTGCTGCATCTTTTGCATGCTCTGTTGTCCTTGTCCTGGCTTGGGCATAGAGCACGTCATCGGCATGCCCATGGACTCCATGCTGTTTTCCATGTTCTCCAATGACTCGGCCAGCATCAGTGCCAGGTTGTTCATCGACATCATGGCGGTCTGTTGATGGCGTGTGGCTTGCGAGAGTTTCAGGTCGTTGAGCTGCTTCATTGCGTTTTCCGTCTGATTCTCAATGGTATGCAACTCTTCGAAGACAAAGTTCTGGATCATGGGCTGGCGCATGGCCATGCTGCGCAATGAGTCGCGGACCATATTGAAGTTGTCGGCGACCTCCTTCTGATGGATGATCTTGTCGACGAGCGACGGGTCGTCGGTGCGCATTCTGCCAATCTCGTTCATGAGCGCTTCCTGCTCGTGCGATGCTTGTACCACATTCTCAAGCAATATACGGAGCAAATGCGCGTCTTCTGCCATCTGTTGCATCCCTTGCATCTGCATCATCGACATCATGTTTTGCGCCATCTGTTGCATCTTCTGGCCGGCATTCTTTTTGTTTTGCTGCGATTGCTCCTGCTGGCTGTTTTGCTCGTTCTGCATGGCGTCTTGCAAGTCTTGGTCGATACTCTCCTGCATCTCCTCGTCCTTTTCCATGTCGAAGGGCTGCTGCATCTCTTGGTTCTTCTCAAGGAGCTGGTCGAGGTCGTCCATCATCTTGTCGAATTGCTCCTTGGCTTCCTCGGCCGATTTTTGCTCGTTCTCCTCCCCTGCTTTATTCTGGTTTTCAGAATCTTGCTTCTGCAACTCCTCGCCGAGTTTGTCCAATTTGTTGGCCAAGTCGTTAAGGTCTTTTTCCATCTTCAGTTGTTCCAAAAGCGAGAGGTTGCGGTCGAGGAGCTCTTGCATCGACTGGTTGTTTTTCTTGATGTCCTGCATCATCTGCTGCATCTGTTCGCGCGGCATCTCTTCAAGCAACTTGTCGATCTGTTCCATCATCTTCTTCAACTCTTCGGGAATCACCTCGTCGAAGAGTTTGTTGATCTGTTCCTGCTTCTTGATGAGGTCCTCGTTACCCAAGTCGTGCTCTTTCATGAAGTCTTCGAGGTTTTTCTGCTCTTCTTGCAACTTGTTCCATTCGTCTTGGATCTTTTGTTGTTTTTCGAGCAGGTCTTTCATCTTCTCTTTGTCCGACCAGTCCAAGTCTTTCTTTTGGATAAGGTCTTGCAGCATCTTTTCAATCTGGTCTTGGAGTTTGTCGGCTTCTTGCGACTTCTCTTGCAGGCGTTCCATGATGTCTTCCGATTGTTGGTCTGCGATGCTGTCCAAGGCCGACTCCGAAGGCTTGTAATAGGTGAAAGTCTCCGAGCGCTTCGACTTGGGTCCGTGGAAGCCGTCGTTGTCCCACACCACGAAATAGACCTCCATGTTTTGTCCTGGCATGATGCCAAGCTCGTCCATGTTGAATTGGTAAAAGAATGAGGAGCGCGTCTGTTTGAGGTCGAGAGGCACTGTCTTGACAATGTTCTTTTCAATGGGTTCCTTGACGATGCAGTTGAAGGTCAACTTGCTGAAGCCATAGTCGTCGGTGACGAGGCCCGAGAAATAGACGTCGGCAGAGAGTTGTTCATCGAATGACTCCACTCGAATGTCGGGGTATGCATCAGGAATGACATCAACAGAAAAGGGTAGGGGATCCATGCTTTGGTTCCATGGGTTCTGCACTTGTACCTCGAATTTGGTGGACTGCCCTGCAACAAGTTGGTATTCGAAGACATCATCTTGTGCAGTTAAGTCGGTGGTCAGTGAGTCGCGGGTGACAGACATCTGCTCGGTGTCGCGGGTGGTGAAGCTAAAGGTGAGTTTGGTGCCTTGCGGGACGATGAGTCGCGTCTTGGCATCCAAGGTTTCGTTGGTGCGATGGATATAAGGCGGATAGCGCAACTCGCAGCGGTAGGAGAGTAGGGTGGGGTTGGGGTGCACCTGAAGAGGTTCTTAAAGGTGTAGCTGAAATCGTTGGCCGAGCCTTTGGTCATCAGTTGTTGTCCTAGTTCGCTCTTCACATAGAAGGCGTCGGGGATGCGGTCACCCGTGACGCGGATATTGAACTTTACCTCCTTGCCTTGGGTGGTCTCAATGTCGTCCTGTTCGATTTCAACCTGATAGGGTAGGGGCTTCTCGAAATGTTGCTCATAGTTGACAATGCGCTGTGTGGGTTGCACGGCAAACGATGGCAAAAACACCATCAAGGCTATTAATATAAGGAGAGAACCGAAAAAGATGCCGAGATACTTCAAGTTGCCACGCAGGTCGACAGCATCTGAGAATCGGATAGGGGAGAGGCGGGCACTGCGCTGCTCAATGGTGGCTGCCAATAGGGCATTGTCATCGGAGGTCCCTGAGCTCGTTGAATCTAAGGTCCCTGAGCCTGTCGAAGGGCCGACAGCACTGGTAGAATTCAAAGCCTCCATCTGGTTGCTCAATTGAATCGTATTTAGCAGCTTATCCTTAATTTCAGGGAAGAACTTGCCGATCATCACCGAGGCTTGTTCCACCGACATCTTCTTTCGGAAACGGATGAGATTGACAAGTGGGATGAGGAAATGATACACCAAAACGAATGCGCTACCAGCCAGCAAAAACAGGAAGAGCACAAAGCGTCCTTTGGGTGGAAACCAAGAGAAATATTCCAGCCCGTTGATGAGCAGATAGAAGACAATCCACAACACAGCGCCCACCAACACGCCTTGTATCAGGCGGTTGAGGTAGTACTTCCGCGTGAAGCCCTCGATTTTCTCTATCAATTTGTTAGGTGCAGACATAGCAGGCGCATAAAGTGGCATCACTTTTCCACCTTCTAAGGGGGCATGGGGATTAAAAGCGGCTGCAAAAATAGGAATAATTCGCGAAACGGAATGCATTTTTTTCAAAAAATATGGAATTATCGGATTGCTTCGCAAGAAATCACAAGAAATTCATTTTAATATCTATTGTAAATCAATAATTTAGAAAATATTTACCGAATAATACAATAATTAAACTAATTTTTTAGTTGTATATTCAAAAAGTTATCTATATTTGCAGCGTCAAGACCTACCAAAATGGCTATCAAACGACACATAGTATTATTAATGGTGATGGGATTATTCGCCTCATGCGCGACTCAACGAGCCAAGTATGTGACTTATGTTCCTGATTCGGTGACTATGTTTGAAGTAGTCAGGGCAGAAGTACAGTATCTTGACATTCCCAAAGACAATAAGATCGAGGTGCTCTCGCTGACCAATTGCGGTCTTGACCGAATTCCTTCGAGCATCAAACATTGCAAGAATCTGCATCGACTGAATCTGGAAGGCAACCAGATCAAACACATTCCCAGATGGCTCACTTCGCTGGATAGTCTTGAGGAAATCAACTTGAACTTCAACAAGCTGAACCTGAAAAGACGGGATATACGCCGTTTGTCGAAGGTAGAAGACATTCTGTTGGCGGGCAATGGCATCAAGAAGCTCCCCGACAATATTGGTGTGCTGCGTTGCGAAAGCCTTAATTTATCCAAAAACCAACTCAGCACCTTGCCCAAGTCGTTCGCCAATCTGAAACAAGCCAGATACTTGATTTTCTACGACAACGCGTTTGAGGTCATTCCGGAGGAATTGGCCGGTTTCAAGAATTTGAAGCACTTGGATTTCTACAAGAACAAGATCACGGAAATCCCTGATTTTGTTGGCGATATGGATAACCTGCAACAACTTTTCCTGTCGTTCAACAAAATCGAGGAGATTCCCGACACCTTACGCAATCTGAAACGCCTGAAGTATTTCTATATCCACCACAACGAGTTGCATTTCATTCCAGAATGGATCACGGAGATGGATTCCATCGAACGCTTCGGCGTGGGTTTCAACCATCTGCTGGAATTGCCTGATTTGTCGAAGATGAAAGCGCTTTACGAGTTCGATGCCGAACATAACCTGCTGGAACGTTTCCCGTGGGAACTCGTGGAAAAGCCAGAGATGGACATCCTTATCTTGCGTGACAATGATTTCGTGCTGTCGGATGAAGAAAGAATGCGCCTGATCCAAATCAGCAAAACCATGAACATTAACTATTGATTCATCATAAAAACAAAGAATATGAAAGAGTTAACCAAAGGAGAGGAACAAGTGATGCAAGTCATCTGGAGCATTGGCCAGGGCTTCGCCAACGAGATTATGGCGGCC
>ONJF01000047.1 GCA_900318085.1 uncultured Bacteroidales bacterium
GTCGCTGTTGTTGCCAACGCCGAGCTTCTGCTGTATTGCGTCGATGCTCTTGTTTTTCTCCATGCTGCACATCAAAACGAGCAAGTCAAGCGTCATCTTTAGCGGCTTACCGAACAAAGTGTCCTCCGCTTTGAGGACCAGTTTGCCGTCCATATCCTCAGAGACCTCGCAAACACGGCCGCGGACACATTTCACGTCGAAGTCTTTCTGGGTCTTAAGATAAAGGTCTTCATAGCCTGGACCGAACATGCGCAAGTCCATGTAGAACGTGTAGACCTCTGCATTGGGAAACACTTCCTTGATTTCGCAGGCCTGCTTCAACGCCGTGGTGCAGCACACTTTTGAGCAATAAGTGTTGCATACCTTCACGTCGCGTGCGCCGACACAATGTACGAAACCGATTTTCTTAGGATGGTTGATGCGCTCGTCCTTTCCCGTCCTGAAATACTTTTCGAGTTCGACACTGGTCATCACATTGTTATAGATGCCATAGCCGTATTCCTGTTTCCGTTCCGCCTTGAAGATATCGAAACCCGTGGCGAGAATCACCGCCTTCGCATCGATGGTTTCGTTGTTGCTCAAAATGGCATGGAAACTATTATTATCTCTATGGATGTCAACGACCTCGGTATTCAGACGGACATCGATGCCTTTCACTTGGTCGAGCATCTTCTCAACTACGTCCTTGGCTGGATGGAAGGCTGGGAACAGCCTGTCCCACTGCGCGATATGGCCTCCAAGGGCCTCGCTTTTTTCAACAATGATAGGATTGAGCCCCATTTTATGCAATTGTGTGGCTGCTTCCATTCCGGCGGTGCCACCGCCAATAATCAATATATTCTCTTTCATAAACGTTGGTTTGTCAAACTGATTTCATACACGACGGGCACTGCGGCTGACCCAAGTCCTTACCGTTGATGCCCTGATATTTCTTCTTCGGGTCATAAGGGATTCCCATCTTTTCGAGCAGCGGCTCAATGGCGACCTGATGCATCTGAAGGCCAAGATCCCATGGGTCGTAGCCCATCACCAAGCCTGCCACCTCTTCGTAGGTCAGCGCCGGGATGCCATATCCGTTCTTGCCGTAGGTTTTGCCTGTCTGCTCTGCGATGACATATTGCCAACGGTCGAGGAAATAAGGACAACCTGGGCAGTTGGTGATGATCAAATCTGGCTCATAAGGCTCCATCGACTCGAATTTCTTGTAGGTGTTCGACTCGGAATAGCCCCTGTTGGCTTGCACGAAATACTGACGGAAGCCGAAGCCACAGCAATGGCGGCGTTCGGGGTAGTCGACGACCTCACCGCCCCAAGCCTCAATCATTCCGACCAAGACATACGGATACTCAGCACCACCGAATCCCTTCGACGGGAACATCTTCGAATAGTGGCATCCGATGTGTTCGACCACCTTCAAAGGCTTGCCAGTCTTGACATTGACAAGAGGAAACTTCATCTGTTTCGCGATGTCGAACCTGAACTTATAAATAAGGTCGCTGGCGTGGGCAAGATACTTCGGCTTGGCAAACTCTTTCTTGCACGAATCCCAAAGATATTGCCGAATCTTGGCCTCCAACTCGGGATACTCGTGCCATGTCTCCAGCGTCTCGGTGTAGCATCCGAAAGAGGTGATGCAAGAACAAACATAGTTTTCATAGCCACTCTCATGCATCAGAGCGAACTGGCGCGCGATGATGGTCATCGCCGTCTCCTGCGGGATGGTGTCGCTGTGATAGGCGATGCCGCCACAAGTAGTATGATAGGGGTTTTCATAAAAATCCTTGCCGAGCCTGTTTCGCGTGATGTCCAAAAAAGTCACCTCCGAGCCAGGAAAAAACGCCTGACGGATGCAACTCCTCACGTAAAAATAATGGTCATCGGGAATGTCTTTCTGGTAATCCGCCCAGATCTTCTGTTTTCCTTCAATAATCATTTGATTTCAAGATTTAATAATTGGATTACATGTTGAGGTGTTTTTCCCCATCGTTTTGAGTATAAACCTTCATGAAATACTCCTCGTCGGTGAGATGCTCCTTCTCCGCTTCCTGATGCGCGTCATTCAATACCTGTTCCATCAACTCGGTGGCACCCGTGACGTCGAAGATCTTTTTCAATTGGTCGAGACTCTCCTTGGGAATCTTACGCAATCCGCCAGGACCGTCGCCGTCGAGATTCGAGCCCATGCGGGCATGCAAATCATCTAGGTTTTCGTTGATCCATTTGCCAACGGGACCGAATTCTTTATGTGTCTCATAATCGAAAGTGCGAGGATACACGCAATATCCGTAGTTCAAGATATTGGAGCACAAATCCTTAACCACGACATATTGCTGGCGACCTTTTTCGGATTCGATGTAAAGCCCGCTTCGCATTGAGAGCTTGCGCAACGCCATGATGACCAAGCCTGGAGCATTGGCACGCGGGCATCGCGTCACGCACGACATGCACTCGCCACAATACCAAATCGTGTCGCTTTTCAAAAGCTCCTCCAAATCGGATTCATTCTTGCGCGCGACGATGTTCACGATATTCTTCGGATTATATTTGTAGAACTCCGCAGCCGGGCAGACCGCAGTGCATACGCCGCAGTTCATGCAGGCCTTCATCCCCTCTTTTATCCTGTAATCCTTATATAATTCATCAACAAGATGACCTTTAAACCTAGGTTCCATAAATAGTAAATTAGTTTACAGTAAATATACTTACTAATGACGCGCAAAAATACAGTTTTTTTGATTAAACCAAGGAAGTTTTCGAAGAATAATTTGGAAGTTAGTGAAGGAATCAAAGCAAGTCACAACCAGAAAAAGAAAAACCCTAACCATTTGATAGTTAGGGTTTTATTTTTCGTGCCCCGAACAGGAGTCGAACCTGCACACCTCTCGATATACGCACCTGAAACGTACGCGTCTACCAATTCCGCCATCGGGGCTTGGTGATTGTGCCCATTGCATGCCGTAATCGGCACCACCCCCTCAAAGTGGCGTGTCTACCAATTTCACCACCTGGGCTTGAAATCGGCGGCAAAAATACAACTTTTTTCAATGCGGCAAACATTTTCAAGAAAAAAATTTTTCCAAGTCTTTATCTCACACCATGACTCACCGTCAAATGATGGTAACATAGGATGGCATTCCTTTGATTTTCAACACAAATTGTCACCAAAAGCCACGAATTCTTCATGAATTGTGTTTTTGATAATTGGCTTCGCCAATTTTTCAACTTCTTGGCTAATTCTGCCATGGTAATCCCATGTTCAATGAAGAAAAATGAAAAGATTTGCGTTTTTAAGAGAAAAATCCTTATTTTTGAGCCTTTAAATCCTATGATTATGATTACTGAAAAAGACCTTCAACAACTTTCGGAAAGAAACATTACTGAAAACCAAGTAATAAACCAAGTCGCACAGCTCAAACGTGGCACGCAATATGTCCAACTGATGCGTCCCGCCACCCCTGGCGACGGCATCCTTCGCATGGATGAGGAACAAGTGAACATGATGACTGCCGTGTTCGACGCCGACAAAGAATTCTATCAGTTCACCAAATTTGTCCCTGCCTCGGGCGCTGCCTCCCGTATGTTCAAGGACCTCTTCGCTTTCGCCGACAGTGGCGAAGAGACCAAGTTCACCGACATCTTTTTCGCCCACATCCATAGTTTTGCCTTCTTCGATGACCTCAACGAGGCATCCAAGCGCCTCTATGGCCTCGACATCGACGCCATGTTGCAACAAGGTCGCAAGGTGGATGTCGTGAAAGCCCTGCTCTTGGACAACGGACTGAACTATGGCAAACTGCCCAAGGCATTGCTGAAGTTCCACCATTACCCCACCTTCGACCGTCTGGCCTTGGAGGAGCACCTGGTGGAAGCCGCACGCTATGCCACCGACAACGAAGGCGTGGCAAAACTACACTTCACCGTCTCGCCCGAACACGAGGAGCCTTTCAAGAAGACCGTCGGCGCGCTCATTGCCGACTACGAAAAGAAATACGGCGTGCGTTACGACATCACCTACTCCTGCCAGAAACCTTCTACAGACACGGTGGCCATCGACGCCAACGGTGAGCTGTTCCGCGAAGCCGACGGCAAGATACTGTTCCGTCCCGGCGGCCACGGCGCGCTCATCGAGAACCTCAACGACCTCGGCGAAGAGATCGTGTTCATCAAGAACATCGACAACATCGTGCCCGAGACCAAGGCTCAAACGACCATCGCCTATAAAAAGGTGTTGGCGGGCCTCCTCCTCCACCTGCAGCAGCGTACCTTCGAATACCTCGAGATGCTTGACCAAGGTGCCGTCAGCGCTGAAGAGTTGGACGAAGCCCTGCGTTTCGCCAAAGAAGACCTGATGATCGACATCCCCGACTTTGTGAACGAATACAACGACATCGAGAAGATCGACTACCTCTACAACAAGCTCAACCGCCCCATGCGCATCTGCGGCATGGTGAAGAACGAAGGTGAGCCCGGCGGTGGTCCCTTCTGGGTGAAGAACGATGATGACGAGGTCTCGTTGCAAATCATCGAGTCATCGCAAATCGACCACAAGAACGCGCAACAAGAAGCCATCTTCCAAGGCTCGACGCACTTCAACCCTGTCGACCTGGTGTGTGGCTGTTGGAACTATCAGGGCGAGGCCTTTTGCCTGACCGATTATGTCGATCCCAACACGGGCTTCGTCTCCAACAAGTCGAAGGACGGCCGCGAGCTGAAAGCACTCGAGCTACCCGGCCTCTGGAACGGCGCCATGGCCGACTGGATCACCATCTTCGTCGAAGTGCCCATCGAGACCTTCAACCCGGTGAAGACGGTGAATGACCTTTTGAAGCCGATGCATTGCTGAAGCCAATGTTGAATTGTTGATCGTTGAACTGTTTAATTGTTCGACTATCAACAATTCAACAATTAAACAATCAACGATTAAACAACTAAACAACATAAACGCCATGACATTAACAAAAGAAGAATTCAAGACCTTGGTGATGCTTTATGCCGCCAACATCGATGGTAACATCCAATCGGAAGAAGTAAGAGTAATGCTTGAAAAGAGCGGTTTCGACACGGTGGAGAAGATGGAGAACCTCTTCGCCAAGATGAACGATGCCGAAGCACTCGCCGTCATCCGCGAGAACAAGCCGCTCCATGTGGCCACCGAAGGCGACCGCATTGAACTCCTAGCCGACCTCTGCGCCGTCATCGAAGCCGACGAAAAATGCACGATGATGGAGGAGCAGCTGGTGAAGGCGATGAGAAGATTGTTGGAGTAAAGCACAAACGCCAAAACGCCTCCTACCATGAGCAAGGTGCTCTCCACCGGGAAAAAGGTTCTCGACGAGGAGCATCCTGACGCCATCAAAGCAAAAGACAAAATCTCTGAAATCCAGGTCAAACTAAAAGGACAAGAAAACAAACCAAAAGAATCATCATGAAGAAGTTTTTCCTCCTCTCTGCTATCATGGCAGCCGGCATCATGCTTTCTGCCCAATCCCAGCAAGGCTATGTGAAGACCAAAGGGCGCATGGTGGACGGCGAGTATGTCCCAGGCCAAGGCCTCAAAGGGGCTACAGTGTCCATCAAAGGCAAGACGACCATAATGGTGAATGCCGACAATGGCTTCTTCTCTTTCCTTGTCCCCGAACAACAATTCCAGCTGGACTCCGTCAAGAAAGATGGCTATCAACTGGTCGACATGGATGCCTGCTCGAAAAGCTATAAATACTCAAGCAGCCCGATCTACATCGTCATGGAGACACCAGAGCAGCAGCTGCAGGACCAACTTGATGCCGAGCGCAAAATACGCCGCAACCTGCAAAAACAGCTGCAAACCAAGGAAGACGAACTGGAAAAGCTGAAGGGAGCGAAAAAAATCTCACCAAAGGAATACCAAAACGCCTTGCAAGAGCTCTACGCCAATCAGGAAAACAACGAACGGCTCATCAACGACATGGCCAAACGCTATTCCGAACTCGACTATGACCAACTGGACGAATTCTACCGCCAAGTGTCATACCACATCGAGAACGGCGAACTCGTCAAGGCAGACGAGCTACTCAAAACGAAAGGTGACATCAGCCAACAAGTCTCCGACATTAGGCAGCGCGGTCAGGTTCTCAACGAAAAAAAGGTGCTGCTGCAGGAGGCCGAAGCCGTTCATCAGGCCGACCTCCATGAAGCGGCACAGCGCTGCTATAGCTACTTTGAAACCTTTGCGGCACAGAGTCTTATCGACACTGCCGCCTATTACCTTGAACTCAGGGCCAGCCTCGACACCACCAACCTCGAATGGGTCAATAACGCAGGACGTTTCATCCATGACTATATCGGCGACTATGACAAGGCCCTAGGCTATTACCAGCAAGTGCTACGCAACGCCAGAGAAGAGTACGGCGAAAACAGCGAATGGGTGGCGGTTTGCTACAGCAATATAGGCTCGGCCTACGCCAGCATGGGCAAATACGACCAAGCCCAGAACTATGACGACAAAGCCTTCATCATCAGGATCGCCCTAAACGGGCCCAACCATCCCGATGTCGCCACCAGCTACAACAACAAAGCCTGGATTTGCATGAAACAAGGCCAATATGATGATGCTCTTGAGTCCTACAACCACGCTCTACGCATCTTGATGCATAACTATGGAGAAAGCCATCCTTTAGTGGCGACGTGCTACTTCAATATCGGTCAGACCTACTATGGCCAGGAGGAATATGACAAAGCCGCAGAATATCACATCAAAGCGTTATCCATTAGGCATGCCTTGTTGCCTTCCGACCATCCCGACCTCGCCTATAGCTACAACGACCTCGGCACCCTCTGTCTCGACCTCGGCCAATACGACAATGCCCTTATCTACCTCGGCAATGCCTTGGCCATCTGGAGCGCCGCCTATGGCAAGGATCACCCCATGGTGCTTCGATGCCAGGGCAATATAGGCTCAGCCTATATGCTCAAAGGCCTCGACCTCGGTCAACAAGGCGACTTTGAAGCGTCGCTGGACAATCTCAACCAAGCCCTGCCCCTGCTGAAAACCGCTTATGGCGACGACTATGAAATCGTCATCCAGCTACAGCAGATCATCGACAAGATGCAGTCCATCAACCAACAAAAATAAGCCTGTCCGTTTGACAGTGAGCTGAACGCCCTTTCTCACTTCCCTTCCCTAAACCTCACAATCGCATCGACAATCTCGTCATTGTCATCGCTGATGGTGAGCAGCATGTTCTTAAATATACCCCTGTCGCTGAGGTCTTTCAGCAAAGTGTAGGCTGGCATGTAGTTGGTGTAATAGTCCTTGCCCATGAAGATCATCGGGCTGGCGAAGCCGACGCTCTCGTAGTGGTTCTGGCCCGCATCCTGGAAGATTTCCTGCATGGTGCCAGCGCTGCCAGGCGTGTAGATGATGCCACCCTTGGCGATGGTGACGATGCCGTCTTCACGCACGCTGTTGTCGAAATACTTGGCGATGTCGGTGGCGAAAGGTGCGGTAGGCTCATGGCCGTAATACCATGTCGGGATAGCCAAGCTACGGTAGTCGCTTTGCAAGGGGAAACGCTCCATCACCTCGAAGGAACGGCGCAGCCATCCTTCGTCCTTGAAGGTGGGCGACGGCATCACCATGTCGACGGCCTCGTTGGTCTCAGCCTCGCTCCTACCCGCCATCCAAGCCCCGAGGTGTGTGGCTTCCATCGCGCCTGGACCGCCACCCGTCACCATCAGCCGCCCCATCTCGGTGAGTTTCTTGCTAAGGAAGACAATCTGACGATACCCTGGGTCGTCGCGCCGCTTGGCATGGCCGCCCATCACACCGATGACATCTTTCTCATTGTATTGCTCCAGCATCACATTGAGCGCATGGGTGATGAAATGGTCGTGCAAGGCACGCGCCAGCGTCTCGTCGAGCGTGTGGTCGTATTTGCCTTGGGCGATGTAATGGCGGTAGACCTTGGTATCGTAGCATGTCTCAAAGGTCTTTTCGTCATGGAAATCGTAGCCGTCATACAAGACCTTGCTGTTATACAAGCCTTTCGGACAGGTCGAGAATGGCTTACCCAAACTGGGCACAAATTGTGCAATCTCATCGGTACTCATTTCTCTCAAGACACGCTCAAAGTTTCTCTGTGCCTCAGCGTCAATCTTGACATGTTTCTCCGGATTCGGATGGCTTTTTTCCTTGGTATCCATATTATGTATTTTATTGTGTTTCAGAATGTAATCAAATCAACAATATCAAGTCCCTCACCACATAGACGATGCACACGATGGCGTAGACCAACTTGACGGAAGTGCCTATCAAGAAGCCGACCAACGAGCCGGCTGCGGCCTTCCATGCCTGCTTATTGGGAGTCTTGGCGATACGCTCGCCGATATAAGCCCCGAAAAACGGGCCGGCCAAGATGGCGACAAAGGCGAAATTGAAGAAGGTGGTGAGGAGCAATCCGGCCACAAGGCCTATCGTACTACCCCACATGCCCTGCTTGGTGCCGCCAAACTTCTTCGTTCCCCAGATGGGAACAAAATAGTCGAGCAGGAAGGCAATGGCCCCGATTACACCCATGACCACCAGAAAACACACCGAATGCTCAACACCATCCAAAAATGACACAATGAGCAGACCTGCATAGCTAAAAGGAGGTCCGGCAATGCCTGGAATGATGGCGCCCACCAACCCGACCAGCACCGACAAAATGCCCAAAACCATCAAGACATAAAACATCACGACATGATTTAGACTGCGAAAATAATAAAAAAGAAGAAGTCGCACCACCATCGCCACAGTTTTTCAACCAAACGCTTTGTTTTTTCGAAAATCAACCTTACATTTGCACCATAAAAACAACTTTATGAAGAGACTTCTATTCCTTATAACGCTAATCATTTCAACCTCAACACTTTTCGCCTACGACATCATCCATCCTATCGGTGGACGAGCGGCGGCCATGGGTGGCTCTTCGGTGGCCTCACAAGGACTATGGGCCCTGCAAAACAACCCGGCTGGAATGGCCAATCTGGAGAAAATCAGCCTCGGCCTCTATTACGAGAACCGCTGGATGCTACCCGAAACGGCCTACAAATGCGGTGCATTTGCCCTGCCCACCAAATTCGGCACTTTGGGGTTGAGCTTCAACCAATTCGGCTCATCGAAATACAACGAAAACAAGTTCGGTTTGGCCTACGCCAAAGACTTCGGTCGCTACCTGCAAATCGGCCTGCAACTCGACTATCTGCTCCTTAAAATCGGTAACGACTATGGATCCTTCAGTGCCGTCACATTTGAATTGGGCATCCAGTCGCATGTCACCGACAAACTGACCTTAGGCACATACATCTTCAACCCCGTCAATTTCAGTTTCGAGCAGACGCTGAACCACGAGAAAATCCCCATCGTGTTTCGGTTTGGCTTGGCCTACAAGTTCACGAAAGACTTCATCGGACAGGCTGAAATCGAAAAGAACACGGACCACGAGGGCGTCAGTTTGCGGGGCGGATTGGAATATGAAGCCGTCAAGAACCTCTACATCCGTGCTGGTGTGCAGTCCAACCCAGGCATCCTCAGTTTCGGTCTCGGCTACGGTATCCGTTTCGCACAAATCAATGTGGCGGCCCAGCTCCACAACGAATTGGGAGCCTCTATGCAGATTGGCATGATATTCAGCATCGGTAAGTGATATGAAACGACTGGTTTTCACCATAGTATCCCTGTTCATTGTCTTTTGGGCGAAGGCACAAGTCGCTGTCGACACGCTCAGCACCGAGGCCTTGAACACCTTGCTCATCGAGCAAGTGGAGCGTTTGGCAGAGGACAACGAAGAAGAAATCGACTACGAAGACCTTCTTGAAAGCTACATCTTCTTGAGCGACAACCCCGTCAACATTAACAGTGACGAGGTGATGCGCTTGGTGGAGTTGCATCTGATCAGCGCGTTCCAATACGAAGAGCTGAAGAAATACCGCAGGTTCTACGGTGACTTCATGTTTCTCGATGAATTGGAAATGGTGGAAGGCTTCGACGAGCAGACCGTGGCCATCATCCGGCCCGTGGTATGCATCGAGAAAGACCAAAGCAAGGACAAAATCACGCTCAACAAGATGGCTCGTTATGGCAAGCATCAACTCGTGGGTCGATACGAACAAGTCCTTGAGCGACAGCAGGGATACGCCCCCATCGATGACTCGGCGCTCCTGGCCAAGCCCAACTCGCGCTATCTCGGCAGTCCACAGAAGCTTCAGTTCAAATACACCTATAACTATAGGAACAAGATTCGTGCAGGTTTCACTTTGGAGAAAGACGCAGGCGAGATGTTCTTCACCGACAAGGTCAGCGACACGATACAAGCCTTGTTGGGCAAGCAATACCAACGAGGCTTCGACTTCGTCGGTTTCCATCTCTATGCCAAGGACTTGGGCATCGTGAAAGCCGCCGTTTTGGGTGACTACCAATTGGCTTTCGGCCAAGGCTTGACGCTTTGGTCGGGCATGAGCTTCGGCAAGGCAGGTGCAGGCAGCAGCGTAATGAAACAAGGACGCGGCATCACACCCAAAGGCTCGGCCAGCGAATACGGCTTCATGCGGGGCGCTGCCGTCACCCTCGGCGGTGGACCTTTCAGCGGCACCATCTTCTACTCCAACCGGCTGGTCGATGCCAATGTCAGCGTGGCCGACACCTTGGAGAACGAGGCAGAACTCGTCAGCAGCCTGCAAGAGACGGGCTATCACCGAACCATCGGTGAGTTGTTAGACCGCCATGCCATACGGCAACAAGTCGTGGGAGGCCATCTGGCTTATGCCGTAGCCCATTTTGAGGTTGGCTACACCGCCCACCACACCTGGCTCAGCGTGCCACTCGAACTCAAGCCCAGCCATTACAATCAGTTCTATTTCCAAGGACAAAGGCTGACCAACCAAGGCATCGACTTCAAGTATGTGAAAGGGAAATATGCTGTCTTTGGAGAGATGGCGATGAGTTATAATCATAAAGTTGAGGACCCTGAGCCCGTCGAAGGGCCGACATCTGTACAGTCGGGCGTTTCGACAGGCTCAACAACCCTTGGCTTTGCAGGCTTGGTCGGCTTGACTGTCAAGCCTGCTGGCTACCTCAACTTCACCGTCATGTACCGCGACTACGGCAAGGCCTACCAAAACCTCATGAGTAACGCCTTTGGCGAAGGCAGCCGCAACCAAGGACAGCGCGGCATCTATCTCGGCATGGAGGCCGCTCCTGCACCCTATTGGAATATCCTCGCCTATGTCGACCAGTTCCAATTCACTTGGCTGACCTCGCAAGTCAACGCGCCCAGCCGCGGCCACGACTACTATGTGCGTGTCAGCCATAGTTTCAACAAGCGCACGCAAGCCTACCTGCAGTTCCGCTCCAAGACCAAGATGAAGAACTCAACGGATGCATTTGTTTTCAGCCACTACCCTATCTTCTACACGAAAAACGCCGTGCGTTTCAACATCAACTATCAAATAGGCTGGGACATCCATTGCACCAACAAGGCCGAATACGCCCACTACCGCAACGACGACGGCAGTAATGAACACGGCTATTTCCTCTGCCAAGACATCGCCTACAAACCAGAGAACAAGCCCTATAGCCTCACCTTCCGGTATGCCATTTTCGACGCCCAGGACTACAATGCCCGCATCTACGCCTACGAGAACGATGTGCTCTATTCCTTCAGCGTGCCCGCCCTTTACGGCAAAGGCATGAGGGTGTATCTTTTAGGGAAGGTTAAACTGTTCAACGCCTTGACGCTTTACGCCCGCATCGGGCGCACCATCTACAGCGACCGCGATGAAAATGGCAGCGGGCTGACGCTGATTGAGGGCAACCACAAGACGGATTTGAAAGTTGAGGCGATTTGGAAACTGTAGGGTTATTCCACCACCACCCTATCCACCTGCTGTTTTCCACCAGAAATAGTCACCAAGGTGTAAATGCCTCGGCCCAAACCCTGTGTGGAAATGACAAAGACTTGCGTGTTTGAGGCATTGGAATACACCATGCGCCCTGTCATGTCGTACAACCTAATGGAGGCTTCACCAGCTTCCGCAAAACGGATATTGATTCGATCCTTGGCGGGATTGGGGTAGATTTCAACAATTCGGGTCGGCCCTTCGACGGGCTCAGGGACCTCAGGGGCCTCAATACCCCAAGTCCCACACGCGGCATTGATTTCACCATCCAAATAGTTGAAACGGTCATCCAACCAAGCCCTCATATAGTCCAATTGACTCTCGTCGACGGTGAAGTCAGGCCATGCCTCATGCTCACGCTCGTAGGCGCCGCTTTCAACCAATTCATCATATTGGTTCTGGACCAATTCCATAATATGATCGGTGGTCAGTATGTCGTCGCGCAAGGCATTGTAGCGTGTTTTTGCGGCAGCCACAAAGCCGTTGTCACCACAGTCTTGGGTCAGGCGATCGTAAAAGCCATTGCTCTTCAATCCTCCCGTGGAATAAGTCTTGTTGCCGTCGGTGTCCAAGCCCCAGATGGCATCCAAGTCCCAAGGCAGGTACATATAGGTGCTCGATTTCTTATAGCGTGCCACAAACAGGTTGCGACCCATGTTGTCCATGGCCATCAGACTATTAATAAACAAATAGTAATCGATGGCGTTGTCCTTATCGAACTGGGCGGAATATTGGGAAAAGAACACATTGTCGGAGGCATTCATCACAAAGTTGGTGAAGCTGTAGAGATGGTTCCAATTGATAGCCGTGTCACTCTCGTTGGGATACACCCATTCGTAGTTCGACCAAGTGTCCAAAGTGTTGTCGTAATCGGGCAAACTATCGAAAGTCGGGGCACCGGGACCATTGCCTTTATAAAGCAAGCCTCTCAATTCTCCATTGTATTTGCGCAGCCCCAGCTGTTTGCGGTCCATGCGTTCCGTAAGGGCGTACACACCCATATATTCTTCATTGACGAAAACATCGGCATAAACCATGCGTATACCTGGCAAAGCATCGGGCTCGCTTTCGGCATACGGCAGTTGGTACATCTCCATCCATAGCTCGTTGGCCACCTTGTCGCGGAGTCGGAGCGGCTGCGCCCACATGGCCTCAAGATTCCAGTCATCGTCGCTGCGCAACCCAAGGAAGGTGGTGTCGGCCATCTCGGCGCCCGTCTCATCAGCCCAAAGCTCCACACGATACGATTTCTTGTCGTATTGCTGCGACGAGGTACCACGAATCTTGAAACCGGCATGCATCTCGATGACATCGCCTTCGGCATCGGCCACGCTGATGATGCCATGCACAGCAGGCGAATTGACGATGGGACCATCGGTGGTGATGGTGATCATCGGCATCTCACTACGATAATAAGTGTATTCCTCTCCCCTAACCTGGATGGTCTCCTTGAATGATTTCATACCATCGGCTAGTTTCCCGGTTGAAACCACGATTTTCTTATCATGGTCGATGCCATAAAACTTCTGGGTGTGCTGTACATCTTGAGCCACCATTGCCCAACCCATTAACAGAAAGGCTACTGTCAAAAGTAATTTCTTCATATTCAAAGATTCAAAGATTCAAAATTTAAATATTGGCTTCTGGCTGCTGGCAACTGGTCATTGGCAGAAGCCCATTCATCATTCCACATTCCACATTCCGCATTCCTCATTCCACATTCCTCATTCCTCATTCCTCATTCCTCATTCAATCAATCCTCACCACTTCCATTATCCCCTCAATGGCTTTCAGCCTCCCAATCAGTTGTTCCAAGGCATCCACATCAGAGATCTGAAGCACAATACGGCCTTCAAAGAAGCCTTCCTTGTCGGAGTTAAGGGCGATATTCTTCATGTTCACCTCCAAGTCTTCGGAGATGACCTTGGTGATTTTTCCAAGCAGGCCCATCACATCACGGCCATAAATGCGGACAGTGGCCTGCGACCCTTGATTCTCAATACCGTTCCACTTCACATTGATGATACGGTAGCCATACCGCTGCTGCATACTCTTGGCATTGGGGCAGTTGGTGCGATGTATGCTGATGGTGCCGTCGCTGGTGACAAAGCCGAACACACGGTCGCCAGGGATGGGATTGCAGCACTTGGCCAGCTTGTAGGTCACATTGTCGATGTCCTCACCGATGGAAAGCGACTCTTCCGCTTCAGTGGGTTGCTCTTTTTTGGATGCTCCAACTGTTTCAGGCACAGCCTTTTCCATTCTCTCTGGATTCTCTCCAAACTTGGCCGTCAAGAAGCGTTTCACATCGGCAATATCGATTTTCTCGGTCGAAATTTGATGATAGAGTTGCAGTGCGTTTTCCAACTTGAACTCCTTGACGAGCATGTCGACAACGGTCTCCGAGAAGGGCAATTTCCAGTTTTTCAACCTGCGCTGCAACATGCCTTTACCCATCTCCGACTCCTTCAGTTCCTGCTCCAAGAGGTAACGACGGATCTTGTTTTTGGCCTTGTCGGTCACCACAGCGTTGAGCCAGTCGGCATTGGGCGACTGCTTCTTGCTGGTGATGATCTCCACACGGTCGCCGTTGGTCAGCACATGTCGGATGGGCACCATGCGGCCATTGACGCGAGCACCGCTACAGGTCTCACCCACACGGGTATGAATCTCATAGGCGAAGTCGAGCACCGTGGAGCCGACAGGCAGCTGCTTCAAGTCACCTTCAGGCGTGAAGATGAAGATCTTATCCGATTTGTATATCTTTCTATAGGAGTTCTCAAACGAGACCAAGCCTGGGTTTTCCAGCACTTCGCGCACATTGAGCAGCCACTCCTCGGATGTTTGTTTCTCTCCTTTATATAGATAATGCGCCGCCTGTCCCGTCTCGGCGATGTCGTCCATGCGAGTGGTGCGAATTTGCACCTCAAACCACAGTTTGTCGTCGTATTTCACCGTGGTGTGTAACGATTCGTAGCCCGAGGCCTTGGGTTGGGTGATCCAGTCACGGAGGCGCTCCGGCATGGGCTCGTAGATATTGGTGATGGCCGAATACACACTCCAACAACACTCCTGCTCGTCTTTCAAGGCGCAGCGGATGATGACACGCGCCGCCATCAAGTCATAGACCTCCTCAAACGGCACATTCTGGGCGCGCATCTTGGCATAGATGGAAGGGATGGATTTCAAACGCCACTTCACAGAATAGGCAAACTTGTGTTTCCCGTTTTTCTTGGTGCGCTCCAACTCGGCGTCGATGCCTTCCGAGATGCGGGCGATGAACTTCTCGGCGGTCTGCTTACGGGCCTCCTTACTCGCCTCGATCTTGGCCTCAATCTCATGAAAGATCTCGGGGTTCTCATAGAGCATCAGCTTCTCTTCGAGCTCCGCTTTCAGCTTATACAAGCCCAAACGATGGACGATAGGGATATAGATGTATTTGATCTCATGGAAATACTTCGACAGACGGTCAGCGTCGACATCGGACTGGTTGCGCACATCGTACACGCGGTGTACAATCTTCAGCAACACGGCGCGCATGTCGTCGATCAGCGAGAGGAACATCACCTGGAAATTGTCGGAGTTGTAGGCGACCTTCTCAGTGTCAAGTTTGGAGATATCGCTGAAATCCTCCAACACGATGGCCACGGTCTTTCCGAACTCCTTCTCCAGTTCCTTGACGCTCACATTTTCCTTATAATCAATCCCATGCAGGAACGAGGCCACCACGGAGACATAGCCCAAGCCTACCTCCAGGACGGCGATACGCGCCATCTCGATAAGGTGCAACATATAGGCCTTGCCCGACACCAAATAGCGTCCGTCGTATTTCTCCAAGCAATAGCGATATGCCTTGTCAATCAAAGCCAGGTGTTCGGGCGCGTTGACGAAGGGGTTGATGTCGTCCAGCATCGAGGTATAGGCCTGCTGGATGGCCAATATTTCTAGAGAAGTGTATCCAACCATTAGTCCGTGATTTTCACCGTCAATTGATGACCCAGCAGGATATCGTAATAGGGCTTCAGCTCTTCAAAAGTGCCATGCATGATAGCACACTTGCCTTTGTAGTGCGTGATCCATGCACATGTCTCGGCTTGTTCGCGGGTATGATGGCACACCTTCATCAAGGTGTCGATGACATATTCAAAAGTATTCACATCGTCGTTGATGAGCAGCAGACTCTTCTCATTTTCAACCTGTTCCTCCTCCAACACTTCGATATCTTCCTGTTCCTTGTTCATGTATTCAAATCATATTCGGGGTGTAAAAATACGCATATTTTCCAAAACGCAAGGAGAAAAACGGTTGGAAAGTGTTTTTTTCCTACTTTTGCCCCGCAAACATAGTCACTGCATGCAGAACCGCTTCATCAAAAATATCATCTTCTTGTTGTTTCTCAACCTGTTGGTGAAGCCTTTTTGGATTCTCGGCATCGACCGCGAAGTGCAAAACCTGCTCGGCGACGCCTCCTATGGCACCTATCAGGCGCTTTTCAATTTCTCCTACCTCTTTTATATCCTGCTCGACCTCGGCATCACCAATTTCAATAGCCGTGCCGTAGCGCAAGACCCGAAAAACCTATCGAAACACTTTGGCGGCCTCACCGAAATCAAGCTGGTGCTGGGACTCTTGTACGCCGTAGTCATCTTCGTGGTCGGCTATTTCCTCGGCTATTGCGAGGGGTTGAAACTCAAACTGTTGTGTTGGTGCGGTCTCAACCAAATCCTGCTGTCGTTCATCCTCTATCTCCGATCGAACATACAGGGGTTGTTGCTTTTCAAGCACGACAGTATACTCTCCGTCTTCGACCGCGTGCTGGCCATCGTCCTGATGTGCCTCATCTTGTGGAGCGGATGGTTCCCCACGGAGAAGTTCAATGTCATCTGGTACCTGCAAGCCCAGACGGTGGCATATATT